>JANQPY010000016.1 GCA_028285245.1 Gammaproteobacteria bacterium | reverse complement strand
AGAAAACAACAGCGCACTGCCCAGATAGCCCAGAGCAAAGCCGTAAGCGGATACCCAGTCGTAGACAGACTCGGTGGCGACATCGAGGAGCAACGAGTCATAGAGGGAATTGCCAGTTGCAAAACCGATCGTAGCAATGACAAAACAGACTAGTGCAACAGGCCATTGACCTGCGGCGACAAGAAACAAGGCACCCGTCATGACCACACCCAGGGCACAGCATATAAGCAGACCGCCCTTGCGCCGGCCTAGCCGGTCGGCGAGCGTGCCAATCAGCGGTGCAAGCAACGCGACGATCAGACTGGCAATGCTGTTGGCGAGCCCCAGCCTGAACGTAGTCACGGTAGACGCTGCGCCATCGTTCCAGTAGCTGCCCAGCATCAGCGGCACGAAACTCGTCATGACAGTGAGTGCGAAGGCGGAGTTGGCCCAGTCGTACAGGGCCCAACCCAGGATCGGGCGCTGCCGCCAGAGGTGCATCAATCTTTATTCCCTGGAAGGCAGCAAATTACGCACGAGCACGGCGGCGTCTTCCTTACCTTGACGCGCCCGGTAATAGCTGGGCCGGACGCCAACCATCTGAAAATCCGCCTGCCGGTAGAGTTCGAGTGCGCGTTGATTGGATGGGCGCACCTCAAGAAAGAGCTTCTCAGCGCCCGCGCTGCGCGCGCGCTCCAGCATGTAATCAAGCAGGCGTCGCCCAATGCCCTGCCCGCGCAGCGCCTTCGCAATACAGATATTCAGCAAGTGCGCCTCACCCGCTGCCACCGACATGATGGAGTAGCCCTGCACGCGGTGGTCCAGCTCCAGCGCCACGCTGGTGTATCCGGCCAATAGACAGTCGCGGAAGATACCGGCGCTCCATGGGAATTCGTAGACTTCAGCTTCCAACGCGGATACGGCGTTGATGTCATCCGGGCGGAGCGACCGGAACGCAGGAACGAGGCCCTCAGGCACCGCGCTCATGCCCGCTGCACCTGCATGGCCAGCTGCAAGTCTGACCAGGTCTTACGTTTCTCGTGCGGCGCGCGCAGCAGGTAGGCCGGATGGTAAGTAACGACAATCGGAATTGCGTCGGACCCAAACTGATGCACCTGCCCCCTGAGTGCGCCCACGGGCGCATCACTCTGGAGGAGATTCTGGGCCGCCACCTTGCCAACCACCAGTATCAGCGTCGGCTGTACCAGATGAATCTGGCGCTCAAGAAATGTAAAACAGGCCTCGGCTTCGTTTGCTTTCGGGTTTCGATTGCCCGGCGGGCGGCACTTGAGAATGTTTGCAATGAAGACCGTCTCGCGCGAGTGCCCCACTGCGGCGAGCATCTCGTCGAGCAGTTTACCGGCACGCCCAACGAATGGCTCACCCTGACGATCTTCCTCAGCGCCAGGAGCTTCACCGATGATCATCAGGTCAGCCTGCGTATTGCCGACTCCGAACACCGTTTGGGTGCGGGAAGTTGACAGCGCGCAGGCAACACAGCCGGCAACCTCGTCACGCAGTGAACTCCACTCGCTCCCATTGTCAATCGCTGGCACAGAGCTTGGTGGCAATTCGTCGCTGCCCTGAGAGTCTGCGACTGGCCGCCATATCGTGATACCCATCACGTCGAGGGCGCGGCGCTGGTTGCTACTGAGTTGCATGGAGCCTGGCCCTCAGGATTCCGTTTCCGTGCCGGACTGCCGCCGCTCGCGTCTGCGCTGCCGTCGCCATACCCACAGCAAAGGTCCCGATGCCGCGTAAGTGCAGGCGATCATGAGCACAGCGGTCGGCGGGTTCAGAGCAATCAGCACGAAAAGCAGCGGCACGACAATGACGTAGGCAAAAGGAATCTTGCCGTCGGGGCTGAGCTCCTTAAAGCTGTAATAAGGAATGCGGGAAACCATGAGCACGCCGGCCAATCCGGTGAGCAGCGTCGCGCCAATCAGGGCCGAGACGCCGGACCACTGCAGTTCATTGCCCACCCAAACCATGCCGAACACCAAGCCCGCGGCGGGCGGACTCGCCAGCCCCTCAAAGAATCGCCGGTCCTTCGCATGCGGCATGACATTGAAGCGGGCGAGACGCAGTGCTGCGCATACGGCGTAGACGAACGCGGCTAGCCAGCCGACCTTGCCCCAAATCCAGCCAAACTCGCCCAGCCGGCCCAGTCCCCATTGATAGACCACCAGCGCGGGAGCCAGGCCAAACGCAACCAGGTCCGCCAGGCTGTCGTACTGCTTGCCGAACTCTGATTCAGTCCCCGTCATTCGAGCGAGACGCCCATCAAGTCCATCGAGAATGACCGCGATGAACAGCGCGATAACACTCCGCTCGTAGTTGCCGTCAATCGCTCCGATGATCGCGTAGAAACCCGCGAAGAGCGTGCCCGTCGTAAAGAGGTTGGGCAGCAGGTAGATGCCTTTACGTCCCTCGGGGCGATTGTTCGAAGCAGGCCGGTTCATGGAGGATTCCGCGCGTCTTCGCGGCATAGTGCCATGGTCGGGGAACGATGACACGCGGCCAAGCTATCTGCGCGCTGCTCACCATCAGAGACTCAGGGGACCACAGTCACGCGGGCGTGCTCAGGCGAAGGTGAATTCGAAATAGAGCGCAGCGCAGAGAGCCATTCGACGGAAGCTCGCGACTAAGCGCGTCCGCGTGACTGGACTCCTGCCAACTCATTGGATCGGCGGACGTGGAGCAAGGAATCCGGAATCACAATTCAGGTCAGCCCCCAATCCATAACCATATACTTGCTTTGCGAAGCGGTGGTGCCGATTGGGGATTGGCCCCGAATTCGCGGGGCTGGATATGCCAGGTTCAGTGGCGCAGTTCGCCGATCACGCTGGTTCCCGCGCGCACGACGTCGCCGGGCGAGACCGCCAGCTCAAGACTTGCTGGCACATAGAGATGCGCAACCGGCGCCAGACGCAAGTAGGCAAACCGCTCTCCCTGCCCAACCCGTTCGCCGATACTGCAAAATGCTTTTGGCGTCCGCGCCGGACCCCGCACGGGGAACAGCAGGACGACGTCGTCGTCCTCCTCGCTCTTGACCCACAGACCACGCGGCTCGTGATCGGGTGTAACGATAGAACTCAAGTTGCATATTGACCCCTCGATAGGCGCGCGGCAGGTATACGCACCGTGCCAGTAAATCTGAATCGTCAGACGCAGCCAACGCCCGGTGAGCACATCATCGGCATGGCCACTGATCTCTGTGATCCGTCCGTCGACGGGCGCGATCACCGCCAGCGGAAACGGCGGTACCCGCCGCGCCGGGTCGAAGAACAGCGCGAGCAGCACCAAAAAAACCAACGCCAGCACAGCTGCCGGCCACAGCAGTCCGGCGTAGAGACACAGTCCGCCGCCCGCGGCACTCGCAGCCACCCAGGGCCAGCCTTCGCGCGCCACCCACGCACGGTTGCCTGCTATCTGCTGATTCATGGCAGGGCTTCTAACCGGCGAAAGCACGAAGGTCAATGGGCGCGCCCGGAGAATGCCGTTAGAATTGCGCGCTGCTCACTCCGCGACCAGTCAACATCATGCGCCTCAGCCGCCTGCCGCTAAACACGTTCAAAGAAGTTCCGGCTGAAGCCGAAGTCATCAGCCATCAGCTGATGTTGCGCGCCGGCCTCATTCGACGCCTGGCGTCGGGCCTGTTTACCTGGATGCCACTAGGCCTGCGCGTCATGCGCAAGGTCGAGACTGTGGTCCGGGAAGAAATGGACCGCGCGGGTGCATTGGAACTGCTGATGCCAGCTGTACAACCAGCCGAGCTATGGCAGGAATCCGGCCGCTGGGACGTATACGGCGATCTGTTGCTAAGAATCCAGGATCGCCATGCACGGGATTTTTGTTTCGGGCCGACGCATGAAGAGGTCATTACCGATATAGCGCGGCGTGAGCTGAAGAGTTACCGCCAGCTGCCGGTCAACTACTATCAAATCCAAACCAAATTCCGCGATGAGATACGCCCGCGCTTTGGCGTGATGCGCGCGCGTGAGTTTCTCATGAAGGATGCGTACTCATTTCACCTGAATCAGGAATGTCTTGAGCGGACGTATCGCGCTATGGCCGATGCGTATGCGCGAATCTTTTCTCGCCTGGAACTGACGTATCGAACCGTCGATGCTCATGGGGGCGAAATCGGCGGCGCGCGTTCACAAGAGTTTCATGTGCTGGCTGACTCGGGCGAAGATGCGATTGCCTACTGCGATGCGGATGGCTACGCGGCCAACCTGGAACTCGCGCCTGCGCCGCGACCTGCGGCGCCCCGTCCTGCTCCCGGGCGCGAGATGACAACGGTCGAAACGCCAGCGAAGCGGAGCATTGCCGATGTCTGCGCCCTGCTTAAGCAACGGCCTGAGCAGTGCGTAAAGACGCTCATGGTTGCCGCAGAGGATGGCGGCCTTATTGCCCTTCTGCTGCGGGGCGACCACGAACTGAATACCGTGAAGGCCGAAACCGTGCCCGGCGTAAAGACGCCACTCACTCTGGCGTCACCCGAAGAGATTAAGGCCGCTACTGGCTGCGAGCCCGGCTTTATCGGCCCCGTTGGCCTGGATATGCCAATGGCTGGAGATTACAGCGCGCTCGCGTTGAGCGATTTCACCTGCGGTGCCAATCAGATCGACCGGCACTATCAGGGCGTGAACTGGGATCGCGACCTGCCCACACCGGAAGGCTTCGATCTCCGCAACGTGGTAGCGGGCGACGCGAGCCCGCTTGATGGTGGCGCCCTGAGCATCGCGCGCGGCATCGAAGTGGGACATATCTTTCAGCTTGGCGACAAATACAGCCACAGCATGTCCGCCACCGTGCTGGATCAACAGGGTCAGCAGGTCGCGCCGCTCATGGGCTGCTACGGCATCGGCGTCTCGCGAATCGTGGCCGCCGCCATTGAACAAAACCACGACGCCAAGGGCATCATCTGGCCTGCACCATTGTCTCCCTTTCAGGTCGTGCTGGTCGAACTAAATCCCAAAGCTGTGCCTGAGGTCACAGAGATTGTCGCGGATCTCTACGCTAAGCTTGTCAACGCCGGTATCGAGGTGCTGATCGATGATCGTGATGCAAGGCCAGGGGTCAAGTTTGCGGACGCCGAGCTGCTCGGCATACCCCATCGAGTCACCGTGGGCGAGCGGGGTCTGCGCGAAGGCCAGGTTGAGTATTGCGAGCGGCGCAGTGGCAGTCAGGATAAGCTGGCAGTCGATGATGTGGTCAGCTTTTTGCGCCAGCGAATCAACCAGTAGGTTGAGAAAACCCCAGCCCGTCCCATCCTGCTCGAGCCGCCGGGCCACCACTTGGGTCGGGCGGATCGTGCTTGCTCTCCTGCTGATCGCACCGCTGCAAGTCCAGGCGGAAACCGACCCCGAGCTGCGGCGGCTGCTTCGTGAAGCAATGGAAGACTCCTCCAGCTTCCCGGATCGCTTCGCCGCGCAGGTCTGGCTTACCGATATGGCGGCACGGCTGGGCAAACAGGTTGCCGATCCCAGCGAGCGCTTGCACATACTGCGACGAGCGCACTTCGAAGCAACACGCGTCGAGCTGCCACCGGAAATGGTGCTTGCCGTGATTGACATCGAAAGCGCCTTTGACGCCTACGCGGTTTCCGTAGCGGGCGCGCAGGGCCTGATGCAGGTCATGCCGTTCTGGCTAGAGGAGATCGGCCGCCCCGATGATCGGCTCGTTGACATCGACACGAACCTCCGCATGGGCTGCACCATTCTCAAGTACTACTACGACATGGAAAACGGCGACTGGATACGTGCCCTTGGCCGCTACAACGGCAGCCTCGGCAGCAGGCGCTATCCGGAGAAGGTGCTTAACAGGCTACGCACCCGCTGGTTCAAGAGTTGACGAGAAGGCCCGGAGATAGTCCGATACTTTGTTGTGATCCAGCTCAGAATGCTCATGTATTGCTTATACATTCCGCGTCCTCGCTGGACCACGCCTCGTCTCGGACTATCTCCAGACCTTCTAAACGTTGCGGGAAGTCCCCTTAGAGAGTTACAAATCCATCCAGGTCTGCACAGCGCTCGGGGGGCAGCGGCTCCGCTATTAGTTCATCGACGCGGGCAGCCGGCGGTCCGCGGCGCAGCCAGGCTGAGAACCTCTCCAGCGCCTCACGCTCGCCAGATGCAAGCACCTCAACGCGCCCGTCCGGGAGGTTGCGTGCCCACCCGGTGACGCCAAGCCGATTAGCCTGCCGCGCCGTGCTTGCGCGAAAAAACACGCCCTGCACGCGGCCCGACACGAGATAGCGGCAACACATCGAGGAATCCCGGGAATGACCAGGAGCGACGCCCGCGGCTCAGGGCGAGTTTGCGTCGCGCACCGTGCGGCTGGTGAGCAGCGCATTCAGCGCAGTTTCTTTGGCGGAAACCGCTGCCCGCCGTGCCGACCAAAAACCGTTGGCCGTGTTCCACTGCAGGTATTCCTCAGCACTCACGAGCAGCCGTTGTGCTTCAGCGAGCTGGCTGGCCGCAAAATCTTCGGCGCCCGCCTCTTTGGCCGCGGCGATGGCCTGCCGCGCGTCACTCATCTCCTGAACCGGCGGGGCTGTGGCGCAGCCGGATATCGCCAGCAGCGCCAGTGCTGTTACAACACACTTTATGATTTCGCTCGCGGCCATGCAGGATCAGATATAGGGTAAGGCCCAAACATTGCAACGCCGGGCTGGCAGCGTCAAGGCTCACCCGCCCCGCATACGCTCTGCGCACAAAGGAGAGCCTGCTGTATGACTGAAGTTCTCGTATTGTTCTACTCGCGTCACGGCTCCACCGCTGCGCTGGCAGCCCAGGTGGCTCGCGGCGTTAACGCGACCGACGGAGCAACCGCTCGTTTGCGCACCGTGCCGGCAGTATCCGCCGACTGCGAAGCCACGGCAGATGATCTGCCGGCAGACGGTCCGCCCTACGCGACCCACGCTGACTTAAGTGAATGCGCGGGCCTGGTTCTCGGGAGCCCAACGCGTTTCGGCAATATGGCGGCGCCGCTGAAATATTTCATCGACTCCACCAGCTCGCTGTGGCTGGGTGGCAAACTGCAGGGCAAACCCGCGGGGTTGTTCACATCAACGGCGAGCCTGCACGGCGGGCAGGAATCGACGCTGCTGAGCATGATGCTACCCCTGCTCCACCAGGGCATGATCATCGTCGGGGTTCCCTATTCCGAGCCCGCCTTGAACAACACGCGGAGCGGCGGCACGCCTTACGGCGCCAGCCACTTTGCGGGAGAGGACACCAGCGGGCTAAGCGCCGAGGAGATTGCCGTGGCGCGCGCCCTTGGAAGGCGGGTCGCTGAGGCCGCAGTGCGGCTCAAGGGCTGGGAACAGACATGACGGCTGCGCAGTCGCGCCTGATGGTGATGCTCAGTTTGGCGGTCGCGGTCACGGTTCTCATATGGCCACCAATTGGCCTCATTGGGGCCATCGCGGCGGGCCTGGCCGGGCTACTCATTCTGTTGGGCTTGCGCCCCGGCCGCCGCTGGGGCGGTTGGGTCGCTGTGGCGATGATCCCCGTGTTTTGTGCGGCGGTAATGAACCTGCTTGCCGGGCCGATGGCGCGTCTACCAGCGCTGCTGCTGTGTCTTGCCTCCATCGTCGCCTGCCTCGGCGGGCTCGACTGGGTGCGCAGGACGGGGGGCAGCCTCAGAAGCTAAGGCAACCGGCAGGGGCCTCAGGTCGGCTCTTCGGATTCAGCCAGTACATCACGGACAAACGGAACGGTCAGGCGCTTCTGCGCGGCCATTGCCGCGCGGTCAAGCCGGTCGAGCAATGCAAACAGGTGCCCCGGACTACGTTCGACCCGGGTTAGCAGGTAGCTGACGGTCTCGTCGGGCAGATCAACGCCTCGCCAGCGCGCGCGGGCCTGCAATGCGTCCCTCTTGTCACCATCGCTTAACTCGCGCATACGAAAAGTCGCGGCCGCGGAAAATCGCGACACCAGGTCAGGCAGTTTGAGTCCGGTGTGCAGCGGCCCAAGGGTGGCGGTGAAGGCAAGGCGGCCGCCGCGACGACGCAGTGCTTCAAACAGGTTGAACAGCGCGCGCTCCCACGCCTCATCGCCAGCTACCGCATCGACATCGTCTACGCCGATGACATCGAGCGTGTCGAAACCGGCCAGCTCATGGGGCTTGAGCGCACCGTCACCTGTCAGCGGAATATACCCCGCACGCGCACCGCTCTCCGCAGCCGCATTGACAGTCGCCTGAAGCAGGTGCGAACGGCCGCTACCGGAGGGACCCCAGAACCACAACAGCCCCCGCTGCCTTATCGTTGCCAACTCGTTGAGGGCGTGCACCAGTCCATCATTTGGTCCCGCGTAGTAGCTCGCAAAAACCTTCTCGTCCGCTGGGCCAACCTCCAGAGGCAGCTGACTGCCGCGGCTCATTGCGCGGTGCGCCTTGCTGACCAGGCTTTGCCGCCCCAGGTCAGCACATAGTCCAGACCGCTAACAACACTGGTGACGAATACGCCGGCGCCCAGAGCGATAATCCACAGCGCATCCGGCCGACCAAACACCTGCTGAATCAACAGCAGCAAGAGAAAAAGGAGCTGCAATACCGTGTTCAGTTTGCTAACCGAACTGGGTGCCGGATGCACGGGGCCAATGAGGTAGTTGTAAGCGGACCCACCGCCGACGATCAGCAAGTCGCGACCAATCACCACGAGCGTCAGCCAAACAGGTACGAGGTCTTTCCAGGCCAAAGTGATGAACAGGGCCGTCATCAGCAGCTTGTCGGCAACCGGGTCGAGAATACCGCCCAGCCGAGAGCGCCAGTCGAAGCGTTTGGCCAGAAAACCATCGAGTCCATCCGACGCGCCGGCGACGAGCACCAGCCCCAAGGCCAGCGCGTACTGGTTGCGCAACACGCTGAGTACTATCGGCACAACCAAAAACATGCGCAGAATGCACAGTGCATTCGGAATGTCGGACGGACGCAACGGCACGGTGATGGCGGCGCTATCGGCCGACCAGCAGGTAGCGCAACTCGCTGGCTGATGCCGCGTCGGCGGACGCGTCGGGGCTTAGCAAACGACCGAGAGCAAGAGTCCTGATGAGTAGGTCAGGTTGACCGCGCACCTTCAGGTCGAAGAGCACGCGATCACCGGTGACCTCACGCACCTGACAATCCTCGACGATACTCAGGGCCGCCAGGTAGTTCAGAACGGCGCCATAGCTATCAAGATCTTCAATGCCGCTCACCCTGAGCGGAATGCCCCGGATGCCCCCGGTGCCTGCTGCCAGGCGTGCGGCCAGCCGATCAGCCGCGCCGCCAGGACCCTCTGCCAGCCCGCCGGACCAGCTCGCAGCCTCGTCACCAACCACCAGAGTCCAACGAATGCGGCCGAAGCGGGCGTCCTGGCCGCGCAGCTTGCCGAGCAGCAACGCATCGGGCCGGTAACGCTTTGACGCAGCCACAACAGGCTCGCGGAAATCGCCCCATACATCGGAAAAGCTAACCTGGCCTAGATCTTCGCTGTCAAGCAGCGGCAATACCACGGGCAGGCCGCGACCCTCAGCGGCTCTCAGCAGTTCTTCGCGGAGCTGCGCGCCCTCCGGTGATTCGGCGTCCAGCAACTGCCGGCGTCCTGACCCGCCGTCGACGGCGAGCCACAGCACAGTGGTTGGCCTCGACTCGCCCCAAACCGGGAGATTGAGTTCATCTAACCGGCGCTTGAGTGCAACGGGATCGAAACCGACTCGCAGCCGATCACTGGCAACGCGCCGGTACTGTTGAACAAAGCTCGCGGGCTCTCCCAAGGCGGCCATGACCTGGGAATCGGCGGCGTCACGCCGGCCCGTCACCTTCACCACAACTCGGCGCAGCGCCTCGGCAAACGCGCGGCTGGCGGGTTCGTCTGCCGCGCTTTCGACCTCGGCCGAGTAGATGTCCGTCACCGTCTCTGCCACCACGCCGCCCGCCAGGAGCAGCCCGGCTAGCAGCAGACTGACCGCAGAGGGCAAGGCAATGTTTGGGGCGCTGAGCTTCATTTGCACTATGATACCGGCGCGCTCAGGAACGATGCTACGACCATGAACCAGCACAAGCCGCTGACTTATCGGGATGCCGGTGTTGACATTGACGCAGGCAATGCGCTGGTAGGCGCCATCAAGAACGCGGTGGCAAGCACACGGCGCCCGGGTGTTGTTGGTGATATCGGCGGCTTCGGTGGTTTGTTTCGGCCCGACCTGCGCCAGTGCCAGGATCCGCTGCTCGTCGCCGGAACGGATGGCGTCGGCACCAAGCTCAAGCTGGCGCTCGAGCTCAACCGACTGGATACCATTGGTATTGACCTGGTTGCGATGTGCGTTAACGACGTCATCGTGCAGGGCGCCGAGCCGCTGTTTTTTCTTGACTACTACGCGACTGGTTCGCTCAATGTTGACCAGGCCACGCAGGTCGTGGGTGGCATCGCTACGGGATGCCGGCAGGCCGGCGCGGCGCTGCTGGGAGGCGAGACAGCCGAGATGCCGGGGCTCTATCAGGATGGCGACTTTGACCTGGCCGGATTTTGCGTCGGGCTGGTGGACCGGCCGCGGCTCATAGACGGCAGCGGCATACGCCACGGCGATCAGGTGCTGGGCCTGGCTTCATCGGGCCCGCACTCAAACGGCTACTCGCTTATCCGTCGTGTACTGGAGCGGGTACCGGGCTGGATCGACCAGCAAATCGAAGAACGCGCGATTGCCGACTGCTTGATTGAGCCGACGCGCATTTATGTGCGCAGCCTGCTCAAGCTACTTGAAACCGACAGCGTGACGGGCATTGCGCATGTCACGGGCGGCGGGCTTGCCGAGAATCTTGCAAGGGTGTTGCCAGGTAACGTTGATGCCGCAATCTCGCTCGAAGAATGCGTGAAGCCGCCAGTTTTTTCCTGGCTACAGGAACACGGCGATATCAGCGAAGCGGAGATGCGTCGCACCTTCAACTGCGGCGTCGGCATGGTGGTCGTGGTTGAAGCCGCGGCAGTGGCGCAAGCCATCAGCCTGCTCACCGAGGTCGGTGAGACGGTGTATCGTCTGGGTGAGATTCAACCTGGCGATGGTCAGGTCCGCGTCGGTTCGTTGGGCTCATGACGCAAGCCGCCCGGGCGGCCGTGCTGATCTCAGGCAGCGGCACCAACCTGCAAGCCATTCTCAAGGTCATTGATAGCGGGGAACTGCCGCTGAAGATTGCCTGCGTAATTAGCGACCGGGGTGACGCCCTCGGACTTGAGCGAGCACGCGCAGCGCGGGCGCCCACGACGGTTGTCGATTACGCTGCCATTGGCGACCGGGCCATCGCCGAATCTGCATTGCAGCAGGAGCTTAAGCGCGTAGGTCCCGACCTGGTCGTGCTGGCCGGCTTCATGCGCATTTTGCCCGCGGCCCTGGTAGAGGCCTACTCAGGGCGCATGCTCAATATCCACCCATCTCTGTTGCCAAAGTATCGAGGACTGAACACCTATACTCGCGCATTGGCAGCCGGCGATGAGGAACACGGCTCCACGGTGCATTTTGTCGTGCCCGAGTTAGATGCCGGGCCGGCGATCATTCAGTACCGGGTCCCGATCTCAGCGGACGAAACGGAGAAGTCCCTTAAAGCCAAGGTTCAAGCCGGGGAATACCTGATTTACCCGGAGGCGATCGGCTGGCTCGCGACCCGGCGGCTTGTATTCGAGCACAACGCTGCCTGGCTGGACGGCAGGCAATTGGATGGCCCTATCATTCGAAGACCTGCTTAGCCGGGTCCTCAACGACCTCCGCCGACGTCGAGAGGGCTGTTGCAGCGAGGAACGGACCGGCTGGGGCGTTCCTGGCAACGATCACGCCCGGGGCAAGGTTACGCCCTCTTGTCCCTGGTACTTGCCCTGCCGGTCTTTGTACGAGACCTCGCAGGGCTCGTCCGATTCGAAGAACAACATCTGCGCCACACCTTCATTCGCGTAGATCTTGGCTGGCAGTGGCGTGGTATTGGAAAACTCCAGCGTGACATGCCCCTCCCATTCGGGCTCAAGCGGCGTCACGTTAACGATGATGCCGCAGCGGGCATAGGTTGACTTGCCCAGGCAAACTGTCAGCACGTTGCGGGGAATGCGAAAGTACTCAACAGTTCTCGCCAACACGAAGGAGTTGGGCGGAATAATGCAAACGTCCGCTTTTCTGTCGACAAAGCTGGTCTCGTCAAACGCTTTCGGGTCGACCACCGCGGAGTTGATGTTGGTAAACACCTTAAAGTCTGCAGCACAGCGAACATCATAACCGTAGCTTGAGGTACCGAAGGACACCACACGGCCGTCGCTGCCGGTGGATATCTGACCTGATTCGAACGGCTCAATCATGCCGTGCTGCTCCGCCATCTTGCGGATCCAGCGATCTGATTTGATGCTCATATGTGCGGGACGAAGTCTGTGCAGGCGCGTAGTCTGACGTTCGCCGCCCAGTGCGGCAAGCACCCCCAAGAGTTCAGGTTGACTCGACTGATATGGTCCCGAACGCCGCCTGATAATCACGCGGGCGCAACGCCAGCCGCCACGCAACACTGCGCGCGGCGGCTCTGTAAGCAAGAGACAGCTCCGACTCCGGATCCTGACCCACGGTCGGACGCCCCTCATCGAGCGCCGCACGAATGCGCAGATCCAGGGGAATTTGTCCCAGCAATGGCAAGCCGGCCTCGTCAGCCAGTCCGGCACCGCCGCCCTCGCCAAACAATGGCTCCACATGTCCGCACTGACTGCAGGTATGGCCGCTCATATTCTCAATGATGCCAAGCACCGGCAGGGACACCTTCTCAAACATTGCCACCGCACGGCGCGCATCCAGCAGCGCTATGTCTTGCGGCGTCGTCACCACGACAGCCCCGCTGACTGGAATCTTCTGAGTGAGCGTAAGCTGAATATCACCGGTGCCGGGTGGCAGATCAACAACCAGATAGTCCAGTTCCCGCCACTGCGTTTGGAACATAAGCTGCTGAAGCGCTTGCGTGACCATCGGGCCTCGCCAGATCAGCGCCTGCTCGCGCTGCACAAGAAATCCGACCGACATGACCTGCAGGCCCCAGGCCTCGAGCGGATCGAACGTCTTGCCATCCCGGCTGACCGGCTGCTGGCCCTCAAGGCCCAGCATGGTTGGCTGGCTCGGGCCATAGATGTCGGCATCGAGCAACCCAACCTCAGCACCCTCCTTGGCCAGCGCGAGCGCCAGGTTCACGGAAAGCGCAGACTTGCCTACGCCGCCTTTGCCCGACGCCACGGCAATGACGTTCTTGATCGCGGGCAAGGTTGCCATGCCACCCTGCGCGGAATGCCGAACTATTTCCGTCTGCAGCACTGTTTTGGTGCCCGCTGCAGCGGCGACAGATGCCTCAAGCTCCGCTGAGATACCCGCATGGGGGAAACCCAGCTTGACGAGCAGCCCGTCAGCGGACTGCTCGAATTCGGCGCCGGCTGCGCCGAGATCGCAGCCCAAACCGGGCACTGCCACCTGGCTCACCTGATTGATGAGACTTGATTCCTGAGGGTCTGCCATGATCCGTGACGCGTTTAACAGTATGCGGGCACCAAGAGCGGCGACATTCTAACAGCGTGCGCGCACACGGCCGCTGGGCTCAAGGCCCTGCATCGCAAGGGCTTTGGTGGCTCTTACCTCAGGGGTCTGGCAATGCACGTATGGCATAATCCGGGCGCGGTTTTCTTGACATAGTGTCCGCACATTTCCGCTGCCCGGATGGCGCGAAGGTAAGCAGCAGGCGAGATGAAATTCCTTAGCACTCTAAAGGCGGAACGCTCGATAGCCCAGCTGCTGGATGAGACGGACACTAACGCACCAAACTCGCGCAAGGCCGCAGAATCGCTCAAAAAAGCCGGGGCCGCAGCGATACCTCATGTCATCGATGCGCTGGCGGCCGCCAACAAGCAGCAGACGACCGTGCTGGTCGAAACACTCTCCAGCCAGATTTCCGATAAGACATTCGCCCACTTCGCTGAGGGCCTGGGTCACGCCGACCAGCGCTGCGTGTCTGGCGTAGCCTCCGCATTGGTCTCGGCCAATAGCTACGACACAGGCCAGTTGCTTGCGTTATTGGGCGAGGAAGGCGTTTCCACACCCGCTGTTATCGAAGTGCTGCGAAACAAGAAGAGCCGCCTCGCTGTGCCCACGCTGGTCAGGCACGCCTACGACGTTCCGCCGCGCGAGAAAGCTGCGCTGTTCAAGATAATTAGCGAAATCGCCACGGATGCACATGTCCCTGATCTCATCTCAAGACTGACTGGCAAAGACACCGCAATTCGCATCCACATTATCCAGGTACTGGCGCGCTTTAATCGCCAGGACGTTGCGCACGCGCTGGAGCAACAGCTTACCGATGGCAACAAAACGGTACGCCAGTCTGCCTTGCAGGCCCTCATGAACATGGATGGCGAGCGCAACGTCAAGCTGATTTGCTCGCTGCTCACCGATATCGACCTGGAAGTGCAAAGCAAGGCCGTCGACCTGCTGGTCCAGCAACGGCATCCAGACACAATGAAGTACCTCGTTCAGGTGCTCAAGGATGAAAATGAGTACGCGCGGCGTTCAGCGGTGGAAGTACTCAACGAGATTGCAGAACCGGCCTCTATTCGTCACTTGCTTAACGCGATCGAAGATGACGACTGGTGGGTGCGCTCGCGTGCATCTGACGCGTTGGCGACGATTGGCGGCCCGAAAGTTATGGACGCGGTGCTGCATCTGATCCGGGACCAGAACGAAAACATCCGGCGCTCCGCCATAGAGATTCTGAACCAGACCAAAGATGAACGCGCAGTTGAACATCTTATGGAGGCGACCCGGGATGACGACTGGTGGGTGCGTGAACGCGCCGCCGACGCACTGGCTGAAATCGGTGATGCCAGAGCGGTCCCGGCGCTTAGCAAGATGCTGGATGGCGACCCAAGGTCTGTCCCGGCAGCCATGCGAGCGCTGGGCAAGCTAGGGGATGAAACGGTCCTCAGCAAGCTTGTGCCAATGCTGGACCGGGAAGAAAAAGAGATTCGCATCGAGGCCGTGAATGCGATTTCAAAACTGACCAGCGAGAAAACCGCAGACACCATCAAATCACGCCTGCAACCCATCATGACGGGCGGCGACGAAACTCTGGCTAGAGTGGCTGCCGATGCCGTAGTGCGTATTGATAATCGTTTCTCCGCCACGATGTCGGAGGCGCCGCCTGCCGATAGCGCACCGTCCGAACAAGCGTTACCCGAGCAGCCCGCCAAGACACTGCTGGTCGACAGCGCCGATGTCGAGCGGGCGGCAGCCGCTACGGCCGCGCAGACACTGGACATCACCAAACTCAAACCCGGCGATGTCATCGAGTCGCGCTATCGCTTTATTGAGCAAATTGGCAAGGGCGCCTTCGGCACAGTGCTGTTAGTGGAAGACATCGTTGTTGAAGAGCGGTTAATTCTCAAGTTCCTGAACGCCAACGTCAGCTCCGACGAGGAGATGATGAAGCGCTTCGTCCATGAGCTCAGGTATTCCCGCAAGATCACGCACGAAAACGTCATTCGTATCTACGACTTCGTCAGCCTGGGCGGAAACTATGCGATCTCCATGGAGTACTTTCCTTCGCATACGCTGGGCGGCGAACTCACAGGGCGCAAGCCGCTGCCGTTCGACAAAGCCAAGGGCTGGGCGATCGACATTGCTACGGGCATGTCAGTTGCTCACCAGGTGGGTATCGTGCATCGCGATCTAAAGCCGGCAAACATCCTGATTAACGATTCCGGACTGCTTAAGATTGTGGACTTTGGTGTCGCGGCGGCCGCGTCCAGTGGCGACACCCAGCTCACCAAGACCGGTTATGTCATTGGCTCACCCAAATACATGGCGCCGGAACAAATCCTCGGCAAGAAAGTGGATGTGCGTGCGGATATCTACAGCCTGGGCGTGATCATGTACGAGATGGTGACCGGCGTACCGCCCTACTCCAAGGGGGATCACATGGCGGTGATGTACCAGCACGTTCAGGGCAAGGCGCAACGCTGCGAGGAGATCAACAAGGAAATCCCGCCCGACCTCGCCGCCATCGTGGGCAAGGCCATGGCCGTCGACAAGCTGAAGCGCTACGAGTCGATGGATGAATTACGCGAATCCTTGAACGCCGCAGCCTGATCTGTGGTGCAATACGCCGCGCATGGCACGAATTGACTCATTCCTGAAGCTGGGACTCACCCAGGGCTGCTCAGATGTTCATCTGGCTGTGGGCGTGCCGCCGATGCTCCGCATGCACGGCGATCTGATGCCTATCAAGTTTCGCGAACTAAAGGACACGGAGCTCGATGGGTACATTGACGAGATTCTCTCGCCAAAACTTAAAGAGCGATTTCTTGCCGGCCATGATCTCGACTTCTCCTATGTGTCGGAGGACGGTGGCCGGTTTCGAGTCAATGTGTTTCGCAAAGATACCGGTGTCGGCGCAACGTTCCGGTTTATTCCCAACGATATTCCGACGCTAGATAGCCTAGATCTTCCAGATGTCTTGCAGTCGCTTTGCGATCATCATCAGGGCATGGTCCTGGTCACAGGCTCGACCGGAACGGGGAAATCGACCACGCTTGCAGCGATGATTGATTACCTCAACCGTTCCCGCAACGCGAACATCATCAGCCTGGAAGACCCGATTGAATTCGTGCACGAGAGCCAACGCTCGCAAATCGTCCAGCGGGAACTCGGCACACACCTGGGTAGTTTCGCCGACGGCATTCGCGCTGCACTGCGAGAGGATCCGGACGTCATTCTGGTCGGCGAGCTGCGCGACGCCGAGACTATCTCCATGGCCATGACCGCGGCTGAAACAGGCCACCTTGTGTTGGGCACCTTGCACACCACCGGCGCGGTAAAGACCATTGACCGGGTCATTGATGCTCTACCCGGCGATATGCGGGAGCAGACCAAGAGCTTTCTGGCGCAGGGGCTCAATGCGGTGGTGACGCAGAACCTCATCAAGACACCGGACGGCAAGGGCCGCACGGCCGCGATGGAAATCATGGTCATGACACGTGCGATTGCCAAGCTGATCATGACTGATCAGACCCACCAGATTCCCGCGCAGCTCCAGACGGGCAAGGATCTGGGCATGCAGACCATGGACCAATCCCTGCTCGACGGCATTCATTCGAAACGCATGGATCCGGACGACGCCTTCCGCTTCGGCAGCGACAAGAACGTCTTCTTGAAATTCGTCACGGACACGACCGTTCTGCCCAAGTTCGAGATCAGCAAATGACCGCGGCGGCTGAGCAATGAGCCTGATCGACGACCACCTGAAGCAACTGGTTTCCCGCAACGGCTCCGACCTGCATGTCATTGCCGGGCAGCCCATTCGGATGCGCGTCTATGGCAACCTCGAGCCGGTGGCCAGCGACATATTGTCGGCTGAAGACGTGTCCGAGGCGCTGCTTGGCATCATGACTGCGGCCACGCGCAAGGATTACGAAGCCCACGATGCCGCCGACTTCGCCTACGCCGTTGATGGAGTAGCGCGGTTCCGCGTCAATATTCTCAGGCATCTTGGCGGCATGGGCGGCGTGTTTCGCGCAATACCCTCACAGGCGAAAACACTGGAAGAGCTCAGTATGCCGCCAGCGGTCGAAAATTTGTGCCGCAACACCCAGGGCATGATCCTGGTCACGGGCAAAACCGGATCCGGCAAATCCACCACGCTTGCGGCCATGATCGACCAGATTAATAACCGTCTGAACGGCCATATCCTGACGATTGAAGATCCGATCGAGTTTGTCCATCAACGCAAGCGCTGCCTGATCAGCCAACGTGAGATTGGCCGCCACACCTCGAGTTTTGCCAGCGCACTGCATTCCGGGCTACGCGAGGACCCGGACGTCATCCTGGTCGGCGAAATGCGCGATCTGGAAACGGTCAGCATCGCCGTAACCGCGGCGGAAATGGGGATTCTGGTCATGGGTACGCTGCACACCAACGGTGCAGCACCCACTGTTGATCGCATAGTCAACTCGTTTCCGGCAGACAAGCAATCGCATGTCCGCACCATGCTATCAACGTCTTTGCGCGGCGTGATCTCCCAGCAACTGCTACCGCGTGCCGACAAGCCAGGTCTCGTTGCGGCACTGGAAATCATGGTGAACACGCCGGCGATTTCCAACCTGATTCGACAGGGCAAGCTTGACCAGCTGGAGACGGCCATGCAAAGCGGCAGGCAGGCAGGCATGAATACGATGGACACCGCGATTCGCAAGCTCCTGGACGATGGGGTTGTTTCGGGCGCGACCGCCTACGAAGCCGCGATTGAAAAGCGCAAGTTCGAAGAGTTCCGAACCGACGGCAAGTAGTTTGCCGGCGGCCAGCAGGCATCCCTCGACAAGAGCCTGCTTCGAGACCCGCTAATCACCCTTAGGAACGCTCGCGCCGGCGGACCCCCGCCTGCTAGCATTGCCTTTTTGCCGGGCGAGTATCAGCGGCGTGTCGCGAAACATTCTGGTTACCAGCGCCCTGCCCTACGCGAACGGGCCGATACATCTAGGCCATCTGGTCGAATACCTGCAGTCTGATATCTGGGTGCGCTTTCAAAAGCTGCGCGGGCATGCTTGTCTGTACCTGTGCGCCAGTGATGCGCACGGCACGCCCATCATGCTCAAGGCCCGAGAGTTGGAGATCGAACCTGAGGAGCTGGTCGAGCGCTATCGGGCGGAGCACCGGCGGGACTTCTCAGCCTTCGGGATTCGGTTCGACAATTTTCACAGCACGCATTCGAAAGAAAATCAGGGTCTTGTAGAACAGATCTACTCCAAACTCGACGCTGCCGGACTCATCAGTCGGAGGACGATCAGGCAGGCATTCGATGCCGAAGCAGGCATGTTCTTGCCGGACCGATTCGTGCGTGGATCCTGCCCCTACTGCGGCGCCTCCGATCAGTATGGCGATAGCTGCGAAGCCTGCGGGCGCACCTATGCCCCAGCTGACCTGGTCGAGCCGCGTTCAGTGCTCACCAATACAACTCCCATCCAACGGGAATCTGAACACTACTTCTTTCAGCTTGGCCGGTATGAGCAGTCGCTGAGGTCATGGACTCGCTCAGGCGTGGTTGACAAGGGAGTCGCCAAGAAACTAGACGAGTGGTTCGACGCGGGGCTTCAGGACTGGGATATCTCCAGGGACGCGCCTTACTTTGGCTTTCGGATTCCGAACACCGCAGACAAGTATTTTTATGTGTGGCTGGATGCGCCCATCGGCTACATCGCGAGCCTGGCAAATCTGGCCGCGAGCAAGCAGGAAATCAGCGTTGATGATTACTTCGCCGCGGATTCCAGTCGCGAGCTTTATCACTTCATAGGTAAAGACATAGCCTATTTCCACACGCTCTTCTGGCCGGCCGTATTGGAAGCAGCTGGCTACCGGAAGCCGACCGGTGTATTCGTGCACGGCTTCCTAACGGTCAATGGCGAGAAGATGTCGAAGTCCCGCGGCACTTTCGTCGCCGCAGAAACTTACTTTAAGCATCTGGATCCCGAGTATCTGCGGTACTACTACGCCTGTAAGCTGGGCTCCGGCCTCGACGATATCGACCTGAACACTGACGATTTTGTAAGCCGCGTGAACGCAGACCTCGTCGGCAAATTCGTCAACATCGCCAGCCGTTGCGCCGGCTTCATCACTCGGCAGTTCGCCGGCGCGCTGGCCGATAGTCTCGACGACCCGGGTCTCTATGCAGAGTTCGTTGCGGCGGGAGAATCTATTGCGAATGCGTATGAGAAGCGGGAATTCAGCCGGGCCATGCGCAGCATCATGCGGCTCGCCGACCGCGCCAATCAGTACATTGATGAACACAAGCCATGGGTACTTGCCAAGGACCCGGGCACAGCGGATAAGGTACAGGCCGTTTGCACCCAGGGGCTCAATCTGTTCCGCGTAATCGCAACCTACTTGAAACCGGTCCTGCCCAGGGTAGTGGGCGATGCGGAGGCATTTTTGAGTAGCGGCCCACTGACCTGGGATAGTCCGGCGGAGCCACTACTGGGCCATCAAATAGATAGCTTCTCGCCTTTGCTCTCTCGCTGCGAGGAAAAATCGGTACGGCAAATGATTGATGACAGCAAACCCGCTCCAGCCGAAGCGAAGACCTCCGCCGATAGTAACGACGCCAACGCGGTGATCAATCTGGACCAGTTCCTGGAGGTGGACCTGAGAGTCGCCACCGTGACCGCTGCGGAACTCGTTGCGGGCGCGGACAAACTGCTGCGGGTGCAGGTAGATCTGGGCAATGAACAGCGCAACGTGTTTGCGGGCATTCGTAGTGCCTACGACCCTGAGCAACTTGTCGGGCGCCAGGTCATCCTGGTCGCTAACCTGGCGCCGCGAAAGATGCGCTTCGGCGTATCCGAAGGCATGCTGCTCGCCGCGGGTCCGGGCGGCAAGGATATCTACCTGCTCTCACCCGACGCGGGCGCCAAGAACGGCATGCGGGTCCGGTAATGCAGGAGCTCTGGCTGATCATGGTCGGCACGGTGCTGGTGAACAATTTGGTGCTGGCGAAGTTTCTGGGACTTTGCCCGCTACTGGGCGCCAGCCAGCGTATCGAGCTGGCTGCCGGCATGGCGATGGCGACAACTTTCGTGCTGACGCTCTCGGCCGCACTGAGCTATCTGGTCGACAACCTGCTGTTGCAACCGCTGCAGTTGGAGTATCTGCGCATTATCAGCTTCATCCTGGTCATCGCCGCGGCTGTGCAGCTCACGGAGTTCACTATCCGGCGAATCAGTCCTGCACTGCATTTGTCGCTCGGAATCTATTTGCCGCTCATCACGACCAATTGCGCCGTGTTGGGGATCGCGCTGCTCAACACGCGGGACAGTGACAACCTGCTTGCAGCGCTGACCTACGGCTTGGGAGCCGGGATTGGTTTCGGCCTCATATTGATACTCTTCGCCGCTCTGCGAGAACGGCTGCAAACGGCCGACGTGCCTGTGAGTTTCCAGGGGCCAGCCATCGCCCTGGTCAGCGCCGGCATCATGTCCATGGGCTTCCTCGGCTTTGCCGGGCTGACCCGCGGATAGGCGACGTGCTGGTTGCGGCGTCGGTACTGGGAGGACTGGCGGCACTAATTGGCTGCGCCCTGACGGCTGCAGCGCTCAGACTGCCCAGGAACACCTCTCAGCTGACCGATGAAATCGATGCCTTGCTGCCGCAGACGCAGTGCGCTCAGTGTGGCTTCCCCGGTTGCCGGCCCTACGCTGAAGCTATAGCTGCGGGTAACGCGCGTATCAATCAGTGTGCGCCCGGCGGTCAGGCAACTATCGACGCGCTCGCCGTGCTGCTCGGGGAACCCTCGCGGCAACTCGATGCGGCGTTCGGGGTCACCAAGAACCCGCAGGTCGCCAGCATCGACGAGGATGCCTGCATTGGTTGTCTGCGCTGCGTCGAGAGCTGCCCCGTTGATGCCATTCTTGGGGCACCTCAATACCTGCACACAGTGATCGCCGAATACTGCACAGGCTGCGAGCTATGTATCGAACCGTGCCCCGTAGACTGCATCAGTCTGATTGCTGAGCCGGGGCCATGACTAGGGAGCTGCCGTACAACCCTCAACCCCCGCGCCCGCCCTGGGGCATACGATTTCCGGCGCGCAAAGAACAATCAACCCATCAGCCGATTAAACGCACACCGCTGCCCGCGGAAGTTGCCTTGCCGCTTGCCTGCGGACCGGCAGGATTGGCGGACTGCATTGCAAAACCGGGCGACAGGGTACGCACCGGACAGCTCATCGCACGCACGACCACCGGGGTGTGCGTGCATGCAACTATTTCGGGCAAAGTGACCAGTGTTGAGGAGTCAGCCGTCGCGGGCGGCCGCGAGGCCTGCATCCATATCAAGAGTGACGGGCGTGACGAATGGATAGTGCCCCAGACCCCGATTGATGCTCTGGCGTTGAGCCCTCAACAAATATGCGAGCGCATCGCCGCATCGGGCATCGTGGGGCTGGGGGGCGCGCTGTACCCTACCGCCGACAAACTCAGTGTCCGGAGACCCATTTCGGCGCTGCTACTTAATGGCGCTGAGTGCGAGCCTTACATCAGCTGCGACGAGATGCTGCTGCGCGAGCAGCCCGAACGCGTCATCGCCGGCGCGCGCATCATGATGCGCGCGCTCAGCGCGCCGCACGCGATCATCGCAATTGAGACCGACATGCCGGAGGCGCGCGCGACGCTGGCAGACCTTCTGGCCGACCAGGGCATTACCGACATCAGCGTGGCGGTGGTAACCGCCAAGTATCCCGCTGGCGGGGAGCGACAGCTTCTGGAGCTGTTGACGGGCACTGAAGTACCAACAAGCGGTCTGCCAGAAGATATGGGCTATGTTTGCCAGAATGTGGCCACTGCCGCGGCCGTCGCAGACTTTTTTGCCACCGGCCGGCCGATGGTTGAGCGGATCGTCACAGTCACCGGCAACGGCGTTAGCCAGGCCGCCAACTATGTCACCCGCCTCGGCAGCTCATTCCGATCGGTGATCGAGGCCGCGGGCGGATACAACACAGACAGCGTCAGGCTGCTCATGGGCGGACCGATGATGGGTCTCCACGTTGCCGATGACCAGGTGCCGGTGACCAAGGCCACCAACTGCATTGTCGTTGCCCACCCTACGGAGCTGGCTAGCCCCGCAACCGAGTTTCCGTGCATACGCTGCGGGGAGTGCAGCGACGCATGTCCGGCCCGTCTAATGCCGCAGTTTCTCTTGACGGCCTGCAGGGCTGGCGACACTGACGCGCTGACAACGCTTGGCGTTGATGCCTGCATCGAATGCGGCTGCTGTGACTTTGCCTGCCCAAGCCACATCAACCTGACACCGCTGTTTGTTGAGGGCAAAGCCGCACTCGCTGCAAAGCGGCTGGCGGACTCGCGCGCGGCGGCTGCCCGGGCACGCAGTGAGCTCCGCGACGTGCGCCTGGAGGTCGGGTCAGCCTCGGCATTTGAGGATTCGGATCCGCAGGCGCCGGCAGACGACTTATCCGCGCTGCTGACGCGGTCCGGGATCAACAACGAGCAGGTACGCGATGCGGATTGAGCCGGTCGCCATGCCCGCCCCGCACGTGCGAACCCGGCAGTCGGTTCCGGCCATGATGCGTCAAGTGATCTATGCGCTGGCGCCGGCAGCGGCCGCCTACACCTGGTTCTTCGGTGCCGGCCTGATTTTCAACATCCTGATCGCGTCCGCTGCAGCCATTCTGACCGAAGCGCTATGCCTGCGTCTGCGGGGCCGGGCTCTGCAACCGTTCATTGCTGACTACAGCTCGATTGTCACGGCGATACTGCTCGCTTTCGCCCTGCCGCCTCTCACGCCGTGGTGGATTACCGCGCTGGGCGTATTCTTTGCCATCGGAATCGCCAAGCATTTGTTCGGCGGCCTCGGCAACAATGTGTTTAACCCGGCCATGGCGGGCTACGTTGCCCTGCTGATTTCATTCCCCGAGGCGCTCACAAACTGGCTGCCGCCCAACATCGGTGATCTGGACTATACCGGCCCCGGGTTCTTTGCGAGCCTGCGCTACGCGCTCCTGGGTTCACTCCCCGACGCGCTCATGATCGATGCACTGACGCGCGCCACGCCTCTCGATATGGTGCAAACCGAACTTGGCCAGATGCAAACGATAGAAGAGATTCGCGCGAACGCGCTGTTCGGCGACTTCGGCGGGCGCGGCTGGGAATGGATCAATAATTTTGTTGCCCTTGGCGGATTCTGGCTCCTCTACCGAGGCATCATCCGCTGGCACATACCCGTGGCGATGCTCGGCGGCCTGCTGGTACCGGCCAGTGTGTTCTATCTGCTGGATCCAGCCACGTTTGCGTCACCCGGATTTCATCTGTTCAGCGGTGGTGCGATGCTGTGTGCTTTCTTTATTGCCACCGACCCGGTCTCGGCGGCCGCGTCAGAGCGGGGCCGACTGATCTACGGTGCCGGTATTGGCCTACTGACTTTTGTGGTCAGACAGTGGGGCAGCTACCCCGATGGCGTCGCTTTTGCGGTACTACTAATGAACTGCGCCGTGCCGCTAATTGACCGATACACGACCCCCATCGTCTACGGCTATGCTGAAACGGGCAAGGCGGATGACTAGCGGCCCCGTCAAGGCGATTGCCACGCTGACGCTGCTTGCTGCCGCCATTGCAGCCGGACTTGCCGGCCTTAACGAGCTGACGGCGGAACGCATTGCGGTCAACATCGCTGAAAGCCAGGCACAGACGCTTCGAGAAGTGCTGCCAGCCGGCCGCTACAACAACGTGCCGGCGATGGATATACAGCAGCGCGATGCGCCACGGCTTGCCCCTGACGAACCGACAACCATTTATCGCGCGCGCCGCGGCAGCCAACCGATCGCGACGGCCATACCCGTAGACGCGCCGGATGGCTATGTCAGCAACATCAGGCTGCTCGTTGGCCTCGATACCAGCGGCGTCATCACCGGCGTGCGCGTACTCGAGCACAACGAGACGCCGGGACTAGGGGACCGAATCGACACTGCGAAATCAGACTGGCTACTGCAATTCAGCGGCTTGAGTGCCAGCAACCCGGAGCCTGCTGCCTGGGCACTCAGCAACGAAAGCGGAGAGTTTGATCAAATCACGGGCGCAACGATTACGAGCCGCGCGGCACTCCGGGCGATCCGGCGCGTACTCGACTTCCACGCTGAGCAAGGCAGCACCTTGTTCGGCGCAACGCCTGCGGCCGACTCGCCATGAGCGCGACAACCAGCCCGGGCGATGTCTTCAGGCAGGCGCTGTGGCACAACAACGCCGGTCTTGTGCAATTACTGGGCCTCTGCCCGCTGCTCGCGGTCAGCAACACGCTCATTAACGGGTTGGGGCTGGGCCTTGCGACACTCTTCGTGGTCGTGGCTACTAACGGGTTGGTGTCGCTCTTTCGGCGCTGGATACATACAGACTTGAGGTTGCCGTGCTTCGTTTTACTCATCGCCGCCCTGGTGACAGCGGTCGAACTAAGCTTCAAGGCCTGGTTTTTCGATCTGCACACTAGCCTAGGCTTATTCATCCCGTTGATCGTTTCGAACTGCCTGATTCTCGGGCGGGCCGAAGCATTCGCATCAAAGCAGCCTGTTGTGTCCTCGCTGATTGACGGGCTCGGATACGGTCTTGGCTTCGCCGCCGTGCTGATCACGCTCGGCGCACTGCGCGAGCTGTTCGGTTATGGCACCGTGCTGGCGGGCGCAGAAATGTTGTTTGGCCCGCAAGCCGCCGACTGGCAGGTCACAATACTGGCCTCTGAGCAGGGCCTGATTCTCGCAACCCTGCCACCAGGTGCGTTTCTGGGCCTGGCCTTCCTAGTGGCACTGCGGAACCGGGCCAGACGGAATTCAGCCGCGCTGGACACCAACGCCAGCGATTTGACATGAACCCAGCGAAGCGTGCGGAAATCTACACGCGGCTGCGTGCGCAAAATCCTCACCCGACCACGGAGCTCAAGTACGCCAACGCCTTCGAACTGCTCATTGCCGTAATTCTCTCTGCGCAGGCCACGGATGTGGGCGTCAACAAGGCCACGGCGCGGCTGTACCCCGTCGCAAACACGCCCAAAACCATACTGGAGTTAGGCGAGGCGGGACTTAAGGCCTACATCAAGACGATCGGCTTATTTAACAGCAAGGCCAAAAATATCATCAAGACCTGTCAGCTGTTGCTGGATCAGCACGATGGCGAGGTACCCTGCGACCGGGAAGCGCTGGAAGCATTGCCGGGAGTTGGACGAAAAACAGCCAACGTTATTCTTAATACGGCCTTCGGCGAACCGACCATTGCGGTGGACACGCATATCTTCAGAGTCGCGAACCGAACCCGTCTGGCGCCCGGTAAGACGCCGCTCGAAGTTGAAAAGAAGCTGCTGAAGTTTACGGCGGACGAGTTCAAGCAGGACGCGCATCACTGGCTGATCCTACACGGCCGCTATGTGTGCAAAGCACGACGCCCCGACTGCGGTCAGTGCGTTATCCATGACCTGTGCGAGTATCGAAGCAAACTGATCGACGCATAGCATTACGCGTGCTACGACGAGCTGAATGCGATGCCAAGGCATACGCACAAACCGGCCTGAATCTAAGCCTTACGCTTGCGCTGCTTCGGCAGATACAGATCGGTGATGGTGCCTTCAAAGACCTCGGCTGCCATGGCCACGGTCTCGGACAACGTCGGGTGCGGGTGAATCGTCAGGCCAATATCTTCCGCATCACAACCCATCTCGATGGCCAATGCGGCCTCGGCGATCAGATCGCCTGCGTTGGGACCAACAATGCCTGCACCAATCAGGCGTCCGGTTGATTCATCGAACAAGACTTTGGTTATTCCTTCGTCGCGGCCAAGCGCCAGCGCGCGTCCGCTGGCAGCCCAGGGGAAGCTGCCTTTGCCAAACTTGAGTCCATCGGCCTTGGCTTCCGTTTCAGTTACGCCAACCCAGGCTACCTCGGGATCGGTATAAGCCACTGAGGGAATCACGCGTGCATCAAACGCGCGCTTATGACCCGCTGCAACCTCGGCGGCGACTTTAGCTTCGTGAGTCGCCTTGTGGGCTAACATGGGTTGGCCGACGATATCGCCGATAGCAAAGATATGCGGCACGTTGGTCCGCTGCTGCTTATCGACGGCAATAAAGCCGCGCGCGTCGACATTGACACCTGCTTTACCAGCCTCAATCGCTTTGCCATTGGGCGTGCGCCCGACGGCGACGAGCACTACGCCGTAAGTCTGCGACTCACCCGGTGCCTGCTTGCCTTCAAAGCTAACCTTGATGCCCTCGTCGGTGGCTTCCAGACCAGTCACCTTGGTGCCGAGCATAATGCTCTCGTAGCGGGCGCGGATGCGCTTCTCAAAGGGTCGCAGCAGGTCCTTGTCCACGCCCGGCATCAGCTGTTCGGTGAGTTCGACTACGGAGACGTTTGCGCCGAGTGCGTCGTAAACGGTAGCCATTTCCAACCCAATGATGCCGCCACCGATGACCAGCATGCGTTCGGGCAAAACCTTGAGCTCCAATGCGCCGGTGGAGTCAACGATGCGCGGATCATCAGGCAAGTTGGGAATCCGCGCGGATTCGGAGCCCGCCGCGATGATGCACTGACGAAACTCGATGACCTGCTCTTTGCCATTGGCGGCAACCTTGATCTGGCTGGCGCCAACGAAACGGCCCTCGCCGGTCACCACCTGAACCTTGCGCTGACTGGCCATGCTGCCAAGACCCCCGACCAGCTTGCCGACGACGTCATCTTTCCACTTACGCAGCGCGTCAGCATCGATTTCAGGTTTGCCGAAGCGAATGCCGTGTTCGGCCATCTCTTCGGTCTCCTCGATTACCCGGGCGGCATGCAGCAGCGCCTTGGACGGGATGCACCCTACATTCAGACACACCCCGCCCAACACGGGCCAGCGCTCGATTAGCGTGACGTTGAGTCCCAGGTCGGCAGCCCGGAAGGCAGCCGTGTAGCCGCCGGGTCCTGCCCCGAGGACAACCAGATCAGCCTCAATATCCGCCTTTCCGGAAAAGACTGCAGCTACAGCCGTTTGACTCGCGGCGCTGTTTGCGGACCGCCCATCGTTTGACGGGGCAGAGATTGAGGACCCCTCATCTGCGGGCTTGTCAGGTTTCTCTTCGGGCGCTTGGTCCGGCGTCAGGCTGGCGATCAGACTGCCCTCCGACACCTTGTCGCCGGCCACGATCAGCACCTCGGTGATCTCGCCGCTGGCAGGTGCCGGCACTTCCATGGCCGCCTTGTCGCTCTCGATCGTGATCAGTGGTTCTTCGGCCGCGATGCGATCACCGGGGCGCACATGAACCTCAATCACCTCCACGTCGGCGAAGTCGCCCAAATCGGGCACTCTCACTTCAAGACTGTTGCTCACGTACTAACCTAGCTGCCCAGCAGAATGCGATCCACATCACCGAGCAGATCTCGCAGGAAGGTGGTAAAGCGCACGCCGGTAGCACCGTCGATTACCCGATGGTCGTACGACAGAGACAGTGGAAGAATGAGCCGGGGAACAAACTTGCCATCAATGAACTCGGCACGCTGCGACGAACGGCCAACGCCGAGGATAGCGACCTCGGGGGCATTGATTATTGGTGTGAAGTGAGTCCCGCCGATACCGCCAAGACTGGATACGGTGAAGCAGCCACCCTGCATCTCCTTCGCCGTCAGCTTGCCATCGCGCGCACGGCCACTGAGTTCGCCCAGCTCCTGCGCGATGCTCATCACGTCCTTTACGTCTGCATCGCGAATCACCGGCACGACCAGGCCGTTGGGCGTATCGGCCGCAAAGCCGATATGAAAGTACTTCTTGAGCACCAGGCTTTCCTGGTCCGCCGACATCGATGCGTTGAAGGTCGGAAACTCCTGCAGTGCAATCACGCAGGCTTTGATCACAAACGCCAGTGGCGTCAAGCGCACGCCCCGGTCTAAAGCGGCCTGCTTGAGCCGCTGCCGGCGGCCTTCCAGGGCGGTGGTATCCGCCTCGTCGAACTGCGTGACATGCGGATAGTTTAGCCAGCTCGCGTGCAGCCTGGGGCCGGAGATTTTTTGAATCCGGCTAAGCGGCTGCACTTCGATTTCACCGTACTTGGCGAAATCAACTTCGGGAACCTTGGGCAGCGCCGCGCCGGGTTCGGCCGCCGTTTGGCCTGACATGACCGATTTAACAAAGGCCTTGATGTCATCTTCGAGAATTCTGGTCTTTGGGCCGCTGCCCTTCACACGGCCCAAGTCAACGCCAAGCTCGCGGGCAAACTTGCGCACCGACGGGCTGGCATGCGCTCTCGAGAATGACTTTTCGTCAATCGGCGGCAATTTCCCGCCAGGCGCACTGGACGAACTGCCAGACGAAACGGGCGCCGTTCCAGCCTGTTTCAGGGTCTGCGTGTCGGGCTCGCCCGGGTCGTCCGTTTTCTCCTGACCCGCCGCCGCGGCCGGCTCCACCTTGCTATCAGGTGGCGGCCCGGCCAGCTTGACCTCGGCAATGGGACCTCCGGCGCCGATAGTGTCACCCGCGGCAACCAGCACTTGCGTTACTTCACCGGCGACGGGCGATGGCACTTCCATCGCGGCCTTATCCGTCTCCAGGGTAATCAGCGGATCTTCCACAGCCAGCATATCGCCGGCGCCAATCATTACTTCAGCGATATCCGCCGCGTCGAAATCGCCCAGATCCGGCACGACAATCGTGTAAGGATCGCCGGCTGAACCTGCCGCAGCTGTTGCGGATGACTCGTCTTCCGAATCCGGAGAGTTGCTCGTGTCGTGCGCACCGTCTCTGGCGTTATCATCGACGCTGGCGCGTGATTCATTCGCCTGACCCGTGCTGTCGAGCAACGCAATAACGTCGCCAGCACGTACCCGCCCACCGACCTCGACCTTAAGTTCCGCAATCGTCCCGGCCAAGGGCGACGGCACTTCCATCGCCGCCTTGTCCGTCTCCAGGGTAATCAGCGGGTCTTCTTCGGCCACCGTATCGCCAGGCCCAACCAGGACCTCAACGATTTCAACATCGTCAAAATCACCGAGATCGGGTACGCGAACTTCCTGCTGATTGCCCATGCGCCGTTGCCTGTCAGAGTGTGACCGGATCGGGCTTGTCCGGATCAATCCCGAGGTCGTTGATAGCGCGCGCCAACGTCTTGGTGTCTACCGCGTCCTCTGCAGCCAGTGCCTGCAGCGCCGCCAACACGATGTGCCGGCGGTCCACCTCAAAGAAATCGCGCAGTGCCCGGCGCGAATCACTGCGGCCGTATCCATCGGTACCCAGCACAACATAGTTGCCGGGCACCCAGGGCCGTATCTGATCAGCCACCGTTTGCATGTAATCCGTTGCTGCAACAAATGGCCCTGTTTGATTCGAGAGCACCCGAGCAACATAAGCCTGCCGGGCTGGTTCTCCAGGATGGCGCATGTTCCAGCGATCGCAGCTCAGGCCGTCACGGCGCAACTCGTTAAAGCTCGTGACACTCCAGACATCAGCCGGGATCTGGTAATCCGACTCGAGCATCTCCGCAGCCGCCTGCACCTCGCGCAAAATCGTACCCGCACCAAGCAGCTGCACGCGCACCTTACCCCGACCACCAAAACTCAACGGGTATATGCCGCGAAGAATGCCCTCCTCGACACCGCTCGGCATGGCGGGATGCACGTAGTTCTCATTCATGCAGGTGATGTAGTAGAAGACGCGCTCCTGTTCGGCGTACATGCGCCGCAGACCATCCTGAATGATGACGGCCAGCTCGTAAGCATAGGTTGGGTCGTAGGCAACGCAGTTGGGCACGGTCGACGCCAACAACAAACTGTGTCCGTCCTGATGCTGCAACCCTTCCCCGGCCAGCGTGGTTCTGCCCGCCGTACCACCGATGAGAAAGCCGCGCGCCTGCATGTCGCCGCCCGCCCAGATGAAGTCACCAATACGCTGGAAGCCGAACATTGAGTAGTAAATGTAGAACGGCACCATGCTGACGCCGTGATTTGCATACGACGTCGCGGCCGCGAGCCAGGAGCAGTAGGCGCCCGCCTCGTTAATGCCCTCTTCCAGAATCTGCCCGCCTTTGTCTTCGCGGTAGTACATCAGCTGCTCTTTATCCTGCGGCGTATAGAGCTGACCGACGGAAGAGTAGATACCGATCTGGCGGAACATGCCCTCCATGCCAAAGGTGCGCGCTTCGTCGGGTACGATCGGCACAATCTGGCGGCCGATCTTCTTGTCGCGGACCAGCATGGTGAGAATCCGGACCAGCGCCATCGTGGTGGACATTTCACGCTCGCCAGACCCGTCAAGTTGCGACTTGAAAGCCTCCAGCGGGGGCACCTGAAGCGGCTCAGACGAGACCTTGCGCGCGGGCAGGAACCCACCGAGTTTCTCCCGCCGCGACTTGAGATAGCGAAGTTCCTCGCTGTTTTCACCCAGCCGGACGTAAGGCACCTGATCGATATCCTCATCCGAAACTGGAATATTGAAGCGATCCCGGAAGGCTTTCAGGTCATCAACATCAAGCTTTTTGGCCTGATGGGCAGTCATCTTGCCTTCACCGGCCTGGCCCATGCCAAAGCCCTTTACCGTCTTGGCCAGAATCAGAACCGGGCGCCCCTTGTGCCTGACCGCACGCTCGTAGGCTGCGTGAACCTTTATCGTGTCAAGGCCACCGCGCCTTAAGCCCCAGATTTCCTCATCGGACATGTTGGCCACCATGGCGGCCGTCTGCGGGTAACGTCCAAAGAAATGCTCGCGGGTATATGCGCCGCCGAGCGCTTTAAAGTTCTGATACTCGCCATCGACGCATTCCTCCATGACGCGCTGCAGATAGCGCTCATCGTCGCGGGCCAGTAGCGGATCCCAATTGGAACCCCACAACACTTTAATGACGGCCCAGCCGGCACCCCTGAATGCCGCCTCAAGCTCCTGAATAATCTTGCCATTGCCGCGAACCGGGCCATCCAACCGCTGCAGATTGCAGTTGATCACGAAAATCAGATTGTCCAGACCCTCGCGCACGGGCATGGTCAAGGCGCCCATTGACTCAGGCTCATCCATCTCACCATCGCCAAGAAAACACCAGACCTTGCGATCAGCGGTATCGGCAAGGCCCCGGTGCTCCAGGTAACGCATGAAGCGCGCCTGATAGATGGCCATCATCGGGCCCAAGCCCATGGAAACCGTTGGAAACTGCCAAAACTCGGGCATCAACCAGGGGTGCGGATATGACGACAGACCGTCACCTGCCACTTCCTGGCGAAAGTGATTGAGCTGCTCGTCGGTCAGCCGACCCTCCAGGTAGGCACGCGCATAAATCCCCGGCGACGAATGGCCCTGGACGAACAACAGGTCGCCAGGGTTGCTCTCCGTCGGCGCCCGCCAGAAGTGATTGAAACCCACCTCATACAGAGCTGCCGCCGAAGCGTACGTGGCGATATGGCCGCCGTATTCGGGACTGCGGCGATTAGCCTGAACCACCATAGCCATCGCATTCCAGCGGATGTACGCCTCTATCCGCCGTTCAAGAGCACGGTCGCCAGGGTATTCGGGCTGCTGATGCGCCGGAATCGTGTTGACGTAGGCCGTGGTCGCGCTGTACGGCAAGTACGCGCCTGACCGGCGCGCGTGATCGATCATGCTATTGAGCAAAAAGTGGGCCCGCTCCGTGCCATTGCTCTTGAGCACGCTGTCTATCGAGTCAAGCCATTCCTGAGTTTCCTGCGGATCCAGATCCTCGAAGCGATTGAACTCAACCACGATACTGGAATGACTCTAGGTTAACGGGCGAGTGAATGTGCGAATAGTTGGCGGGCGCTATCATCATCGAGGCTACAAGGGCTCGGGGCGGCTACGTGATGGAACAGGGAATGCCCGCCCAGAAACTCAAGCCCACAGTCTTCTTGAACGATCCAGCCGCGGCCAAAAAAGCTCCGGTATGATCTCGGTTTAGCCGAATCTGGTCAAGTCAAACCCTATGCATCGACTGCTTCCCTCAGCGGCGCCGCCGCGTCTGACGTACAGCCGCAAAGCCGCAGCAAAACAAGCGATCGACACACTCGATCACCTGCTGATCGTCTTGCCAGCCAAACCCGCCGCGGCGGACTGGAAAGCCGTGCCCGACGGTAGCCGGCTCCGCCGCCTCCTGCAGGCCAGCGTGGCAGACATCATCGTGCGCAGCCGCCTTAATAATGCAAGGTCAACCGGCGTCACGATCGTACGCCTGCCAGCCAAGCAGTCTTCGTCTTTCGCGCTACAGAAGCAGGCCGGCGAAGCCATACGGGCCGCGCTTGAAGAGCAGCCCCGACGCCTCGGCCTGCTACTGAGCGGCCTTGACGACGACCGGGTGCAACAGGTTGGCGATGCGCTGGTGCTGGCTATTCTTGCGGCCAGTTTCCAGCTCCCCTACTTTGGCGCGCAACCGCTCAAGCGCCGGCGGCTGCAAACCATTCGTCTGCTCGGGCTTCCGGCGGAAGTAAAGTTCGATGCTATGGCGCAGGCGGCCGCAGCGCAGAATCTGGCTCGCTGGCTTACTGCGTTGCCAGCCAGCCACCTGACCGCTTCCACTTACCAAGAGCTACTCAAGGAACTTGCGAAAGAAGAGGGCTGGCAATACGAGTTTTATGGCGAGAAGCGCCTGGAAAAACTGGGCGCCGGAGCGTTTCTGGCAGTCGCCCAAGGCAATAGCACACGGGATGCGGGCATCGTCCGGTTGCGCTACCGGCCGACTCGGGAGGACGCGCCTGCGGTCGCTCTCATTGGTAAAGGCATTTTGTTCGACACGGGTGGCAACAACATCAAGGGCCACAAGTCGATGCTGGATATGCACGAGGATATGGCCGGCAGCGCCACCGCGCTGGCGGCTCTGCTCGCGCTCAGTGAGCAGGCGTACCCGGGACCTATCGATTGCTGGCTCGCGATTACCGAGAACCGGGTGAGCGCGCAGGCCTACCGCCCGCGCGACGTTGTCACTGCAAGCAACGGCACCACTATTGAGATCATCCATACCGACGCTGAGGGCCGGATGGTGCTGGCCGATACGCTGGCGCTGGCCGGGCAAGAATCGCCAGACATCATGATTGATTACGCAACGCTCACCGGCGCCTGCATTTATGCGTTGACGGAGCGCTACAGCGGCGCGTTTACGAACCGGCCGCAAACCCACAGCTTCATCATTGCAGCCGGAGAACGCAGCGGCGAGCGTGTTTGGCCTTTTCCGCTGGACGAAGACTACGATGAAGACATCAAGTCGACCGCCGCTGATGTACTGCAGTGCTCGACAGACGGGGCTGGCGATCACATCCTCGCCGCGCGGTTTCTTAAGCGCTTTGTGCCGGAACAGAGCGCCTGGATTCACCTCGACCTTAGCGCCGCGAACCGCAAGAAAGGCTTAGGCCACATTCCGGGTGGCGTGACAGGGTTCGGCGTGAGGCTGACGCTGGAGCTACTCCGGGACAACGGCCGCGGGCTTCAGGACGCGCTTGTCTAGCGATGTCAGGCACCGGCATCGCAACGCGATTTCGAGGGTTTCTGCCGGTTGTGGTGGATGTGGAAACCGGCGGTTTTAATCATCAAACCGATGCACTGCTGGAGATTGCTGCTGTGTTGCTCCAGCTCGATGCAGCTGGAAATCTTCAGCCGGGCGACGTCACCCGTTTTCACGTGCAGCCGTTCGAAGGCGCCAACATCGAACCTGCGGCGCTGGAGGTCACCGGCATCGACCCCACTCACCCCCTGCGGCCTGCGATTGCTGAGCGCGATGCGCTCCAGCGAGTGTTTCGGGAAGTGCGGGCGGAGATTCGTGCCACCGACTGCAGACGAGCGGTCCTGGTCGGTCACAACGCACAGTTCGACCTCAACTTTCTCAATCAGGCCGTCATGCGCACGGGCATCAAGCGAAATCCGTTTCACCCATTCAGCATCTTTGACACAGCTACGCTGGCCGGCGTGGCATTTGGCCAAACCGTGCTCGCCCGGGCGGCGGCGGCCGCTGGCATCGCCTGGGACTCCAGCTCCGCGCACTCTGCTGCATACGATGCACAGCGCACCGCCGAGCTGTTTTGTGCCATCGTCAATCGATTCCGCCCAATCTACGAAGAGGCGGCTATACAAGCGTCGCCAGCCGACACCGGCTGAACTGGACTGGCTGTAGCGCGCCAGCTCAATTGAATCTATGCGGGGGCTCGCCTATCCTTGCGGCCTCGCCGGAAACCAGCGCGGCCAACCTGGCAGCGGCTCTACCGGTTCGCACGACGGAGATTGAGTGCCATGAATCCTTTGAAGAGTATCGGGGGCACCGTTGCCCTGGGTTTTGTGCTTGCGGCCGCGATTGCGCTGGTTGCCGGACAAACTGGCGTTGGCTACGCCCGCTTTGTCATCTGGGCCCACGTCATGGTTGGCGTCATGTGGATTGGCCTGCTGTATTACTTCAATTTCGTGCAGGTTCAGGCTCTGGCCGAAGCGGCCGCCGATGAAGGCGGGCCAGGCGGCGCCGGTATCACCAAGTATGCGGCCCCGCGAGCACTATTCTGGTTTCGCTGGGCAGCCCTGCTCACGTGGCTTACCGGCGCGTTCTACCTGATGGTCCAGGGCGAACTCATTAATGCCTTTACGCTGAGTGGCGACTATGGGCTGCGCATTGGCATCGGCGCCTGGCTCGGCACCATCATGCTGTTCAACGTCTGGATCCTGATCTGGCCGAACCAGAAAAAGGTACTCGGACTCGTGGAATCGAGCGCCGATGAGATCGCCAAGGCCAAGAGCACCGCGCTTATGGCATCGCGGACTAACACAATGTTGTCAATTCCAATGCTGATGAGCATGGTCGGCGCAACACACGGCTTCTTCCTGTAGCGGCGACTCCCGCGGGCCGGCAAACCGCGCGGGTGTGCCGGACGGCGATCCTAATGGAGCTTGCCGGCCCGGCCGCTGCCGAAGCGGCCACGGATAGCATCGACAATTACTGAGCAATCTCTCAGTCCAGCGAATGAAGACAGCGTCGCTGCCAACGTTCGCGCGGCGCTGGCCGAAGACGTCGGCGCGGGCGACAAGACGGCCGCGCTCGTACCAGCATCTCAGTCAGCCAGCGCCACCGTGCGCCTGCGTGAGCCGGCTGTTATCTGTGGTCAGCCATGGTTTAACTCCGTCTATCGACACCTCGATGAACAGGTTTCGATCGATTGGCTTGTCACAGAGGGCGGCAACGCCGAGGCCAATGATTCTATCTGCCGCGTGCACGGTAACGCCCGTTCGGTCCTTACGGGAGAGAGGGCGGCGCTGAACTTCCTGCAGACGCTCTCGGCCACCGCTACGCTTACGCGCCGCTATGTCGACGCAGTCGCCGACACTGGCACGATCATCCTGGATACGAGAAAGACGATTCCGGGCCTGCGACTCGCGCAAAAGTATGCAGTGCGGCGTGGTGGCGCTGAGAACCACCGGCTCGGGCTATTCGATGCAGTGCTGATTAAGGAAAACCACATTGCTGCAGCCGGCAGCATTGCCAACGCGGTGCGGGCTGCCGATAGCAGCGGCGTGCTGGTTGAGATTGAAGTCGAAAACCTGGTGCAACTCCGCGAAGCACTCACTACGTCAACCGACCGCATCTTGCTGGATAATTTTTCGCTGGGCGAGCTGCGACACGCCGTTGAGATGCGGGAAGAAAGCTCAAGTCGTGCCGGGCTCGAGGCCTCCGGCGGTGTCACTTTGGATACGGTTCGCGATATCGCTGAGACCGGCGTCGACTACATCTCGGTCGGTGCGTTAACGAAGGATCTTCGAGCCATAGATTTTTCCATGCGCTTCAGTTTTGACCATGAGCCTGACAACGAGTCCTAGCTGAGAGCGATGGTGAGCTTGTCTGATCGCCAACGATTCAGCCCGCTCGCGCAGCTGTTTCACTGGACCACTGCCGCACTCATTGTTTTTCAGATTCCGCTGGCCTACTACATGATTGGGCTGCCACTCAGTCCGGATAAGCTGGCCAGCTATGCGCTGCACAAGTCCATCGGCCTGACCGTGTTTAGTTTGACAGCTCTGCGCCTGGCCTGGCGTTGGATCAAACCACCACCCCCACGCATTGAAGGTGCCAGTCCGCTACAGCACGGACTGTCTCAGGCTGTGCACTTCGCTCTTTACGCACTGCTGTTCTCGCTCCCGCTGACCGGGTGGCTGAGCTCTTCTGCAGCCAACTTTCCGGTCAGCCTGTTCTCACTCGTCACGCTACCGGATCTCGTTGCACCAAACCGGGAACTTCACGATGCTTTGGAACTTACTCATCGCATTCTGGCCTATAGCCTAATGACACTAATAGTCGGACACACGGCGGCTGCCTGCTGGCATCAGTGGATAAAGCGGGACCGCTTACTGCAGCGGATGCTGCCTTGGGTAAGAGCTGAACGTGAGTAACTCTCGGGCTCGGCATCTGTGGTTCGCACTGGCCATGCTACTGACGTATCCGGCCAGCTCGGGCGCGTGGGAGGTATTGAATGATGCCAGCTCGCTCAGCTTTACCGCCACACAGCAAGGCGCGAGCTTCACCGGGCGATTTGACACCTTCTCCGCAGAGGTAAGCTTTGATGCGGATGACCCGTCGGCAGGTGCTATAACGGGCATTGTTGCGATTGATTCTGTTGACACAGAGTATGCCGAGCGCGACGACTATCTGCGCGGCAGCGATTGGTTTGACATCGGCCGCTGGCCTGAAGCCAGGTTCGTGACGGAAGAGATCATCGCTACAGACAAACCTGGCGAGTTCACCGCAAACGCTTTGCTCACGCTGCGCGACCAGACGCGGCCGGTACAGATGAAGTTTACTTTTGCGAAGTCTGCGAACGACGATACCTGGGCACTAACCGGGGAAGTGGCGCTGCGCCGGCTGGAGTTTGGTGTTGGTCAGGGGCTGTGGACCAACACGGAGTGGGTCGGCGACGCTGTCACGATCAATCTTACGCTGGTGATGAAGGAGAACACTGACACACCACCTAGCTGAGCAGATCAGCGCGGTTGCGAAAGTGTTCAAGTGCTTCCGGATTCTCCAGGGCCTGCACATTGCGTACTGGCCGCCCGTGTATCGTCTCACGCACCGCGATTTCGGTGATTTTGCCGGATCGTGTGCGCGGAATATCCGGCACAGCCGCAATCACCGCCGGTACATGGCGTGGGCTCGCTCGCTCCCGAAGGCGCTGGCAAATTTGCTGTTCGAGCTCGTCGGTTAGATGCTGGCTTGCACGCAAGACCACGAATAACACAACCCGCGTATCGCCGTCCCAGCTCTGACCAACCGCCACGCATTCTTGCACCTCATCGAACGTTTCAACCTGCCGGTAAATTTCAGCCGTGCCAATACGCACGCCACCCGGATTCAGTACTGCATCTGAACGGCCGAGCACGATGTAGCCACCGTGACGAGTCTCAATGACCAGGTCTCCGTGGCACCAGGCACCGGGAAACTGCTCGAAGTAGGCTGACCGATAGCGCGAACCATCCGGGTCATCCCAGAACCCCAGCGGCTGAGAGGGAAACGCTCGCTCGCAGACCAGCTCACCCGCCTCTTCGGTCACTGGCTCGCCGTCATCGCCAAACACTGCAACCGCCATGCCTAAGGCCGGCACCGCGATTTCGCCGGCACGGACCGGGCCTGCGGGGTTGCCGGCAACGAAGCAGGCAAGTAAATCTGTGCCACCCGAAATTGAAGCGAGCTGCACGTTTGTATGCACGGCGTCGTAGACGTACCTGAATCCCTCGGCCGACAGCGGCGAGCCGGTCGATGCAATGGTGCGCAAAGACGCCAGATCACAGCAATCCGCCGGGCGCAGCCCGGACTTCCGCAGGCTGTCCAGCAACTTTGCGGACAAGCCGAGAAAACTTAAGTCGTGCCGCTCACTGACTTCGAACAATCGCAGCCCGTCAGGCGAGAGCGGCGATCCATCGTAGAGGCAAAGGGTTGCCGCGGACGCCAGCCCGGACACCAGCCAGTTCCACATCATCCAGCCACAGGTCGTGTAGTAGCAAATGCGGTCGCCGGCGTGAATATCGCAATGCAGCTGATGCTCCTTCAGATGCTGCAGCAACACGCCACCGGCGCGGTGCACGATGCACTTTGGCAGACCGGTCGTGCCACTCGAAAACACGATATACAGCGGATGATCGAATGGCAGCTGGACGAAGTTGTGGTCCGCGCCACGCTGCGCCGCGAGCATGTCATCCCAGCGCAACGCGAGTTCCGGGTTGCCATACCCACTCGCTGATACAACAACCACCTGCTCCACGCCAGGCAGTCGCTTGAGCACATCCGCCATCCGGGCGCGCACGTCATACTGCTTTCCGCCGTGGTCATAGCTGTCACAAACCACGAGGACTCTGGGTGCAATCGGTCCGAACCGGTCAACGATGCCATCGGCCCCAAAGTCGGGTGACACCGAAGAAAACACCGCACCAACGCTTGCGGATCCGAGCATCGCCACCACTGTCTCAGGCACGTTCGGCAAAATAGCGGCTACGCGATCACCGGGTGCTAATCCACAGGCGCGAAGAAAGCTGGCGAACGCTGCCGTATCAGCATGCAGCTGATCCCAGCTCAGACGCCGAATCTCGCCGCTCTCAGACTCGGCAATGATGGCATCGTCATCGCCGCGACGCCGTAGCAGGTTCTCGGCAAAGTTCAGTCGCGCTTCTGGAAAGAAGCGGGCCGACGGCATGTCGCCCGTCTCGGCGACGACCGCTTCACCTGCCTCGCCGATGACTCCCGTGTATCTCCACAGCGACCGCCAGAAAGCCTCGGGTTCTTCAATCGACCAGCGATGAGCAGACGCATAGTCGAGGTCATGTTCAGATGAATACAATCCGTGCGACGACAGGAAGTCCGCAAGCTTCGTCGCTCTGACGCGCTGGTGTGAAGGCCGCCATAGAACGGTCATGGTGCCGAGAATAGCACCGGCTGCAGAGGCGCTGACGTCCAGGATTCAGGCTCAGGCACAAGCCTTCCGACAACAGGCTGAGCCAGGCCAGCAAACGTATCGGCCCGGTTGTGGCTCTTCTGATGGAAGCTAGCCGTTGACGACGGCCATCAGCACCCGCTTCGGCTCGTCGACGCCGTAACCCTGAGCGTAGTCCACGCCCATCCCCTTTAGCATCGTAATGATTTCGTTGTTCTCCGCGAACTCGGCGATTGTTTGCTTGCCGGTAAGGTGTCCGATCTCGTTGATTGACCGCACCATTTCCCGGTCAATCGGATCGTGCAGAATCTCCTTTACGAACGAACCGTCGATCTTCAGATAGTCGACCGGGAAGTGCTTGAGGTAGCCGAAGGAAGACAAGCCTGTACCGAAATCGTCGAGCGCAAACTGGCAGCCCAGCTCCTTCAGCGCATTGATGAAACGGCTGGCCTGGGCGTAGCTGGCGATAGCCGCGGTTTCAGTAATCTCGAAACAAATCTTGGTTGCGTCCAGCCCGCTGGTCTGAAACTGCTGGACGACGTAAGGCAGAAAATCATCGTCGGTAAGGCTTTGTCCCGAAAGGTTAATGGAGCAAAGCGATAGCCGTTCACGTTCATCTGCTTCGGATACCAGCCAACGAAAGGCGTGGTTCACGACCCAACGATCAATGCTCGGCGTAATGCCGTAGCGCTCCGCGGCAGAGATAAATAAATCGGGCGATACCAGCTTGCCGCTCTCATCCCGCATCCGCAGGAGCAACTCATAGTGCGCGCCTTCGTTCTGGCTCTGCAGAGGCTGGATGGTTTGCCGGAACAGCTCGAACCTGGACTCTTCCAAAGCGTTGTTGATGCGCGCAGCCCACTGCATCTCGCGCCGCCGCCGCATCAGGTCGATGTCGTTATCCTGATAGCTGTAAATGCGATTACGCCCGGCATCCTTGGCAGCCTGGCAGGCGCTATCCGCGGCACTTAAAAGGGCAGCTACATCCTCGGTTTCCGCTGTGATGGGCACTATGCCGATGCTAGCGCCGAGCGTGAAACTGCGGTCGTCCCAGGTAAATTTGTGCTCGCGGATCGCCTCACGCAGTCCGTCTGCTGTCCGCATGGCTTCTTCCATGCTGCAGCTCTCGAGCAGCAATCCAAACTCATCGCCGCCAAGCCTTGCGAGCGTGTCCCGCCAGCGGCTCTTGCCCTTTAGCAGAGCGCCCATCTGGCCGAGCAGCGCATCGCCTGCGTTGTGCCCGCAGGAGTCATTCACAATCTTGAACTGATCCAGATCCAGATAGCACAGCACGTAAGAAGCTTCCTTGGCCGCTGCGCTCTTCAGGGCCCGCTCCAGGCGATTCTCGAATTCCCGCCGGTTGACCAGGCCGGTCAGAATGTCGTGGCTCGCGTGATAGCTCAGGCGCCGGTTGAGTTCGCGTGCTTCACTAACGTCGTGAAACACCAGCACGCCGCCAGTCACCTCGCCTTTGTCATCGCGTATGGGCGAGGCCGTACTTTCTATGTAGATTTCATCCCCGTTGCGTCGAATAAGTAGCGTGGGCCGCACAGACTTGATCGATCGATTCCTGCGAATCGCAACAGCCAGCGGATTCTCCAAAGGCTCGCAGGTCTCTTCGTGAAACCCACGAAAGATCTCATCAATCGGCCGGGCCGTCCCGTCATCGACCCGCCAGCCGGTGAGCTCTTCGGCAACGGGATTCAGATATTCAACGTTGCACTCAGCGTCCGTCGTAACTACACCATCACCAATCGACTGCAGGGTGATCTGTGCGCTCTCCTTTTCCCGAAATAGCGCTTCTTCATAGATTTTTTGCTCGGTGATATCGGTCTCAACGCCGATCAATCGCCGCAGACGTCCACGCTCGTCCATCAGCCCTTTGGCCCGGCACTGCACCCAGCGCCATTCACCATCCCGCCGACACATGCGGTGCATGCTCTCGAAGATGTCCGTGTGCCCAGCCAGATGCTCGCGCAGCTTGGCCTGAACACGTGCGAGGTCATCCGGATGCACCAACCGGCGCCAATCGGGAGGCGTGCGGGCAAGCTCCTCATCCGTGTAGCCCATGATCGCTTTCCAACGCGGAGAAAACTTCATGACGTTGTTGTACGCGTCAAAATCCCATGTGCCGTCGTTGGCAGCCTGGATCATGACTTCCTCACGCTCCTCCATCTGCGCCAGGTTCGTCGTGTCGCGCAGGCGGGCAAGGCCCGCGGAGAAACTCGAGGCGATGAGCTTAAGCAGAAGCTGATGATCGGCGCTCCAGGTCGCCTGCGGCAGGCCAAAGCAAAACGCAACAAAGCCCGCTAACCGCCGGTGCACGAAAAATCCCGCAACCTGCACCGCCGCGATGCGCAGGCTGGCAAACACCGACGCGTCGACCTCTCGGCCCGCTTCAGGCTGAGCCGTATCGCCAATACCCAGCAGGCGCAGGTGGGCAAACTGGCTGCCAAGCCAGGGAAAATCGCTCAGGGACTGGCCCTGCAAAACAGCAGGATTACCAGGCGAGAAGGGACCTGATGCCGCAAAGACTTCGGCTAGCGTCGACTCCTCGTGGTCCACCATGGCGATAGCCACTGCGTCACAGCCGACTGCATCGCGCAGCGTTTCGAGACTCGTCTGAATCGTCTCTGCCGCGGAGGCCTCATCGAGGTTCTGCAGGTCTATCGCCAGCTTGGTGTAGACGACATCCAGCCCGCCGGGCGTACGCTCACCGGCCAGGGCCTGATGTAAACCCGTGAGGGTTGACCTGTGATCCAACAACTGACTCCCGTCGCTCGCGGAACCCTAACCCCGCGAAGCTGAGCCCACGTAGCCTTAAGGACCGTGGCTCTCAGCGCACCGTCAGCATTTTGACACTTTCTGATCGAAATACAAGCTAACGTTATGTAATTTTTAGGAATCCTCTGGATCAGCTCCCCGGATCGGAGCTGAATCAGTCGTCATAGCGAGATGCTGAGTGAAGCAGCGCATCGGTTCCAATCAGCTGATTGATGGCGGCGAAGTCATTCATGCGATCGAGGTAACCGGCCGTCGTGCCATCGCGGCGGAGCACCTCAAGGTATTGGGCGCCGGCCAAACTCAGGACGCGCACCATAGCGCCAGGGAAAATCACCACCCGATAACCCATTTGCCCAAGCTCTTCGGCCGGCAGCAGCGGCGTCTTGCCACCCTCGACCATGTTAGCCAGCAGCGGAACGCGCGCTCCGAACGCGGTGCCAATCGCTCCGAGTTGCTCGCGGCTTCCCGGCGACTCAACGAACAACACGTCGGCCCCGGCGTCGACGTAGGCAGCCGCCCGCTCCAGCGCATCATCGAGGCCGGTTACCGCGACGGCATCGGTGCGCGCAACAATTACCGTTTCATCGCTCTGGCGCGCATCAAGCGCGGCCTTGATTTTGCCGCACATTTCCGTGCTGCTGATGAGCGACTTGCCATCGAGATGACCGCAGCGTTTTGGTGCCGTTTGATCTTCAAGCTGAATAGCCGAAGCCCCTTGCTTTTCAAGCAGGCGTACTGTGCGTTGTACGTTCAACGCGTTGCCGAAGCCGTTGTCGCCATCGGCGATCAACGGAATAGATATGCGATCCCGAATGTTTCCAACCGTGTCTGCGACTTCGCTCAACGTAGTCAAGCCCAGGTCGGGCCGCCCAAGGCGGGTAAAAGCTACACTGGCGCCGCTCAGGTAGGCGCAGGAAAACCCGGCCTGCTCAATCAACAGGGCCGTAAGGGCGTCGTAGCAACCCGGCGCGATCAGCGGTTTCTCCGAGGCCAGTGCTTCGCGCAACCTTCCCGCATGCTCAGACATGTCTACTCCCCGGCCGCAAGTCGGCCATGCAAGTACGGCATCAGGCCGCCGGCCCGCACCAGCGTCAACAGGTGGCCACTCAACGGTGCCGCCTGACCCTCGACACCCCGCGTACGATTCGTCACCGCGCCACTCGCCGCATCAACCATCAGTGAATCCCCGGCCTCGATCGATTCGACCTCGTTGAACACCAGCGTGGGAATCCCAAAATTGATCGAATTCCGATAAAAGATTCGCCCGAAGGATTGCGCCAATATCGCCCCGACACCGAGATACTGAAACGCCATGGCGGCCTGCTCGCGGGCGGAACCTATGCCAAAGTTGCGCCCGGCCACAACGATATCTCCTGGCTTAACCGAGCTGGCAAACTCCGGATTGACAGCTTCGAGACAGTGTCTCGCCATTTCTGCCATCGATGACTTGAAGTAAAGACCGGGCGCCATGACGTCGGTGTTGATGTCATCGCCGAAGACCCAGGCTGCACCAACAACAACCGGGCCGCCCGTCACTGCAAGAGCTCCCGGGGATCAGCGATGCGTCCGGCAACGGCCGACGCGGCGACTGTATAGGGTGAAGCCAGATAAACCTCGGCGGAATTGGCACCCATGCGCCCCTGAAAGTTGCGATTCGTAGATGAGATGCACACCTCGTGCTCGGCGAGGATGCCCGCGCCCAGAGCAGCGCAGGCACCACAACCGATTGGCAGCAGATAAGCCCCCGCATCGGCAATTGCCTGGATGCTGCCATCAGCCGTCGCTGCCTGCAGCACAGCCTGAGACGCGGGAGCTATGAGCAGCCGCGTGCCCGAGGCAATGCGTCGACCCTTTAGAATTTCCGCGACGCTGCGCAAGTCCTCCAGCTTGGCCCCCACGCACGCGCCGATATAAGCCTGATCGATATGCTTACCCTCAAACACATCAACATCCGCTGAGTTCGCCGGAGAATGCGGCGCCGCGACCTGTGGCAACAAATCCGGTGCGGAAAACTCGTAAGTCGCGGCAACCTGCGCACCGTGATCCGATTGCCACGCGGCGACATCACACTCCGCGCCAGTTCCGCCCTGGCCGCTGGCCAGGGCGAGCGCGGCTGCAGTTTTTTCATCAGCCGCCACAACACCGGTCTCCGCGCCCAACTCCGCCGACATGTTGCACAGGACGCCGCGCTCACCCATCGACATGGCTGATACCGTGTCGCCGTGAAATTCGATCACTCTGTTGGCGTTCTGCATGCCGAGTTCACGGCATAGCTTGAGCATCACATCTTTAGCCATCACACCGCTGGCAAACTCGCCATGCCAGCCGACGCGAATCGTCTCCGGTACCTGCAGCCAGATTTCTCCGGTAACGACAACGCCAGTCATTTCGATGGCACCGAATCCCATCATCAGGCAACCGAACGCGCCGCCCATACTGGAGTGAGAATCACCGCCGCAGGCAAACATGCCCGGGCGTAGCAGGCCCTTTTCCGCCAGCAGCACATGGCCGATTCCCTGCATGTCGTAGAAACGCTTTATGCCGAAGGCGTCAGCGAATTCCCGGGTTAGCTTCAGGATCGCTGCGGACTGCGCATCAACGGCCGGCGTAAAGTGATCTGTGGCCAGCACAATTTTCTCAGGATCCCAGACTCCGGTGCCGAGTTCCTTCAGTCTGGGCCAGATTCTTCGCGGACCGCCCGAATCGAGCAGCAGCGCCAGATCCACCGCGCAGGTGACAATCTCTCCAGGCGCGACAGACGCAGTGCCCGATGCCCTGGCGATGATTTTCTGGGCTAGCGTCTGCGCCAGCGGCTCTGTCATGGCCGCAAACCCGCCCCGTTTACCCGAGCACGGACTTCAGGCGCTCACCGATGGCTGCGACTGCGTCCGGGTCGGCCTGGCTCACCGGCGCGTAGTCGCTGAAGCGCTCTGGAATCTTGATCGTCGCGTCGATGCCCAACTGCGAGCCGGTCATGGGGAAACCCTGGGGTCCCTTTACAGCGGACGGATCAAGGACCATCGCCTGCGCCGACTGGTTCATGATGCTGTCCTCATAAGGCTGTACCCGGCTGCCAATAGCAAACTCTACCGCCTGCAGATCATAAGGATTGATGTCAGGCCCTACGACTACAACAATTTTGGCCGTCCTGCCCCAGCGGCCGGCAGCACCCCACACCGCGTGCAGCACAAACTTGCCGAATTCGGGATGTGGTTTGTTCGCCCCGTCCACCTTGAGCTGCACGACGTAGGTCATATTGGGCGTGACCACCACATCGTTGACCTCAGGAATCTTGCGCTGCAGGTCGCTAAGTATCTCGCCTTCGACCGGCATTAATGCGAGATAATTGTGGTCAAACGGCGGCATCATCTCGATGGTCGCGTACCACATGGGATTCTTCCGGTGAGTGATGCGCTTGATGTCGAACACCGGAAACACCTGCAGCTTGTCGTAGTAGCCGATCGAATTGGAATGCCAGCCGATGGTTACGTCATCGGCATCTGGCTGGAACACACCTTCTATTACATATTCCGCGGTTGCAGGTACCTCAAGGTCCACGGTGTCGCATTTGACCAGCTCAACCGGCGAACCGCGCAGCCCGCCGGCAAATGCGTACTCATCGATACCAAACGGAGTACCGGTGCAGGCAGCTACGTGCACAGCCGGATCACAGAGTTTGGCGACTGCGACCTCCAGCGGCTTGCCCATGGCCTTCGCTTTCGCAAGATGCAGGCCGATGTGATTCATCGGCGGATTCCAGAACGCGAATATCGACAGCTGTTGTTTCTGCTGACGCTCCGTATAGGAACCGTCCGTCGGGTGACGGCACTCCCAGAGCTGCGTCAGCCGATACCAGCCGACGTTGCGGGTGCCCGTCTCCGGGTCTTTAGTCACCACGACCGCGCCGCAAACGTAGGAAGATCCCTCCTGTCCGATCCATAGGTGCGGCAGCTGCTTGTCGATAGAAATATCTGCTTCTTCGATCACCTCTTCTTTGCATGGAGCTTTCGCCGCATCGATCAACACCGGTTCGTGCCACTGACTGCGGTCGGCCAGGATCGCGGAGTGCTTCAGCTTGGCCTGGAGCGGATCAGTCTCGCCGAGCGCCATCGCTGTGCGTTCGCGTGTCCCGAACGGGTTGTAAATGACAGGAATCTCAGGCGTGTTGTAGCCGACCAGATTGTTGAGAATCAGGCCCGGCCCGTCTGTCTCCGCGAGATAGCGCATCAGAGCCTGCAAATCGTTCTTGCCGTATTCACAGCTCAAGGGCTCATCGATTTCTTTGAGCTGCCCCGATTCCTTGATCAAATCGAGATAAGCGCGCATATCATTGAATGCCACGTGCCAATGCTCCCCTTCTTGTTGTGGTTGGCCTGCGGGCCAGGAAGCCCGCGGGCGCTCACCTTAGCACTAAGCGGCCGGGTGCGCAGCGGGCCAGACGCAGGCGCCGTCTGTTAACATGCGCGTCCCCTTCGCCGCGGCCGACCGGCTAAGGAAAACCGCCGGGAGACCGCGGTCGCACGATCGGCACTTGCAAGCAAGAACAAGAACAGCACTCGAGGAGATCCCCATGACCGAGCGAAAAGTCGCCATCGTGACCGGGTCGGCGACCGGCGTTGGCGCCGCTGCCTGCATTCTGCTGGCCGAGCGCGGCTGTAACGTTGTCGTCAACTACACGCGCAGCAAAACCGAGGCGGAGGAAACAGCCGAAACCTGCCGCAGCAAGGGAGCCGAGGCCATCACTTTTCAGGCCGACGTTTCAGATGACGATGCCTGTCAGGCCATGGCCGCTGCCGCCGTCGAAGAATGGGGTCGTATCGACTACCTGATCAACAATGCTGCGCGCACTAAGTTCAACCCGTATCCGAAGCTTGATGGGGTTTCCAAGGACGATTTTCTAAATATCTACGCGGTCAACGTGGTCGGTGCTTACCAGATGGTCAGGGCCGTCGAACCACACATGCGTAAGCAGGGCGCAGGTGCCATTGTCAATGACTCGTCGATTGGCGGCGTCACAGGTATCGGCTCGTCAATTCCGTACGCTGCATCAAAGGCTGCACTCAATCTAATGGCCAAGTCCCTGGCACACGTGCTCGCACCAGAGATACGCATCAATACGGTGGTGCCGGGCATGATCCAAACGCGCTGGCTCCGAGGCGGGATGGGCGACGAGCAGTACGAAGCGATGCTGGAATCTACCCGCCAGCAGCTGCCGCTGAAGGATGTCGCCACGGCGGAAGATATCGCTGAGACACTGGTCTTCTTCCTTGAATCACCCGGCGCGAGATTGGTGACTGGCGAGACACTGATTGTCGACAGCGGTATTCATATTGGGCAGTTGCCGCCCTACTCCTCCGGCGAAGAGTACTAGCTGAAAAAGCTTAAGGCGGCACGATACTTCGTTGTAACCCAGCTCAAAATGCTCATGTATTCACATATACATTCCGCTTTTTCGCCGTCCCACGCCTCGTCTCGCACTCGCCTGAAACTTTTTCAGCACCGCAGCGGGAAAGAAGAGACGTATGCAAGAGGAGAGAGCTATAGCCTGTCGAGCAGAGGGCGCGGGACGGCGAAACTGGAGTCCGAATAAAGCGGACCGAAGGGAGCCATCGGACGGAAGTTTGCGCCGGAGCGCGCCCTCGTCAGCTACCCAGGTTCAGGTTTCTCGCGAGAGCGATTGACCCGATTGTCCCGCGGTGCCCGCTGCCGCGGAGCTGCCGGTGGATCGCTTCAGGAATGCTGGCAGCCGCGCATTCGCTGACAGCGAGTAAACCGCGGGCACTACTACCAGGCTGAGCAGCGTCGAACTGAGCATGCCCCCGATTACCGCTACCGCCAGCGGTCCGGAAAGCTCCACGGCCGTGCCAATACCGAGAGCCGGCACCAGCATGGCAAAGATAATGGTGAGCGACGTCATTAGAATGGGTCGCAGCCTGCGAGGGCAGGCACGCAGCAATGCTTCGTCCGGAGCATCGCCCTGCTCGCGATACTGGTTGGTTAAGTCGACGAGCAAAATCGAGTTCTTCGCCACCAATCCAATCAGCAGTACCAGTCCCACCATGGAATACAGATTCAACGTGGTACCAGTGATGGCCAGGGCCGCGACGCCGCCGATTATCGCCAGCGGCTGCGCCACCATAATAATGAGTGGCTGGCCGAACGAATTGAACTGGCTCGCCAGAATCATGTAGACCAGAACCAGCGCGATCAGGAACGTGAAGCCGACGCCGCCTGACGTTTCTTCAAGTTGCTCCGACCCGCCCTGCAGTTTGATCGTATAGCCGGGTGGCAGAAACTCGCGACCCGCGGCACGAACGCGCTCAATCGCGTCGCCAACCGAAACTGTTGGATCGGAGAAAAACGAAGCTGCGTACTGCCGATCCAACCGGCTAATCACCGCCGGCCCCACCGTTTCCTCAAAACGCGCCAGAGTATCCAGCCTGACGAGCGCCCGATCGGGGCTGCGCAAATAGATCTTTGAGAGATCTGGCAAATCCACGGACTCACCAGCCTTCAGGCGAATGTCATAGCGCTCGCCGTCGCCCGGCTCATCTGTGTACTTGGCAACGTTGAGCCCGCCAGCCAATACATTGGCGGCCTCGGCAATATCACGCGTCGGCAGCCCCAGTTCCGCCGCCAGCTCGCGGTTGACTGTCAGCTTCACCTGCGGCTGATCGAGCTCCAGGTCCATGTCCACACGACCAAGCTCCGGATCTTGTGAAAGCTTGTCTCTGAAGCCGCGCGCCAGCTCGGCTAGTGTCTGCAGGTCTGGTCCCTGCAGAATAAAACTCAACGCCTCACCACGATTGTCGCCGGCTATCCCGTAAGGCGCCGGCAAAGCGACGATGCCGGGAACATCCGCAAACTGCTCGCGGAGCAGGGGTATGAGCTCATACTGCTTTAGCTCGCGCTGATCGGCCGGAACCATGGTGACGTAGATCAAGCCCTGATTGACACTGCCCGCGCGGCCACCGCCGAGCGTGGCAAAAATGTTCTCAATCTCCGGACGCGCCAGCAGCATCTCTTCGATTATCTGCATTCGCTCATCGCCGTAAGCAAGGCTGGTGCCGGTGGGCGTGCGAATCGTCACCTGGAACTGCCCTTCGTCTTCGGGCGGGAAGAACTCAAAGCCAAGGCGGCCAAACATCAGCGGCGTCAACGCGACAACAAATAGTGCAAAACACACAACCCGCCAACGGTGCTGCAGACTCCAGGCAATGACGCGGCCGTAGCCCGATTCGAGCCTGTTTAGCGTCGTAGTGAGAAAACCGTATACCGCACCATGGCTCTTGCTAACGCTGAGCGTTCGTGAGCAGAGCATCGGCGTCAGTGTGAGCGAGACGAACAGCGAGGCCAGCACGCCCGCAGCAACCACGACACCGAAAGACCCTATGAGCTTACCGGGAATGCCCGGCACAAATATGACCGCCGCAAAAATACAGGCAATGGTCAGCGTCGAGGCCACGATGGCGAGCTGGACTTCACGAGCACCGTCAATAGAGGCCTGTACGCGGTCCGCCCCCTCCTCCACCCGGCGCTGAATGTTTTCCAGCACGACTATGGCATCGTCAACCACAACACCGATCAGTACGAGCAACGCCAGCATAGTGATGGTGTTAAGCGAGTAGTCGAGGAAGTACATAACCACCAGCGCGCCGAGCAACGAGACAGGAATGGCGGCTGCGACAATCAATGTCGCGCGGAAATTTCTTAAGAACAGCCAGACGATCAGTGCTGCGAATATCGCACCGTCGACCAGATGCTCCTCCAGAGACGCAACCAGCTCCAGGATATAAAGGCTATCGTCACTGGAGATTGAAAACTCGATGCCTGGCGGGAGAGCGGGCACGATGTCCTCACTAATTCGCCGCTTAACTTCCGTATTAATTGCGACGGTATTGCGCCCGGCGATCTTCACGATACCAAGACTGACACCGGGCACGCCGTTATAGCGCCCCACCCTGCGCGCATCGGAGAGACTGTCTTCAATGGTGGCGACGTCCTGCAGATACACAGTGACGCCGCCGCGCGAACCAATTATCAGCCGCTTGAGATCTTCCGGATCGTGGTACTCAAGGTCGAGCTTCAGCAACTGCTCCTGATCGGCACCGACCAGAAACCCCCCGGGCAGCTGAAAATGCTCATTGCGAAAGGCAGCGGTTATGTCCTGGACGGTCACGCCATAGGCCGCGAGTCGCTCGAAATCCAGATTCACCCGGATCGTGCGCTGGCGTTCGCCACCGATAATCACCTCGCCGACGCCGTCGACAGTCTCCAGACGCTTCTTGACGACTGTGCGAATAAACTGATTGAGCTGCTGAATCGTGCGGTCGCCGAAGATTGATACCCAGAACGAGGGAAAGGCACCCGTTTCAGTCTTCGAAATAATTGGCGGATCCGCATCGTCGGGCAACACGCCCAGAACCGCACTGACCTTCGATTGCACCTCGTTGAAGGCAACATCGATGTCTTTACCTAGCTGAAAAGTCGGCGTTACAACGGATCGGCCCGCGGAAGTGGTCGATGCCAGCTGATCGATGCCCGAAACCGTGCTGATCGCGCCCTCGATGATGTTCGTCACGCTGGTGTCCACGACCTCGGGATTGGCACCCTCCAGGTTTGTCTGCACCGAGACATTGGCCAGATCAATGTTGGGCAGACGCTCCACACCAATACGGTCGTAGGCGACCACCCCGAACAATACGATCAGAGCATTCAGCATCGCCGCAAACACATAGCGTCTAACCGAGATCGCAGCGAGACTCATATCAGCGCTCCGCGACCTCTACGCTGGTGCCGTCGGTCAGGAAACCCGCCCCATCTACCGCGACAATTTCGCCCTGCGCCAGTCCGCTGGCGACTTCCACGAGCTTTCCTCGGCGCTCGCCGCGGCGGACAACACGCGCGCTCGCAACACCGTCCTCGATGACATAAACCACATCTCCAGCGGGGCGGCGCACCACGGCCACCTGCGGAATCAGCAACGCGTTCTCGCGAGCGTTCAGCACGACTTCAGCGCGCACGCTCGCGCCCGGCCGCCAGCTGCCCGGATTATCGAAATCAACAATGACAGTGAGCGACCTGCTGGATGGCGTCACGCTGGGCCGGATATCGGTAATCCTGGCAGTGACGGCTTCATCGCCCGCCGCTGCCGAAGTCAGACGAACGATCAAGTCTTTACGAAGCTGCGGCGCACGATACTCTGGAAAAGGCAGCCGAACACGCAGATTGCGGACGTCAATCAAATCAAAGGCAACTGCGCCCACCTGCACATAATCGCCCACATCAATATTGCGCGTAGACACCTCGCCGGTTACCGGAGCAACCAGCCGCGTTTCCTGCAGGCGTCGCTCTGTTGCAGCAACGCGAACATCCGCCCCGGCAAGCTGCTCCCGGAGCGCCGCAAGCTCCGCTTCCGCATTGTCGAGCTGATCCTGTGAAATCAGTTTGTCCGCGACCAAACGGCGTGCGCGTTCCGTCTCACGTTGTTGCTGCTGCAACAACGCGCCCAGCCGGCGCAGCTCTGCTTCCTCGCTCGCGCGGTCCAGGCGATACTCGGCAGCATCAATTTCCGCCAGCACGGCACCCCGCGCAACTCCCTGCCCTTCATCCACCAGAATACGCCGGACCTGGCCGGCGACTTCCGCAGCTACCTGTACCGAACTGCGCGTTTCGATAATACCGACGGCCCACTCGATTTCTTCGACGCGATCGGTTTGCGCAGTGGCGGTGGTCACGCGGATGACGCGCCCCTCGGCAGACGCGCTTGCCGGCGCGAGCAGCATTGCGCCAACCAGGCAGGCAACTAAGCGGAGATTAGGTCTTGTTGCAACGTTCACCGGAGGCACACTCGTTAGGAAACTCTAAGCTTATTGGTCACGGATAGTGCCGGCAGCCCGCTGGAAGGTAGAGCTTAGCAGTCAAGCTCGGCCTTAAACCCAAACCACCGGCTGTTGTCGATAAGCCGTATCCAATTGGGCGCGAGGCAATACAAGTTGGCAGCCTGCAGCCGCGCGGCGATCTTTTCTTCGTTCTTATCGCGGGGCGCTTTGAACAGGGCACTCACGTCATGAAACTTTTTTAAATAGTGTCCCAACCCCGCCGCCCGGGCTCCACCAGACAACACGGACACTGATCCTGTCATCTGCAGACCCCTGACTTCACCCCAGGTGCCACAGTCTGGGTTGATTGCCGCGCTAACCGATTGGCTACTCTCGAGGTCACGTCCGTGACGCGTGCGGTGGTCCGACACGAAGTAGAGGTTCAGCTTCGCATCACTCGCGTAAAAAACCGTTGCCGCCCACGGCCCCTCGTCGCCGGAGGTCGCCAGCGTCAGGGTATTGTGTTGCTTAAGCATCTCCCCGATCGCTACCCTGGTCTCGGATTCGTTCACGCCTTGCCGCGATCAGGGCCCTGCCAGCGCTTGACGATGCCACTGTCAATATCAAACAAGTCCAGGACGCGCCCCACCGTGTGATTGATGATGTCGTCGACGGTCTGCGGATTGTTATAGAAGGCCGGCATGGGGGGCACGATAACGCCGCCTATTTCTGCCGCCTGGCACAACAGGCGCGTGTGACCGAGGTGCAGCGGCGTTTCCCGCGGCACGAGCACCAGCTTGCGCGATTCCTTAAGGATGACATCCGCGGCTCGCACAATGAGGTTGTCCGCATACGAGTTGACCACCCCGGATAATGTTTTCATCGAGCACGGCATGATCACCATGCCCCCGGTCTGATACGAACCGCTGGCAATCGATGCGGCGAGGTTTTGATCGGAATGCACCACGTCGGCCAGGGCTTCGACATCCTTGACCTGCCAGTCTGTCTCCAGCGCAATGTTCAGCTTGCCGCCATTGCTCAGCACAAGATGGGTTTCTACGTCCGCATTCTTGTGCAAGATTTCCAGCAGACGAATGCCGTAGATGACCCCACTAGCTCCGGAGATACCAACAATCAGGCGCATGTCGTTATTCCTTGTTCCTCAGCAGTCTGCGCATCCCGCGCGGGGCCGGATGATTGGCAGGAGTTAGGACAGTTTACCTAACTGCGGGCGCTGTTCAGGGTCAAATCCAGGGCCAAATGATGGGCAATTGACAGTCAGGCAAACTGTCCGCGAACGTGGTGCCGGAGAGAGGAGTCGAACCTCCGACCTTCGCATTACGAATGCGCTGCTCTACCAACTGAGCTACTCCGGCCCGGGGCGCGGAGTATAGGCAAAGCGCCCAATACCAGCAATTGAGGCCTATTGGCCCTGGCTAACGATCCTGATTGCGCACCCGGATAACCACATCAACGCGCTGCATGCGGGTGCCAGCCGGCGGCTTCGGGTGCTCACCAATGCTGACGGCAGACTCATCGACGTCGATTAGCTCGCCGGTGTCTTCGTTATAAAAGTGATGGTGCGGGTGCGTGGTCGAATCATAGACCAGACGGCTGGGGTCCAGCACAACTTCCCTGACAATGCCCTTTTGAGCAAAGAGATTGAGCGTATTGTAGACAGTCGCCTTCGATACTGAGCTGCCCTGCGCATGCAGCTGAGAAATAATCTGATCCGCGGACAGGTGGCAGGGGCGCCTCAGGATCAGCAGGCCGATGTCCACGCGCTGCGGAGTCGGCTTTATTCCGCTCTTCTCCAACTGCGCCTCGACCTGCTTGCGAAATTCTCGCTGAAGTGACTCCACCCGTCCTCTCTGCTCGCTTCCGGTCGCAAGCATTTTAGGGAACCAGCGATTGATTGTCGAAAACCCTGGCCGGTTGGCGCTTGCTCCAACAATCCGCGATCAGGCGCAAATCCGCGCAGACGCAGGACATTCGGCCGTGTCCCGGTTGGCTCGCAGCAACTTAACGTGTCGCCGTGTCCCGTCGTTATGCCAACGAGATATCAAATGTGCGCAACAGGTTTCCACAACCGTGCCGACGGCGTAACCGTTGTGGAGTCAATGATGGTCGTTGCGGTGCTCGGCGTCCTGCTGGCCGGCGGCATCCCGGCGCTGCTGGAGCTGGTCGCGGATGCACGGCTAACGGCGCAGGTTAACGACTGGGTAACGGCCGTGCATGTGGCTCGGCAAGCGGCGTTCGTCCGGGGCCGCAACGTCACACTATGCCCGAGCGATGCTGATCTGCGCTGCGATGATGGCGGCGACTGGCAACAGGGCTGGCTGGTGGTACTGGACAACGACGATGGACCCCCTGCCGTGCTGCTGCAGCAGCGGCCGTGGGTGAATGGCCGCATCCGGGCAAACCGACGCGCGTTCAGCTTCAGGCCTTTTGGCCGGCGCGATACCAACGGCACGGTGAGCTTCTGCGATGCCCGCGGTTTGCGGTCTGCCAAGGCAGTGATCATTAGCCCCACAGGCAAGCCGCGACAGGCTTCCAGAGGCGAAGTTAACTCTAGAGTTACCTGTTAATCATAAGCGCATGAAGAATCGCAGCTTTCTGCAACCATCCCGTTGTGATGCCCGTCCGTCTGATGTCGCTTTGTGCCGAGGCGCCGACACGGCAAGATTCAGCTCATGGGCAAGATGCACGCAGAAGGCGTCACCCTCGTCGAAACCCTGGCGGTTATCGCGGTGGTTGCCAGTGTCATTACCGTGGGCATACCCGCCTTCCAGGGGTTTGTCGCCACCAGTCAAATGAGCGCCTCGGTGAATGAGGTTGTCAGCCATCTGTTTCTGGCCCGCAGCGAGGCCATCAAGCGCGGAACCACCGTGGCTGTGTGCGCCACAGCAAACCCCGGCGATCTGGACCCAACCTGCTCGGCCGCGGCGAGTCTGGCCGATGGGGCGATTGTATTTGTAGACGACAACGGCAATGCGATGCTGGACGCTGCGGAGCGTCGGGACGGCGCAAATCTGGATCCCAACCCCATTGCAGTGTTTGCAGCCCTGCCCGACGATGTAGCCGATAACAGCAGCTGGGGCAACGGCGGCGGCGGCGCACCCTTTTACGCTGCCTTCGACGCTAGCGGCTTTCGCGTGAACCCGGGCGGCGCCGCCACGCCCAGCCTGATTAACCTGCAGTTCTGCGATCACCGCGGTGATGTCGATACTGGCGGCGGCATCGCAGCCGGGCGTTGGTTGCGGATCAATGCCAATGGGCGCGCTGAACTTATCACCGAGCGTGCGCGCTTGCAGTCGCCCGAAAATCCGCTGGGGGGATGCCCATGAGCCCTGTGCAGAAAGGCTTCACTTTGACTGAGGTCTTAGTGTCACTCGTGGTGCTCGGCGTAGGGCTGCTCGGCATAGCCGCGTTATATGTAGAGGGCCTGCGCGCGGGCAGCACTTCGGTGTACCGGGTGGCGGCGGTGTCGCTGGCCACCGATATGGCTGACCGCATGCGCGCCAATGTCGACGGGGCACGCGCGCTTAGCTACGACGGCCAAGGTCCGGGCGCCAATAACAACTGTGTCAATGGGCCTGGCGACTGCACTCCGCAAGAGCTTGCCAACGACGACTGGTTTAGCTGGCTGGCCGATGTGCGCGCGCGGCTGCCGGTAGGTGCCGAAGCCGAGATCACTTCTGCGCTCGACGCGCCCATCTGGCGTTTTGACATCACGCTGCGCTGGCAGGAATCCGGTCAGGCAGCACCGGTGTCTTACACGCTCGTCACATCGATTAGCGAATGAGAGTGATCGAATGAGACCGGGGAAAAACCAAAGTCGTCAGTCTGGCATGACCCTCATCGAGCTGATGGTCAGCATGGTCATCGGCACCGTGATGGTTGCCGGAGCGCTGACGGTTTTCCAGGAAAGTCGCCGCACGTTTCGCAATGCCGACAGCATTGCGCGTCTGCAGGACAACGTGCGCTTCGCCCTGGACGCTTTCGGGCCTGACATTCAGCTTGCCGGGTTCTGGGGCATGCACTCGGAGCCACTTATCGTGCTGCCGGGCGCCGTGCAGGTGACCTGTGCGGGCGCGGGGGCGGTGCAGGCAACCAGCCTGGCGCTGGACATTCAGAACAATCGCCCGCTGGAGAGCCGGGATGATGTCTACGACCTCGCCTGTGGCGGCACCAGCCCGCGCGTCGGCTCCGACGTGTTGATGGTGCGCCATGCAAGTCAGATAGTGACAGATATCGGAGACCTGCAGGCGGGACAGGTATACGTCCAAAGTACGCCGTCAGCCAGTCGGCTGTTTGACAACGCTGCAGATCAGGGGCTGGGCGCACCTTCGGAGTTTCGCGCCGCGCAGTTTCACGCTTACTACGTCGGGGACTCAACTTTCACGCCAGATACGCCCGCCCTGCGCCGGTTGACCCTGGTGGATGGGGGTGCTCAGGGCCGGATCGAGGATCAGGAAATCATCCCAGGCGTTGAAAACCTCCAGGTGCAGTTCGGGCTGGACACAAACGCTCAGGATGGCGTCGTTGACCGTTATGTCGATGGCGATCATCCGGCCATGTTGGACCCGGCGAACCGGGTCATTGCGGCAAGGCTGTGGATGTTAGTTCGCGGTGAAACCAACGAAACCGGTCTTGGCTTCGTGGACAATCAGGCGTATCAGCCTGCCGACGCAAACCTGGGCCCAATCATTCCCGGGGCAGACGACTACCCCCAGGGATTCCGTCGGGTGGCTGTCACCAAGACGGTCGTCGTGCGTAACTAGTTCCCTGGAGGGTGAATAGAGTGACGGCGCCTCAGATTCAGGTCAAATCAGGTGAACGCGGGGCCGCGCTGATCGTGGGGCTGATCCTGCTAACCGTCATGACGATTCTCGCGGTGTCAACGCTGCGCACATCGTCGCTTGAGCTGGTCATGGCCGGCAACACGCAGTACCGGGAAATGGCCTTTCGCCTGGCGGAGCTGGGCATCGAGCGCGAGCTCGCAATACTCAGGCAAACGAACGGCACGACGCTGGGTCGCACGCCCAACTGGACACGACCGATCGCGCCACAAGACATCAACCTGGGCCCTGCTATGGCCGGCTCTTATGCAGGGCAGGTCAGGTACGTGAGAACTGGAAATCCGCCTCTGAGCTTTAGCCCGGACGACTTCATCGGTGACTACTACCGGCTGGAGATCACCGGCGCAACGGACCAACGCGGGGCCCGCTCAACGCAGGCGCAGGGACTGGTGGTGGTGCGCCCGCAATCTGCGACCGGCGGTAACTAAGCGAAACGCGTGGTGACCAACTGCCCGCAGCGACCCAAATGACGATAGAAGAACACCTGGATTCCACGATGCAAACATCATTCACAAATCTGCTCACCGGCATGCTGATGCTCGCGGCCATTCTGTTTGTATGGTCCCGCGCTTCCCAGGCTGACACCGTGCTGATTGAGCAGGCTATCGAACTGGCGCCGTCACAGTTGGAAAATCTCGCGCGCGGTAATACGGGGCGACTCATCGCTCGCCCCTGCCAGGAGTGTCCGCCCAGACTGTTTCGAATCGATGCCAACACGCGCTATGAGGCGGCTGGCGCAAGCAACCTGGCACGCACCGACTTCTTCGATGCGATTCAGGATAACCGCGACGCCATGATCGTGTTGTTTTATCTCACCGGGGAAGATCGCGTCAGCCGGTTGCGGCTGTTCCAGCCAGCTGGTTCGGGCCGGAGCGGAAACTAGGGTGAAGGGAATGAGAAACCGCATCGCCTTCCCTATCGCGGCCGCTGGCCTGGCACTGCTGGTCACCGCGCAGCCCGCGGCTGCCGATGACACCGAGTTGTTCTTGACCGGCCTCGAAGCCCAGCAAGCCTGCGAAGCGCCGAACGTACTGTTCATTATCGATACGTCGGGGAGTATGGCGGCTGCAGTGGAAACACAGGTCAGTTTCGACCCTGACGTCAGCTTCGGGGGCTGCTTCGACAGTGACCAGCTTTACTACTCCGCTACGGGAGAGCTGCCCGACTGTGATTCGGAGCTCACTATCCCCAAGTCCGACAATTTCTGCGCGGCCTCGTTGTCGCGGCTACAACTCGTGGGCCGGTACAAGAATCTGTTCCGCCGGTATGACGAGGATGGCGAACGCTGGGAAGTACTCGATGCGGAAGATGACGATCAGGAAGCCCTGGAGTGCGAAGCAGACCGGGGCGTGGACGGCGGCCCATCGCAGAGCGAGACCTTCGCGGCCGATGGCCCCAGCGGCCCGTGGTCTGCGAGTGCGGACAACGAGCCCTCCTGGGCGGCCGCATCCGACGTCACCATTTTTGATGGGAACTGGCTGAACTGGAACGAGAACCCGCCCACAGAGGAGCGGACGCGGCTGCAGGTGGTCCAGGATGTCACCAGCAACGTCATCGACAGCGTCGAGGGGCTCAACATCGGGGTGATGAGCTTCAACTTCACCGATGGTGGACGTGTCGACCAGGCCGTCGGCCCGGTTGAGACTACGGGAGAAGCCGCCAAAGCGGTCATCAACAACGATCTGGTAGCTGGCGGCTTTACGCCGCTGTCGGAAACGCTTTACGAGGCGGGCCAGTACCTCGGCCAGCGCAGTGTGGACTACGGCGATAGCGACGGCGAGCTCAGCGTGGCCGCATCACGCCTCGGCGGTTCCGTGGCCAGCTCGACGTACCTGTCACCAATTGACAGCGCAGGTGAGCGCACTTTCATCGTGCTGGTCTCGGACGGCGAACCGGCCGGTGATGAAGAAGGGGTAGACCGCATCGAGGGACTGCCGGAGTTCGGCGAGTTGGTGGGGCCCAGCTGCGATGGCAGCGGTCAGGGCCGATGCCTGGATGACATGGCTGAATACCTGCTGAAGCGTGACTTGCGTCCGGACATCGCCGGTCTGCAAAACGTCATCACGCACACCATTGGGTTTACCACCGACCTGGAGATCCTGGAGAACACGGCGGCCCGCGGTGGCGGCCGATACTTCCTGGCGGAAGACACGGCGACGCTGACCGCCGTGCTGACGGAACTGGCGGAAAGCTTTACGGAAGACGGCAGCCTGTTCTCCGCTCCGACCGTGCCAGTCAACGCGTTTGACCAGTCGCAAACCACGCGGGATGTGTATGTGTCGGTGTTTGGCGCCACCACCAATGTCCGCTGGCCCGGGAACCTCAAGCGGTACGGTCTGGTCAGCGATGCTGATGGCTCGCTGGAAATTGTTGACCAGTTTGGCCAGCCGGCAGTGGACCCGGACACGGGCTTCTTCGCGGAGGGCGCAACCAGCGTTTGGTCAGAAGAACCAGACGGCAACATCGTTGAACTCGGCGGCGCGGCCAGCCAGCTGCCAGATCCGGACGAGCGGACGCTACTGACCAACATTGCGGGCGGTGACCTGAACGGGCCGGGCGGCCAGAACGCGATCACCATCGACAACGCGGCCATCACCGCGGCGGTTATCGGCGCGCCAGCGGCCAGCCGGGACAACGTAATCGAGTGGGCCCGCGGCCGCGACGTGCTGGATGAAGATGGCGACGGCGATACGGACGAGGCCAGGCTGTCCATGGGCGACCCGCTGCACAGCCAACCCGCAGTGGTCAGCTACGGAAGCACGGCAGACGATCGTCAATCCGTCGTGTACATCACCACCAACGAAGGCCTGCTGCACGCCATTGAGGCCGAGTCCGGCGAGGAGTTGTGGGCGTTCATGCCCAGCCGCCAGCTCGGCCGCCTGTTCACGCTTTTCTCGAACAATCCGGCCGCAACCCGTAACTACGGTCTGGACGGCAACATCCGCATAGTTATAGAGAACAGCGATGGCCAGCCCGGCATCACGGGCGCCGAGCGCGTCATCCTGGTGTTCGGCATGCGGCGCGGCGGCGATAGTCTCTTCGCGGTCGATGTCACAGACAGAAACCGCCCCGAGCTGCTGTGGGAAATTGACGACAACACAGCCGGGTTCAGCGACCTGGGCCAGACGTGGACCGCACCGCGCATCGTGCGCGTCAACGTCGGCGGCTCCAGCCGCTTCGCTGGCCTATTAGGCGGCGGCTATGACACGGGCCAGGACACGAGCAGCTTCCGCGAAGATACGGTGGGCAATGCCGTTTTCCTGATCGACGTGGTGACTGGAGAGCTGCTTTGGAGTGCCGGCCGCGACGGCGATCACGACCTGATTCTCCCCGCCATGCGCTTTTCTATCCCAGCAGTTCCAACGGCAATTGAGCTCGGTGGCGACGAGTTTATTGACAAGTTTTACGTCGGTGACATGGGTGGCCAGGTCTGGCGCTTCGACATCAACAACGGTGAATCTGGCAGTGATCTCGTTGAAGGCGGCGTACTGGCCAGCGTAGGCGCCGCGGACCTGGGGGCATCACCGGCGGCAAGCGAACTGCGGCGTTTTTATGAGTCACCCGATGTGGTTCTCACAGCGCTGGACCAGCGGATATTCATCGCGGTCAATATTGGCTCTGGATACAGGGCACATCCGCTTGATACGTCGATCAACGAGCAATTTTTCTCTATTTGGGACGCCAGTCCGTTCGACACCAAGCTAACGGAAGATTACGGCCAGCCGATTACCGTGGACGATCTCGCCGATGCGACCGACACGATATTTTTCCCCATTGACGTGTCCGATGCCGGGTGGCGCTTTGGTTTCCCGAGTTCCGGTGAGAAAGTGCTGACAGAGGCGTTCACGTTCGCGTTTACCACGTTCTTCGTATCCTTCACGCCCGAGGGCAGCGCAAACTTCTGCCAGCCGGCCGGTGGTGTAAACCGGCTTTATCAGGTGAGCCTGCTGTCCGGCGCGCCACTGACGAACCTGGACGAACCTCTGGTGCAGCGGCCGCTGGACATCGCGGACCGGTCCGTCGTGCTGCAGCAGGGCGGCATTGCGCCGCGGCCGATCTTGCTCTTTTCAGAAACCGGGCAGCAGGTGCTGGTTGGCGCTGAGGGGCTGCCCGACGACGTGGGCCCGCTGGACTTCGATCAGGATGGGGATGGCGTCGCTAACGATTCCGACGACCCAAGTGATGAGGGCTCCGCTTCTCCCATGCGCACCTTCTGGGTCGAAGAAGAAACACCTTGAGCGCGTGGCATTCGAGGCGAGACACCTGAGGGGATCTGAGCGCATTCTCGCGGCCCGGAGCGCCCCTCCCCGATGAAGTGGCGGCAGAGAGGGCCTGAGGGAGGAGCAGAACAGGCTGCGGGGAGCCCATCCGCAGGAAGGCAACGCCGGGCATGCGCATTCGGGCGACCCAGGGCGCCATAAAGACTAAACCTTGATCGGTTTACATAACCTTGTGAACTGGTTCAAATAAATCCCGTTCGCAGGCGAACGGCTGCCAGCAGTCGGGCGAACCCCCTGGCTGGCCTCTAAGCCCGCACTATGCCGGTCATGAAAAACCGGTACTCACAAGGCCTTACGCTGATCGAAGTGCTCATCACGCTGATGGTGGCCTCGGTGTTGTTGGGCGTAGGCATCCCAAACTTCAATCAGTTCATTGCCAACAACCGCATGGCGACAGCGGCCAATGACCTGGTCAGCGCCATGCATCTGGCGCGTGGCGAGGCAATCAAGCGCCGGCAAAACGTCACCATTTGCCCGAGTACCAACTGGCAAGCCCTAGCCCCCACCTGCAACAACGGCGCTACGCTCGCCGATGGCTTTATCGTTTTTGCCGACTGCAGCGCCGCAGCGCCGAATTGCGGCACGCCGAACCTGACCGTGGATGCGTTCGATGACGTCATTCGGGCAGGCGGGCCGCTGCCAGACGATATCCGCAATCAGGCCGCGACAACTACCGATGCCGGGGGCGTGGAATACCTCAGCTTCGGCCCGAATGGGATTCCGCGCAATGCACCCGGGTTCGGGGCAGCCGTGTCCAACCTGCAGTTCTGCGATCACCGCGGCAGTTACGACACGGGTGGCGGTGTAGCCGCAGGCCGCTGGGTGCAAATTACGCCAACCGGCCGGCCGCAGATCTACCGTGACTTCGCCAAGGTTGAAGGCGGACTCAACACTTTGAATGGCTGCTAAAGGAGACTCGAAGTGAAACCTTATGAGCTCGAAGCAGCATCGCGAAATCTCCCACAAAGCGGCTTTACGCTGATTGAATCTTTGGTGGCGATGGTCATTCTCGCCGTTGGCATGCTCGGGATTGCAGGTCTGTACATTGAGGGGCTGCGCTCCGGACAATCCTCGGTATCCCGGACAACTGCAGTAGCGCTCGCAGCAGACATGGCTGATCGCATTCGCGCGAACCCTACGGTGCCGCTTTCGTATGCAGGTGTTGGCCCAGGTGCGGCCGCTGGTTGTGTCAACGGCGCTGCGCCCTGCACGCCGGCTCAGGTGGCCGCTGAAGATTGGTTCTGGTGGCTACAGGATGTGCAGGGTCGCCTACCCCAGGGGGCGGCGGCCGTGATTTTTCAGAATCCGGCGATAGTTGCTCCGGCAGTCCAGTACGACATCACGATTGTCTGGCCGGAAACCGGACAGCCAGCACTGCAGCCCTCCACCTACACCCTTCGATTTTCGATCTAGGCGGCCCAGCAAGAGATGAACACGCCCACCCAAATTACATCTAAACCCGTCGCCACCGGAGCCGCAGCGAAACAGAAGGGCGTCACCTTGGTAGAGCTGATGATCGCTCTGGTGATCGGCCTGGTCCTGACGCTCGGATCCATTACGGTATTCGTGCAAAGCCGCAGCAGCTATCGGCTGTCAGATGGGCAGGCACGGCTACAGGAAAACCTGCGCTTCGCCATTGACGTAATGGAACCGGATATTCGACTGGCCCGTTTTTGGGGTCGCAACAGCGAACCGGCGCTGGTCAATGTGCCCGGTGCAATAGTCATTAACTGCGGTGCCGTCAATGCGACAGCTCTGGCCACCGCATTCAACGCGCAGGTCACGGCGATTGACGACACCATCGGCTACGCACCGGCCGTACCATGTCCGGCCCCGAACGGCGCGCGCGTGGATTCCGACGTTCTCATCGTCCGGCACGTCACGCCACAGGTGACAGTGCCCACCGCTGGCACCTGGCAGGTTCGCACAGACCTGGCCGCCGCCACACTCTTCAATAACGGGGCTAACCCGGCGGGATTCGGCCCAAACGCTCAGACCCATGACTTGGTTGTCAACATTTACTACGTATCGAACGGATCCGATCTTGATCCCGCACTACCCTCGCTGCGGCGCTGGACGCTGAACGCAGCCGGTGCGCTGATCGATGAAGAGCTGATCGCCGGCGTTGAGAACCTGCAGGTTCAGTTCGGTGTTGACGACACGGGCGGCGGTACAACCGTCACCCGTTATGTGGACGGCAACCACCCCATGCTGACACCTGGCAACGCGGCGTTTGTACCGGGTGCCGAAATCCTCGCCGTAAGGCTGTGGATGCTTATGCGGACCTATGAGATTGAGGCGGGCTTTGTAGACCAGGGTATCTATACGCCGCCCGATGCAGACCTGGTCCCGATCAACGCCGGAGACCCAGGCTACCCGGCAAACGTGCGCCGGCAACAAATTAGCAAGACCATCCGCCTAAGAAACAATAGGTGAGGAACAAAACAGTGACTATGCACAGGGAACCCAACATTGCGAAACGACAGTCCGGCGCCATTCTCGTGGTCGGCCTGATCATGCTGCTAATGCTGACCGTATTGGGCGTGTCCACCATGAACACCGCCAGTCTCGAGTTGACAATGGCCGGCAACGACCAATCCTTTGAGAATGCGTTCCAGCTTGCCGAGACCGGTATCGACCGTACACTCAGCGACCTGAACAACGGCGTGCTGCCACCGCCGCCGCTAAACCCGAACGCGCCAACTGTTCTGGGCGCCCCGGAGGGACCAGGACCGCAAGGCGGCACCTATAGCCGCGGCATCGCCTTTAGAGGCGACACGCCTGATATTTCCGGCGAGTCGAGCTTTCAGAAGATTCGTCAGTACCACTACGTCAACGAATCCGTGGGCAATCTTCCGAATCAAGACGCGAGCTCGTGGCACCACCAGGGACTATTTATTCGCGGGCCAGATGGCCTTTAGGACAGGAGCAATCTCATGGCTCACCGTTTACTGAAAATATTGACCGCAACTCTCATGTTGAGCGCGTTAAGTCCTGCATATTCCGCGCTGGAAGATCAGGAAGGGGCGTATGAACTCGGCATCAGCGAAGTACAGCTACCGCTAAGCGGTGCCGGACAAGTTGTCCTGAGGCGCTGCGCGGATTGCGACCCAGAGATGCTGCGCGTCAACGGCAGCACACGCTACCTCGTCGGCTTTGGCACGAGCGGCGTTAGCCTTGCGGACTTCCGAGCCGCGACGAGCAGCATGAGCTCGGGTGCACCTATTTTCGTTTTCTTCGATACCGAAACCGGCGTGGTTAATCGCCTCGTGGTGAACCCGAGCAACTAGCCCGGGCAGGAGTGATCACTATGAATACCTTAAGCAAACGGACTTGCTGGCTGGCCACAGGCCTACTGGTATCGCTGGGCTGCGGCCCGGTGGCCTATGCCGACGACACGGAACTGTTCGTTGCGGCGGCCGACCCAACCATAACCGGCGCACAACCGAACATTCTATTCATCATCGACACGTCCGGCAGTATGACGAGCGGTGTCGTCACTCAGAAACCCTGGGATGCAACCCTTGAGTTCAATGGCCCCTTCGACACAGATTCGATCTACTGGTCAACAACCGGGACACCCCCGGGCAGTGGCAGCAGTGATCGCTTTCCGAAGTCGCGCAATGAATGCCAAGCTTCAGCGCAGCCGCTCGCCGCGTTCGGGACTTATGAGGACAACTTTTACCGCTGGCGCAATTGGAGCGGCACAAACAGCGATGACTGGGTTGAACTTGGCACCACTGGCAATCGTGATGTCGAGTGCCAGGCAGACGCTGGTGTGCATGGCGATGGTGGGACTGAAACGTACGCAGCAAATGGCGCGCCGGGGCCGTGGACCACAGATTCGAATCTCGAAATCAGCTGGAATAACGACTACACAATCTGGGACGGCAACTATCTGAATTGGCTCGAAACTGATGGCGAAGTCGACTCAACACGAATTGACGTAGTCAAAGACGTTACAACTAATCTCTTGCAGAACATTGATGGCGTCAACGTCGGACTGATGCGCTTCGACAATTACACCGGTGACGGAACCGGCGAAGACGGTGGCCCGGTGATTTTCGCGATGGAAGACATCGCTACGGCTCGTACCGACATCATCGACATGGTGAATGACCTACCGGCTAACAGCTGGACCCCTCTGTCTGAGACCTTCTACGAAGCCGGTCAGTACTGGGCAGGGCGCTCGGTGGACTATGGCAATATCGCCTCGCCGGTTAGTGTCGCCGACTCACGAGATGGCGGCGCCGGCTCGAACACCTACGACTCACCGCTCGAGTTTAGCTGCCAGAAGAACTACACCGTAATTTTGACGGACGGCGCACCAACTCGAGATACCGGTGCAAACACGAAGATCACAAGCCTGCCGGGGTTTGCCGCAGCCACGCCGAGCTCAGGCGAAACGACTGCAAACTGTGGCGGCACCGGCAACGGAGTTTGCCTGGATGACATGGCGGAGTATCTCTACAACCGAGATTTGAACAGCACGCTTAGCGGCGTGCAAAACGCCAAGACCTACACGATCGGCTTCACCGTTGACCTGGCTCTGCTCAAGCAGACGGCCATCAAGGGGGGTACGGGCGAGAATGGCGAAGGCTACTACCTCGCAGATAACACCGCCACGCTGGCCAATGCCCTCACGGAAATCGTCTCATCCATCAAGGATGATGCAACCACATTTACTTCACCTGCAGTTCCGGTTAACGCCTTTAACCGGACTCAGAACTTGCGCGACGTATTTGTCTCCGTGTTCCAGCCAACTGGACACGCTCACTGGCCCGGCAATCTCAAGAAGTACCGGATCCAGGATGGCAAGCTGGTCGGTCAGGATCTGGCGAACGCAGTAGACACAGACACCGGCTTCTTCAGCAATGAAGCCCAGAGCTTCTGGACAGACTCAGACGTGACTGATGGTGATCAGGTCACGAAGGGCGGTGCTGCCAATGAGCTGCCATTCTATTCCTCTCGCAATCTCTATACGAACGCGACTGGCACCCAGGATGTAAATCTCAGCGCTGGCGTCGACAACGTCATTGTGGAGGATGATCCTGAGCTTACCTGGCAGGATCTTGGTCTCCCCGCTAACGACGAGCCGCTGAGAAAAAATGTTGTCAACTGGACACTCGGACTCGATGTCCCCCTGGAGGTTGAAACCGGAGAGACAGCTAACCGGTTCTCGATGGGCGATCCACTACATGTCCGTCCGGTCGCCATCATCTACGGCGGAACGGGCGAAAACCCCGATATGGTTGTCTACACGTCAACCAACGATGGTGTCATGCACGCAATCGACGCGGACACCGGCGAGGAGCTGTGGGGCTTCATTCCGCAGCGGCTGCTCGACAAAAGCTACGAACTCTATGTAGATCCGACGGTATCGAACAAGCGCTACGGGCTCGATGGCGAGATCACACCCTACATCATCAACGACAACGGCCAGCCTGGCATCCAAACCGGCGATGGCGAAAAGGTCTTTCTGGTGTTTGGCATGCGCCGTGGCGGCGACGCGCTATTCGCGCTGGACGTAACAGATCGCGAGAGTCCTCGCCTGGCCTGGGTCGTTGACTCTGGCGACGCTGGTTTCGAGGATTTGGGTCAGACCTGGTCGCGGCCGACAATTGGCAAAGTAAATCTCGGCAGCAACCCGGCTGGAGATGCCGGCGTGCGGGACGTTGTAATTATCGGCGGCGGCTATGACACGGGCCAGGACAGCCCGGGCTATCGCGAGGACAGCGTTGGCGCCGCGGTCTTCATGCTCGATCTGGCCACGGGCACCAAGATCTGGAGTGCCGGCAACAACGACGGGGGTGGGTCACACAACCTTAACCTGACGGGTGACAGCGGTACGACTCCGATGGAACATTCAATTCCGGCCCCGGTGCGCGCCATCGACATTACCAATGATGACGTCATCGATCGAATGTACGTTGGCGACATGGGCGGACGCCTGTGGCGCTTTGACATCAAGAGCGGTAATCCGCACACCGATCTGGTGGAAGGCGGCGCAATCGCATCCCTGGGCGCAGCAGACTTGCTAACGCCTACCAGCGGTGACGTACGCCGGCTCTACGCAGCGCCGGATGTGGTGGCCGTATTGGATACGGAACAGCCCTACCTTGCGATCAACGTGGGGTCCGGACACCGCGCCCACCCGCTGGACACCGCGACGAACGACGAGTTCTTCTCAGTGCGCGACTTCAGCTTCGCGGGTGTGCGTGACAGTGATTCGTACACCGATCCGGTTACGCGCGCCGACCTCATTGACGTAACCGATGTGGATGGCGGCACGGGCCTGTTCCCAGAACTCGCTTATGACGATCCGGGCTGGCGCCTTGAGATGGTGCGCGACGGCGAGAAGATTCTTACCGAATCACTCACTTTTGCGGGCACGCTTTTCTTCACGAGCTTTCAGCCCGGCGGTGCGGCCGATGCCTGCAGCACGGCGGCAGGCACGAACCGCGTCTACCAGGTAAGCGTGCGCAACGGTGCGCCGCTTCCGCCTGATGATCCGTATCCGCCGGTAGATCCGCCTCAGGATCCGCCGCCGCCGCAGGGCCCGGATGACCGGATCACAACCCTGAAGCAGGGTGGTATTGCGCCCGATGGTATTCTGCTCTTCCCGGACGGCATCTACTGCGCGGGTACGGAGTGTTTCGATCCTAATGTGGATACCAGCCCGCAACGCACCTACTGGTTCCAGGATGAAACTCGCTAGAGCACAGGTCATGAGGGAGCAATCGATGAAATCGGCGAAACACCCGGCGAAGCAAACTGGCTTCACCCTCATCGAGCTGATGGTGTCTATGGTGATCATTGCAATCATCATGACGGTGGCGATTCCGAGCTATCGCGGATACATACAGAGAGCGAATCGCGCCGATGCCACCACGGCGCTGCTGCGCATCACCGCCGGCCAGGAGCGCTTCTTTATTCAGAACGGCACCTACTCCAACGATCTTGCGAACCCGCCTCCGGTGGGCTTGGGCGTGGGCCAGACGGAGCGAGGTTTCTATAACCTCGCGGTGGCGCGACCCAACGCGGGACAGTATCAAGCCGTCGCGACCATCGCCGCCGGCGGCGCTCAGGCTGACGACCAGGACTGCGCGGTGTTTATCGTCAATGAGCGTGGCCAGAGAACGGCGTTCACGAACGGCGGCGCCGAGAATACCGACGACTGCTGGCGTTAAGCGCACATCGGCTCGCCCCGTCGTTGCATAGAACGTTCAAACCAAGCCGCTAGTCTTCTATGGACTAGCGGCCTTTTTTTGCGGTCTACACGGTTGTGTTGACCTACGCGCGCCGCCGCTCCAGCACCAGGCTATCAAAAAGAATGAGCACCACGCCGCAGGTAATTGCGGAGTCAGCGACATTGAATGCGGGAAACACAAACACGTCGGGCCAGTAGAAGAGTAAGAAATCCACAACATAGCCGTGGTTCAAACGGTCCGCCAGGTTACCCAAAGCCCCACCCAGAACCAGAGACAGCCCCCCCGCAAGCGTTCGATGGCCGTAACGCGGCAGTGTCAGAAGCCACAGCAGCAAGGCAATCGAGGCGACCAGCGCAATGACAATAAACAAATCGTTTTGCCAGCCGGACTCATCTGCCAGGAAACTAAACGCGGCGCCCGGATTGTGCAGGCGGATTAAATCAAAGAACGGTAGCACCGAGACGCGCTGCAGCAGCTCGAAGTTGTCGAGCACGGCCAATTTGGTTAGCTGATCCGCGACCAGCACGAATGCGGAGAGCGTGAGCCAGCGTCCGGCGCGCCAGCCTAACTTAGGCTCCGGCGTCGACTCAGGCGTATTCACGCATCTCACCAGGCATCGCTAGATTGCTGACGCAGCGGCCGCACAGCTCCGGATGCGCCCGCTCGGACCCGACGTCAGCACGCCGGTGCCAGCAGCGAACGCATTTCTCATGGCTGGATGACTTCACCTCAATCCTTAGCGAGGCCGCTGATGAATCTTTCGGCGGTGGGCCGTCGATCAGCCGCACTTTGGCCTCGGACGTAATGAAGACAAAGCGCAATTCATCGCCTAACTTCTCAAGCTCCGCATGCACTGCAGGCTCAGCCTGAACCGCAACTTCCGCATCGAGCGCGGAACCAATATCTCCAGCTTCGCGCAGCGCCTCCAGATGCCTGGCAACGATCTCGCGGGCAGATATCACCGTCTGCCAATCAATATCGGTTGTCAGATCTTCAGGCAGATTTGCCCATTGGCTTAACATCACCGATTCCTCCCGCTCACCGGGCAGCCCCAGCCAGATCTCCTCGGCTGTGAAGCTCAGAATGGGCGAAAACCAGCGGGCCATCGCATCCACGATGAGAAACATTGCGGTCTGCGCAGAACGCCGCGCCTGCCCCGCCTCCGGCGTCGTATACAGGCGATCCTTGATGATATCGAGATAAAAGCCCCCCATATCGACAACACAGAAGTTGTGCAGCAACTGATACACCCGATGAAATTCATATCGCTCATAGGCCTCGCGCAGCTGCGCCTGCATGGCTGCCGCGCGCTGCACAGCCCAGCGGTCCAGATCTACGAGCTCCTCCACCGGGACTGCATGATCCGCAGGATCAAAACCGTGCAAATTCCCGAGCAGGAATCGCGAGGTATTCCGCATACGGCGATATGAGTCGGAGATGCGTTTGAGGATTTCATCGGACAGCGACATTTCGCCGCGGTAGTCAGTCGATGCAATCCAAAGCCTGAGAATATCGGCACCCAGTTTGTTCACGATTTTCTGCGGCTCGATGGTATTACCGAGTGACTTGGACATCTTGTGCCCTTTGTCGTCCACCGTGAAACCGTGTGTGAGAACCTGCCGGTAGGGCGCGGCATCATGCATTGCGACAGCGGTCAACAGAGAACTCTGGAACCAGCCGCGATGCTGATCCGATCCTTCCAAATACAGGTCAGCGGGAAAATTCACGCCTGGGTGGAGCTTTGCCAGGCAATGATGGACGACTCCTGAATCCATCCACACGTCCATCGTGTCCGTCACAACGGTGTACTGATCGCCTGCTGCTCCCAGCCAGGTGGCAGGATCTGCCTCAAACCAGGCATCGAGACCTTCCGTCTCCATGCGTTTGGCTACCGCTTCCAGCAGCACCGGGGTGTCGGGATGCAGTGCGCCGGTTTGCTTGTTCAGGAAAAGAGGAATCGGCACGCCCCAGGTGCGTTGCCTGGATATACACCAGTCCGGCCGGTCAGCGATCATGGCTTCTATGCGCTGCTGACCCCAATCAGGGATCCATTGCACATTTTGAATGGCACTAAGCGCCTGCTCTCGTAATCCATTCTGATCGAGACTGACAAACCATTGGGGCGTCGCCCTGAAAATAAGCGGCGTTCGGTGGCGCCAGCAATGCGGATAGCTGTGGGTGAACTTCACCTCGGCGAGCAACCGCCCCACCGACTTGAGTTCCGCAAGAATGTTCTCGCCTGCCTTGGTGATGTGCTGGCCCGCAAACAGAGGCGTCGAATCCAAATACACGCCGTCTCCGCCGACCGGATTATCAACCTTCAGGCCGTGAGCCTGACCGGCTACAAAATCGTCCTGTCCGTGCCCGGGCGCAATATGGACAGCGCCCGTGCCAGCATCGAGCGTAACGAAGTCTGCCGCGATCACGGGCACCTGCCGCTCATAGAACGGATGACTCAGGGTGAGCCCCGCCAGCGAGGCGCCCTTAGTTTTGCCCAGCAACTGCCTGTTCATTGCCCCGTAGCGATCCAGAGCGGCCTCGGCGAGCGCCTCGGCGAGCAGCAAGCGATACAAACCCCCGTCGACTTCACACTGCCAGAGCGCGTAATCCAGCTCCGGACCCACCGCGACTGCCTGATTGGCTGGCAGCGTCCAGGCAGTTGTGGTCCAGATTGGAATGCCCGTTGTGAACACATCACTCGTACGAGACTCGGCGCCGCCTAAGTCAAACGCTGTCAAAACTGCGCTTGCGTCGTCGGCCGCGAACAGCACATCAATCGCCGTTGAGTGTTTATCGCGGTACTCGACCTCGGCTTCGGCGAGAGCAGAGCCACAGTCGAGGCACCAGTGCACTGGCTTGTGGCCCCGCTGCAGATGGCCCCGCTCGACAATCTTTGCGAAGGCCCTCACCTGTTCTGCTTCGAAGCGAGGGTCAAGCGTCAAATAGGGGTTGTCCCAGTCTGCCAGCACGCCGAGTCGCTTGAAGTCCTCGCGCTGGTTATCCACCTGTTTGAGTGCGTAGTCCCGGCAGGCCCGCCTGAACGCGGCTGCGTCAAGCTTGCGCCCAACTTTGCCGTGCTTCTTTTCAACCTGCAGTTCGATTGGCAGACCGTGACAATCCCAGCCGGGCACAAAGGGCACGTCGAAGCCATCGAGTCCGCGTGACTTAACGGCCATGTCCTTAAGAACTTTGTTTACGGCATGACCGAGATGAATATTGCCGTTCGCATAGGGTGGGCCATCGACGAACTGAAAGCGTGGCCGGCCCTGCGCTGAAGCTCTAATTTTCTTATACAAATCAGAATCTTGCCATCTCTTCAGCATTTCCGGCTCGCGTTGCGCCAGATTGGCACGCATAGGAAACGACGTACTCGGCAGATTGATGCTGTCCTTGTAATCGGTCACCGGCTGTCCTTGTTCGATCGGGTGCTCATTGCTTTGCTTGGGGCTCTACCTGGCCTCACTGACCCACTTACTGGTACGGTCAAATCAATCGGGGTTAGCGGCCAAAGCCGCCCTGGCAGCCTCGGCGTCGGCCTGCATCTGCCGAATCATCTCGTCAATACTCGGAAACTGTTCTTCATCACGCAGCTTCTCAATGAAATCCACGGCAATGTACTCACCGTAGATCCGCCGCTCAAATCCGAACAGATGAACCTCAAGCAGAAGCCGGCCGTTCCCTTCAATCGTAGGCCTTGAACCGAGACTGGCCACGCCATCGACCGGCCGATCAGAAACTCCGTGCGCCCTGACGGCAAAAATACCCTTGATTGCAGCCGCGCGCCGGCCCAAACGCACATTGGCAGTCGGAAACCCGAACTGCTGGCCTAATTGACGGCCCGCTACCACTCTGCCGCTCATGCGATAGTGCCGGCCCAGCAACGCTTTCGCAGCCGCTAGCTGGCCGGCGGCAAGCAACTCGCGGATTCTGGTGCTCGACACGCGCCGGCCGTCCACCCGAACACTTTCTTGCTGCTCTACCGCGAAGTTATGCGTTGCGCCTCCCCGGCGCAGATCTTCCAGCGTTCCGGACCGCTTGCGCGCGAAGCGAAAGTCATCACCGATCACAAGGTGGCGGACGTGCAGCCGATCAACTAGCAAGTTGTCGATGAACTCATCGGGCTCCAAGCGCTCCATCGACGCATCGAACGGCGGACAGAAAAAAACGTCCAGTCCCAATTCAGCGAACGCCGAAAACTTCTCCCGCAACCGAGTGAGCCGCGCGGGCGGTGCATTCCGCCCAAAAAACTCGGCGGGCGTCGGCTCAAACGAAAACACCAGCGCCGGCAACTTCAGGCGAGCGGCTTCATGCCGCACGCGCGCAAGAATGTGCTGGTGCCCCAAGTGCACACCGTCATAGGTGCCGATCGTGGCGACACAGCCATCCGGCATGAGCGTCCGGCCGCGGCCGGGTCGGCGCATCAGTCGCATCGGTCTGTGCCAGGAAAATTGGGAATTATAAGCGCCGCGGCCAACCTGTCATACGGATGCGCATATGGCACTTAGCGAGCCGTCATGCGCAGCTGCGACAACCGCATTCCCGTGGCCAACAGGCTGGCCGCATACGCGGCAGCCCCGCCTGCCACACTCGCCAGCAGCCAACCGGCTCGCGTCCAGATGTCCGCTGCAAACCATGCCTCTTCCCCAGGCACGAACTGTTCGAGCAGCAGCGCCATAACACCGGCGCTGACGCCGACGCGCAACAGGAAGGCGCCCCAGCCAGACTCCGGACGCCAGACATTTCGCTGCATCAGTCCACGCAGCAAAAGACCCGCATTGAGAAATGCAGCGAGCGACGTCGCGAGTGCCAAACCAGCATGGGCTGCGGGGCGGCCTGTCGCCACCCACGGCACGACGATGGCCACGTTCAGAACCATGTTCACGACCAGTGCAATGATGCCGATACGCACTGGTGTGCGTGTGTCCTGACGCGCGAAATAACCGGGTGCCAGGACCTTCACAAGAACGAAGCCGAGCAGGCCGCCGCCATAAGCCACCAGACTGAAGCGCGCCATATCAACGTCTCGCGCCGTAAACTCACCACCGAAGAAAAGGGTCGTCAGGAGCGGAGCGGCCAACAGACACAGACCAACTGCTGCGGGCACCGCGATTAGTACCGCCAGCCGCAGCGCCCAATCCAGCATCGCGGCGAACTCGCGGCTGGAGCCCTGCGCGTGCTGACGCGAAAGATTCGGCAGAATGACGGTGGCCAGCGCGATCCCGAATACACCGAGAGGAAACTCCATGAGGCGATCAGAGTAGTACAGCCAGCTGATGCTGCCGGTCACCAGGAAAGAAGCAATCAGCGTATCGAACAAGATGTTGATCTGTGCCACAGAGGAGCCAACGATCGCCGGCGCCATCAAGCGACCGATTCGGCGCACGCCCTCGTGCCCCGGGCCCCAGCGCGGCCTCGGCACCGCCTTAAGCTTGGCCAGAAACGGCAGCATGAACAGCAGCTGCACGAGCCCGGCAGCGAACACGCCGGCTGCCAAGGCCATGCCGGGCCGCTCGTAATGGGGTGCGATGAAAGCTGCGAACGCTATCAGGCAGACGTTGAGCAAGACCGGCGCAAACGCGGGGGCGGCAAAGCGGTGATAAGTATTGAGAATACCGCCCGCTAGCGCCGTGAGGGAAATAAAGAACAGGTACGGAAACGTTAACCTGAGCATGTCGACGGCCAGCCCAAACTTATCCGCGTTATCAGCCTCATCGCCGGCGAGCCAGCCCATGCCGAACAGCGAGATCAGCAGCGGTGCGGCAACAACTCCGATTGCCGTGACCACGAACAAAATCAGGCCCAGCGTGCCGGCAACGCGATCGGAGAGCTCCCGGACTGCGGCGGCCTCACGCTGCTCGGCATACTCCGCAAATACAGGCACGAACGCCTGCGAGAACGCGCCCTCGGCAAAGAAACGGCGGAAGATGTTGGGAATCTTGAACGCGACAAAGAACGCGTCCATGACTGCCTGGGCCCCAAAAAACCGGGCCAGCACGATATCCCGCACCAGGCCGAGCACCCGCGAAAGCACCGTCATAAGGCTGACGACAGAGGTCGATTTCAGCAGCAGGCGGACGCGATCTGCGGGCGGCGGCGGGTCAGACGACGGGTCGGACGGCTTGTCTGGCATGGCGCCGGGAGTCTAGCAGGTCCTGAAAAAGCAAGGACTTGCACAGCGGCCGGCTATTGACAGGATCGCTCCGAACCGAAAGAATACCGCGCTTTTCCGCTCCGGCGGACGACTCCATACGGGAAGAGACCTGTGGCAAACATCAAATCGGCAATCAAGCGGGCCCGTCAGGCGGAGAAACGCCGCCAGCACAATGTCGCGCTGAAGTCGGATATGCGCACGGCGATCAAGAAAGTGGTGAAAGCCATCGATGCCGGCGATGCCGACAGCGCAGGGTCGCTCTACAAGCAAGCGGTTCCGACGATTGATTCAATGGTGAACAAAGGGCTTGTGCACCGGAATAAAGCCGCCCGTCACAAGAGCCGCCTGAATCAGGCGATCCGACGACTGCAGGCCTAGGCACTCCATCCCTGCTATTCGGCGGCAGCTGCCGCCAAAGTTTCCAGCCGCGACATGACGTCGCCCACCAGCTTGCGGGTCCCCTCGCCAGATAGCGCACTGATCGCGTAAAGCGGGCCATCCCAATCGAGCCGCTCAACCAGCTCGTTCCGCGCAGCCTCAGCCGCGTCCGCTGCAAGCAGATCGGTTTTATTCAGCACCAGCCAGCGCTCCCTGGCGGCCAACTCTTCGCTGTAGCATTTGAGCTCCTCAACTATCGCCGCGGCAGCTTCGGCCGGACCCGGCGTACCTGCCGGCGGCGCAATGTCGACGAGATGCAGCAACAAACGCGTGCGCTCAAGGTGTTTCAGAAAGCGAATACCCAATCCGGCGCCGGCGGACGCGCCCTCTATCAGGCCTGGAATGTCTGCCATCACAAAGCTGCGCTGAGCATCAACGCCAATGACCCCGAGGTTTGGATGCAGCGTTGTGAAGGGATAGTCGGCAACGCGTGGTCGCGCAGCCGACACGGCGCGGATCAGCGTCGACTTGCCGGCATTGGGAAAGCCCAGCAACCCGACATCGGCCAGCACGCTAAGCTCCAGGCCGAGTTGCCGGCGCTCGCCATGGGTACCCGGCGTCGATTGTCGGGGCGCACGATTCACGCTGCTTTTGAAGCGGGTGTTACCTCGCCCCCCCTCGCCGCCCTGCGCCACCAGGAGTCTCTGACCAGGTTGCAACAGCTCGCCGATGACCTCGCCGGTGTCAGAAGCCGTTACACGGGTCCCCGGCGGCACCGGCACGTCCACGTCAGCGCCGCTGGCACCGGTGCGGTCCTTGCCTGCGCCGGACCGCCCTGCCGGCGCCACGAACTTTCTCTGTACGCGAAAATCTGCCAGCGTATTCAGATTCACGTCCGCAATCAGGTAAACGCTACCTCCGTTACCACCATCCCCACCGTCGGGCCCGCCGCGAGGAATGTATTTCTCGCGGCGAAAACTAACGCAGCCATCCCCGCCGTTGCCGGCGTTGACAGAGATCGTGGCTTCATCAACAAATTTCATGGCATGGGCCGCAACAAAAAAGCCCCGCTCTGGCGGGGCTTCTCAATACAGTGGACACTGATGTGCAAACTTCAGGTCCCGGAAGAATCTACCGTTACGACAGTCCTGTTGCGCGGCCCCTTCTTTACAAAAGACACACGCCCGTTGGCCGTGGCAAACAATGTGTGATCACGGCCCATGCCCACGTTAACGCCAGCGTGATAGCGGGTACCTCGCTGCCGGACAATAATGTTGCCCGCAACAACCTGCTCGCCGCCAAACTTTTTGACGCCCAGGCGTTTTGATTCTGAGTCGCGGCCGTTGCGTGAACTGCCGCCTGCTTTCTTATGCGCCATTGTCTGGCTCCTCCTGGTGCGCTTGCTCGCTCCGGTCGAGAGTGCTGACTAGGCAGCGCCTCCGGAAATACCGGTAATCTCAATCAGCGTGTAGTGCTGACGATGCCCCTTGTTCCGATGATAGTTTTTGCGGCGGTTGAACTTGATCACGCTAATCTTGGTGTCCTTATCCTGAGTCAGGACGCGCGCCTCCACCTTGCCGCCGTCTACCAGGGGCGTGCCAACGGTGACTGAATCGCCCTGACCAACCATCAGCACATCAGAGAAGGTCACATCGTCGCCTGCGACAGCGTCGAGTTTCTCAACCTTAAGTCGATCGCCCGCGCTAGCCCGGTACTGCTTGCCACCCGTCTTGAATACGGCGTACATCGGAAGTCTCCACGCGCCCGGTGTCCCGGGCCACAAAAGGGGCGGAATTCTAGCCGCTCGCCTTCGCACGATCAATGGCTTAGGACGGGATTGCGGAGGCCGAGCGGCACCAAGCCCAGCCCCGCGGCCCGGCGCGGGCTGCCTGCGCCCCGTCACTTGGAGTCCGGGCCGAGCCGGGGCATTATCTCGCGTTATGTATGCCGTTGATGAACAGCACGCGACGCTCGACCTAGAAGGCATCCGGGCCCAGCTGGGCGAAGACTGGCCCGCCATGAATCGCGCAATCCACCGTCAGCTCGACAGTGACGTCGCGCTCGTCAGCAGTGTTTCCAACTACATAATCGGCAGCGGCGGCAAACGGCTCCGACCGCTGCTCGTGCTGCTCTCCGCGAGAGCCTGTGGCTACCTGGGCGAACAGCACATCACCGCCGCCGCAATCGTGGAATTCATCCATACGGCTACATTGCTACACGACGATGTCGTGGATGATTCAGAACTGCGACGAGGTCAGGACACCGCCAACAGCGTCTTTGGCAACGAAGCCAGCGTCCTGGTTGGGGACTTTCTGTACTCACGTGCCTTTCAGATGATGGTTGAGGTCGGCCAGATGCGCATCATGGATGTGCTCGCGGATGCCACCAATACCATCGCCGAGGGTGAGGTGCTGCAGCTCATGAACTGCAACGATCCCAACACGACCGAGGAACAGTATCTCGAGGTGATCTACCGCAAGACGGCAAAGCTATTTGAGGCTGGCGTGCTGATCGGCGCCATCCTCGCGGATCAGTCGCGTGCCGTAGAAGATGCATTCGTCAGCTACGGCAAATCATTAGGGCTTGCATTTCAGCTGGTTGATGACGCCCTCGACTACGATGCGAACCGCGATCAGCTGGGCAAGAATATCGGTGACGATCTGGCCGAGGGTAAGCCGACACTCCCGATCATCTATGCGCTGCGCCGCGCCAGCGCAAAAGAGCAGGTGATGATTCGCCAGGCTATTGAAGAGGGCAGGCGCGAACACATTGAGCCGATTCTCGCGGCCATAGAATCCAGCGGCGCGTTGACCTACACGCTGAACAAGGCTCGTGAAGCGTCACGCGATGCCGTACATGCGCTGTCCCGGGTGCCTGACTCGGCCTGCAAGCAGGCGCTGCTGCAGTTGGCACACTTTGCAGTTGAGAGACGTTACTAGCGCTTAACATGCCCGCCAGCTGGGGCGAAGCCAGAGAAGAAGGATTGGTCGGGCTGGCAAGATTCGAACTTGCGACCCTCTGACCCCGAGACAGATGCGCTACCAGACTGCGCCACAGCCCGACCGAGGTGCTGATTCTACCGAACGCCTCAGGCTGCAACCAGCCTGCGCGTCTGTCCGCGTCTAAGCCGACGTCTTGGCTGGCAGGTAGCGGCGCGTTAGCCTGCGACCGAGTCCGGTCAAAATCTCGTAGCTGATCGTGCCGGCAAGCGTGGCCACCTCATCGAGGGTGACGCCATCGCCAATCAGTGTTGCCCACCGCGCTTCGCGCGCACCGGGCGACCCCAGGCGCGTTACATCGACCACCAGCGTATCCATGGTGACGCGCCCGACCACCGGCACGCGCTCGCCGGCGACGACTGCGCTGGCGCAATTTCCCAGTGATCTTGGGTAGCCATCGGCATAGCCGATCGCAACGGTTGCCAGGAGCGCGGGCTCCTGGGTGACGAAAGTCGCTCCGTAGCTGACGGGAGTACCAGCCGGAACCTCTCTCGTTTGCAGAATACGTGCTCTGAGCCGGACTACCGGGGATAACGGGTTTGGGCCACTCAGGAGCGGGTTTCCGCCGTACAGTGCGATACCGGGCCGCAACAAATCGCCGCTGTACGCAGCCCCGAGCAGGCAACCTGCCGAGTTGCCAATACTGCAGCGCATATCTGGCAGAGCAGACCGCAACGCGCTGAAGCGCTTGAGCTGATCCGCGCTGAGCGGATGTTGCGGGTCATCCGCGCAGGCCAGATGCGTCATAAGCAATGTCACCGGCAACTGCCGCAGGCGGCCAGGATCTGCTGCGAGTGCCTCGCAATCCGCGATGTCCAGGCCGAGCCGACTCATGCCGGTGTCCACATGCAGCGCACAGTCTCCCGACCCCGTTGCGCGCCAGAGCTCAAGCTGAGCCAGCGAGTTGATGACGGGCGTGAGATGCGCATGGCGCAGGCGCTCAACACTGCCTTGAGCGGGACCGTTGAGCACAAAGATCGTCGCGGCGGAGTCAATGGCGCGGGCGGCCTCACCCTCCGCGGTCGTTGCCACGAAAAAATCGCGGCACCCGGCCGCCAGCAGGGTCTGCATAATCGGCCGCAAGCCGAGGCCGTAACCGTCGGCCTTGACCACGGCGCCGCAGGATTTTTCTGGATGCCGGTCTTTGATCGAGCCGTAATTGCTGGCGATGGCCGCGAGATCGATTTCGACCTCGGCGGCGTCGACAACCGCAAGACTTGCGCGCTCCTCAGTGGTCATCAGCACCACCAGGGCGAACGGCTACTTTGCGCCGCCAACCCGCATAAGGGTGACGCGCCACCATGTCTGCATCCCGGAACAAGAACACGAGTGCCATGCCGGCAAGAAACCCGCCAATGTGCGCCCAGAAGGCGATACCACCGCCGGTCCTGCCCAGGGTGCCAAACCCGCCGATCAGCTGAATCGCCAGCCAGTAGGCACCCACCCAAACAGCCGGTATCGAAATCGTGGTGATGAACACCACCAGAAAAATCAGCAAATGCACTTTCACACGCGGGTACAGAACCACGTAGGCACCCATGACGCCGCCAATGGCACCTGATGCGCCAAGCATTGGCGCGACTGATGCGGGACTGGACCACACATGCAACAGTGCAGCCGCACAGCCACACAGGAGGTAAAAGACCAGAAACCTTAAGTGCCCCATCGAATCTTCAACATTGTTACCGAAGATCCACAGAAACCACACATTAGCCAGCAAGTGAAGCCAACCGCCATGCATAAACATCGACGTAAAGAAAGTGTGTAGCGCCGCCGTCCCGCTCAGCACGCAGTTGATCTGCGCACTCAGCGGGACCAGGGTGCCTGGGTTTGCCGCACGGGTCACCTCGCCGGGAATCAACCCGAACTTGCACACTGCCGCCGACATGGCCGGGTCAAGCCCGACGCGCTGCACCAGGAGCCAGACCGCGACATTGATTGCAATCAGGGTGCCGGTGACATACGGACGCAGAAAATGCGGATTCTCATCGCGGATTGGAAACATTCAGTCGCGGCCTCGCGGGCCATTGCCGACAAACGTGTCGACTATAACCGCGACGGTGTGTCGAACGACACGTCTGACTCATACGTTTGCGAGAACGGCTTCCGTGCCCATGCCCGGATGCCCGAACCAGCCGGCAAAATCTCTACGCGACTTCCTGCGCGAGCTCCGTTTTCTCCGCCAGGAAGCCCTCCGCCTTAAGTATCAGCCGGCGGCGGCGGTGCGTTGGCAGCCTGGCGTAGCCGTCGTTTAGCTCAGCGAGACCCGGCGTCTGCATGATCCACGCCCGATGCCGCTCTACAAATCGCCAGAACAAGCCATCGACGATTTCCGTCCACGGCCCACGTTCATAGTCGCCCATCTTCAGCAAATAGTTGGAGCCGCAAATGTAGGGATGGTCAGTGAATGTGCCGCCATCAGCGAAGAGCGCGAGGCCGTATACGTTGGGAGCCGTTGCCCAGTGGCTGGAATCAACGAAGTGACTGAAGAACCAACGGTAGGCATCGCCTGGCGCGATCTCGCAAAGCAACATCAGGTTGCCGACCACCGCCTGCCGCTCCATGTGATGCGCCCAGCCCAGACGGTTCACTTTTGCGATGACGTGATCGAGCGGATCAATGCCCGTAGTGCCCCGATACCAGTCGTTGCTGAGCCGACGTTCATGACCAAAGAAATTGCTCGTAGTCATCTTGCGGCCGCGGGCGTGATAGATGCCGCGCGAGAATTCGCGCCAGCCAGCAATCTGCCGCACAAAGCTCTCTACGCCGGGGAGTGCAATGCGCTCGTCGTTGGCAAATGTCACCGCGCGGGAAATGACCTCTGAGGGCGTGAGCAGACCGACGTTCATCAAGGGAGACAAGGTGCTGTGAAACACAACGTCAGAACGCACGGACAGGGCATCCTGATAGCGATCGAACTGACAGAAGCGTTGCTCGAGGAAGTCCTTTAGCCAATCGACTGCCTGAGCACGCGTTGTTGGTAACCAGAAGTCACTGGTTTGACCGGGGTTGTCCGGGAAGTACTGGTCCACCACCTCGCTGACGATGCGCACGTAGCGGCCATGCCGGGGACGCGTGACTTCCGGCACCGGCATGCTGGCCGGCAGAGCGGACCGATTGCCCGCAGGCAGGTTCCAGCGGCCGCCAAGGGGACGGCCACGTTCATCAACGAGCAGATGATGCCGCCGCCGCTGGTAACGATAGAAATCGGTCACGCGCGGAGAATCAACTGACGACAGCCAGGCTTGAAACTCCTCGCGGCCCGTCATGAACATGGGCGTCGGTACGACGATGCGCTCGATCCCGTAGCGAGCGGCAAAAGCGGCCACGCGGCGTTCGATGGCGCGGTCCTCTATTTCAAAGTGAACCAGCTCGCGAAAGCCGGTGCGACTCAACAAGTGGCGAAGTTTGTCGGTAAACGACAGCCTGTTATTGGCCTCGCCCAGCGGCATGTACTCTACGGAGAACCCTTCCCGGCGCAGCAGATCTGCGTGCGCTCGCATTGCCGCCAGCGTAAATACAAGTTTGTGCTTGTGATACGGGCGCTGCCGGCAGGTTGCATAGTCCTCGGCCAGGAAAAACAGCGCGGACTGCCAGGGGCGCAGGCGCGCCACGGGCAGAAGCTGATTGCCCAGCATCAGAAAAACCCGGCGGGTTGCGGTTGTATCGCTCACGGGACCCTGTTTGACAGCAGAATTGCTTAAGTATTCGCCACCAGTGCCCTGCGTGGATTTTGGCCGCTGCGCCGCGGCAATCCGGGCTGCGGCTTTCCTATGCAGTAACGCGCTTCCGAGCCCCGCCGGCACCCGCAGGCCCTGCAGGAGCGAGCAACCTATAATCCGCGCCTAGCTTCGCCACCCGGGATCTATCGCGATGTTCAGAGGTCAGGGCTTCGCCTGTTTGCTAATCGCCGTCGTGTCATCGGCCGCCGCCCAACCCGAGATTTCGGCGCTGGATCAGACACTCAGCTTCGTGCAGACGGCAGTTCGCGGCGCTTATGACAATCGCCATCAAACCCGCTCCGAAGAGGCCGACAACGTGCCGGTCAGCGAAAGGCACCGCACCATGCATCAGCTCTTCGTGCCAGTGAACATGCCCAACATTACCGGCTACACGGTTTACCAGCAGTCGAGCATTGATGGTTCGACGAATCCAGAGCTGGTTGTGCGCAACGGTGTGCTGCAGTTCTTTCGGGATCCGGCTACGAACAGCGTTCGGGAACGCGAGCTCAACTTCAAGGACCGGCTCGCCTTTCGCAACGCGCACGAAGCACCGGCACGGCTGGCCGCTCTGACGCTGGCGGACTTCGATTGGGATCCGGGCTGCGATTTTCTATTGAAACCCGACCCGGGCGGCGCATCGGTTAGCGGGCCCATTGGCGTGTGCCAGCGACCCATGCCCGGCGGCGGCGTCATGACGGCGGATGACGAGGTAGTTATCTCCGCGGATGAATTCTGGTTCCTCGGCCGATACCGCAACGAGAACGGGGATATCGTCTGGGGCAACGCCAGTGATGAGCACGTAAAGCTCCGGCGGGTTGCGACGCTGGAGCAAGTCCTCGGCACGTCAGACGCGCCTTAGGCAGCACTCGGTGATCAGTCTGCGCTGCATGCCTGCCAGCTACTGATCCGGCAATCCAATGACAAATAGCAACATGGAAGGGGCAAGCTACCCCCGACCGGCCAGTGCCTGGTACATGGTTGCCGTGCTGATGGTGGCCTACACGCTGTCGTTCATCGACCGGTATGTCATCGCGCTGATGGTTGAACCGCTAAAGCAAGATCTTGCGCTCAGCGACACGCAGATCGGTCTCCTATCGGGATTCGCCTTCGCGATTTTCTACACCATCATGGGTATCCCCATCGCTCGCCTCGCGGATCGCTACAGCCGCCGCTGGATCATCAGCATTGGCGTCTTTGTGTGGTCACTGATGACCGCCGCAAGCGGACTGGCACGCTCCTATTGGCAACTGCTGGCAGCGCGCATCGGCGTCGGCGTTGGCGAAGCGGCACTCTCCCCGGCCGCGTTTTCCATGATTGCAGATAGCTTTCCGCCGGCGCGGCTCGGCCGGGCCCTTGGGGTTTACTCAGCCGGCGTCTATTTTGGTACGGGCATGGCGTTCATCATTGGCGCGGCGGTCATCGAAATGGTCAGCAGCGCGCCGGCTATTTCACTGCCGATCGTCGGCACCGTGCGCCCATGGCAGCTGACGTTCTTTGTGGTTGGGGTACCCGGTCTGCTGCTGGCCGTGTGGACGTGGAGCCTGCGAGAACCGCCGCGGCGCGGCAGGCAGCGGGACACCCTTGCCGCGGCGCCCACGCTAACTGACCTGTATGCGCAGCTGCGCGCCGGGGGGCGAGCCTACGCCGGACACTTCGTGGGTTACTCGCTGCTGGCGCTAGTGTTTAACGCGGTCGTGATCTGGGCGCCCAGCTTTCTCGGCAGAACCTATGGCCTGACGGCAAGCGAAGCGGGCTACGCCCTGGGCCTCGTCATTCTGACTTTTGGCAGCGCCGGCATTGTGAGTGGCGGCTGGCTCGCCGACCGGCTCGAGGCGCGAGGCTACAGTGATGCCACGCTGCGAGTCGGGATCATTTGCGGAATCGGCCTGACGCCCTGGGCCGTGCTTGCTCCGTTGATGCCCAGCGCCGCATTGGCTATCGCTTTGTATGCGCCCCTGTTCTTTTTCGCCAGCTTAGGCTTCGGAGCTGCGGCGGCGGCTTTGCAGCTCATTACACCCAACAATCTGCGCGCCCAGGTATCGGCCATTTACCTGTTTCTGATTAATCTGATTGGTATCGGCGGTGGGCCGTTGCTCACGGCTGCAATCACTGACTTTGTGTTCGCCGATGAGACGGCCGTGCGTTATTCGATAGCTATCGTCGCCGGTTTGTCGGGGCCGCTCGCGGCGGTGGCCTTATGGTGGGGGTTAGGCGCATTCCGGCGCTCGCGCGCGCAACTGGCCGACTGACCCGTCGACTACTCCCGCAGACGAATCTGCAGCTCCCCGTCGGCAATGCGCAAGTCCTCAATGCCCGCAGCAAAGCTCTGCCAAAAGCCCGGGTTGCCGCCGAACTCCGCAACCAGGTCGACGTTTTTCAAGTTACCCAGCCACGCATTGGGCACCGGCACGCCCATCAGGCTGACGCCGCGCAGCCGGATAGCCGGGCGCTTTCCGGAAAATGCAATCTCAAGACCCGCGTTAACCCGCAACGTGCGGCCACCGAGCAGGGGAAAATCAGGATCTAGTGGAATCAGCGCACGCGCACTGGCGAGGTCATCCGCAAGGTCGACTACCAGGCGCTCAGCAAGTCGTGCATCGCGCGCTATCAGCCCGTTCAGTTCACGCTCCGAGAACGACACCTCCCGGCTTCCGTCTGCCTCGACGTAAGGCGCCGGGCGCAACCACTCCTGATCACTCTGCCCGCTACCGCGTCCTGCTGTGCCTGCCTGAAGATCTGCACCAGCCACTTGCGCCAGGCGATTGAGCTTGTCGTCGAGAACCTGCTCCTCACGCGCCGACAAATCCACAGCGTCGAACGGCCCCGGGAACAACCAGCTGCGGAGCACCCACAAGGTGGCGCCGATCGCCACTACACAAACGGCCAAACAGATCATTGCGACCTGCAAGCCGGTAAAACCCGTTCTGGAACCCGTTTCGGGCCCTGTGTCGGGCCCTTTCCGGGACCCGTCGTCCGATGATTCGGCCATCAGCATCAACTCCAAGCAACGCGGCACCAACCTACTATGCCCGCCGGCAACGCCACGCCCGTGCGTCTGTGAACTGCGTCAACGCTGCCGGCACTCACTTTACCTAATCTTCTGTGACAGTGAGACTCGCGAGGATTCCGGATCATGGCGCAGGACGCGCGGCCGCAACGCGGCTATACGCTCATCGAGGCAATTACGGTCGCTGCCGTGGCCGGCCTGGCCGTTTCGCTGGCAGTCCCCGGCATCAGCGACGTCGTGGGCGACCAGCGACGAGCATCCGCCATCAACGAGCTGGTTGCTGGGCTGCATCTGTCACGCAGCACGGCGATCACGCGTAATCAATCCGTATCGATGTGCCCCAGTGACAATGGAAACTCCTGCACAGCATCCGGATGGGAGTCTGGCTGGCTTGCCTTCGTCGATCCGACCGGCGCGCTGGCAGCCCCCGCAGAGGGGGACCTGGTCGCCGTTGGCCGCCCGGCTCCGGGGGTAACGATCCGGTCGGCGGAGTTTGAACAGTTCCTGGCCTACCGCGCCAACGGTCAGGTCATGGTCAACAGCCTGTCTGTAGCCAACGGGACGTTCGCAATCTGCGACGGACGCGGCGCCGGGGCCGCCCGGCTGCTGGTTGTGAACGCTGCCGGCAAACCGCAGCTTGAGTCTGCGCTCGCCAACGGCCAGCCCCCCAGCTGTCCCGAGTAGACGGCGGCAACAAACCGCGCTCGCAGCAAGCAGCCCGGCGACTCGCGCAGCCCGGCCGCCCGCACTACCGTCTGGGGCCAATTGACGATGACTGGGGTCTGCCCCCGATGCACGTGGATACCCTGCAACGAATTCATGGCCGGGAAGTGCAGCGGGACGCAACTGGCATCATGGGTGCATGAGCGATACACATGCGAAATCCAGGCACACTCAGGATCCGTCGCCATGGGTCACCCGTTACGCGGCACTGATCGCGCGCAGGGGCCACATCCTCGATCTTGCCTGTGGGAGCGGCCGGCATAGCCGTTGGCTGCTGGCGGCCGGCTATCGCGTTACCGCGGTCGATAGAGACACAGGCCGCGTCAAAGACCTCGAGGACGCCGAGGGCTGTCGGGTTATCTGCGCTGATATCGAAGCTGGCGACTGGACGGTGGCGCCAGGCCGATTCCACGGTGTGGTGATGACCAATTACCTGCATCGGCCGCTTTTGCCCAAGCTCGGCGACAGCCTGTTACCAGACGGGCTGCTTATCATCGATACGTTCGCCACCGGTAACGAGCGCTTCGGCCGACCGCGGCGTGCGGACTACCTGCTGGACGAGAATGAGTTACCGCAAACCTTTGCAGATAAGCTCGACACCGTTGCCTACGCGCATGGCTACGTTGCGGAACCGGCACCAGCGATACGGCAGCGCTACTGCGGCCGCAAGCGCTAACGTTTGCCAGGAATTCTCGTTGCTTTGATCCTTGCGGCCCGCCGCGCGCATGGACGTGGACCGGGCCCTAAGCCGTGTCAGCTTCCGCGACAACCGGCAAGCTGTGGGCATTGAGCAACGTTTCCAATGGCTGCGGCTCACCGAGGAGATAACCCTGCCCCCAGGTCACGCCCAGATCCTTGAGCAGCGACATAGCCCGTTCGTCTTCGACGAACTCCGCAACAGTCTCCAACCCCATCACCCTGGCCACTTCGGAAATTGCGGCGACGACGGATTGGGAAACGACGTTTGTATGAATGTCCCGAACAAAGCTGCCGTCGATCTTGATCGTTCCCACCGGAAACAGCTTCAGATAAGCAAACGAGCTCAGGCCGGTGCCAAAATCATCCAGGGAAAACTTGCAGCCCATCTTCTTGAGTGCGCTCATCAGCGCCTGCGCACGCTGCATGTTGGCTACGGCGACAGTCTCAGTGATTTCAAAGCATAGCCGCTTGGGATCAACGCCAGTCCGCTCAATTTCCTTGGTGACGTAGTGCAGAAACTTTTCGTTACCCAGACTCTGGCCTGACAAATTTATGGCGATGCGCGGCCTCGCCGCTGTCTCATTGGCTGCTACCTTGGCGAGCATCTCCAAGGTCAATCTGACCACGCGACGATCGAGCTCATCCATCAGCTGGTAACGCTCAGCCGCCGACAGGAACTCGCCCGGTGGCAGCTGATTACCGGCGTCGTCAATCATGCGCACGAGCACCTCAAGGTACTCCAGCGAGTCCGACGGCTGGCCGCGCAGGGAACGAATTGGCTGCCCCAGCAGTACGAGCCTTCCGTCCTCGATCGCTTCGCGCACCCGGCCGACGAGATGAATGTCATCGATGCGCTTCACGACGCTCTGATCCGCGACGTCATAGACGGCCACGGATCCCGCCCCTCTATCTTTAGCGGTCCGGCAAGCCGCCTGCGCAGCAGATAAGCTGCCACCCGCTGCCTGGTCGCCCGAGGCTAGCGGCGCGACGCCGATGCTGACGCTGGCTTTAAAACTCTTGCCAGCACCGGAGAATTCCATTTCGGCTAGCCGCCGGGAGGCGACTTCCGCTAGCCGCTGAGCCTGCGGCCTGCTCATGCCTGCGACGAGGGCAGCAAAACTGTCGCTGCTAATGCGCGTAACCAGATGACCACTGAACCAGTTGCGCAGCAGGCTCGCAAAAGTCATGAGGACTTCATCGCCTACCTCACGACCGTAGTTGTCATTGATGACGTGAATCTGATCGATGTCGAGGTATAGCAGAGTGTATTCCTCTGACTGGGCACCTGCGCAGGCAGCTTCCAAACTGCTTTCGAAATTGGCGAACGCCATCAGCCCGGTTAGCGGATCGAACTCCCGTTCGATAATCGACTCGACGTGAGAACCAATGAACCTTGCGATGCGCCGGCGGCGGCCGGCGCTGAACTTGGACGAGGCCCAGCCTGAAAGTGCCAGCGTGCCGTCGCCAGACCCGTGCGGGAGAGTGACGGGAACGCGGACCAGGTCTGCCTCGTCTTGTTCGGGGGCCGAAGATTCACTCAGCGCCTCTGCCTTGACGATCATGCTCTCCAGGGCCAGCTCAGCCTCGGGGCCAGACAACCCCTCGGCGTCCAGCATGCGAATATCTTCGCCGGGCACGACGAGCGCCGCGCGCTCCACCTTCAGATACTCTCGCACGAGCTCGAGAATTCGTTCCAGCTTGGCTCGCGCTGGCTTATTCTTGTGCGCCAGCGACTCTACGTGGTGCAACAGCTTTTCTTCCGACGTTTGCACCGCCTGTTTGCGCTGCCCGTCAAGCAGCCGCATGCGCAGATCCAACTCCCGCTGCAGCGTGCGGGTGACCGGCCCGACCGCCCCGGCACATGCGCTGTATTGGAGATCACCTGCCGTGGTCTGGAGAACCAGCACACCATGCAGACGATCACGCTGCGTATGGAGCGGAAAGAACCACGTGGCGACCTCAGAATCCGCGAAAGACTCGGCTTCGCCGGAACCAGGATTCGCGAGGACTTGCCGCAGCCCTTGTTCGGTCCGGGGATCGAGGCTCGTCTCCGGGGACGCGGGGCTGCCACTCGAATCGCGCCAGTCCGTCGACCAAAACAGCTGGCCACGCGCATCGAAACAGCGAGCCGTCAAGGCTGTAGGCACCGCGAGAGCCAAGCAAGCCCCGTAATCAGCGAATATCTGGTCTCTCTCGCGCGTTGAATCCATTGAAGCTGGCGGACACACAAAGCCAGCAAGCATCATGCCTGCGCAGCAGCAAGCCCGCTGTGATGGCACTCCCAGTTCACTTATATTTATCCGGCCTGAACTACAGTCCGCTGCGGGCAATTTGTTCTACAATGAGAAGCGTTCTAGCCCCGCACAGACGCCGGGTCTAACGGGCCCGGAGCCATAACCCGGCCACGTTGACCGGCTTCTGTCAGCCCGACTAGGATCAGGATCAAAGCCTTACGCCGCCTTGCAGGCGCCATTCGCCTTTCCAGCTATTGCTCATGACTCCGACCGATACACAACTCGAATTCACGTCCGAAGTGAAAGCGGCCACTCAGCCCATCTACGAACGCCTTCGGGAGGTGATCCCGGAGGTGGAATGGCCGATTCACGCGCCGCTGATTGCCCGGATTAACGAACTGAAAGCGGAACGTAACGCGGCGCTGGTAGTGCACAACTACCAGGTGCCAGAGATTTTTCATGGTGTCGCCGACTACACGGGCGACTCTCTCGGCATGGCTCAGTTCGGTGCCGATACCGACGCCGAAGTCATCGTGGTTTGCGGCGTCAGGTTCATGGCGGAAACCGCGAAGATTCTCAGCCCGGAGAAAACCGTATTGCTGCCGGACATGGCGGCTGGATGCTCGCTGGCAGCATCAATCACCGGTGCGGACGTGCGGGCGCTCAAGCAAGAGCATCCCGGGGTGCCGGTAGTTACCTATGTGAATACCTATGCGGATGTGCGCGCAGAGGCCGATATCTGCTGCACATCTGCCAACGCGGTGAAGGTTGTCGAGTCGCTGGGCACAGACAAGGTGATCTTTATTCCGGACGAGTACCTGGGCAAGTACGTTGCCAGCCAGACCGACGTTGAAGTCATACTGTGGAAGGGTGCCTGCGAGGTTCACGAACGGTTTACCGGTGACGAACTGCGCACCTATCGTCAGTCTCATCCCGGCATCGAGATCATTGCCCACCCGGAGTGCCCGCCGGACGTGCTCAACGAGGCAGACTTTGTCGGCTCTACTTCCGGCATGATTCAGCATGTCGCTGATCGGCGCCCGGCTGACGTGGTATTGGTTACCGAATGCTCGATGAGCGACAACGTGGCGGTGGAATTTCCCGACGTAAACTTTGTGCGTCCGTGCAATTTGTGCCCTCACATGAAACGGATTTCGCTACCGAAGATCCTTCGGGCTCTTGAGACGCTAGAGCCAGCCGTGGATGTCGACCCCGAGACAGCCTCCAAGGCCAAACTATCCCTCGACAGAATGCTTGCAGTCGGGCGGGCATCGTCGAGCAGCTGATCGGCTCGCCGTCGCTCCAGCCCCAAATGGCCAACGCCGACTTTGATGTCCTCATCATAGGTGCGGGTATTGCGGGCGCCTCACTCGCGCTAAGGCTCGCTGATGCGGGCAGCGAGGTGGCTGTGCTCGCCAAGACTTCGGAAAGCTCCAGTGCCTGGGCCCAGGGAGGCATCGCCGCCGCCGTAGCCACCAACGACTCCACGGAAAGTCACGCCCAGGATACGCTGACGGCCGGTGCCGGCCTGTGCAATGAGGAGGCGGTCGAGCGAGTGACCGCGGCAGCTCCTGAGGCCATTCGCTGGTTGCGGGAGCGCGGCGTTGCGTTTACCGAGAGTCGCGGCACCGGGGAGCTGCACCTGGCAAGGGAAGGCGGCCACAGCCAGCGCCGTGTTGTCCACGCAGCTGATGCAACCGGCAGCGCGGTCATGGCGACGTTGAGCGCACAGCTGGCAAAGCATCCGAAGATCCGCATGCTTGCCGACCTGATCGCGATCGATTTGATCACCACCGCGAAACTTGGAAACAGCAAGCACAATAGATGCATTGGTGCCTACGCATTAAACCGTCAGCAAAACGAAGTCGTAACGCTGACCGCCAGAAGTGTAGTACTCGCGACCGGCGGGGCCGCAAAAATTTATCTGTACACGACGAATCCCGACACATCGACAGGGGACGGCATCGCGATGGCGTGGCGCGCCGGCTGCCGGGTCGCGAACCTGGAGTTCGTGCAGTTCCACCCTACCTGCCTGTTCCATCCGCACGCCAAGTCAGTGCTGATCTCCGAGGCTCTGCGTGGCGAAGGCGGTCTCCTGAGGCTCCCTGGAGGTAAGGAGTTTATGTCCGGCCACGATGAACGCGCCGAGCTGGCATCACGCGATATCGTGGCGCGGGCAATTGACTACGAAATGAAACGCGGTGGTTTTGATTGTGTCTACCTGGACGTCAGCCACAAGCCGGCGGCAGAGATTAAAGAGCACTTTCCGAACATCACGGCACGCTGCGCGGGGTTTGGCATCGATATCACGAGCCAACCTATACCTGTAGTGCCCGCTGCGCACTATAGCTGCGGCGGTATCGTGACGGATCTCGAGGGCAGCACCGACATTCCGGGCCTCTACGCTATCGGGGAATGCACGTGCACCGGGTTGCACGGGGCGAACCGGCTCGCAAGTAACTCACTGCTTGAGGGCCTGGTGTTTGCCGATAGCGCCAGTCGGCGTATTGCCGCTGACCTGAGTGACCTCGGTGACCTGGACAGCCCGCCGCCTGACTGGGACGAGAGCCGGGTAACCGACCCAGATGAAATGGTAGTCGTATCCCACAACTGGGATGAGCTCCGCCACTTCATGTGGGACTACGTTGGTATCGTGCGCACAGACAAGCGGCTGGAACGTGCGCGGCGGCGGGTTGAGTTTCTGCAGGACGAAATCGCTGAGTTCTATGGCAACTTCAAGGTGACCAACGATTTGATCGAGCTGCGCAATCTCGCGCTAGTTGCCGAACTCACGATCCGCAGCGCGCAGGCGCGACGTGAGAGCCGCGGCCTGCATTTCAATCGCGACTGCCCGGAGACCTTCGACGACGCCGATGCAACGGACACCGTGCTCACCCCGGCAATCTTTGAGGGCGCGCTCCTGTAGGTCGGTCGACCTAACCTCGCGTAACGTATCGCTCGCTGATTGCACTGAGGTTCGGGGTGCCTGCCAGCTGCATGATCCGCACCAGCTCCGCCTGCAGCAGCTGCAGGCAACGATCGACACCCGCCTCGCCGAAGGCGCCCAGCCCCCATAAATAGGGGCGGCCAATGCACACGGCGCGCGCGCCGAGGGCCAGCGCCTTGAAGCAATCAGTGCCGCGGCGGAAACCACCGTCGATCAGCACCGGCAGGCCGCCGGCGGCAGCGACAACCTCCTCAAGACAGTCCAGCGTCGCGCGCCCACTCTCCTCCTGCCGGCCACCGTGATTCGAGACGATGATGCCATCCGCACCGCTCTGCCTGGACAGCCGGGCATCCTCTCCGGTGACGATGCCTTTAAGCACGATCGGCAGGCGCGTTTGCTCGCTGAGCCAGGCAACGATGTCCCATGACAGGCCAGGATCGCCAATGCGGGCAGCGCCCGCATAGCTCTCAAAATTTCCCAAACGCAAACGACTCCTGTCAGCCTGTCGGGCAAACCAGCGCTCGCCCTCGCGATTGCCTCTTGTTGGCGAGTCGACTGTGAGCACCAACGCTCGGCAGCCCGCCTGCTCTGCGCTGCGAATCAAATGCAGCATCAGCGCCTCATCCGGTGATGCATAGAGCTGAAACCAGGCAGGTGCGCCCGACACCTCATTGGCGATCTCACCGATGCTATAGCTGCTCATGGTGGAGTAAATCGTCAGATGCTCTCTTTGAAGGGCTGCCCGTGCGGTCGCCAACTCGCCATCAGGATGCACCCCGGACTGGTTACCCACCGGCGCGAGTACGATCGGACTGGCCAACTGCAAGCCAAATAGCTCCGTGCGCGTATCGATCTCGCGCACGTCAACCAGGCGTCTGACACGCAGCTGCCAGTCGTCGAACGCGCGCCGGTTCGCGTCCGCGGTCTTACCATCGTCGGCGCCGTTCATGATGAAATGCCACGCCGGCTTATCAAGTGCCCGCTGGGCAGCCGCCTTGAGCTGAAACACATTCAGGGCCCGGTTGGCTGCCTCTGGCACGGCCAGCGACGGCAGCGCATCCGCAATGACAGGCCAGCCTGCAGACAACCCCGTCGCAGCCAGTAGCGGAGATCCAAGCAGGAACTCGATAAAGCGGCGGCGCCCGGCCAGCATTTCACTCCCGGCCACTACTCGGTATCCAGTGATTCCCCAAAGCCGGCAAAATCCGGGCGCACTATCCGCTGACGCAGATTACGCACGTAGGTGTCCGGACCTAGCGGGCATTGGGCGTACAGAATATGGCGCCAGCCGTCGGACGTTTTGCGGAACAATGCGAGGCAACGATCAAAACCCGCGGTGGGAGGCGTCGGCGGACCTACCGCCAGGGAAATTTCGTAGAAGTGATCGAACAGCCCAAGCGCCAGATCCGGAGCAAGGGACTTGACCTTCAGCTTGGAGAATTCCCAGCGAAACGCGTTGAGCACCTTGCGACCCGGGTTCCAGTAGCGCTCGATCTCGGGCCAGCTAAAGAAGGGTTCCTCAATCTCCTCAGGGACGTACCATGGATCGGGATCGCTGGCGTCCCACACCTCCTTTAGCCGGTGAAATTCCTGACTGTTCCAGATCTCCTCTGTCCTGCTCAGCAGCGCGTGAATCTCGTCGTACAGGTCCCGCTCGGGGCCCGCCGGCGGGCGGATTCGGGTTGATGGGCCGCGAGCGACCACATGCGCGCCGGCGCTGCTCTCATCCGCCCAAGCCATCCCACCCAGGGCTAGCAAGAAAGTCAGCGCGGTGCGCCGGTCATAAGATGTCTCATCCATCGTCTGCTCCCCGCAAGCCGTTGGGCCTAACTGCACTGGAACGCCACATTCCAGCCATGGGTCAGCCCGTTATTTCAAATTGCTTTCAGCGACTTATAATCGCAGCATCTCTAAAGAGAATAAATACGCATGGCGACCCGGCGAGTAGATCTTTCTAATCCACAAGATGTCGAGCTCAAGGAATGGCTCGATTCTATGGAATCACTGTTGCAGGCCGATGGGCCTGATCGGGCAAAGACGATCTTTCGTGCCATGCGCGATTACCTGACCGACGAGAATGTCATCGTCGATGAAGCCACGCTAAATACGCCCTATCGCAATACGATCCCGCTTGCCGAGCAGCCACCTTATCCCGGCAACATTGAGCTAGAGCAGCGTATTGAGAATATTCTTCGCTGGAACGCGATGGCGATGGTACTCCGCGCCTATGACAGCGGCACCGGCGTCGGCGGTCACATTGGCACCTATGCTTCGGCTGCCACCATGATGGAGGTCGGACTACACCACTTCTTTCGCAACAAGAGTGATGACTACGGCGGCGATCTGGTGAGTATGCAGGCGCACGCCGCGCCAGGCATATATGCCCGCGCCTTTATCGAAGGACGTCTCGAGGCAGAGCAGCTAGATAACTTTCGCCGTGAACTGCAGCCAGGCGGCGGGCTCTCGTCATACCCCCACCCGCGCAACATGCCGGCGTTCTGGCAAATGCCCTGCGCCTCTATGGGACTCTCAACGCCGAGCGCTATCTATCAGGCGCGTTTCGCCAAGTACCTCGAGAATCGCGGCCTGAAACCGGCCAACGGCGGCAAAGTTTGGAACTTCATTGGCGACGGCGAAGCCGATGAACCAGAGGTGTTGGGCACGATTAATATCGCAGCGCGGGAGAAACTCGACAATCTGGTCGTGGTGGTGAACTGCAACCTGCAACGTCTGGATGGGCCAGTGCGCGGTAACGGCAAAATCATCCAGGAACTTGAGCGCAGCTTTCGCGGCGCCGGTTGGCAGGTCATCAAGGTAATCTGGGGCGGGGAATGGGATCCGCTGTTCGCCATTGATCACCGCGGTGTTTTACAGCGCCGTATGGATGAAGCGGTAGACGGCGACTATCAGATGTACTCGGTAGCGACCGGACCAGAGGTCCGGGCGCACTGGAATGGCGATAACGCCGAGCTGGCGGAGCTCATGAAAATCCTGTCTGACGAGGAAGTGCGGGCGATTCGCCGCGGCGGCCACGATCACCGCAAGATCTACAGTGCGTTCTCCCGAGCCGCGGCGCCGTCCTCCCGGCCCACGGTCGTGCTGATAAAAACTATCAAAGGCTTCGGCATGCAGGGTTATGAAGGATCGAACGCCGTGCATCAGAAGAAGAGCCTGAGCGCGGAAGAGCGCGTCGAAACCGCGCGCAGGCTGGGCATCCCCATAGATGACGAAGCGGCAGCTCAGGCAAAGTTCTACCGTCCGGCAGACGACAGCGAAGAGCTGCAATACCTGCGCGAGCATCGCGAGGCGCTCGGCGGCGCCTGGCCTCGCAGACAAGTTGACTGCCCGTCTCTGCCGCCACCCGATTTGGACTGCTTTGCGGATCAACTAAAGGGGTCCGGCGACCGTGAGCTCTCTACAACCATGGCCTTCGTCCGCATGCTGGCAAAGCTGCTGGACCACAAGGAACTCGGCAAGTATGTCGTGCCGATCGTCCCGGACGAAGCCCGCACCTTCGGCATGGAGGCGCTGTTTCGCAAGGCTGGCATTTTCTCGATCGACGGGCAGAAGTATCGCCCCGTAGACAGCAGCACGCTCATGCCTTATCGCGAGGCAGAAAACGGCCAGATTCTGCAAGAGGGCATCTGCGAGACCGGAGCGATGGCATCGTTTCTGTCGGCCGGAACGGCTTATGCCGTGCATGGCGTGCCGACGATCCCGTTCTACGTCTTCTACTCGATCTTCGGATTTCAGCGCGTAGGCGACATGATCTGGACCTGCGGCGACATGCTCTGCCGCGGATTTCTCCTCGGCGGTACGTCTGGGCGCACAACTCTCAACGGCGAGGGCCTGCAGCACGAGGACGGACATTCACAGGTTGTGGCAAACACCGTACCCAACCTGATGAGCTATGACCCGGCCTTTGCCTACGAACTCGCCGTCATTATTCGTGAAGGCATCCGGCGCATGTATCAACGCCAGGAAAATATTTTTTACTACATCACGATACACAACCAGAACGACGTGATGCCGGCGATGCCTGATGGCGTAGAAGACGGCGTCATTCGCGGCATGTATTGCTATGCGAGGTCGTCAAGCCCGGTCAAGGCAGGGCGCAAAGCTCATTTGTTTGGCAGCGGCGCCATCATGGCTGAGGTGCAGCGCGCGCAGGCGCTGCTCGAGACTAAAGGGATTACGACTGACATCTGGAGCGTCACCAGCTACAACGAGCTCAATCGCGATGGGCTGCGCACGGAGCGGCGTAATCTGCTCGAGGGAGCTTCGGGCGAGCGCCAGCAGCCTTACGTGCGACGATTGCTCGACGCTGAGCAAGGGGTATTTATCGCGGCCTCCGATTACATGAAGTCTCTGCCGCTCAGCATCGCGCGCTGGGTGCCGGGGCCGTATGTTGTGCTTGGCACTGACGGTTACGGACTAAGCGAGTCTCGCCCTGATCTGCGGGATTGGTTCGAAGTAAGTGGCGAGTACATTGCTTACGCTGCAGCCGCCGCCCTCGCCGAAGATGGTCGCGTAACGACCAAGGAGCTCATGAGCTGGTCGGGGGATTGGGGCATCCGGCCCGACAAACCAGACCCCGCGCTTTCGGGGCCAGCAGACCTGCGAGACTGACTCTCCTGCCGACCTGGACCGGCTAACGCCAAGGACTGGCGCCTGGCACTTCCAAAAAAAAGGCCCCGCGTTGCCGCGGGGCCTTTTTTGCGTTTCTGGCTTGTGCGTTAGGTGCGACGGCTACGTCGGTTGCGCGCGAATCCCAGCAGGCCGAGCGCCGAGCCGAATAACCAGACCGCGGCGGGAACCGGCACGACTGTAGCTGTGAACAGCCAGTCGCTGGCAACGATGTGATCAATCGACGAATGGTTAAGCCAACCCCAGCCGACAAACGTTGTCGGACCAGATAGCCCGCTGCCGCCGAGCCGGTGATCATCCGTGTTGTTGAAGAAGAATTCCTTCTCCTGCTCAAGATCAACGGGCACACCGGAAACAATATTGACGCTGCCGCTGGAGGCAGAAAACAGGGGCGTCAGAGTACCGTTGTTATCGAGTGGCGCCTCAGGGACGACCTCGTATTCGAGATCGGTGCCATTGTTCAGCACGATCGACCCATTCGTCTGGTAGGTGAAGTCAACGCTCCATGCACCAGAGAGGGTCGGATCATATGCGGTGCCAGCATCGACTCCACCGAACACGGTGCCGAAAATCCGGAACTCATTCGTGTTGGTATCCAGAGTGGCCTGCATGCTGGAGGACGGGTGATCGAAATCAAAAGTCCACTCCGTGCTGCCACCGGTGCCGTACAAACCGTCCAGCCGCAAACCGTAGGGTGGCGGTGAGACTTGTCCGGCGGGGTGGCTGGCCAGGTCATAAGTGATAAGGGCGGCATTCACTGCGGGCGCAGCTGACAACAGCAGGCCAAAGCAAACGAGCCCGCTCAGAAAACGGTTCTTCCCCATGTCCGATCCTCCAGGAACGGCTGCATCTGGCGCATCCCGCCAGACTTTGAGTTTTATTTGCTCGACGAGGACCGTCTTGATTGCGTCATCGGGTCTAGTCGTGCTGGACACTCTAGCCAACCCGCGCCCGCTCCGCAAAGTGGGACCGCGTGAAATTTTCGTCATGCGGAGAGTGCTCGCGGGCTCGACGCCAGGGCCAGCCGGAGAAGGCCAGCCTGAAAAAGTAGGTAAATCTAAGACTTATAGACTAGTATTTACAGCAAACCCACAAAAAAAACGGTTCCTGTTTCATGTCATCATCGCTAACGCTGCGTCGCAGCGTGTTGTTCGTCCCCGCCAGTAACACGCGCGCGCTGGAAAAGTCCCGCACGCTGAACTGCGACGCGGTGATCATCGACCTTGAAGACGCGGTCGCCCCGGCCGCCAAGAGCGCAGCCCGGGCAGCCGCGGTCGGGGCGCTGTCGGCCAGCAGGAGCGGACACCAGGAACGCGTACTGCGAATTAACCCGGCGGGCACGCCCTGGCACGCGGACGATTTGCGCGCAGCGGCCGGCAGCGGCGCCGACGCTGTGCTGCTGCCCAAGGTTGACGATCCGGCAGCTATTCAAGCTGCATCAGCGGCGCTTGCGTCCGCAGGTGCACCGGATAGCCTTGCGCTGTGGGCGATGGCGGAGACACCCCAAGGCATTTTGAATAGTGGTGCGATTGCCAGCGCATCGGACTTGCTGCGGGTCATCGTCATGGGTACCTCAGACCTGAGCAAGGCTATGCGCCTGCCGCCTGATCCGGGCCGGACTGGCCTGCAGGCAGCGCTTGCTCACAGTGTCCTGGCGGCCCGCGCCCACGGGCTTGATATACTGGACGGCGTTTTCGGGGATCTCACCGACGATGCCGGTTTCAGGGCGTCTTGCCAGCAGGGTAAGAAACTGGGGTTCGATGGCAAGACGCTGATTCATCCCGGGCAAATCGCGACCGCCAATGAGGTTTTCGGTATCCCACCAGCCGAGATCGAGCGGGCGCGACAGATCGTGGCTGCCTGGGAAAGCGCTGCAGCGTCTGGCAAAGGCATCGCCGTGTCAGACGGTCAAATGATTGAACAATTGCATGCCGATGAAGCGCGCCGGCTGCTGGCGCTGGGCGAACTGATCGTCCGGCGTAGTTGAGGAAGTACAGCATGGCCAAGAACAAGCAACCAGGCCTGAATGACTGGACAGAACTGGCAACCAAAGAAGGTAAAGGCCGGGACCCCGAGGAACTGAACTGGCTGACCCCGGAAGGCATCTCGGTAAAACCGCTGTATACGGCGACCGACCTGGCGGGCATGGAGCACCTGGACAGCTTGCCAGGATTTGCACCCTTTGTCCGCGGACCGCGGGCAACGATGTACACCGGACGGCCCTGGACCGTGCGCCAGTACGCCGGCTTCTCAACCGCAGAAGAATCTAATGCGTTTTACCGCAAGAACCTGGCGGCCGGCCAGACGGGACTGTCTGTCGCTTTCGATCTGGCCACGCACCGTGGCTACGACTCTGATCACCCTCGCGTCGTTGGCGACGTCGGCAAAGCCGGTGTGGCTATCGACACCGTGGAAGACATGAAGATTCTGTTCAACGGAATACCCCTCGACCAGATGTCCGTGTCAATGACGATGAACGGCGCCGTGATACCGGTGATGGCAATGTACATCGTGGCGGCGGAAGAACAAGGCGTCGCGCCGGAGAAGCTGGCCGGGACTCTGCAGAACGACATCCTGAAAGAGTTCATGGTCCGCAACACATATATTTATCCGCCCGAGCCGTCGATGCGCATTGTTGCAGACATCATTGGTTACACAGCGCGCAACATGCCGCGTTTCAACTCCATTTCGATTTCGGGCTACCACATGCAGGAAGCCGGCGCGACCTGCGTGCAGGAACTCGGCTTCACAATCGCCGATGGGATTGAGTACGTTCGCGCGGCTTTGGCCAGCGGCCTGAAGGTCGATCAGTTTGCCCCGCGACTATCGTTCTTTTTTGCGATTGGCATGAATCTGTTCATGGAAGCCGCAAAGCTGCGCGCCGCCAGGCTGTTGTGGTCTGAACTCATGGCCGAGCTATTCAGCCCCGAAGATGCTCGTTCCCTGATGTTGCGAACGCATTGCCAGACCTCCGGCGTAAGCCTCACGAGCCAGGATCCATACAACAACATCATCCGCACAACGATCGAAGCGCTGGCGGCTGCGCTCGGCGGCACGCAGTCGCTGCATACAAACTCATTCGACGAGGCGCTTGCTCTGCCAACTCCTTTTTCTGCGCATATCGCTCGCAACACTCAGCTCATCCTGCAGGAAGAAGCGGGCATCACCCAGGTCGTTGACCCCCTGGCCGGTTCCTACTATGTAGAGTCGCTGACCGCATCACTGGCAGCAGAAGCCCGCAAGCTCATCAAAGAGGTAGAGGACATGGGCGGCATGACCAGGGCGGTTGAGTCGGGCATGCCCAAACTGCGGATCGAGCAGGCGGCCGCGCTGCGCCAGGCACGAATCGATCGCGGTGAAGAAGTTATCGTCGGAGTCAACAAGTATGTGCGCGATGATGAGCCAGACGTTGAAGTACTGGATATCGACAACTCCGCGGTAAGGGAGTCGCAGGTCAGGCGGCTGAAGAAGGTGCGCGACGAACGCGATGCAGGGGCCTGCGAGGCCGCGCTGGACAGGCTCGCCGAGGCCTCGGCAAGCGGCGCAGGCAACTTGCTGGAACTCGCTATCGATGCGGCTCGTGCCCGCGCCAGCGTCGGTGAAATTTCCGATGCCATGGAGCGTAAATTCGGGAGGCACAAGGCGGTGATCCAATCGATTAGTGGCGTGTACGGTTCAGCCTACGAAGGCGACGAGGCTTTCGGCAAGATTCAGGCGGACGTGGAGCGATTTGCCCGTGACGAGGGCCGGCGTCCCAGGATTCTGGTGGTCAAACTCGGCCAGGACGGACATGACAGAGGGGCGAAGGTCATTGCTACCGCCTTCGCCGACATTGGCTTCGACGTCGACATCGGACCGCTCTTTCAGACACCTGACGAGGCTGCCCGCCACGCCATTGAAAATGACGTGCACGTCGTCGGTGTGTCATCCCAGGCGGCGGGCCACAAGACGCTGGTCCCGCAGCTCATTGAGTCGCTGCGCGAACAGGGTGCAGCGGAAATCATCGTGATCTGCGGCGGCGTCATCCCACCAAAAGACTATGCGGAACTTGAGGCAGCCGGTGTCGCAGCAGTCTTCGGTCCAGGTACCAATATTCCCGCTGCCGCGGGACAGGTCATAGACCTCATACGGGAACGGCGGCTCGCCGCCTGAATGATCTGGGCACCGGACTCCATGACTATCCAGGAGAACAATCTTTCATGCAGGAAATAATCCAGCAGCTCAACGAAAAGCGAACGGCCGCGAAGAATGGCGGCGGGCAGCGCCGCATTGATGCCCAGCACAAGAAAGGCAAGCTAACCGCACGGGAGCGGATTGAACTGCTGCTCGACGAAGGCAGCTTCGAAGAGTGGGATATGTTTGTCGAGCATCGCTGCACCGATTTCGACATGGCCGATAACAAGGTTCCCGGCGATGGCGTGGTTACCGGCTACGGCACAATTAACGGCCGTCTCGTGTTTGTATTCAGCCAAGACTTCACGGTGTTTGGCGGCTCGCTGTCAGAGACACATGCCGAGAAGATCTGCAAGATCATGGATCAAGCAATGAAGGTGGGCGCGCCGGTGATTGGCCTGAACGACTCAGGAGGGGCGCGGATTCAGGAAGGCGTGGCTTCACTGGGCGGCTATGCTGACGTATTCCAGAAAAACGTGCTGGCCTCAGGCGTCGTGCCGCAACTGTCAGTCATCATGGGCCCCTGCGCCGGCGGTGCCGTGTATTCGCCCGCCATGACGGATTTCATCTTCATGGTAAAGGACACCTCCTACATGTTCGTCACGGGGCCGGATGTCGTGAAGACCGTGACTCACGAAGTGGTTACGGCCGAGGAGCTTGGCGGCGCGCTGACGCATACTTCCAAGTCCGGCGTGGCCGACCTGGCGCTCGACAACGATGTGGAAGCCCTGCTGGCGACGCGGCGCTTCTTCAACTTCCTGCCAGCCAATAATCGCGAGAAACCACCGGTCTGGCCCACCGAGGATCCGGCAAGCCGCGTCGTGTCCTCGCTGGATAGCCTGGTTCCCGATGACCCGGCGAAACCTTATGACATCAAGGAGCTGATCGTTAAGCTGGCAGACGAAGGTGATTTTTTCGAACTGCAGCCTGGCTATGCTCAAAACATCGTCATTGGCCTGATACGGCTTCAGGGCCACGTGATCGGCGTGGTGGCGAATCAGCCAACGGTCCTCGCTGGTTGCCTTGATATCGATTCCTCACGCAAAGGCGGGCGCTTCGTGCGCTTTTGCGATGCCTTCAATATTCCCATCCTGACGCTGGTCGATGTTCCCGGATTTATGCCGGGAACCACTCAGGAATACGGCGGAATCATTAAGCACGGCGCCAAGCTGCTGTACGCGTACGCTGAGGCCACCGTACCCAAGGTCACGCTAATCACTCGCAAGGCCTACGGCGGAGCCTACGACGTTATGGCCTCAAAGCATCTCCGTGGCGATGTGAATTTTGCGTGGCCCAGTGCGGAAATCGCAGTAATGGGGCCAAAGGGCGCCGTGGAGATTATCTTCCGCCAGGACATAGGTGACGAGGACAAAATTGCACGACGCACCGAGGACTATCGCCGCAAGTTCGCCAATCCGTTTATCGCGGGCAGCCGTGGCTTTATCGACGACGTCATCATGCCGCGAGATACGCGGGTTCGGGTGTGCCGGTCATTCGCCATGTTGCGGGATAAGAAGCTCGAGAATCCGTGGCGCAAGCACGGCAACGTTCCACTCTAGGACAGCGCTGAGAAACCACGCTCCAGGACCAACGATCAACAACACGAATCGCGACGTCATGTTCAAAAAGATTTTGATTGCCAATCGCGGCGAAATTGCCTGCCGCGTCATCAAGACTGCCCGCAAGATGGGTATCGCTACGGTGGCGGTGTACTCCGATGCAGACCGCGAAGCTCTGCACGTACAGATGGCCGACGAGGCAGTGCATATAGGGCCGCCGCCTTCCGCAGAAAGTTATTTGGTCATGGACCGAATTATTGAGGCCTGTCGCTCAACCGGCGCCGAGGCTGTCCACCCCGGCTACGGTTTCCTGTCAGAGAACGCAAAGTTTACTGAGGCGCTGGACAAGGCGGGCATCACCTTCATCGGCCCGGGTGAACATGCGATCACCAGCATGGGCGACAAGATCACGTCAAAGAAACTTGCCGCCGAAGCGGGCGTGAGCACAGTTCCCGGCTACACCGGCATCATTGATGACGCCGACCATGCCGTCAGCATAGCCCGCGATATTGGTTACCCCGTGATGCTTAAGGCCAGCGCTGGCGGCGGCGGCAAGGGCATGCGAGTCGTTTGGGATGACGAGGAATGCCGCGACGGTTTCGAGCGCGCGACAAACGAGGCCGTATCGAGCTTTGGCGATGGCCGGGTCTTTGCGGAAAAGTTTATCGAGGAACCCAGGCATATTGAAATTCAGGTGCTCGCCGACACGCATGGCAACGTCATCTACCTTGGCGAGCGGGAATGCTCTATTCAAAGGCGCCACCAGAAAGTTATCGAGGAGGCGCCCTCGCCATTCCTCGATGAAGCAACGCGCAAGGCCATGGGCGAGCAGGCGGTGGCCCTGGCCAGGGCGGTCGACTACCGCTCCGCCGGCACCGTGGAATTTATTGTCGATAAGGACAAAAACTTCTATTTCCTGGAAATGAATACGCGACTGCAAGTCGAACATCCGGTTACCGAGTTCATTACCGGGCAAGATCTTGTAGAACTAATGATTCGCGTGGCCAACGGAGAAAAGCTCCCGCTCAAGCAACAAGACGTGAAGCTGACCGGCTGGGCCATGGAGGCTCGCGTTTACGCTGAAGACCCGTTCAGAAACTTCCTGCCTTCCATTGGGCGCCTGGGGCACTACCAACCGCCGGCCGAGACTGAGTTCGTGCGCGTCGATACGGGCATCCAGGAAGGCAGCGAAGTCTCCATGTTTTACGATCCGATGATTGCGAAACTGGTGACCTACGGCAAAGATCGGGACGAAGCCATTCTCCGCATGAACGATGCGCTGGACGCATATTTCATTCGCGGCGTGTCGCACAACATCAGTTTCCTGAACGCGCTGCTTGCCCATCCGCGGTTCCGCGCCGGCAAGCTCACCACCAACTTCATCGCTGAAGAGTACCCCGACGGCTTTCAGGCCAGCGACGTGCCGCTCGACGACCCCAATATGAGCATCGCCATAGCGGCCGTCGCCCACAAAGCGCTGATGAATCGGGCTGCACGTTTGTCCGGCCAGCTCCCCAGCCATGAGAAATCTGTGGGCAATGACTTTGTGGTGCTTGCCAACGAAGCACATCACCCTGTCACAATTTCCACCGACGGCGACAACTATGCCGTCGAAGTCGAAGGCAGCCAGTATGCGATCGCGACAAACTGGCGGCTGGGCCAGCCATTGATGCTTGTCAGCATCAATGGCGAGCAGCGCTGCTTCCAGATAGACCGGGTCGGGCTCTATTTCCGCGTGACACACCGGGGCAGCGAACTGCTCGCGCTGGTGGTGAGCGAAAGAACCGCTGAGCTGGCCTCGCACATGCTCAAAAAAGAGCCACCGGATTTATCCAAGTTTCTCCTCTCCCCGATGCCCGGACTCTTGGTACGCCTGTCGGTCGCGGAAGGCGAAGAGGTGAAGGCGGGCGAGGAACTCGCCGTCGTGGAAGCGATGAAGATGGAGAACAGCCTGCGCGCTAATGATGACGTGGTTATCGCAAAAGTCCTCGCGCAGGAAGGCGACAGCCTGACCGTAGATCAGGCAATTCTGGAATTCGAGTAGCTGCGGAATCTCTGCAGTGTTTCTCATCAAATGTCTACCGCCAGCAAAGAGCAGGTAGAACAGCTGGCAGAAGCGCTGCCGCGGGGCGACCGCCGCGCGCTGGCGCGCGCCATCACGCTGCTGGAATCAACTCGAGCCGAAGATCAGGACGCCGGAGATCTCCTGCTTGAAAAGATCGCGCCGCTTTCCGGCAAGGCGCTGCGCGTTGGGATCTCGGGCGTGCCGGGCGTCGGCAAATCCACTTTTATCGAGAGCCTTGGCAACCACCTGATCGCCGAGGGCCATCGCATCGCCGTATTGGCCGTTGACCCCTCATCCGCTTTGACCGGCGGCTCCATACTTGGCGACAAAACCCGTATGGAGAAGCTATCGCAGCGGACTGAGGCGTTCATCAGGCCGTCGCCGGCCGGACGAACCCTTGGGGGCGTCACGCGGCATACCCGCGAGACGATGCTATTGGTCGAAGCCGCAGGCTACGATGTCGTGTTGATCGAAACCGTCGGCGTCGGACAATCCGAGACAGCGGTCGCCGAAATGACCGACATGTTCATGCTTCTGCTGTTGCCTGGAGGCGGCGACGAACTGCAGGGCATCAAGCGTGGCATCGTTGAGCTAGCCGATCTGGTGGTGGTCAACAAAGCCGACGGCGACCTGAAGGCGGCAGCCGGGCGTGCCGCGAGTGACTACCGCAACGCGCTGCGCTTTTTGCATCCGCGTCATGCCGGCTGGGAAGTACCTGTGATGACCTGCTCTGCGCTGCACGATGAGGGCATCGACGAGATCTGGAAGACCGTCAATGAGTATCGACATCACATGACGGACAGCGGCGAACTTGCGCAAGCCCGTGCCCGGCAGGCCAAAGCCTGGCTTTGGGATGAAATCGCCGCGAACCTCGTGGCTCTCGCCAAGGAGTCACCCGCCGTTGGGCAGCTAATCGAAGCGCTTGAAGATGCAGTTTCCCAAGGCGTGCAGTCACCCAGAGTGGCAGCTCGCCGAGTTGTAGACCACTTTGCCACTAACGAGCGAGGCGACTGATGATTGGTAAACTCAACCACGTGGCGATTGTCGTGCCGGATCTTGCAGCCGCTGCAGCCGTTTATCGCGACAGTTTGGGTGCCGATGTCTCCGCCCCGGAAGACCTACCCGAGCACGGTGTCACGACAGTATTCGTGAACCTCCCCAACACCAAGATCGAGCTGCTCCATCCGCTTGGCGCCGACTCCCCGATACAGAAGTTTCTGGCTGCCCACCCGTCGGGCGGCATGCATCACGTGTGCTACGAGGTAGATGACATTATCGCCGCTCGCGACCATCTGAAAGCCCGGGGCGCCAGGGTGCTGGGCAATGGCGAGCCGCGAACCGGCGCGCACGGCAAGCCGGTCCTATTCCTTCACCCGAAAGATTTCTGCGGCACGCTGGTTGAGCTCGAGCAGGTCTAACCACCGCCACCGGTCGTCAATAACCGCTCACCAGGGTAAAGGCGTGCCGTCGGCATTCAGGAACTGACCGGGTTCCTGAGTATCCATCTCATCAATCCGCAGCAGCAGATCAGCCACGGCATCGGCCGGCCGATCAAGCTCAATTACACCCTGCTCGATCAGCGGCATGATGGGTTGAAACTCCTCAGGTACCGGATCGCCGGGCTTGCGATCAAGAACACCACGCGTATCGACCAGGCCCGGGTTTAACAACGCAACACGAATGCCGCCCGGTGCCAGATGATAAGAAAGATTGCGAATCAGCAAGTGCAAGCCGGCCTTGCTGGCTCGGTAGGGCAGATACGAATTGGGTGCGGCACTAATCTGACTAACGGAACCGGATGAACTTCCGAGCGCGACAATTTTTTTCTGCTTACCTAAGGCAACGCTTTCTTGAAACGCGATGATGACGCGTAAAGTGCCCATCGCGTTCACCGACCAGACCTGCTCGAAGAGCGCGAAATCCAAATCCGGAAACTGCTGCTGGGCGGGCTGACCCAGCAAGGCGGCATTGTTAATCAGGACATCGATGGGCTGGCCGCGGTAGCGTTCCGCGAGGTCGGCGACGCTTTGCTCGCTGGCAATGTCGAGCGGCTCAATTATCAGGTTATCGCGCGCTCGCGCCAGGGCGTTAAGCTCGGCGGCCTTCGCCGGATTCCGGCAGGTCGCGATCACACGCCAGCCGCGCTCTGCGTACTGACGCGCAAACTCCAGGCCGATACCCCGGTTTGACCCGGTAATCAGCACGGTCGGCATGTTGGCCGAGGTCCCTGTCGCTTCTATGGACGCATTTGTCGCTGCCAGGGCAACGGCCAGCCCTACCGTCCAGATGCTCATGCCCGGCTCTCCAACTCGCTTTGCGGCTCAAGATCATGCCTGCCGGCCGCCTGCCCGACAAGCCGCCAATGCCCCCCGGTGAGGGGAATTATGTGACCCCGATCGTCGCGAAGTGCCGCCAGATTCGAGGAAGATCCTTATATCTGACAGCAGGATATCGATATGTACGCACAGCACTTCGGCCTGAGCGCCCGGCCGTTCGGGGCAGGCACCGGCCAGCAGTTTCTGCCCCCGAATGACGGGGTAAGCAAGGCCGCTGCCCACCTACAGGAGGTGCTCACCTCGGACAATGCTGCCGCCATAATTAGCGGTGGTCCGGGGGTTGGCAAAACGTCGCTGCTCGAGTACGCGCGCACGGGGCTGGGCAATGATGCCGTGATTGCCTGGGCAGACATGCGCCAGGCGGAGCCAGAGCAACTTTTTGATCTGCTGATCATCAGCCTGGGTGGCGAGCCTGCAGATGGAAGTGGGCCAGCGGCTGCTCGCGAACTGCGTCGCCTGTTGAAAGAACACAATGCCTCAGGGCGGCAAGTCACCGCAGCAATTGACCTGACCGGGATCACTGCCGAACGCGCGCGGCGATTACTGCGGCTGGTCAACCTGGCCGGTGAACCAGGATTTCAGCTCAACACGGTATTGATGGGCCCGCATACGCTGCACAAGCTGCTTGACGTACCCGGTCTCATTCACATCCGCCAGCGGGTAACACTGCGGTATCGAATTCGCCCACTATCCGACGTTGAGACCGGCCAGTATCTGGCCGAACGAATTAGAGCTGCGGACGGTGATCCGGAGCGCGTGCTTGCGTCCGGCATACCAAAGCTGGTCTACAGCTATGTAGCCGGCGTACCTCGATTAATAAACACTCTGATGGAAGCAGCGCTTACCGAGGCTGCGGCCCGCGGACTTGACCAGCTTGACGCCGAATGCGTGCAGGACGTGGCCAAGCTGCTCGGCTGGCGGCAAATGGGCCAGGGCGCGAAACCACCAGCCAGGCCCGTCGCGGTCTCGAAACCAGCACCGCAGACCAGCTCGCTTGAGGCAGCCAGCGCTAGCGCCCCGCCCGCAGCGCCAGCCGAAAGCAAGCCGTCCCACGCGGCAAGCGACCTGACTGCAGCTCTGATCGGGGCAGATCTGAAGATTGAGGAAGCCGGCAATGATGCTACGCAGGCCGCTGAGGCACAGCCGCCTGCCCCGCCGGCGGGCGTGCCCGAGATGAACCCCGATGACACCAGCGCGACCGGCATGATGCGTCTTGAAGACTTGGACGATAAGTTTGCCGAGACAGTGTTTGGGGAGAAGTCGGGCAGCTTCAAAGCGCTCGCCGACCGCGAGGCGAGCTGACTGCGTTGCTGCTGTAGCGCCGGAGAGGCGCGGCACGCTAGCTCGACAATGCCTCAGCCGTGGCCCGCAAGGTGTCCACGTTGATGCCTGGCAGGTACTGCGCATCCACACTGCGCTGCTTCACGATCTTCTTGATGATGCTTTGCAGATTCGGCCGCTTGGCAGCGGGATCCTCGCCGCCGCCTAAACCGCCACCCAATTCGATGATGGTGTCCAGGCCCATTGCGAGGGCGGTCCATATGCAGCCAACCCAATCTACCGGATTGAACAGCTGAAAGAACAGCCGGCTGCGGATAGACTCGGCGCTCTGTTCGTGAACGCGGCCCGTGTAATTGGACAGTACCGCACACCGCGGTGGCGTGAACTCCACTTCCTCCAGCACCTCTCTGAACAGGCGCGCGGCCGTAACCATGTAATAAGTGTGGAACGCCCCCTCGGTGGCCAGGGGCACTGCCTTCTTGCGCGGGAAGTACTCTGCCATGTGCGCGACCAGAGCATCGAGGTCCCGTTGGCGGCCGCCAACGACGGTCTGCTCCGGCAGGTTGCGGCTTGCGATCTGACAATAGAAGCGGTCACCCTCCTGGCGCGCCGTGGTGGGATCCAGGGTAAGTGCCAACATGCCGCCTTCACCATGCTCGCCCATCAGTTCGCCGCGACGCCTGACCAGCTTCAACGCTGCGCCAAAATCCAGACTGCCCGCCGCAACCAACGCCGTGTATTCACCGAGGCTGTGACCACCGGTAACCAGCGCCTGCAGCTTCTGGCCCAGCAGCTCCTCCAGGACCCGCAGGCAAGCAATTTCGTGAGTCAACAAGGCAGGCTGCGTGTTCCGCGTCAGGCTGATCTCGTCGTCCGGGTCATTGAACGACAGCCTGGCCACGTCAAATCCCAGAATGTCGCTCGCTTCGGCGTAGGTTTGTCGGACAACCTCAAACTCGGCGTGGATATCGCGGCCCATGCCGCGGTACTGGCTGCCCTGACCAGGAAAAACCAACATTCCTCTGTGCGCCGACATGAGCTAACCCCCCGCATTGCCCGACGCGGGAGCATACGGCGCGCGCTGCGTTTCAACAACCGAGCCGCGCGCTAGGCCGCCTCGCGGGCATCAAGCCACGCCTCCAGATCGTCGGCGCCACCGATGTGCTGACCATTGGCAAAAATCTGCGGGTATGAGTCTTGCCCGGAGAGTGCCCGCAAAGCGGCGTGCGGATAGTCACGATTGAGTTCCAGGTTCGTAAAGGCAAGTCCAGCCGCCTGAAGCCGCGCTTTGGCGCGCACGCAATGCGGACACCCTGGCCGAGAAAGCAACGCGATGGAAGGCGGCAGGGAAAGCCCGGGCGCGAGGTATTTCAGCATGGTGTCAGCATCCGACACGTGAAACGGGTCGCCGGGCTCCGCAGGCTCAATGAACATCTTCTCAATCACACCGTCGCGGACCAGCATCGAGTAGCGCCAGGATCGCGGGCCGAAACCAAGATCATCGCGGTCTACCAGCATGCCCATGCCCCGCGTGAAGTGACCGGAACCATCGGGTAGAAAGCGAATGCCCTCTGCGCGCTGCTGTTGCTGCCACTCGTGCATCACGAAGGCATCGTTCACGGAAATACAAGCGACCTCGTCAACGCCGTGGGCCCGGAACTGCTCGAGAAGCTCTGCGTACCGCGGCACGTGACTGGAAGAACAGGTTGGTGTGAACGCGCCCGGCAGTGAGAAGACGACGACCGTACGGCCTGCGAAAATCTCGTCGCTTGTTACGTCTACCCATTCCGCGCCCGCGCGCGTTCTGAACTGCGTGCTCGGTACTTGCTGACCGGCTTTGTCCTCTAGCTGCATGATGAGCTCCTTACTCTGTAGATTTCTAACTTTACGGTTGATTGACTTCCCGAAGCCTGCCTCTAGGCCTTCTCCAACATACTGCGCAGCATCCAGGCATTCTTTTCATGAATTTGCATGCGCTGCGTCAGCAAGTCGGCTGACGGTTCGTCATGCGCAGCGTCTACCAGCGGGAAGACTGATCGCGCAGTGCGCACCACCGTCTCCTGCGCCTTGACCAGGTTGCTCAGCATGTTCTCGGCCGTGGGGGCCGTCTCATCTTCTTCAATGCTGGTCAGGCGGGCGAACTCGCTGTAGCTCCCCGGGGCGGGCAAACCGAGGGCCCGAATACGCTCGGCGATTTCGTCGACAGCTGTCGCCAACTCAACGTACTGCTGCTCGAACATCGTGTGCAGCGTGTTGAACTGCGGACCGGTGACATTCCAATGATAGTTGTGGGTCTTCAGGTATAGCGTGTAGCTATCGGCCAGCAACCGCCCGAGCCCTTCTGCAATCGCCTCGCGGTCCTGCTGACTGATACCGATATCAATGCTCATTGCGTTGCTCCCTGTTGCAGTCCTGGCCCCATGAACGTGGGGCATGGCGAGCATTTTCTCGAGACCCTAAATATTTGTAAATTGAATTATTAATAATATTTTGATAGTTATAATTTATTATTCGTCAGAATCACCTGCCATGACGCTGGCACCTCGCCCGCCCACCGTCCGCCAACTGCAGTACCTGAGTGCGCTTGATGCAGAGCAGCATTTCGGCCGGGCGGCGGCTAGCTGTCATATCTCGCAGCCGGCCTTTAGCGTTGCCATCCGCGAACTGGAGACACTGCTCGGTGTCAGCCTGGTGGACAGGAACAATCGGCGGGTGACCATGACCCGCGCCGGGCGCGACCTGGCAAACCAGGCCCGCCTGGTGCTGCGGGACCTGGCCCAGCTCACCGAGCTGGCTGCCGCGCGCCAGTCTGTCCTCGAAGGCCCGCTAACTCTCGGCGTCATTCCGACTGTCGCACCCTTCTTACTGCCCCGCTGTCTGCCAGCGGTTCGGGAGCACTTCAGCAAACTCAAGCTGTATATCCGCGAGGACCGCAGCGCGGAGTTGGTCGAGCGCCTGGCTGACGGCGAGCTGGACGTTGTTGTACTGGCGTTGCCCTACCCGCTGGAGCATGTCAACACAATGCCGTTGCTCCGCGAGCGTTTCTTGCTTGCTTACCGCAAAGGTACCAACCTGATCGATCCTGGGAAATTTTCCGTCAATCGCGTTACTGCGGCATCAGTATTGCTGCTTGAAGATGGTCACTGTCTGCGCGAACACGCAATGGCCGCATGTAAGGTGCGCGATCTGGAACCCGTCAATGACTTTGCCGCCTCCAGTCTGCTCACGTTGATAGAGATGGTAGACAGCGACTTAGGGATCACTTTCCTGCCAGAGTTGGCCATCGGCTCGAGTCTCTTGCATCAAACGCGGATCGAAACCAGGCCGCTGCCCGACTCCGGTAGCAGGGACATCGTGCTGGCGTGGCGGAAGTCCTCAAGCGACGAGCAGGACTTCCAACGACTTGGCAACGTTATTCGCGAAACGCTGCGGACATAGGCTAAAGCAGCGCGGGCAGCGTCGTGGGCCCTAAGCGCCCAAGGCGTGCAACTCCTCGCCCAGCGCGGCAATGCCGCGCTCGACCGCCGCGGCATCCTGCGCATAGCTCAGTCGCAGACACTGGCGCTTGTGCGGCCAATCCTCGCCAAGTCCAGGAAAGAAATGCTCGCCGGGCAAGACGATTACGTCGCGCGCCTTTAGCCGCTGATAAAGCTCAGCGCTGCTGATCGGCAGATCGGGTAGCCACAGCCACAAAAAGAATGCGCCTTCGGGACGATGCACAAAATAGTTCCGGCCTTTGAGCGAGCTGTGGACTGACTCCAGCGCCGCGCGCATCCGAGACTCGTAGTAAGGGCGGATTACTTTCCTACTAATGTCAATTACATCTCCGCTATCGACAAGCTCACGCATCAGTACGGCACCCACACTGCCGACTGCCAGACTGATAACCGCGTTCATTCCAGCTAGTGCGTCGATAATCTCCGGCCGGGCGATGACGATGCCGTTGCGCACGGCAGGCAATCCAAGCTTCGACAGGCTCATGGTCAGGATGACATTGTCATCCCAATAGGGCTCGCAATCTCTGAACACGATCTGAGGGAACGGCAAACCATAGGCGCTGTCCACGATTAGCGGCACACCGTGCGCGCGTGCCAGCTCGCCAAGACCCTGCATCTCCGCGTCAGTCAGGACGTTGCCCGTCGGGTTGCAGGGACGAGATACACACAATGCAGCGATGCTGTTATCGATCACCAGATTGTCAAAGTCTACGTGGTACTTAAACAGCCGGCCGCCAAGCTGCTCGATGCTAGGCTGCCTGGCCACGAACATATCGTTGGAAATACCCAGGTCGTTATAGCCTGCATATTCTGGCGTCAGCGGAAACAGGATCCTCCGGGTAGATCCATCATCAAACTGTCCCGCAAGGAGATTGAACAGCTGAAAAAACCCACTTTGGCTACCAGAGGTCAGGGCAATATTGTCCGCATCTAAAGGCCAGCCATAGGTCGATCTCAGCAGGGTCGCCAGCGACTGTCGAAACTGAAGCTCTCCCGCTGGCGAGGCATAGTCGCCCAGCATGCGCCGGAGTTCCCGAGCATCATTTGAGAGCGCACGCAGCCGATCGGCCAGCAGTGCCTGTATTTCTGGAATGTGCGCGGGATTGCCGCCGCCGAGCATCATGACGTCAGCCTCGCTCGCCATGGCAGCGCCGAGATCATCCATTAGCTCGCGCGCCCCTGTGCGCCGCGCATACCGTTTGCCGAACGTAGAAAATTCCATCGGTCGGGAATTGTTCAGGCCGACTCCCGCAGTTACAAGTGCGGCCCGCGGCCGCGGACCCTAATCATCGTCGTGTGCCAGCCTGGAATTGACCCTGGACGCGCCCGGACGGTGCCTGTCCGCTAAGTGGCGCCGGAAACCACGTGGACCATGCTGGCGTCGTCAGCCTGCTACATTGCTGGTCATCTGAGAAGTTCGCTGTTGCGGCTTCACCACATAGGGGTGATCGGTGGGACCTGCCGGGGCAGGGATCGCACCATCGGCTGGGCCGGCGCTAGCGTCGGCCTTGCTCTTTCTGGCTCTTGCGGTTGCTTACCAGCCGATGAACTCGACGCTGCAGGAGCTGTCAGACTGGGCGATCAGTAGCCCGGTAGCGAGAGATACTTGAACAAAAAGAAGCTGGTACTCATCGCCGCCCTGCTGAGCGCCACTATTGCGTTTTTCCTCTTTGACGTCGGCAGCCTGCTCTCGCTCGAGACGCTGCGCGATCGGCAGGCAGAGCTTGCCAATTTCGTCGCGCAGAACTTCACTCTCGCAGCCGGCGCGTTTTTCGTTTTGTATGTCATGGTGACGGCGCTCAGTATTCCGGGTGCCGCTGTAATGACGCTCGCGGCCGGCGCCGTTTTCGGTCTGCTGGCCGGCACTCTGTTGGTTTCGTTTGCAAGCAGCATTGGTGCGACCCTCGCCTTTCTAATCTCGCGATTCCTGCTGCGAGACTACGTTGAGGGAAAGTTCAGCACCGCAACCAAGAAGATCAACCAGGGTGTGCAAACCGAGGGCGGTTATTACTTGTTCACTCTGCGTCTGGTGCCACTGTTTCCGTTCTTCGTGATTAATCTCGCGATGGGCGTAACACGACTCAATGCCGTGACCTTCTATTGGGTAAGCCAGCTCGGCATGCTGCCTGGGACAGTTGTGTTCGTGAATGCCGGTACGCAGCTAGGGCAGGTCAGCGGTACCAGTGATATCTTGTCGCCCACTCTAATCGGGTCGTTCGCATTGCTGGGCGTATTCCCCCTGCTCGCCCGCAAAGCTGTTGAGGTACTGCGCAATGTCCGCTCCGCCTAGCGATCGGCCCCGCAAGTTTGATACCAACCTCGTGGTTGTGGGCGCTGGTTCGGCGGGTCTCGTGAGCGCCTATATCGCCGCCTCAGCCAAGGCCAGGGTGACGCTTATCGAGCGGGAGAAGATGGGCGGCGACTGCCTGAACACCGGCTGCGTCCCCAGTAAAGCCCTGATCAAGTCCGCGGCGGTTGCGGCGGGCATGCGCCGCGGTGCGGAGTTTGGCGTACACGCGGGCGATGTGCGCGTTGACTTTCCGCGCGTGATGGAGCGCGTCCGCGAAGTCATAAGGAGAATCGAGCCACACGACTCAGTAGAGCGCTATACCAATCTCGGTGTGGACTGCGTTCAGGGCGAAGCCACCATCACGTCCCCCTGGTCAGTAGCTGTGAACGGACGCACGCTGACTGCCCGCAGCATCATTATCGCTTCGGGCGGTCGGCCCGCTGTGCCCCCGATTCCCGGGCTGGATGAGGTCCGCCCGCTGACCTCTGAGAATGTTTGGGAACTCGAGTCCCTCCCAAGTCGCCTGCTGGTGCTCGGCGGCGGACCCATCGGCTGCGAGCTCGCCCAGTCTTTTGCCAGGCTCGGCAGTCAGGTCACGCTCGTTGAGATGCTGCCCCGGCTGCTCACGAAGGAAGACCAGGATGCCGCAGACCTGGTCCACGCCAGTCTCAAGGCGGACGGCGTGAATATCATGACCGGCTACAAGGCGTCTGGCTTTAGTGTTGCGGCTGGCCAGAAGCAGGTTACTTGCGAAGGCGAAGGCGAAACACTCCAACTTACCTTCGACGAGGTACTCGTAGCGGTGGGGCGCCGTGCGAACACGCAGGACCTGGGCCTGGAGCAAGTCGGCGTAGCTCTCAACAAGAACGGCACCGTTTCGGTCAACCAGTACCTGCAGTCGTCATGCCCGAGCATCTACGCTTGCGGAGATGTCGCAGGGCCCTATCAGCTCACACATGCCGCCGCACATCAGGCCTGGTATTGCGCAATGAACGCTTTATTCGGCGGCATCAAGAAGTTCAAGGTGGATTACTCGGTTATTCCCTGGACAACCTTCACTGACCCCGAAGTTGCCCGGGTGGGCATGAGCGAAGATGAAGCCCGTGCTGCGAACCGGCCTGTCGAGATCACTCGCTACGGCATCGACGATCTGGATCGCGCGATCACCGACGGCGAAGACCACGGCTTTGTCAAAGTACTAACCTCGCCCGGATCGGATCGGGTGGTCGGTGCGACGATTGTTGGTCACCATGCAGGCGACCTGCTGACAGAATATGTAACGGCAATGCGGCACGGCCTCGGCATGCGCAAACTGCTCAGCACGATTCACAGCTATCCAACGCTGGCAGAAGCGAATAAGTTCGCGGCGGGCGAATGGCAGAAGCAGCGCCTACCCGAACGCCTGCTTGGACTGGCGCGGCGTTTTCACGCCTGGCGCCTCGGCTGAGGGGCGCCCGGCATCGTTACAACTTGTTACGCACAATTCGCTCACCGGCGGCGGTATATGGATAAACTGAGCGCATGAACGACTCTATAGCCGTCTCGCCATCTGACGCCGAGTCGTCAGCCAACGGAGCCAGCCAGACCGCCCGCGGGGCCAACGTTATTGAGGCAAAACGACTCCGCCGCCGGTACGACATGGGCGGCACGACCATCAACGCGCTGGATGGTGTGAACTTGAGCATCGAACAGGGCGACTACGTAGCGATCATGGGCCCATCCGGGTCCGGGAAATCGACGCTGATGAACGTGTTGGGCTGCCTGGATCAGCCGGATTCAGGTGACTACGTGCTCAATGGCGAAAACGTGTCCGCCCTCCCAGACCGCGAGCTTGCCCGTATCAGGAATCGGGAGATTGGCTTCGTCTTCCAAACCTTCAATCTGCTGCAGCGTGCGACCGCCCTGCACAATGTCGAGATACCACTGATCTACGCAGGTATCGCCAAACAAGAACGGCGGGTGCGCGCGCAAGCCGCGCTGCATCAGGTCGGCCTTGGCGAGCGTCTGACGCACCAACCGAGCGAGCTCTCCGGCGGTCAACGGCAACGCGTTGCGGTTGCGCGTGCCCTGGTCACGGAACCCAGTATCCTGTTGGCAGATGAGCCAACGGGCAATCTGGATTCAAGCACGGCACGCGAAATTCTTGAGCTTTTCGCAGAACTCAACGCTGCCGGCAACACACTGATTCTCGTCACACATGATGCGTCGATTGCCGACCATGCCAGTCGAGTCGTGCGCATGCTTGATGGCAGCATTGAATCCGACTCGAGGAACATCCGGCATTGAAGACTCGGCTGCTCACGCTCTGCGCCCTGGCGCTGGCTGCCACCGGTTGCGAGCGCACTGAGGAATCGTTTACCTATCGCACTGGCGAGGTCACGACCAAGGATATTGTCGTGGCAGTAGAGGCTGCCGGCGTCGTTGAACCGTTCTTGACCGTTGAAGTGAAATCGAAGGCCTCGGGCGAGATCCTGAGCATCGCAGGAGAAACCGGAGACTTCGTTGAAGAGGGCACGCTGCTGGCAAGAATTGAGAAGCGCGTGCCGCGCAATGACCTGGCTCAAGCGCAGGCGCGTTTAGAAGCCGCCCGGGCCCGCCGAAAAATTGCTGAGACTCAGGAAAAACGCGCGAAGTCTTTGCTCGAATCCCGCACCATTAATGATGTCGACTACGAGCAAAGCGTGTTGGAGCTGGCAAATGCCAAGGCAGAGGTTGTCACCTCTCAAGTGGCCGTCGAAAACGCGCGGATTGCGCTGGATGACGCCGATGTAAAGGCACCGATCACCGGCACGATCATCGAGAAGCTGGTGGAAAAGGGCCAGGTGATCTCATCGCCAACCTCAGACGTGGGTGGCGGCACACTGATGCTGAAGATGGCTGACTTAAGCTCAGTGCAGATCAAGGCGCTGGTCAATGAGACGGATATTGGCAAGATCCAGCCGCGTCAACCCGTCATGGTCACGGTCACGTCGTATCCGAATCAGCCCTTCGCAGGCGAAGTGCTAAAGGTTGAGCCGCAGGCGATGGAAGACCAGACCGTAACCACGTTTTCGGTACTGATCACTCTCGATAATGCCGGCGGCTTGCTAAAGCCCGGCATGAACGCTGACGTAGACATCCGCGTAGCCGAGAGCCTGGGCGTCGTTTCCGTTCCCACCGCAGCGCTGCGCACGCGACGAGATATACCTGTCGCCGCAGAGCTGGTTGGATTTACCGGCGAACAAGTCAATACGGAGCTCGCGCGAACGGCACCTGAGCGGGATGCCGGAGGCGGCGCCGGCAACTATCAGTTTGCCAACTGGTACTGGGTCTTCGTCGAGCGGGGAGACGAGCTGGTGCCGGTCAACGTGGAAACCGGACTCACCGATCTTGACTACAGCGAGGTACGTCAGGGCTTGAGTGCGGGAGACAGCGTCGTGCTGCTGCCGAGCTCAGGCCTCGTTCAATCGCAGCAGCGGATGCAGGATCGGATACGGCGCTTCACCAGCCTGCCCGGCATGAGTCGCAGCAACAACCAGAGCAGTCGCTAGTCATGCTGTTTGGAGAGATGGTCGTCGTGGCCCTGCAGTCGATTCGAGCCAACCTGTTCCGCGGGTTCCTGACGATGCTCGGCATCATTATCGGCGTAGCCTCCGTCATTACCATGGTGTCTCTAGGGACGGGCGCGCAGCGAGCCATCGACGAGCAGATCGAGGCGCTGGGCGCGAATATTCTTTCAGTCAGTGCCGGCAGTGGTTTCTCGCGGGGTGTGGCGAGAGACGCCAGCAACCTGACGATCACCGACGCGGAGGCGATTGCCGCCGACGCCGAAGCAGTCGCCGCGGTCATCCCGGAAAATTCCAGTCGCTCTCAGGTCAAGCTGGGCAGCCTGAACCAGAACCTGCGCATCGTGGGTACCACACCGAATTTCCTGCCGGTAAACCGCTACACAGTCAGCTATGGCCGGGCCTTCACTCAAGCCGATGAAGCCGCCAAACGGCGCGTTGCCGTGGTGGGCGATGGCATCGCCGGGAAGTTTGAAACCACCAGCGACGGACTAGTGGGCGAGACGCTCTACATACAAGGCATTGCCTTTGAGGTTGTTGGCGTGCTGCAGGCCGTGGGGCAGGTTGGCTGGCGCAATGTCGATGAACAAGTCTGGGTGCCGTTGCAAACCGGTCAGTATCGGCTGTTCGGGACCGACCGGCTGGAACGAATCAACGCGCAAATCGCGCCTGGGTACACGGAGGACGAAGCCACCATCGACATCGAACGCGTGCTGCGCCGCGAACACAAAATTCTTCCCGGTAAAGACAACGACTTCAGCATAGGCAGTCCAACGCAGTTCTTTAACGTGCGTGCTGCCGCTACCAACGTATTCGCGTTTCTGCTCGCTGGTATTGCCAGCATTAGCCTGATCGTCGGCGGTATCGGCATCATGAACATCATGCTGGTGACCGTAACGGAGCGAACCCGGGAAGTCGGCATCCGCAAAGCCTTGGGCGCCACGCGTCTGAACATCCTGATGCAGTTTCTGGTGGAGGCGCTGATTCTCTGCATGCTGGGTGGCGCTGTGGGGATCATGCTTGGCGTCGGGATCTCTGCCGCCATTGCGCAGTTCGCGGGCTGGCAAACGATTGTTTCGCCGCTGGCTATTGTCATCGCCTTTGCCTTTAGCGCGGGCGTTGGCTTGTTCTTCGGCATCTGGCCCGCCAAAAAAGCGGCCAGCCTCAATCCCATCGACGCCCTCAGATACGAGTAGGCAACAACCCGTGGCCACCGGGCCAGAGATCTTGGGCAGCAAGTCGGCAGCTAAATCATCCCCTGGCAGCGCGCGCCTGAGTTGTCTGCGCCCGGTCGTGGGCCGGCACCCTCGCCTGTTGATTCTCGGATCCATGCCGGGGGTGGCCTCGCTGCAAGCCCGGCAGTACTACGGACACCCCCGCAATGCATTCTGGCCCATCATGGGCGAGCTCTTCGGCGTCGATCCCGAGCTACCCTATCAAGAGCGGTTAGCCCGCTTGCGAGCGAAAGGTATTGCTTTGTGGGACGTACTGGCGAGTTGCGAGCGCCCCGGCAGCCTTGACAGCAATATTCGTCAGCCAGAGGCCAACAACGTGGCCGGACTCCTGAAACGTCACCGGAGCATCCGGCGTGTCTACTTTAATGGCGGCACGGCAGCCAGGCTCTACCGGAGACTCCTGCTGGCAGAGGTTGGCATGCTAGCGCCCTACGCAGTGCATGCGGCACTGCCATCCACCAGCCCGGCGTATACGCTACCGTTTGCCGAGAAGCTCAAAGCCTGGTCGGCAATCGCGGAAAGTTCAGCCTGACGCGCTCGCAGCGGCTCGCGGCGCCGCACTAGCCGCCAGCGGCCGTCCCGGTGCAAAGCGCAACGCGGTGATAACCAGGCCAAGCGTGATAAAGATCTCGCCGAAGTTGGCGATTGGCAAAGACCAAGGCGAAGACCCAAATGCACCGGCCGCGATGAACATGAAACCAGCGCCCAGGGCCATCCACGGCCAGCGGCGCTGAATCCATACAGCGATGCCCACGGCCAGCACGATCACATTGGTCAGGATGGCTACAAGGGCTGCGTCCAGGCCGCCGCTCACTACCGGATCACCCGGATTGCACAACGCGGTTTCCGGTACGTTGGTCGTATAGCGCACCGTGTCGGCCACACAGGCTACGTACAGATTGAAATCAAAATCCAGAACCTTGGGTACATCCAGCGCAATCAACGCCGTGGCCACGAGACAGAAGGCGCCTATGGCAAAGCGGCTCTGCGCCCACTTCAGCCCCGCCGTGCGCGCAATGATGCCCGCGGCAATGACGAGCAGCGGCAACATCGTCCAGTGCCAAATAAACGCCAGCCGCGTCATCCCCTCGAGTAGTTCGCCCTCCCCGATCCACCGGCCGGTGCCAATCCGAACGTTGTCGAACCAGAGCAGCGTCCCACTGAACAGCACCAGAAAAAGAGCGCGCGGACGACCGGCTTTGGCCCAGGCGCTCCAGCCCCACAGCCAGATCGCCAGATGAGCCGCAGCGAAGAGCAGAAAGATTAGTGACAGCATGCCTGAAACCACCCCCAATTAATGCAAAACCAACGCTATCCAGAGGACGGCCTACCCGCGGCCTGCGCTCTGCTGCGCCTGCAGTTCCTGCAGCAGTGCCGCGGTTACCATGTTCGTGCCCCGCTGCCGCGCAGCCTTTTCGGCATTCTCGATAATCATCGGCTGCACGAAAGTCGGCGCCTGCTCGACCACCTTAAGCGCTGCTGACTCCCATTCAAGCGTCGCGTTGCTCTTGGGATCCTCAGGCCTGACCGGTTCGACACTACCGTAGTCGGCAGGGCGAGTCGGCGTCAGCGCATCGACATCAACATAGCTTAGCTCGCTTATGGCGGCCGCACTTGCCGGGCGGCCAGTGTAGCGCGGCATTTCCGCGTAAACCCAGCCGTCAGGAGCATGACGCCGCGCTGGCGACGGGATGACCCTCAGCTCACCGCGATGCTCAGCCGTGATCATGGCATCTCGGTCGATCTGCCATCCGCGCTCGCGCATCCGTTCCATCAGGCTCCAGTACGCCAGCATGATTTTGTCTTCGTCGTGCGTGTAAATGCCACGGGGGTTCGGGCCAACAGGAGCAGCCTTTGGGCGTTGCGCCTCGGCGATGGCCTTGTCCTGATGAATGTTCTGCAGGTTTCGCCGCGTGTGCTCAGTATCAAACGCTTCCTCGCGCTTGTAGTTGCGGAGAAAGTAATACCGCATCATGGTGGTCTCCGCGTCGATAGGCGTGGAGAACTCGTAGAACATGTTGAAGACGCCGGACCCCACTCCGCCGATCTCTACCTGGCCGCGCAGCGTCATGCCGGCGACAAAAAACTTCATTACCGATTCCACTTTTCGGTCTTCATCGCGCAGCGTAGACCAGACGCCTTCGCTCGCTTTCGGCACGGTCTGCATCACCGAAGTGAAGCCATATTCTGTAACAGTCACCTGGTGCGCTGGCGCCTGAGTTGGATTCTGCTGATTACGGAAGGGAATTCCGTGCACTACGGGCAGGTGCACATAGTCGAGGTTGGTGAACTTGGCCGTGTGGTAGTTTGCCTCCCACACCTCCTCGTGCTGCGTAAACCGAAACTCGTCGCCATCCCACTCTGGGATCTCGGGGATAGGCGACGCTGCTTCAGGATCATCGCCAACGCATACCCAGACGAGACCGTAGCGCTCCTGGGCGGCATACGCATCAACGCGCGTGCCCGGCGCAACCGCCTGCACCTCATGGTCGCGCCGGGAAGGAATCAGCGTACAGGCCCCGGCGCCATCAAACCTCCAGCCGTGAAACGGGCAGGCCAGACTGCCGTCCTTCAGTAATGTGCCATCTGCCAGGCTAGCGCCGCGATGTGGGCAGACATTGCTGACACATTGCACCTTGCCGTCCGCATCCCGAAACAGCACGAAGTCCGCGCCGAGCATGCGCACCAAAACGGGCGCATCGGTTAGATCCTGGCCAAAGGCGGCAACGTACCAAACGTTGGTGTACATAGGGGACCCTCAAAAGCGTGCCGTGCATGGCCAGAGAAGCGTCACAGCTTGTACTGACAAACGGCTAAAGTCTAAGCAGCTACCCCGCCTGTTCACCAGATAGAAGTGTCTGGCTCCTTTACAACTAGCAGCACGACTACCCGGTGACAACGGCAGGCTCAAGCGCGAGCTCGATGGCACCGGTGAGGCGCCGCAGATCTTCACTCTTAATGACATACGGTGGCATCAGGTAGACCAGCCGTCCGAATGGCCGAATCCACACGCCTGCCTCAACAAAGCGTGCCTGAACTGCCGCTACATCAACTTGCCCGACCAGCTCAACGACACCAATTGCGCCTAACACGCGTACGTCTGCGACCAGCGAGTGACCTGCATACTGCGCGAGATCATCCTTAAGCTGGGCCTCGATGCGGCGAACCTGCTGGCTCCAGTCCATGGACGCGAGGAGCGCAAGACTGGCTCGCGCGACGGCGCAGGCAAGAGGATTACCCATGAACGTTGGCCCATGCATTAACACGCCACCGTCAGCAGAGACGCCTTCCGCTACCCGCCGGGTTGCAAGCGTCGCGGCGAGCGTCATGTAGCCTCCGGTCAGTGCCTTACCCACGCACAGAATGTCAGGTGTGACCTGGGCGTAATCGCAGGCGAACAGACGGCCAGCGCGGCCGAAGGCCGTGGCGATCTCGTCGGCGATCAACAACACATTGTATTCCCGGCACAGGTCCGCGATTCGCGCAAGATAGTCCGCCGAGTAGAACCACATCCCTCCCGCGCCCTGCACGATGGGCTCAAGAATGACTGCGGCCAGCTCAGCGTGATGTTGCTCAAACAGCGACTCCAATGCGGCCGCCTCATCATCGCGCAGCGGCTCTCCGAATCGCGACGCCGGGCGCGGGGCAAAGAGTTGTTCAGGCAGCACACGAGCAAATTTTCGATGCATGCCAGTCACCGGATCGCATACCGACATAGCGCCCAGGGTGTCGCCGTGATAGCCGCCGCGCAAAGCCAGCATGCGGTGCTTCTCCGGCCGCCCCTGACCGACCCAGTATTGAATGGCCATCTTCAAGGCCACCTCAACCGCAACCGACCCGGAATCCGCCAAAAACACATGCTCAAGCCCGTTCGGCGCGATGTTGAGCAAGTCTTCCGCCAGGCCCACTGCGGGTGCGTGCGTCAGGCCGCCAAACATGACATGCGCCATCCTGGCGAGCTGATCAGTAGCCGCCGCGTTAAGCGCCGCATGATTGTAGCCGTGGATTGCGCACCACCAGGATGCCATCCCGTCGATTAATTCCCGTCCATCATCAAGCTTGAGACGCACGCCGCGAGCAGAGGCCACCGGATAAGCCGGCAACGGCTCAACGACCGACGTGTAGGGATGCCACAGGTGCAGCCGGTCGAACTCGGCAAGATCAGCCATCAGCCAACACATCCAGGTCCAGATGCTGCGCCGCCAGCTGCGGCGCGGGCGACTCGCCAAGTGCGGGAATGCAAGCCAGGCACGGTGCATTGAGGCGCGCGCGCAGCGCACTGACATTGGCTGCAGCGCGTTCCATTGGGGCCACAAAATTCGCTACCCAACCCGCCAGGCGCAAGCCGCAGTTCTCCACGGCATCGGCCGTTAGCAGTGCGTGATTCAGGCAGCCGAGACGCATGCCAACCACGAGTACGACCGGCAGCCCGAGCAGACCAGCCAGCGTGGCCATGGATTCAGTGTCGTTCAATGGAACGGCCCAACCACCCGCACCTTCGACAACCGCCAGGTCGGGTCGATGTGCCACAAGCAATTCCCCGCAGTGCCGGCTGAGCTCACCCGCATCGAGACGTACGCTGGCATCCTCGGCGGCAATGTGTGGCGCGATGGCGGACTCAAAGGCGGCCGGATTGACTGCAGAGTATTCAAGCTGCACGGTCGCGATGTCAGCTAACGCCAGGGCATCGTCATTTACCCACTGTGAGCCGGATCGTTCACAGCCTGCTGCCACCGGCTTTAGCCCCAAGGTTGACCAGCCTCGTTCGGACCCTGCGTGTAGCAACGCAGCAGCGACAAGCGTCTTGCCAACGCCGGTGTCAGTGCCGGCAACGAAGTAGTGATGGCTCACGCAGCAACGACGGTTTGCGCCGCATTGTCCAGCGCCGCCAGCAGCTGATCAACATCCTGCTCCGTGTGCGCTGCGGTCAGCGTGATGCGCAGCCGGCTGGTGTCGCGCGGAACCGTTGGCGGACGAATCGCCAGCGCCAGCACGCCCTGCTGTTCCAGGGCCTCGCTCCAGGCGAGCGCGCGGGCCGGCGCGCCTAGCAGCACGGGCTGAATTGGTGTTGCGGAGGGCATCAGCTCCAGGCCCAGCTCCGCGGCACCTTGCCGGAAGCGAGCAATCAGGTTGTGCAGATGCGCCCGCCGCCAATCTTCGTTGATGACGATTTCAATACTGGCCAAAACGGCAGCCGCCAGTGCCGCTGGCATCGCCGTTGTGTATATGTAGTTGCGGGCACGATGCACAAGCGTTTCGATCAGGTCTGTTGAACCGGCGACGAATGCGCCGGCAACACCGAACGCTTTACCCAGGGTGCCCATGAGTACTTGCACGTCATTGCAGCCATGTTGCCCTGGATCGACTTCGCCGCATCCACGCGGCCCGTGCACACCAATTCCATGCGCATCATCAACCATTAACCACGCGTCCGCCTCATGAGCGCAAGCAATAAGCTCATCAAGCTTGCACCGATCACCGTCCATGGAGAACGTACCGTCCGTGACGATCAATCGCCGGCAAGCCGTTCCCGCATTGGCAGACAGCTTGCGCTTGAGGTGTTCAGTATCGAGGTGCCGGTACCAATGGTAGTCCGCCCGACTGATCCGTCCGCCATCGATCAGTGAGGCGTGATTGAGGCGATCCTCAAACACCTGATCACCGGCCGATAGCAAGGCGTTAATCGTGCCCAGGTTGGCTGCGTACCCGCTGCCGAAAACCAGCACTGCGGGGCGTTGGGTGAAGTCGGCGAGCGCTTCCTCCAAGGCCTGATGGGCAGCGGTGTGGCCGGTGATGAGATGTGAGGCGCCCGCGCCGACGCCCCATCTGTCGATCGCCGCCCGGGCGGCCGCTGCGATGCGGGGATCCGCGGCCAGGCCAAGATAGTCATTGCTGCAGAAGTTCAGGCATCGGCCGGAGCTCAGACGAACTTCCCGGCCCTGCGGGCTTTCGACAACGCGCCGGTGCCGGTATAGCTGGCGAGCCTCCAACTCTGCCAGGCTTAAGCGCAAATCCGAGAATCCGCTCACTTCGCAACTCTTCCCCAAGACGGGCGGGATTATACGGCCTGAACTCAGCCACCCTGTCCGCCATGATTTGCCATAACGCGAAACCGGTCGCGGTTCCGCCCCCGGGCTGAGCTAACATTGCCGGATGAAGAAAGGACTCTCCATGTGGCTACGGACGGCGGTATTTCTCGCCCTGGCCGGTAATCTGTCGGTGGCCGTCAGCGCAGACAACCCGGCCAGCCAGATTCTCTACCAGGAAGCCGTGGACCTAGTCACCCCGGGTGAGACGAGCACACTGTCGTTCTTTGCGTTCGGTCAGCGGTTTGATATTGCGCTCGTGGCAAATACCCGGCTTGAGCGGCGGCGGACTGTTCCGGGTATCGGACTCTATCGGGGCACAGTAAACGGCCGCGCTGGATCATGGGCCAGAATAACTCGCCGCGGCGACGAGCTCCGAGGGATAGTATTTGACGGTGAAGAGCAGTTCGGCATTGAGCCGCGAGAAAGTGCGCGCCCCCGCATGCTTCATCCCGACGGTGGCACGACCACGAATATCATTTTCCGTATGTCTGATCTGGTATTGCCCGCCGATGCCTCGGGCTGCGCTCTGCTAACCGCCGGTGAATCGGTCACCGGCGAGCAAGCGCTTGCCGGACTTGCGCTAGAACTCAATCAGCCCATTCGCCTGAATGCAGATAGCCCGCTCGACCTGAATGTAGACGTCATTGCTGACTTCGAGTTCTTCTCAACCTACGGCGCTGGCTCAGAAGCGGAGCTGATGTCGCGAATCAATATGGTGGATGGCATTTTTGCCGCTCAGCTCGGCGTTGATATCAATATACGCGAGATGACGATCTTCAATACGGCGGGAGATCCGTTTCAGGCATCCGATGCCGAAATGCTGCTCGACGAAGTTAGCAACTTCCGTCTCGCTCGCGGAATTCAGTATGGCCCAACCCACCTCTTGACAGGTCGCGACCTGGACGGAACCACGCGCGGCATTGCATTCCTGGGGGCGGCCTGCAGTGATGCGTTCGGCGTCGCCATCAGCCAGCAAGTTGCCGACCCCTGGATTAGCGCGCTAACCACAGCCCATGAAATTGGCCATAACCTGGGGGCCTTTCACGATAACGAAGGCAGTCCCGACCCAGACGGCAGAATCCCTAACCCCTGTGAGTTCGCACCACCCGGTTTCTTAATGGAGAACACAATCACGGGCACTGATCAGTTCTCCCAATGCAGCCTGGATACGATGGAGCGCTTTCTTGCCCGACCGGCAGCGGCGGCGTGTATCAGCGGTGTGGTTCAGGCTAATACGTCCACGCAGCAAACCAGCGATGACAAGGGCAGCAGCGCGGTGAGCTTTTTCAGTCTATCGCTGCTACTGATTCTTGCGCTGCGCCGCCGACCCGCGGGAAACACTATCTGACCGGGACGACGGATCAGGCCGGCCAGCCCACATGATGATCGTCAATGACAAAGGCGTGCCGATGCCGAATTGATGCATGCTGGTGCCTATGCCGGTGTAAACCGTCCTCAAGCTCTTCGACTTCGATACCAGTGTGCGTGTGCTGATGATGTTCACCGTGGCGGTGCGGGTGATCATGGGCGATCGGGTCATGCTCGTGCTCCAGATCCAGCGGGTCGTTGTGCGGCCACAGCACAGCGGCACTTAGCGTAAACAGAACAATGCCGGCGGCGAGCGACACTGCTGTTGGCTCAACGCCGAGACGTGTGGCGAGCTGCCCTGCGACCAGGTAAAAGACCAGCCAGCAGGCGTGCGACAAAGCGAACTGGGCAGAAAAGAATGCCGAACGGTCGGCGGCCGCAGCGGACCGGTTGACGACTTTTCCGGCCGGTGTTTGCACCAGCGACAGACCAACACCGATGAGGAACCAGATCGGCAGCATCTGAGAAAAAGACGGCCCGGTCGCGATAAGCCCAACGCCAGCAGCCATGATTCCGCCGCCGGCCAGCATGACCGGCCGGTCGGGCACCCGGTCCAGGACGCGTGGCAGTGATAAAGCCACCAGCATAGAACCGCCTCCGGCCGCCGCGAGCGCAATTGCAACGTCGCTGGAAGCCAGTCCGAGCACATCCTTCACGTAGATCACGGTATTAACTATGACCATGGCGCTGGCGGAGGCCACGCCCAGATAGAGCGCCAGCAAGCCTCGCAGCCGGGGCGTCTTGAAGTAAGCGATCGTCCCGAAAGAAATGTCTTGCCAGACGTTGCCCAGACGAGCTACCCGCTGACCCCGCGGCAGCGCCGTGAGCGCAATTAACGCCGCTGAAATCAAGAACGCCACGGAGTTGGATACAAACAGACCAGTGTAGGTCATGAACAGCAGCGCGATGCCGGCGAGCGTCGGACTCAGCAAACTTTCGAGATCATAAGCGAGACGGCTCATGGACAGCGCGCGGGTGTAGCTGCGCTCGTTCGTAATGATGTCTGGAATGGTCGCAGCGAACACCGGCTTGAAGCCAGCCGAGAACAAATTCAATACGAATATCAGCACATAGATCTGCCAGACTTCCGTGACGAATGGCATCGCCAGCACGATCATTGCGCGCGCGATGTCCATGCCGATCAGGAATGGCTTGCGCGCAAAGCGATGTGCCAGCCCGCCCACGACCGGGGCAAAAAAGACGTAGGCGACCATCTTGCAAGCGAGTGCCGTGCCCAATACAGCCGCGGCGTTGCCGCCGACCAGGTCGTAGGCCAGCAGCGTAAGCGCAACGGTGGCGAGTCCTGTGCCAACCAGTGCGATCACCTGCGCAGCAAACAGCCTGGCGAATTCGCGATTGCGCAGCGGATTAAGCGGCGCGTCCGGTACGACTTGGGCGTGGTTCGATGAAATACTCATGGCTCAGCAGTTGCAGCTCTGTGCCGATGTTCGGACCTGCCAGGCATAGTGGTCAAGCGCCGCTTGTCGTCTGGCCACTCGTTTGGCTAGCCCGGAGGCAAGTCACTGACATGCTCTTCCACAAAGTTCATTACAGCGACGAGGTTGGTGTACCCCGCGATACCACCGCCGGTCGCGCAAAGATTGCCATCGGTGGTGCTTGCCACCCCGACCAACACAGGCTTGCCGTCCAGGCCGGCCATAACCAGAGGCCCGCCGCTATCGCCGCCGCAGGGGCCACCCCGGTCGTCATAGTAAAGGTAGGTACCCCGGATGAGCAGCCGAGCCAGCTTGATCGGCGCGCGCACCAGCCGATCCGAAAAATCGCTACCGGGCCGTTTGCCCCACCCCATAACCTCAGCGTCTGCGTCATGTTTCACCAGCAGTAGATACTCGCCGAGGCTAATCAGTGTCAGCGGCGGAATCTCGAGTGGTGACTCCAGCCTGAGCAGGCCCACATCAAACTGCTGAGTCTCCACGTCGTGGAACGGGTGGCGTATCGCCTCAGCAATCGTCGCCGTGCGCGCCCGACTCCGCGCTGTATGTCCATAGCGCACTCGCTTGCTGGCTGACGTGCAGTGAGCCGCGGTGAGCACATAGGTCGGCGAGATCACCACCCCCGCACACACACCGCCCGTCAGTGGATTCTCAATTGCGACGGCCCAAGGGTAGTCACTGGCAAAATCGGCCTGACGAACCGCTTTGCCGTGGACGATAGCATGGGCGAGCAGCGGCGCCAGCCACGCGCCGAGCGTGACAACGAGACGAAGCGCGAAACGGCCGGAAATCACCGGCTAGGACGTTGCGGCCTCAGCGGGCTGGAACACTCGGTCCATGTAGCTGCTCACGTCTTCAGCGATCTCCGCGGCAGATTCTGGCGCGATTCCCGCCAGCACCATTGCCAACTGCTTCTTAAACTCAAGCTGCGCCTGCCGGGCAATCTGAATGCGCTGTGCCTGCGGCGAGCCCGCGCCGTGCATGGACTCAGTCAGATAACCGACTGCGTTACGACCGAGGGTCATGTTCTCGATCAGCCTGAGAATACGCATGCGGTCTTCGGTGCTGATCTCTGGTCTGCCCTGCAGATACTTTTTAACGATCTCGCCAACCTCAGGGTGCTCGAGCTCTTTCTGCGAGGGCAACGTCACCATCAGCCCGCCAGCCAGATCCTGCGCAAGACGGCCTATCTCATAGGGCATCTTGGTTACATGATGCTTACAAACATTCGCAATCATGTCGTCATTCAGATACACGCCCGACGACATCTCGCTGGCCTGGTAGCTTGAGGCAATACCTGTGCTGTAAATCGTTTCGTTGAGGTGGGTCATCTCAACTAACTTGTCACGAATGTGCGACGCCTTGGCGACGCCGTTGTAGTCAGCGACCGTCGCTGCAGCGCCGATCAGCACATCGCCGACGCCTGATTTACACACATAGCTGCGCCGGTGATAGCAGGTAAAGCGCTCCACCAGCATGGAGGCGAACTCATACTCTCCGTCCATAAACAACCGCTCATGCGGAATGAACACGTCGTCAAAGACGATCATGGCTTCCTGCCCGGCAAACTTCGCATTGCCGGCATCCAGATCGCCGTCCATCGCACGCGTATCGCAAGACTGACGGCCATAGATATAGGTGATGCCATCCGCATCGACCGGGATTGCACCCACGACCGCGTAGTCACGATCACCTTCACCCAGCCGGATGGTCGGCATCACCAGCAGCCAATGAGAGTTGAGACAGCCGGTTTGATGCGCCTTTGCGCCCGTCACGTAAACACCCTCGTCGGTGCGACGGGTGATGTGCAGGTACATATCAGGATCAGACTGCTGATGCGGCGCCTTGCCGCGATCACCCTTTACGTCGGTCATGGCGCCACCGATCACCAACCCGCGTGACTGCGCGTAGGTGACAAACTCGATAAAGCGTTGGTGGTATGACGTGTGGTGTGCCGAGTCAATCTCATGCGTGACCGAGTGCAGCGCGTTGATGGCATCCATACCAACGCAGCGCTGAAAGCAGGTGCCGGTCAACTGACCCAGCCGCCGCTGCATCTTGTTCTGGTTCACCAGGTCTTCGGGGCTGGTGGCCACGTGCAGGAAACGATTAATCCGCGTGCCCGTATAGGGAGACTCGGCTGTGCCCAGCTCAGGACTGCGGACTGCCAGATCATAGGTCTCGGCGACCGCATTCACCGACGGGCGAATAACCGGGTGATCAACCGGCTCGTCCACGAGCTCGCCGAACAAGTAGACCTTCAGGCCCCTGCCTCTCAGGCTGTCGATGTACTGTTCGCCGGTAGTGATGGAAGTAGGCGCCGGTGGCGCGTCTTGTGCATTGATTGCCATTAGGAGGTATCCGATACGCGGCCGCACGACGTCGGCCAAATCGTGCATTCTACCATCTGGCTGCTGTCCGTCGGGACCAACCGCCTCGACCCGGCGTTCGGCAATCTCCTGTGAAGGAGCCCAAACGCCCGTGCGTGTATGCTCATGACGCACGGCCACCGGAAGAGATCTAACAGCCCGAGCGGATGCTAAATTTCACGCTGAGGCGATTGCTCATCGCCGTCCCCACCTTGTTCCTGATTGGCACCGCGTCTTTTTTTCTGATGCGCGCGGCGCCCGGCGGACCGTTTGATAACGAAGCTGATCTCGAACCACAGGTGCTGGAAAACATCCGCGCGGCATATGACCTCGATAAACCGCTCATGGAGCAGTTCGTGATCTACCTGGGCAAGGCGCTGCAGGGCGACTTTGGCCCGTCACTGGTCTACAAGGACTTTAGTGTTACGGAGCTGGTGGCCATTGGCCTGCCGGTCAGCGCCAAGCTGGGCTTTACGGCGATGCTATTGGCGCTGCTGGTTGGCGTAGCCGCCGGGATTGTTGCCGCGCTCCGCCAAAACCGGTTCATCGACCACGCCATCATGGCCATGGCAATGACCGGGATCGCGGTGCCGAGCTTTGTAGTCGCGCCACTGCTGGCGTTGTTCTTCGGCCTGTATCTCAGTCTGCTGCCTGTGGCCGGTTGGAACGACGGCGCCTGGCAAAACATGATTCTGCCGGTCATTGCGCTCGCGCTGCCGCAGGTCGCGATCATTGCCAGACTCATGCGCGGCGGCATGCTGGAGATACTGCAATCAAACTTTGTCCGCACTGCCCGCGCCAAGGGGCTGAATGAAACTCGAGTTATCTGCAAACACGTCTTGCGGCCTGCTCTGGTCCCACTGGTCGGCTATCTGGGTCCGGCGCTGGCCGGCATCATGACGGGCTCGCTGGTGATCGAGCTGATTTTTAATCTGCCAGGGATTGGCCGCTACTTCGTGCAGGGCGCGCTGAATCGCGACTATCCGCTGGTGCTGGGAGTGGTCATCATTTATGCGGCCCTGATTATTTTTCTGAATCTGCTGTCCGATCTCGCTTATGCCGGACTGGACCCAAGAGTGCGCAAGAGCTACCGATGAATGCCCGTAGCAACATCCTGCGCTCCGCACAAATAGCCAAAGCGGCGCGCGGTGAAGTCTCCGAGTCCCTATGGCGACAGGCCGCGCGGCGCTTCGCGCGCAACAAGGCCGCGATGTTTAGCTGCTATACCCTGGTTGTTATCGGCCTGGCCTCGATCTTTGTGCCGATGTTCTGGCCGCACGGTATCGAAGACGCGTCCTGGGAATACATTGGCACCGCACCATCACTGGAGGCCTGGCACTGGTTCGGCACAGATGCCAACGGCAGAGACCTGTTGGTGCGCGTCTTTTACGGCGGGCGGGTCTCGTTGAGCATCGGCCTGCTGACAACGTTAGTTGCGCTGTGTATCGGCGTCACTTACGGATCGGTAGCCGGGTTCATCGGTGGCCGCACCGATGGCTTCATGATGCGTTTCGTAGACGTCATGTACTCACTGCCGCTGCTCTTTTTCATCATCATTCTGGTGACTGTTTTCGGGCGTAATATCTTCTTGGTGTTTCTCGCCATCGGTGCTGTGGAGTGGCTAACCATGGCGCGCATCGTGCGCGGCCAAACGCTGAGCATAAAGAATCAGGAGTATGTCGAGTCAGCTGAAGCCATCGGTATGACGCGGCCCATGATCCTGAGGCGCTACATCGTGCCCAACGTGCTCGGCCCGGTGGTCGTGTACGTCACTCTGCTGATCCCGACGAATATCCTGATCGAAAGCTACCTGAGCTTCATAGGCCTGGGCGTCCAGGAGCCGCTGACGAGCTGGGGTCTGCTGATCTCGCAAGGTGCAGGACAGCTCGACTCGGCACCGTGGATGTTGTTTTTTCCCGCGACCTTTCTGGCTATCACGATGTTCAGCTTCAATTTCATCGGGGATGGTCTACGCGACGCGCTGGACCCTCGGCAGCGATGACGGTTCTGCTTGAGTGCGAAAACCTGGCGGTCACGTTCGATATCGATCAAGGCCAGATCAACGCAGTACAAGATCTCTCACTGACTCTCTCCTCCGGTGAGTGCCTGGGCGTGGTGGGCGAGTCCGGTTCTGGCAAGAGCCAGAGTTTTCTCGCCATGCTCGGTCTGCTTGCCCGCAATGGACGTGCGAGCGGCAGCGTAAAATTTCGTGGCGAGGAAATACTTGCAGCGAATCGCAGGCGCCTGAACGAGCTGCGCGGCAGCCGACTTGCCATCATTTTTCAGGACGCTTTATCAGGCCTCACACCAACCATGCGCGTAGGTGAGCAATTAGCCGAAGCGCTGCGTTGCCACGAAGCCGTCGATTCAGCTCAGGCGAGGGCGCGCGCCATTGAGATGATGGAAATAGTCAACATTCCTGACGCGGCCAACCGCTTTAGTGCCTATCCGTTTGAGCTGTCCGGCGGCCAGCGTCAACGCATCATGATCGCCATGGCGATGATCTGCCGTCCCGACGTCGTAATTGCCGACGAGCCGACTACCGCTCTGGATGTCACCGTCCAGGCCCAGATCCTGCGCCTGTTGGACGGCTTCCGGCGGCACACTGAAACAGCTCTGGTAATGATCACGCACGACTTGGCTGTCGTCGCCGGCCTTTGCGACCGGGTGATGATCATGTACGCGGGTCGGCCAGTGGAGATGGCACCCACTGCCACGCTGTTCGATCGGCCGTGCCATCCGTACACAATTGGCCTGTTGAAATCGATGCCGACGCTGCGCAACGATCCGGCTGCCGACCTGCCGGTCATCGCCGGCCAGCCACCAGACATGCGCAAACCGCCGCCTGGCTGCGCCTTCGCGGAGCGCTGCGCGCTGGCTGAAGAACGGTGCCGGGAAGAACGCCCGCAGCTGCGCCAGGTGGGCGGCAGCCAGCAGGTCGCCTGTCACCTCGTCAGTGCATGACCACCGCGATACTTGAAGTCGACGGTCTGTCGGTTAGCTACTCGATACCGGGGGACGGGCTGCTGGGCGGCGGTATGCGCTCATTGCAGGCCGTCAACGACGTCAGCTTTTCGTTACAGGCAGGCGAAACCCTGGGAGTAGTTGGCGAGACCGGGTGCGGTAAGTCGTCACTCGGTAAGGCGATCCTGCAGCTCGTAAAGCCTTCCGCCGGGCGCGTGATCTGGAACAACAGGGACTTGTGCGGACTCACTCGAAAGTCACTACGACCACTACGCAAAGACCTGCAGATCATTTTTCAGGACCCCCTGTCCAGCCTGAACCCTCGTCTGTGTGTAGGTGAAATCGTCGCCGAGCCCCTATTGATCCATGCACCTGAACTGAGTGCGCGCGAACGGGAGCAGCGGGCAATTGCCATGTTGGAGCGGGTGGGTCTGCGACCTGAAATGGCGCTGCGCTACCCCAACGAGTTTAGCGGCGGTCAATGCCAGCGCGTGAGCATTGCCCGCGCAATGATCGTCGAACCTAAGGTTGTGGTTTGCGACGAGCCGGTGAGCGCGCTGGACGTGTCAGTGCAGGCGCAGATCTGCAATCTGCTGCGCGAGCTGCAGCGAGAAACGGGCATCGCGCTGCTGTTCATTAGCCACGATTTGAGCGTGGTCAGATACATGGCACAGCGAATACTCGTGATGTATCTGGGCCGAATCATGGAGTTGGCGCCGCGTGACGAGCTGTTTACGAAACCACTACATCCTTACAGCCAGGCACTCATCCGCTCGGTGCCTGTGCCAGATCCCGCCATGCCACTTAATGACTACCCGGACGCCCTTAGCGGCGACCTGCCCTCCCCCCTGGACCCGCCATCCGGATGCGTCTTCCGCACACGCTGTCCAAAATCAACGCCGATATGCGTGAGCCAAGCACCACCGCTTGAGCGGCGCGGCGACCGACACCTGGTCGCCTGCCATCATCCGGAAGAATGACGAACGACGGCGCCGTGAAGAGACACACCCAATGACCACCACCAAGTGCTACATGATCATCATCGGTGACATCTATGATCGCGACCGGTTTCTCTCCGGTTATGCGAGTGTTGTGCCGGCGCTTGTGGAACAGTTTGGTGGCCGCTATGTACTGAAAGGCGCAGGCGGCCAGTTTATCGAGGAAGCTTGGTGCGAACATCCCAGCGCGCTCGTGTCGGAATGGCCAGATCGCGCCACGGCGCTGCGTTTTTGGCACTCTGACGAGTACGCAGAAGCCAAGAGGCTCCGCGAAGGGGTGGGACGTTTTCAAGTCATGCTGATCGACTCGCCGCCTATAACGGACGGCTAACCGCCAGAGTCGCTGCCGTCTCTGTTGGCGCCGGCATCAGCCCCGATTTCAGCCTCCTGTTTAGGCAGGCTCTCTAAAGCCTTCGTAGCGCGCGCTCTCCCAACGTCAATTAGAGCGGAGGCCTTGTGAAAATCGAAGATCTGACAGCTGTTGCGTGGCACGCTAATCATCAAATCCGGCGGGTTCGAGGCGAGCTTATGGCGAGATAGTGTTCCCTGCATGACGTCAAACGAGCGGCTTACTACATCCAGCAAACTCTTGTTGCGCTCGCTCCGGTCTGGAGACACCGCCTCAGCAATCTTATCGATGGCACCGCCAACGAACTTATCGATTGCAGTGCGCTTCTTGTCCGCGTCGCGCCGTTTGCTTGAGGCTGCCTCACTGATGCGCTTCTCGATGGATTCTTCGTAGGGACCCGACAGATCCACTGCGATAGTCAGCTGGGTGGAGTCTCGCACCGTGGGCGTCACCGGTACTGGGTTTAGCAAGCCGCCATCCACGAGCGTGCGGCCATCTCGCCGGACAGGCGCGAACACCGCCGGGATGGCGATCGAAGCTCGGATAGCATCGAACAGGTGGCCTTGGTCCAGCCACACCTCTTTCCGGGTGTCGATATCTGTGGCGACCGCCGTGTACTTCACTGGCAAGTCATCGATCTGGGTCTCGCCGATCAACTCGCGAAGCACCTCCAGAAGCTTATCGCCGCGAATCAGGCCCATGCTGCCAAAGGACACATCCAGCATCCGCAACACATCCACTCGCTCCAGAGCGCAAACCCAGTCGCGATAGGTACCCAGTTGCCCTGTCGCATACACGCCGCCTATCAGGGCACCCATAGAGCACCCCACAATCGACTCGATGCGATAGCCGCGCTCCGTGAGCACCTCGATCACGCCGATGTGGGCAAGCCCGCGGGCACCGCCGCTGCCGAGCACCAGCGAAACGCTTGGCGCCTCGTCCAACAGGCTCGCCTCATCCAATGATTGCGTTACCATCGGCGGGGACCTCCAAAACAACCATCACCAAGAGCCTCACATGGATCACAATAACAGCGAAATGGTGCAAGAAGATGGCGGCTATGCAACCGTCGACCTCAGACGAGACACGGTTGCCACGGCGGTGGTGCAAACCCGCGTGGGTGGCGTCAACGGAGAAAACCCCAAACCTGACCTGCGCCGCAACCTTGATTACTTCCTGGAGTGCATTGATATCGCGCAGGGCTTCGGACCGCCAAACGATTTGCTGCTGTTTCATGAGTTCCCGATCACAGGCTTTAGCAATTGGACGCGGGAACAGCACTATGAGCTCGCCATCGAGGTCCCCGGCCCTGAGGTTGAAGCGGTAGGAAAAAAAGCCAAACAGTACGGCTGCTACATCGTATTTGGCACCTACGCCAAGGACCTCGAAGACTGGCCGGGCCACATCCTGCACCTAATGGTGATGGTCGGCCCCAGCGGGGACGTTATTGCGAAACACTGGAAACAGCGCAACGTGCGTGGCATGTTTCCTGGCAGCGAGCAATACACCAGCTCGATCTACGACGTGTACGACCGCTTCGTTGAGCTATACGGGCTCGATGCAGTAGTACCTGTTGTACAAACCGATATCGGCAACATCGCCATGTCCGCAGTTCAGTTCGAACCTGAACTCTTTCGCTGTATGGCGCTCAAAGGTGCGGAGATCATATGTCGCGTCGCCACCGGTGGGTTCGAATACGAAGACATGCGACTGACGTCGTATCACAACAGCCTGTACACAATGATTACCAATAATTCGGTCAGCACACACGGTCGCACACCGGGCTTCTTTGAAGACGAAAACTACGGCGGCCCCGGACGGTCAGCGATTTTCGGGCCACGCGGAGTGACCCTTGCAGAATGCGGCCTGTTTGAATCGCGCAAGACCGCGATGCTGCCAATGGCCGAGTTTCGGCAGCGCCATCGCATCCCGGATGTCCACATGGCGCTCTATCGGCCGGTCCTTGAGCAGTATCGGGAGCGCTATGACCACAGCGGCTACCTTGAGTATCTGCCGAAGGACAAACGCGATGCCTTTCGCGTCTTCCAGGAAAAGTCCAGATGGACGCACTACTGGTAACGAGGCGCTCGGATTGAGAACCAGCAATGAATAAGAAGCCTCTCGGGGATACGGGCTTAGACGTGTCCCGCGTCGGCATCGGCTGCATGATGTTTGGCCTGATGTGCGATCAAAAGGCCACGGATGCGATCGTCGGTGCGGCGATTGACGCGGGCATCAATTTTTTCGACACAGCGGACATTTACGGAGGACCTGGCGGAAAGTCCGAGGCATTGCTGGGCAAAGCCCTGGGCAGCAAGCGCTCTGATGTGATCGTCGCGACCAAGTTTGGGGCGGGCGGCGGCGGTGCCGCACCCGGTGGGGGATCCCGCCAATACATCACTGCCGCGATTGAACGCAGTCTTAAGCTGCTTGGTACCGACTATATTGATTTGTACCAGCATCACTTTCCCGACGCCGATACGGATCTTGAGGAAACGCTGCGCGCGCTAGATGACCTGGTGCGCAGTGGCAAGGTGCGCTGCATCGGCTGTTCGAATTACACCGGCGGCCTGCTGCGGGTGGCTGGCGAGATCGCCGCCGAGCAGGGCTTGCACCGCTTCTTAACTGCCCAGAACCGATACAGTCTGCTGACGCGCGATATTGAGAAAGACCTGGTGCCCGCTGCGAACGAGCAAGGCGTAGGCATTTTGCCCTACTTCCCGCTGGAGAGCGGCCTGTTAACGGGCAAATATCGAGCGGGCGAATCGCTGCCAGAAGAAAGCCGCTTTGCAAAGTGGGGTGGCGGTGGCGTCTTCAACTCGGCGGAGCGACTAGAGATTGTCGAGTCGCTGGCCAGCTACGGCGAACAACGCGGCCTCAGCGTGCTGGATCTGGCGATGGGCTGGCTCACATCTCAGCCCCACGTTCTCAGCGTTATTGCGGGCGTGACCAAACCCGAGCAGGTAGTGAGCAATTCTGCCGCTGGCAACTGCGACATAGGCGAAGCTGAGCGCAAAGAAATTGCCGCGCTGGCCAGCCTGTAGTTGGCTGTTGTCCGCGGCGCGTGCGACCTCCCGGCGGTCTGCCAGCGAGTCGATGGCACAACCAGTTTGTTACGTGCTGCAGAATAGGCGAAGCTTCCGCCCCCCAGAGAAACCGCAACCCAAGAGCAAGGCAAAGCGATGCAAGAAACCGTAGCTGAATCCACGGCCGGCACCACTGACGACCAGAACGCATGGCCGAGACCTGCGGTTGCCTGGTTCGCCGTGGGCGTGCTGGTGCTGGCTTTCGTGTTCAACATCGCAGACCGGATCATCATCAGCCTGCTAGTTGATCCAATCAAGGCGGACCTCCAGGTCAGCGATACCGCTATGGGCTTCCTGATGGGCTTTGCCTTTGCCATCTTCTATGCACTCATGGGCCTGCCCATCGGCCGCCTGGCCGACAAGTACAGCCGGCGCATGATTATCGCGGTGGGTATTTTCCTCTGGAGCATTATGACGGCGCTGTGCGGCCTGGCACGCAGCTTTGCTCAGCTGTTTCTGGCGCGCGTGGGCGTGGCCGTGGGTGAGGCCACGCTGTCGCCAGCGGCTTATTCCATGATCGCGGACCTGTTTCCAAAGGACAAACTAGGACGCGCGATTGGTGTCTACCAGTCTGGTGCTTTCTTTGGCGTCGGCCTAGCTTTCATATTCGGCGGCCTGGCAATTCAATTCGCCAAGGGCGCAGACGACATTGTGATGCCACTCGTGGGCACGCTCAAACCGTGGCAGCTGGCGTTTATTGTTGTTGGCTTGCCCGGCGTGCTGGTCGCGGGACTCATGCTGCTCGTGAAAGAGCCGATCCGCAAAGGCATTAGCTCGGCGGAAGATGATGACATTAGTCTTGGCCAAACCTTTCAGTTTGCCTTCCAGCGCTGGCGCGTGTTTATCGCCCACTACACTGGGTTTGCGCTATTGGCGCTGCCGATGACGACGCTCGCTACGTGGGTGCCAACCTACTTCGGGCGGGTAATCGGCATGCCTCCCCCAGAGATAGGCCTGCAGCTTGGCCTCATTGTGCTGATCGCCTCTCCAATCGGCGTTATCGGCGGAGGCGCACTGTCGGACATGTTGTTTAAGCGCGGCTACCAGGACGCGCCGCTGCGCGTGGCTGTGCTCGCCGCAATTTTCATGGTGCCCGTAAGCTTTGTGGCAACCAGCGTGTCAGACGCTGGCACCGCCTTGGCCTGGATGATCCCATTTGCGTTTGGCGCGAGTATCTCCATGGGCCTGGCCCCCGCCGCCCTGCAGCTGGTCACACCGAACCGGCTGCGCGCCCAGATTGGTGCTGCCTGGATGCTATTCCTAAACATCATTACTGCGGGCCTGGGGCCGACGGCGGTGGGCTGGATCAACGACACCTTCTTCCAGGATCCGCTGCGTATTGGCGACACCATTACGCTGGTCAATGTTGCATCGGTGATCGCGGGCGGACTCATCTTGTGGGCGACACTGAAACCGTTCCGTGAAACGGTTGAGCGCCAGCAAATCTAGCGACTTACTCTTCCCGTTGGCAGGTGGATGAGTGCCTGGCACCCAGGCTACGGTAAAACCTCCACGACTTCGCCAGGCTACACCGTCGTGGCAACAATAGTCCCCGCCTGCCACTCGCGATCTGCGGCAACAAACTGGGCAAGCTCAGCGATTACTCGCGCATACAGACTGCCGGCAGACTCTTTCTCTACCTGCCTTGCCAGATCAGGAACCCAGCGCAGCAAATGCCGCTCGGTAAAGTCGATTTGAGCAAGCTGCTGCGAGGAAGCATCACTGTCCGCGGTCGCCTCCCCGTAGCAAAGGAAATGCATGAACTCCAGCTCTACAGACAGGTGATCGGGTGCCCAGGCAAACCCTTGCGCAAGCTGATAACCAAAGTGCTCGTAAAACCGCACGAGACTTTCGCGTGTTCCGGCTCGCTGACCGGTCTGCAAATCCTCGCGAATCGGCACAACCGGCCCATCGCTGCCAATCTCAAACAGACCGCTGAACTGGCGCTTCAGGTCTTCCAACGGGACATCAACATAGTCGCCAATTAAGGCATCCATCGAGCTTGCGTAGCCGATAGAGCCCCAACTGCCGACACGCTCACGCAACCCGGGCCGCGGATCCAGGTCATGCGGCGATGCGCAAAGCTCCGACCAGGCCGCATAGCACGCGCAGCGCACAGAGGCGGTCGACTCGACAGCACGGCCCTGCACTTTGCGAACCGCATCAGACCGCGACGCGTCAACGCTCATACGATTGAAGGGTTTGTTGGGACGCTGATGACCGAAGCGCTACTTGAACAACGCCAGGTGATCCCCGACGAACTGACGCAGCGAGATCGGATCGCGTCCGATCAGCCGCTTGAACGTGTCAGTAGTGTGGTCGATACCGATCTCAGCGATTTCTCGAAACAGTTCGCAAACTGCGTTCAGATGCCATGGCTGCAACACGCCGGTCATGCGCTCACGAAACTTGTCCATGGGCATAGGTACATACTTGACCGGCTCACCCAAAACCTCACTGAATCGCTGCGCAGCCTCATGGAATGTGATGACCTCAGGCCCCGTGATCTCATAACTTTGACCTGCGTGCCCATCCGCCGTCAGCACCTCCGCGCAAACGGCGCCGATGTCGCGGGCGTCGGCCATACCCGTCGTGCCGTCGCCCATGGGCAGCGAGAACATGCGTTTCTCCTTGATGAGGGCGGCGCTCGCCATCAGGTTCTGCATGAAAAAGTTCGGCTTGACCATGGTCCAGTCCAGGCCTGATCCGCGAATGTACTCCTCAACTGCCCAATGAGCCCGCGGAATGGGAGTCTCAGCATGGGCGACGGCTTCCATTGAAGACATCTTCACAAGATGCTTGACGCCCAACTCACGACAAAGGTCAGTAAACTGTTTCTCATTCGCCTCCTGATGCTCGCCATTCGGCAAAAGAAGGAAAGCGCGTTGCGCGCCGGATAATCCCGTGCGCAGCGTCTCGGCATCGGCAATGTCGCCGACCACCAGCTCGACCCCGGCGGCCTTCAAGTCAGCCGCCTTAGACTCATCGCGCACCAGAGCGCGCAGGCTGGCGCCCTTCTCAATGAGCTGACGGGCGGTCTCCCCGCCGATCTTGCCTGTGGCGCCGGTCAAAAAAATCATTTCAACTCTCCAGTCAATGTGTATATCCGCGGACCCTGCCTGCGCAGCGCGGGATGTTAAGTGGTGACGCTCAAGACTACGCCAGCTTCAGCACGCCAAGGTAGATGCTCTCCTCAGCGAGATCGAAGCTGGCTGATGCCTGGCCATTCACTTCAATCTGATAGGCGCCGCTGTTGGCGGGCAGCTTGTCCAGCTTGAATTCGCCGAAGGTGTCGGTGGTCGCGCGTGCTATCTCATTGCCATTCTGCGTGAGCACGACAGCAGCGCCCTCGGCACACTCCTCGACGCCGTCCCTTACTGTAACGACGCTGCCGCCGACGAAACAGTGGGTCATCAGGTGGAGGTTCTTGTAGTAAACGCGTGGGCGAGTTCCCAGCTCGGGCTGCAAAACCTCCAGCGATTCAGCTTTTTGAAGGCGCTGCATCTCCCCGTCATCTACCTTAAGCGAGCGGAATACGCCCGTCGGGCAACATTGCTCCGCCCGGGTTTGTTCCCAGCCCTCGTCCAGCAAGTGAGCATCGAAAATCCAGGCCTGCGGAATCTGCTTCTCCTCATTCCATGACACGGCGCCATAGGGGCAGGCATCGACGATTTCCTTTTGACCTTTCGACTTGATGGGGTCGATGATGACGATACCATCGTCGCGCTTGCGCACGGCACCGTTCTTCGCGGCCTTAATGCACGGGGCGTCATCGCAGTGATTGCACATGACTGGCATGAAATGCGCGTCAACGATCGGATACGTACCCCGTTCCTTACGCTCGATGTCCAGCCAGTTGTGGCCCATCGCCGGCTGTTCAGCAGCATAGCCAGGAAACTCATTACCCGTATGCTCGTCCTTTACCGCCAGAAAGCACGCCCGGCAGTTATTGCAGCGCTCGACATCGACGATCATGTTCCATTTGTCAGTCATTACGCCGCCTCCACAGGCTGCCAGGTGTCTTCACCGGTCCATTTTTCCACCTGAATAAGAGTCGTGTTCGGGCGAATACCGTGGCTCTTGGTCGTAATCGGCTTGCTCGGGTTCAGAATATTGACGCAGCCGCCAAGATCGGTGGACTTGCCCGGCTCGCCCGCCGGGCGATACTCCGCCGAGGCGGTTGGTGCGCTGATCACGCCGGGCCGCAGTCGATCGGTGACCTGAGCGGCACAAACCACAGAACCCCGGTCATTCCACAACCGGATAAGATCATCGTCCTGGATGTTTCGTTCATCCGCGTCTTCGCGGCTAAGCCTGGCCGTGAGGTAGTAATGGTCACCCACCTTCACGCGGTGCTCGCGAATATCCCGCAGAAAACATCCCTCGTCGTCGCCCATCAGGTGAAATGGGTAGCGCGAATGTGGCGTCAGCAACTGCAGCGGATACTTGGCGGCGATTTCGGGTTCGTTCTCCCGATTCTCAAACGTCCGCAGATACTTGTTGACGGCCGGACGCTCAGGATCCTCGAAGCGCTTTAGCGTGGTAGGCACGAACTCGTATTTGCCAGATGGAGTCTGCAGACCCTCGGCATACTTTTCGACGAAGTCGGACGGCAGCGGATATGGCTCGGGCACGTCCTTCTTGCGGCCTTCGTAGAACCAGCGCAGCCCTGTCGGCGCGCGCGAGCCTTCGGGCTCAGGTGGCACAACGTAGTAGCCCTTCTTGAGAAACTTCCGCCATGACATGTCCTTGGCAGCGTCCGAAGATTCGTAGGCACGACGGCACCATTCGAGCTCTGAATTGCCGCCCTCAGAGTAAACGGCCCCAAGATCCAAACGCTCGGCGATGGCCAGAAATATATCGTAGTCAGACTTTGACTCACCCAGCGGCTCGATGCACTTGTGCTGGAGTGAGATCACGCGGTGATTGTTCATCGAGTACATATGGTGCACATAACCCGGGCCGACGTTGTACCACTCGCCAAGATCCCAGCGCTCGAAAACCGTACACGCCGGAAGAATCACATCCGCAAACCGCGTTTCGCCCTCCATCCACACCGACTGATTGACCACAAACTTGAGATTCTCATGCTGGTACATGTTGATCCACCGGTTGGAATCCACCTGCGTGCCGAGCGATGAACTGCCGTACTTGTAGATCATCTCCACAGGAACATGCCCTGGAGAGGGATAACCAATCGGAAAGAACTGACCGACGACGGAGTCCACCGCGGTGACGTAGCCGAGCTTCGGCGTACCCATAATGGCCTCCGGCAGCCACATGCGCGGGATCACCTGCTTGACCGAATTCATCGTAACGATGTGGGGCATGCGCTGATAATTGTTGGTCGAATTGGCGCTGTACGCGAGATCGCCGGACATGCTGCCCTCGGCATAGCCCGGAAAGTAGAAGTTCATATCCACGGGTGCGCCGAACTGCAGGTTGCCGAGATTGGACCCCGGCTTGCCGATACCCTGCATGGCGGCCAGGATGGTCATCATCCGCGCCCACTGCGCACCGGTGGGTCCGCGGCAGGCGCCGCCCAGGCCGCAACCCCACCCGCCGGCGCCGAGGTAAGTTTTCCTGCTCGCCCATTCGCGCGCGAGCGCCCGGCAATCACGCGCCGGGATACCGGTTTCCTGTTCCTGCCACTCCGGTGTCTTGGGAACGCCGTCATCTTCACCCAGCACATGGGCCTTCCATTCATCGAAACCAGTGGTTCGCTGCTCGACGAACTGCTTGTCGTACGTGTCCTCGGTAATCCACACGTAAGTCAGCGCCTGTGCAAATGCCGTGTCTGTCCCAGGCTTGGGCGAAATCCATTTGCCGCCAAGATGTGCAGCCGTGTGGTTCAGATACGGGTCGATATGCACCATCTTGATGCCAAGCTCCTTGGCCCACTGGCGGCGATGGGTGCCCTCGAAGCCGTATGTGGCGTCGGGATCGCTGGACCAGAACACCATGAGCTCCGCTTCTTTGAGACAATCCTCAACCGTTCCATAGGGCTCTGCTGCGCCTAAACGCATGCTGTTGCCCCAGTGATGCTGAGCGCCCCAGAACCAGCCTTCCCAGCTATCGGGCGAGTGCATCAGCTTGGTGACGCCGATCAGGTTCCAGAACCGGTTAAACGCGGACAGATAGTGCCCAAGATTGCCCCACTGATGGTGCGAACCGTTGGCGACCGCAATCGCGCCGGGACCCGCACGCTTACAGCGCTTGATCTCGCCGGAGACAATGTCGAGCGCTTCTTCCCAGCTGATCTCGACAAACTCAGACTTGCCGCGGTTTTGTATGTTGCGTTCGCCGTCGGGATCAAAGTCCACTCGCTTAAGGGGCTTTAGAATTCTGTTCTTCGAATACACCATCGACTTCTGGCACTGGCCATGCGCCGCCAGGGTGGTCTTACGAGGCGGTCTGAATTCCTTGCCACGCGCCCTGATCGTGTAGGAATCGGCATCGCTGGCATCCAGATCCATGGGCGTCGTGCGCAGAATCTTGCCGTTCTTGACGTACACGAAAATTGGACCACCGTTGGTGCCATTCGTGTAGCGGGTGATGCCGTTCCCCACATCCGTGCCAATCGTCCAGGTGTAGGACTCCATGCTGGCCAGGAGGTGCATGAACCACACGATGAGATCGTCCGGACCCTGCATGGTGAGCTTGAAATTTTTTGCAGCGTCAATGCGTTCGAGATGATCGAACGGTGGGGTCAAAAAGCTGGCGGCAATCTTTTCGTTCTTGAAGAAAATGGTGAAGTCAGGCTGATGATGAATGCCACTGCCCGTCGTGAGCCTGCCGTCCTGAAGCTGAATCCAGCGGCCCATGGGCTTGTCGCGCAGCTGAAACTGAGCAATGACATCCCGCTCTTTGAGGCGCTCGGCAAATTTGGGAAACAATCTGGCGCACAGCCGCATTGCCTGCGGAATACCCCAAAATATGATCGCTAGCTTCATTGCTGACTCCTGGGCTTGGTGAGAGCGGCCTGGCCTGGCGTTCTTGACCGGGCGCTAGTGCGCGTCAGGGACCGCCGCTACTTAATGGTTCATTTTACGTGGCGGCCAAGCCTGCGAATTTAGCAAATATCAAGCCCCGACTGGTGCCGCCAGGCGCTGTCAGGGGGCATCAGGCAATGCGAAGGCCAGAAGATAGTCGGAAATATTTCTGAACCCGGCCACAATGTGTCCGCCGGCGGCGACGACGATGTACTGCCTGCCGCCTGCCGAATACGTCATGGGGGTCGCCATTGCGGAGGCTGGCGTGCTCACTTCCCAGAGCTTGCTCCCGGTTTCCACGTCGAATGCGCGGAACTTCTCATCGGCGCTCGCCCCGATGAACACTAGATCACCGCCTGTCACAATTGCCCCGCCTGCGAGCGGCGTACCGAACGGCAGAGGCAAAGGCACGGGCATGAGTTTTTCGAGCGTGCCCAGCGTTAGTCGCCAACGGGTAGACGTTTCGCCCGACAAATCGACCGCAACAAGCTCTCCCCACGGCGGCTTCGTGCAAGGGGCAAACAACGGGGACAGGACCGGTCCGAACTGAAAAGAGTATGGCGTGCCCGCCATTGGTGTGGGTGGACCGATGGGACCCATGCGCGGCTGATTGAGCTCTTCTTCTGTGACGTCACTCGTGCGCTTAAGCCGAGTATAGGTCGGTGCCTGGGACACGGGCACAATCAGCAGCGATCGCTTCGGGTCGTAGGCACCACCACCCCAGTTACTCGCCGAAGCTACACCCAGCGTGCCCGCAAAACCCGGCGGCTCATACAGGCCGCTGCGACCGAAGGACCCAAGTTTTCGCCGACAGGCATTGCGGTCAAAGAACGTTAGCCCCCAGGCATCGTCGGGCGTGAACCGAAAGCGGCCCAGCGGCGCCGGCCGGACGGGAAAAGGCTGGGTTGGAGAAAGCACCTCTCCCGGCACGCCATCGGTCGGCACGGGGCGCTCCTCTACCGGAAATACCGGCTCGCCCGTTTCCCGATGCAGCACGAAGATCAACCCCTGCTTGGTGAGCTGTATGACAACCGGAACAGCTTCACCGTCTCGCTGAAGATCAACCAGAATTGGCTGCGCCGGCAGATCCAGATCCCAAACGTCGTGATGCACGATTTGGTAGTGCCAAACCAGGCTGCCGTCCTCAACGTCGAGCGCAACCACCGAATTGGCATAACGGTTGTCTCCGGGCCGCAAACCGCCGTAGTTGTTGGGCGCGGCGGTTGCTGTCGGTAAAAACACCAGACCACGCTCGACATCCACGGACATCATGGACCAAACGTTCGCGCCTCGGGTCACTGTCTGGAAAGCGTCTGGTGAACGGGCATCAGCGGCCTGGTCAGCGCCTCGCGGTAAAGGATCGAACTGCCACCGCGGCTCACCGGTCCGCGCGTCATAGGCGCGCACCAGGCCAGGCGGACTGTCAGCACGCCAGAACTTGGTGTTGTCGGCCATACCAACGATCACTAAATCCTCAAGCGCTACGGGTGGTGCGGAAAACTGGACATCGCCCTCTGCCAGATCGGGTGTCCCGCGGTAAATTTCTGGCCGCACGTCAACCTGACCGCTTTCACCGAACTCCGTGCACGGCTCACCGGTCCGGGCGTCGAGACCTATTAGCCGAAGGTCTTTGGTCGCCGTGAATATCCGATGCTGGCAGACAGCACCAGCAGCGATGTCGGGATCTTCCCAATAGGCGACCCCGCGGCATAAAAACTTATTGCCGACCGGCCCCAGAATAATCTCTGGATCATAGACCCAACGCTCCTGCCCGGTTACCGGATCCAAAGCGATCACGCGATTCATCGCTGAGCAGAACACCAGGGATGCGCCAGCGTCGGGTGGCAGGATGATTGGTGTAACGTTCAGTGCGGCCAGGCGTTTGTGTTGGGGATGCCGCTCAAGATCGCCCGTCTGGTAAGCCCAGGCAGGCTCGAGCGCGTGCACGTTTTCGCGATTGATTTGCGCGAGCGATGAGTACTGCGCGCCACCGGGCGAGCCACCGTAGTGCAGCCAGCCAGGGTCGTTAGCCAGGCTAACCCCTAGGACAAGCAGTCCAAGCGTAAGAACCGACAGGCGCCCAAGGCAGTGGCTCACAAACCTGATCACGCCTGACTAGTTCATCGATCCGGGTTACCTTGCCAGCCTTAGCAGGGTTGAAACAGCTCCTGAAGGGCGCCGCTACCGGGATTGCGCACAATAATGGAGCGGCAATCGCCGCGACCCGGTAGCGCGAGCTGCATCGGCCCGGCAAAGACCTCCGCGCCGAGGGCCGCGCAAGCCTTCGCCGCCATATCGATGTCATCCACTGCAAATGATTGGGCCAGATAGCCAATGTTTGGCGGCACAGCCACCGGGGTCAGGTCCGGTACCTCATAGTTCATAGGCGTTGCCAAAGCGATCTTGCCGTACTCATGACTGCCCTGGACGATCACGCTTTGCGTGCGGCAATGCTCAGGCAAACACAAAGCTCGGTTGGTCTCCGGCCCCTCCAGCACCGACTCAATAAACAGCGTCATGTTCAGCGGGCCGTAGTAAAACTCAACCGCCTTTTCCATATCCCTGACACCGTGGGCCGTTGTAACGACCGACGTGTAGCCCTTTGGCGTGCGGCCATACTCACCAATAAATTCGATGATATGGCCGATGACGGTCTTGGGATCGTCGCTCAGCAGCTGGATCAGGTTAATGACGACGCCATCCGGGCCATCAAAGGCTGCCTCCAGCGTCTCGCCAACTGCCGGGCCGAAATTGTTATGCGCCGGTTCACTCCAGAAATTAAAGCCCTGCGACTTCAGCTGCTCGTAGTCGCGCGCCATATCACTGGCGTAGATATTCAGATTGAACAGGCCTGTCGCGCGGCGAATCTCGGGCTCCCGGACTAGTTTCCGCTCAGGCTCCGAAAACTCCATGAGCTGAATGCGACCCACCGGGTCGGCGCCATGAGCCAGAAACGCGCACTGCGCAGAGGCACCAGACGGAAGCTGCCAGTACTGCTCAAAGTCCCTCCCCTGCCAAACGCGGGATTCAGTCACTTCCAGGCCAAGCGTGCCGGCGTAAAAATCTAAAGACTTAGCGAGACTTTCAACGCCTATTACGACGACGCTGACCGGCGCGCTGGTGGACTTTGCAGTGTCATTCATTGTGGATATCCCGGAAACCAGTTGCGAAGGTAGCAAGGAGTCGAATTCTACAGACAAAGAGTTGCGCAGGGGCCGGGCCAATCTATAAGGGGCGCAGCCAACGAGTGTGCCTCGCGGGCGGTAAGCGCCGTCGCTTACACTCGTCAACCCAGCAAACCTGAACAGGACACCGATGATTCGCTACGCGCAGGCGCTCGAAGCAATAAACGCTGCCATCAAGCCGCTGCCCCCGGGGACTAAAAGACTGAAGGACGCGGCGGGCTGCACAACTGTCAGCGCGGTGTGCAGCGAACTCAATGTGCCGGACTTCGACAACTCGGCTATGGACGGCTTTGCCGTGCGGGCCAGAGATACGGAAAAGGGGTCACCCGCCGCGCCAGTGCGTCTGGCGGTGCACGGCGAGTCCGCCGCGGGAGACGCCACAAATCAATCTTGTTCTGCCGGCACCGCCGTGAGAATCATGACCGGTGCGCCAGTTCCTGCTGGCGCCGACACCATCGTGCCAATTGAAGCCGTGCAAACCCTCACTGACGACAAGGGCGCAGTCAGCGCCATCGAGCTGACCGCGCCTGTTGTTGCCAATCGAAACATCCGCAGAACCGGAGAGGATTTCAGGCGCGATGCACAACTTGTCGCTGGTGGAACCGTTCTTCAACCTCAGCATCTCATGGCACTGGCAGCGGGCGGCGTTGATGAACTCGATGTTCGACCAATACCCAGGGTGGCCGTGCTGGTTACCGGGGCTGAGCTGACGTCATCGGGCGCGCCAAGCGGATCCGGTCTCATCCGCGACAGCAACGGTCCGTACCTGGCCAGCGCCTGCGCGCTGGCGGGCGGTTCGCTCACTCGTCAGGGTTACGCCAATGACAGCATCGAGGATATCGCCCGGCAGCTCAGCGAACTCGGTGCGGACGCCGACGTGATCATCACGACAGGGGGCGTATCAGCCGGGGAATATGACTATGTGCCGGCTGCGGTGGAAGCTGCCGGCGGGCACATCATTTTTCACAAAGTTGCGGTGCGGCCAGGCAAGCCAGTCTTGCTGGCTAAGGTCACCCAGGGGCCGACGATCCTCTCCCTGCCCGGCAATCCGGTGGCGGTTGCCGCGGGCCTGCGTTTCTTTGGCGTTCCGCTGCTGCGTCAGCTCACCGGACTGGCACCGGAAAAGGCGTGCTATGCGCTGGCACGAGAACCAATGAGAAAGCGAGCGGAGTTCACGTTCTTTGGCAAGGCGCGGCTGGAAACAGGCCAGTCAGGTCAAATGACAGCAGCTCTGTTACCCGGCCAGGAATCATTTCGCATCAAACCGCTGACCGAGGCGAACTGCTGGATTGTCATTGACGACGAGGTCGCTGAAGTAGACGCAGGAGACCGCGTCCGGGTAACCCCGCTGTTCCCTGACGGTAACCTCGTCAGCTAACCGGCGGCTGGCAGAGCTGCCTGAGGCCTGGCCGACCTGGGACGGCGCGGATCTGGTTGGGTGGATCTGGTTCGACAGATCTAGGGCTTGGCAATCCAGGCGCTGCACCAGCCGTTCACGTTGACGGACTTGCCTGGAAAGATGGCGCAGGGGCGCCACGTATCGCCTTCGTTACCCTGAATCTGCAGACAGTTGGCGCAGTTTTGGCTTGCCTCAAAGCGGGCCGCCATGGGATTGGCCGTGTCCACGTTGGCTACATCATGGACATACAACAGCGCTTTGGCTGCCGGATCAGCCTCGTCGACACGCGGCAACTCTTCAGCCATTGCCGCGGACTGCAGCACTGCTACACCGGCCGGCACGGCGGCCAACTGTCCGAGAAACTGGCGTCGAGTTACTTCTTTGTCACGCATGGCGATAGTCCTCTAGCTGGAGTCAGAATAGGGTGGTGTGCCTGAACTGAAGCTGAACAAAAGCCAGATTACAGCCTTAGCAGGAGACTTCAAGCGACAGGAGTTACAGCCTGCCGGCAGCCGGCCCGGAAACAGCCGCGAGCATTTCCCGCCGCGCTTCCTCTTCCCGAATCATCAGGTCGACCTTGTTGAGCGTGTCGGCGTTGGGGTTGATCGCCAGGCCGGCATCCACGTCGCGCCGCGCCTGAATCAAAGCGCCCTTGAACAGATACGCCAGCGCCCGGTTATTGAAGCTGCGCCAGTTGCGCGGCTTGATCCGGAGCGACTCGCTGCACGCGTCGATCGCCTCTTCGTATTTTCCGAGTCCCGTGTACCCGGCGCACAAATTGCTCAGGCCGGCGGCGCGATTGGAGACTGAAACCGTGGTCTCAAGACCACGTTCGGTGAGCTGCACGCCATCCTGGAAACTGCGGGCCCTGAGGGCGCTCGCACCGGCCTGAAGATCCGGATCGGTCCCCACAATGAGCGAGTTGTCGGCTAACGCGGGCTGAGCACTCACGAGACCCAAGCAGGCTGCCGTCGCCGCCAATGCTGAAAACCTCATCAACATGTTTGCATCCCTTTAAACACGCGCGTTGCAGCGATTATAGCTTCGATCCGAGTGGCAAAATGCTGCAGCAGCACACGTCAGAGTGTTCGAGTCAATCATGCTGCAGCACAGTGCTTGCGCTACTAATGCAGCGTGACAGCCGCGCAGATGGCTTGGCACCCACCGGGCAGAATGCCCCGGTTACAAAAAGTTACACCCCGTCGAGAGCGAAAGAGCCCCCATATATTTTTGTTTTTTATAATCTTTTTGGCATTCTCTTGCGGCAGACAGCCATGGCGGCCCGGCCCTGTTGGGTGGTTCTGTAGATTAGCGGTCCCGCGCCCGGCTAGAGTGAGCGCCCCGCAACCCACATCAGCTTGATATAGGGGTCGCACTGACCCTCCCCTGTACCGGCCACATGGACGTTAAACCATGGACGTAAAGACCCTGTGCCTCGGACTGCTGAGCGCCCGACCCGCCAGCGGCTATGACCTGAAGAAGGAATTCGAGGGTCTGTTCAAGCACTTCTTTCCGGCGGGCTATGGCTCCATATATCCGGCGCTGGCGGATCTTGCGGCAGCCAAGCTGGTCGAATGCGAGTGTATCGAGCAGCGGGGCCGCCCAGACCGAAAGCTCTATCGAATCACGCCTGCTGGCATGCACGCGTTCGAGCAGGCTCTTCGACAATCGAGCCCCCGGCACCGGCTGCGTTCGGAGTTTCTCGCCACCCTTTACTTCGCCGACCTGATGGAACCAGAAAGACTGCAGGAACTGCTTGAGCAGCGCGTCATCGAGATGCGTGAGACCGTCGAAGACATTGATGCAATCGTAAAGGCCCAGGGGCAGCAGATGTCGGGCGGTGCACATTTCGTGGCGGGGTTTGGCGCAGCGCTGGCAGCAGCAGCCACACGCTATATCGAACAACACGAGTCGCTGCTGTTTGAGCAGCCATCGATCAAGCGGCAGGCCACGGCCTAGCCTTTCAAGCGAGAAGACGACAGGCACAATGAGCATTCGCCAAGTTATCTCTGACCGGCCATGGATACTGGCCGTACTGGTTTTTCTGCTGGTCGTTACCTGGATACTTTCAGGCAGCCTGACTGGCGACCGGCCCGCATCGCCGATGCAGGCAGCCAGCGATGTGGGTTCGGCTGATGTCGCGGCGCGCGTCCAGGTGCGCAGCGTTGCGGCCACCCCAATCGACCGTCTAATCAACATTAACGGGCGCACAGCCCCCGCGCGCAGCGTAGAAATTCGCGCCGAGACCGACGGCCGCGTGACCGAGTTGCACGCACGCCGCGGCCAGCAGGTGCGACGCGGTGACCTGATCGTGAGCCTGGATCTGCGCGACCGGCAGGCGCGTTTAGAAGAGGCTCGCGCAGGCGTCGTCGAGCATCAAACGGCTTATGAAGCGCAGCTGGAACTCAAGACGTCCGGCTATGTTTCCGATACCCAGCTGGCCGAAACATTAGCGCGCCTCGAGTCGGCGCGCGCCGAGCTAACGCGTGCCGAACTCGATCTGCAGTACATGCAAATTCGCGCGCCTTTTGACGGCGTGATTCAGGAGCGTGAGGTTGAGCTGGGTGACTTTGTTGGCCGCGGCGATACCGTCGTCAGCTTCGTTGACAACACGCGGATTATTGTTACCGGCAGTATTGCCGAGCAGGACGCCGGATATGTGTCAAAAGACATCGTCGCTCAGGCAAGACTCGTCACCGGTCAGCAGGCTGAGGGTCGTGTGCGGTATGTCGCACCAGTTGCAGACGAATCAACACGTACGTTTACGGTTGAACTTGAGATTAAGAATCCCGAAGGCAAACTGCCGGCTGGCGTCACCGCGCAGATGCTGATACCTGGTGGACGGTTGATGGCGCAGAAAGTCGCACCGTCACTGCTTACGCTGGATGACAACGGCGCAATCGGGCTAAAGATTGTCGATGCCTATAACCGCGTTGCCTTCGCCGACGTCGAGATCGCGCGGTCAGAGCCCGATGGCGTGTGGGTCACCGGCCTGCCCGAGAACGCCACAGTGATTACGGTCGGGCAGGGCTACGTTGATGTAGGCGTCGAGGTCGACCCGGTGTTTGCCGAGGCAGACACGGCGCTGGCTGCAGAGTCCAACCCTTAAGAAAGTGCCAAGGGACTGACTAACGATGTCGCCAATAGAAGCCGCCATTAGCCGTAGCCGCACCATAATTATCGCTTATGCGGTCATCGTGCTGGCCGGCATCGCCTCTTATCAGAGCATGCCGAAAGAAAACGAGCCGGATATTTCTTTTCCCTTCATTAACGTGGTCGTCACGCTCGAGGGGGTATCTCCCGAGGATTCAGAGCGATTGCTGGTCCGCCCCCTTGAGCAGGAGCTGCGCACGCTAAGCGGACTCAAAGAAATGGTGGGTTCCGGCGCGGAGGGGCGCGCCACTGTAAGCCTCGAGTTTGAGCCCGAGGTCGACGTTGACTTTGCTCTGCAGGAAGTCCGCGAACGGGTCGACCTGGCTCAGGCAGAGCTACCGCAGGATGCGGAAGAGCCGCGCGTCAATGAGGTCAAGTTTTCTCGCTTCGATCCGATGCTGGTCATGACCCTTGGCGGCCCCGTTGCCGAGAGGGCGTTGGTTGCTATCGCACTCGACCTCCAGGACAAGCTCGAAGGCCTGTCCGGCGTGCTGGAAGTCAACATCGTCGGCGCCCGCGAAGAAGTGCTGGAGGTTATCGTCGATCCGCTGTTGATGGAGAGCTACGGCCTGTCGCCGGCAGACGTGCTCGGGTTTGTCGAACGCAACAACCGCCTGGTTGCAGCAGGCGCGCTGCAGTCTGATCAGGGCCGGTTCGCGATCAAGGTGCCCGGCGTTATCGAGTCACCGGCGGACGTGCTGTCGCTGCCGATCAAGGTGGACGGCGAGCGCGTTGTGCACTTCAGGGACATCGCCAGCGTACGTCGAACGTTTAAGGATGCTGAGAGCTATGCCCGGCTGAACGGCGATCCCTCTCTCGCGATCGAGGTCGTGCAGCGCGGTGGCGCGAACATGATTGAGGCTGTCGAGGAAGTACGTGAAATCGTAAGTGCCTCGTCAACCGTGTGGCCACCAGGCGTCGTGTTGAACTACACCCGCGACAAGTCGGTGTGGGTCAAGAAGAACATCAATAACCTGACTAACAATGTTGCAGCCGCGATCGTGCTGGTGTTTATCGTTCTGATCGGCATTCTCGGTTTTCAGAATGCGCTGCTGGTTGGTCTGGCAATTCCCGGTTCGTTTTGCGCCGCATTCTTTATGCTCAACGCGCTTGGTTACACCATCAACATGGTGGTGCTGTTTGCGTCCATCGTTGCCGTGGGACTGCTGGTGGACGGCGCGATCGTCGTGACAGAGCTGGCGGACCGCCGCATGGCCGAGGGCATGGAGCGCAAGCGAGCCTATGCCGGCGCGGCCAAACGCATGGCCTGGCCAATTATTGCCTCCACCGCCACCACGCTCGCCGCGTTTCTGCCGCTGGTGTTCTGGCCAGGTCTGATCGGCAACTTCATGCTGTTCTTCCCTGTGACGCTCATCTGCGTGCTGAGCGCATCGCTGGTCATGGCGCTGGTTTTCGTGCCTGCCTTGGGCTCCGTTATCGGGCGGCCGGGCCACTTCAGCGAACAGAGCCGGCGGGAACTACTGGCCGCGGAAACGGGTGATCTGAAGACGATCACCGGCGGTACTGGCTGGTACATCAGCATCGTGAGCGCCGCCATGCGCACACCCTGGCGAGTGGTTGGCGTCGTCACGTTCTTGCTGGTGAGTCTCTATGTGGCGTACTTCACTTTTGGCAAGGGCATTACTATGTGGCCCGAAGTTGAGCCACAGCAGGGCAGTGTAGATATCCGGGCGTTGGGCGATTTATCGACCAACGAAAAGGACCGGCTGGTCCGCACTGTCGAGGAACGCGTTTACGGCATCGATGGCGTGGACAACATTTATGTCCGTTCCGGGGCCGGCAACCTGGGGGCCGCGCCCGACCAGATCGGCTCAATTCGCCTCAATTTCTCTGACTGGCGGACGCGCAGGCCGGCCTCTGAAATCGTGGCGGACATACGCAAACGGACAGCCGACATCGCTGGGCTGATTATCGAAACCCGGCTGCCGGAAGAAGGGCCCGCTGACGGCAAACCCATCGACATTGAAGCGTCCGCCCCCAACCTGGCGGCCCTCGGCGATGCCGTCGTCAAGATCCGCGAGGAGCTCGCAACCATACCGGGCGTGATTAATGCCGAAGACACTCGCCCGGTGCCTGGTATCGAGTGGCGGCTGGAAGTCGACCGGGCGGAGGCAGCCAAGTTCGGTGCCGACGTTTCCCTTGTGGGGAACATCATTCAGCTAGTTACGACCGGCATCCGCCTCGGCGACTATCGCCCCGATGACGCCGACGAGGAAATCGATATCCGCGTGCGCTTCCCGTACGACAAGCGCAGCCTGGATCGCCTGGGCGAACTCCGCATACCCACGCCGTCGGGCAACATCCCAATTGCCACCTTCGTGACGCGGGAACCCGCCCCGGCAACGCGCAACATCATGCGCACGGACGGGCGCCGAACCATGCTGGTGCAGGCCGATCTCGATAAGGGTGCACAGATCTCGACAATTCTAAGCACACTGAAAGAGCGGATTCCCGACCTCGACCTGGACCCGAGCGTCACGCTGGACTTTAAGGGCGGCGCACGCGACCAGGAAGAGACAATTGAATTCTTAAGCCGCGCCTTCGCGCTGGCTATGGCGCTTATGGCCATGATCCTGGTCACACAGTTCAACAGTATTTTTCAAGCCCTGTTGATTCTGACTGCCGTTGTGTTCTCCACCGGCGGCGTCATGCTCGGGCTGCTAGTGACGGGCCAGTCGTTCAGTCTTGTTAATTGCGGCATTGGGGGCATAGCCCTGGCGGGCATTGTTGTGAACAACAACATCGTGTTGATCGATACGTTTAACCGAATCAAATCGGCCGGTATCGAGGCGCGCGAGGCCATCGTGCGCACCTGCGCACAACGGCTCCGTCCCGTTCTGCTCACAACGGTTACGACCGTGCTCGGCTTGCTGCCGATGGCCATGGCAATCAACATCGATTTCATCAATCGCGAGATTTTCGTCGGCGGCCCGGGCACGCAATGGTGGCGGCAAATGGCCTCAGCAATCGCCGGCGGGCTAGTGTTCGCCACGCTGCTGACTTTGCTGCTAACGCCCGCGCTGCTGATGATTCAAGCCAACATCGAGCGCAAGTGGCGGGAGCGGCGCGGTTTGCGGAGCGAGTCCGAACCAGTACCAGACGCGCAAGGCTAGCGGCTAAACCCGTGGCCTGCGTCGACCCACTGAGCGGCCCCTCATGTCCGGCCTTATCACTTTAACCACAGATTTCGGCCATAAGGGGCCGTTCGTTGCCGTCATGCGCGGCGTGATCCTGGGCCGCAACCCCGACGCGCGAGTGGTTGATCTGACGCACGAGATTCTCGTCCACTGGCCCGCTGAAGCCGGCTTCTGGCTGGCGCGTGCGTACAGGTACTTTCCCCCCGGCAGCATTCACGTCGCGGTGGTTGACCCGGGCGTCGGCACGAGCCGGGACATTATCGCCGCGTGTTACGACGAACATGTGTTTCTGGCCCCGGACAACGGATTGCTCGCGCAGATCTTCGGCGAAACCGGTGACGCGGCGGTTTATCGCCTGAACGACTCGTGGCGCCGCGAACAGGGCTGGCCCGAACCCAGCAGCACGTTTCACGGCCGCGACATCTTCGCACCTCTAGCGGCTGACTTGCTCTCGGGTCGTATACAGCCCGCCGATATAGGACCCGCCGCGACAGACATCGTGCCATCGCTGCTGGAGCCGCCGGCGATCTACGACAATGAAGTGCGCGGCACGGTTATCACTATCGATCACTTCGGCAACCTGATCACGAACATCGAGGCGGACAGCCTGGCCCGACTCGATCAGCCGCGCGTTCTGGCAGCCGGGCAGCAGCTCCCCTTGCTCGATACTTACGGACGCACGCGTCCGGGAGACAACCTGGCACTGATTAACTCGTTCGGGGTCCTGGAGCTAGCCTGTGCAGAAGGCAATGCAGCCGACCGACTCGGCCTGGGCCGCGGCGCACCGGTGGTGGTGACTTCAACTTCGCGCTGATATCGGGACCTTGGAAGATCCGGGGGCACTAGAGGTCGGCTAAGGCGGCCTTCTCAGCCTTAGCCCACGAATCCCGCAGCGTCACCACGCGGTTAAATACCGGCGCACCTGGTTGACTGTCCACCGCGTCCGCGACGAAGTAACCCAGACGTTCAAACTGACAGCAATCCCCTGGCGCATAGTCGGCCAGCGACGGTTCAAGCTGCGCGTGTTCAACAGTCTGCAGAGACTCCGGGTTGAGCAACGCTCTGAAGTCGCGGCCCTGAGGATCCGCATCAGGCCGCGGCTCACTAAACAACCGGTCGTATAGCCGAACCTTGGCCGGCACAGACTGCGCGGCAGCAACCCAGTGAATGGTGCCCTTCACCTTGCGCTCCGCACCCGGTCTACCGCTGCGCGTGTCCGGGTCGTAGCTGCAGTGAAGTTCAACGATTTCGCCGGCGTCGTTTTTGATCACGGCTTCACACTTAATGATGTACGCGTAGCGCAGCCGGACCTCGCCCCCGGGCTTAAGCCGGAAAAACTTTCGGGGCGGGTCTTCCATAAAGTCATCCCGCTCAATCCAAAGTTCCCGGCCAAAGGGCAATTCCCGCTCGCCGAGGTCTGGCCGATTCGGATGATTCGACGCAGCCATCATTTCGCTCTGGCCGTCCGGGTAGTTAGTCAGAACCACCTTGATGGGATTCACCACAGCCATGGCGCGCGTTGCCGTCTCGTTGAGCGTTTCCCGGACGGTGCTTTCCAGTAGCCCCATCTCGATGACATGGTCTTTCTTGGTAACGCCAATGCGCCGGCAAAACTCGCGCAGCGCTTCCGGCGGGTAGCCGCGGCGCCTTAGGCCCGCCAGCGTGGGCATGCGCGGGTCGTCCCAGCCCGTGACGTCGCCATGCTCAATAAGCTGCGCCAGCTTGCGCTTGCTAGTGATCATGTAGGCGACATTGAGCCGGGAAAACTCGATCTGGCGCGGGCGATGCGGCAGCCCTAACTGATCCAGTATCCAGTCGTACAGCGGCCGGTGATCTTCGAACTCCAAAGTGCACAACGAATGCGTAATGCCCTCGAGTGCATCCGAGACGGTGTGGGCAAAATCGTACATTGGATAGACGCACCAATCGCTACCCGTGCGCTGGTGCGCAATGCGACGAATGCGATACAGCGTCGGATCGCGCAGATTCATATTCGGCGATGCCATATCGATCTTGGCGCGCAACACATGTTCGCCGTCGGCAAACTCGCCAGCACGCATGCGGGTGAACAGATCGAGGTTCTCCTCGACGCTGCGCTCGCGGTATGGGCTGGGCTTGCCGGGTTCAGTCAACGTGCCCCGAAACTCGCGGATCTCCTCGGCCGACAGGCTGTCGACATAGGCTTTGCCAGCCTCAATGAGCTGCACAGCCAACGCATAGAAGCGATCGTAGTAGTCCGAGGCATGCGTGAGCCGGTCTTCCCAGCTAAAGCCAAGCCAGCGAACGTCCCGCTCGATAGCATCGGCGAAATCCTGATCCTCCTTCAGCGGATTTGTGTCGTCGAAGCGCAAGTAGCAGCGGCCACCGTGCTCCTCTGCTACGCTGAAGTTGAGGCATATCGACTTGGCATGGCCGATGTGCAGGTAGCCATTCGGCTCCGGCGGGAAGCGCGTGACGACACCGGTCGGGTGCTGGCCGGCCGCCAGCTCGTCGGCAATTCTCTGGCGGACGAAGTCGCGGCCCGGCGCCGCCGACTCATCGGTCATGAACGCACCTGCGGGCCGGGCTCATGATCCAGACCCTGCTCGTATTCATCAACGATGCTGCGCCGGCGGTAGCTGGGCAGCAAAAAACGCACAAACGCCTTCTGCGGTGTAAGCCAGGCAATCCGTGCACCCTGCCGCGTATTCGCCAGGGCCTGCTCGGCCAGCCAGGGGGTTACCGTCTCCACCTTGTCACCCAGCATGTTCATGATGCGCTTCGACTTCTTCCAGCGCTCAGGGTCTTCGCTACGCGACGAGTAAATCAGTAGATCTGTAGGCACCATTCCCGGGCTGAGCGATCCAATTAGCACACCGCTGTCGGCATACTCCTTGGCTAATCCTTCAGTCAGGTAGCGAACTGCGCGCTTGGTTGCGCCGTAGACCGTAAGACCCGGCCGAGTCATGCCGTCGCTGCCGAAACCCTCGAAGGTATAAATCTTGCCGCTACCCTGAGCCAGCATGCCGGCGAGTGCGACCTGGGAGCCGAGCAGCGTGCCGGTGAGGTTGGTGTCCACGGTCGCAGCAACCTCATCGTCCGGCAGCTCGGCCAGCGGCGCATGCGTGGTGGCCAGCGCGGCGTTGTTAATCCATACGTCGATCTCGCCGAAGCGCTCCGCGGCGGCATCCCAGAGGCGCTGTAGGTCTGCGCGGCTGCGGACATCGCAGGGCAGTCCCAGGATGCGTTCCTCAGGCTCGAGCTGCGTCAGAGCCTGATTGACAGACCCCTCGCTGCGCCCACTGATGGCCACGTTGTGGCCCCGCGCCAGAAACTCCCGCGCCAGCCCCAAGCCGATACCCCGGGTGCTCCCGGTCACCACACAGGTTTTTCTCTCTCCACTCACCGCCTCAACCCCTTAATTACTCCACCCACGGTAGCCGCTTCATTTTGTTGCTCTTTCGCAACACGATTGACCCTAGGCTACCGGTGGATTAGTTTTCGCAAATCGTTGTTGTGCCACAGTCTCGCGAGCCCCGAAATCAGCACGCGTGCTCCGGCCAGCCAACGCGCTCAGGCCTGCCACTGGGGGACCTCGCCTGACGCCGCAGACCGTTCCTTACTCTCCCGCTACTGGAGTGTCCTGATGACTACAGCTCAAACCCGATTGTCTCCGCTGGCCTGTGCCATTGCCAGCCTTAGTCTGCTTGCTGTCGCTCTGCCTGCCGCATCGATGGAAGAGATTATCTCCACGGCACGCGGACGCCAGGAAAACCTGCAGGACGTGCCGGCTGCTGTCTCGGTGATCACGGAACAGCAAATTCAGCAGCAGGGCATAACCCGCCCCGAGGATTTCGTCACGCTGGTTCCCGGCATGACCATCGTGGATGCCGCGGAAGCCGGCGACACCCAGGTGAACATTCGCGGCATTAACGGCGCCCGCGACGCCGAAGTGAACTACGCACTGGTGGTTGACGGGATCGTGAAAACCAACGGTGCAGCGCTAAATCGCGAGTGGTCAAACCTGAGCCAGATTGAAGTGCTCAAGGGACCGCAGGGCGCCCTGTATGGGCGCAACGCCGCCGCCGGCGCCATCATTTTGAACACCCGGCGGCCGACGGAAGCGTTGGAAGGGGATCTGCGGGCTAGCTACGGCGAAGACGAGACCTATTCCATTGCGGGCCGCATCGGTGGCGTCACCAGCAACGACGTATTTGCGTGGCAGCTCAACGGCGATTTCGGCACGAGCGACGGCTTCTATTTTGATTCATTCAATCAGCGCGATGACGTGATCGACGCCCACGAGGACTGGAATCTCGACGGCCGCCTCATCTGGAACGCCAGCGATAGCCTGACCATCGACACCAAGCTGCGCTACGGTGAGGTTGATGCCTCGTCCATCACGTTTAACTCGATCTTTCATATTCCCTCACTACCTGGCGTACTTGAGGGGCTGGGCATTCCAGCAGACGTGGCGGCCGGCGGCAACGAAGACGTCAACGCGCACCCCTTTCAGTTCAATCCAAATGTTGAGTCCTTCAACAACCAGGAAGCGCTGGAATTTTCTGTTAAAGCCGACGCTGACCTGGGCTTCGCTGACTTCGTCGGCTGGTTCCTTTACAGCGATATCGAGAACAACTTAGGCGCCGACGGCACCAGTGGTGCGTTTGGCTTCTTCGCTTCGGATCCACGCTGTATCGCGACAACGACCGCCGTCGCCAACTCTGGCTTCATGCTCGGTGCTCCCCAGGTACTGGTGCCCGGCGCGCCCGAGTTTTCAGTGTACGGCGCTTACACACCGACTAGCTGCGACGGCACGCAATACCAGGAGCGCAATCAGGAAGACTTTAGCGTTGAGCTAAGGCTGCGCTCTAAGGACGACGAGCGGCTGCGCTGGGAAGGCGGCTTGTACTTCCTCACCATCGAACGAGAAGTGGGTGTAAATCTCGGCATTGACAACGCCGGCATCATCATTCCCGAACTGTTCACCACGAACCCCCTCAATCCCACCGAGCAGCTGGTGCATGACCAGTTTGACACCGACGTGTACTCGGTATTCGGTCAGGTGGCCTACGACTTCACCGACACCATCGAAGGCTCTTTAGCCCTGCGCTACGATCGCGAAGAGCGGGATGTGGAGAATCTCGTGCCCACGGACGCAGTCACCCAATACATCGACTGCGACGGTGGATCTGCATTCGGCGGCTTCGATGGCGGTGATCCTATTAACCCGGGTTTGTGCCTGGATCCAACCGGCGCCTCTGCGGACCAGAGTCGCACGTTTGACCAGATCCAGCCCAAGGTCTCCGTCCGCTGGAATGCCACGGATGCGCTCACGGCTTTCGCCAGTGCAGGTGTCGGCTTCAAGAGCGGCGGCTTCAACAACTTTGGCTCGCAGGCGACTGTCGATCAGTTCATCAACGGGGTTGCCGTTATGGGAACAGCCTTTGACCCAGTGGCCATCAGCGACACCTACGACGAAGAAACGTCTACGTCCTACGAGGTGGGCTTCAAGCACGATATCAGCGATGACTTCCGCTGGGAGGGCGCCGCCTACTACATCGATATTGAGGATCAGCAGTTCTTCGAGTTTTTCGTAGGTCAGTTCGGCCTGCTGCGCGTGGTCTCAAACATCGATGAGGCCAATATGCGTGGTATTGAATTGGGCGCCACCTGGGATGCCACCGAGTGGGCCAGCCTTTACATCAACGGCAACTACATTGATACCGAGATTGATGCCAATAGCTCCAGACCTGATTCCGTCGGTAACGAGCTGCCCTACACGCCCGACTACACATTTGCGCTGGGCGGTGACTTCCGCTGGCCAATCGGTGATGGCCTCGACCTGATCGCCAACCTGGCTCTGAATGGGGTTGGCGACACCTGGTTCCATGTCATCCAGGACCAGCAGCGGCCGACCATCTTCGATCCTGCCTTCGGCACCACCGGTGCGGACCTGGGCACCACGCGGCGCGATGCCTACGAGCTGCTCGACGTTCGGATCGGGGTGCAGGGCGGCAACTGGAAAGTTGTGCTGGTTGGCACCAACGTCACCGACGAGGATTACCTCGAAGAAGTCATCCCGGCACCGGAGTTTGGCGGCACGTTCGCCCATCCCGGAACGCAGGCCCGCTGGGGCATCGAGGGCTCGGTTGCTTTCTAGTCGGAAGGCTTCTCGACGGATTGAACTGGACGGGCCTGCGGGCCCGTCTTTTTTTTGCCCAGCTCTCGTTCCGGCAGGGCCGGCGCAGCGCCGCGCATCAGCCACATGCTGCTGCAGATCAGTGCGAGGGCCAGCCAGGCCATCACGCCCAGCCGCTCGCCCAGAACCGCCACGCCTAAGCCTGCTGCCCACACGGGCACCAGATAGTTAAGTAAGGACGTGAAGCGAGCCCCGGTCTCAGCGATCAGATAGAAGTAAAGAATTGACGCAACACCGGTACACAGCAGGCCGAGCAGCGCCATGGCTAACAGGGCGGCCGCTGAGGCCTCTGGAAGAGCAGCGACACCATCCGCTGCCAACGGACTCATGAACAGCCCGGCTACCAGGAACACCCCGACAGACGTGGTCAGTGGCTGTATGCCCCCCGGCAGGCGCCTGGCCCCGACGGTCGCTGCGGCATAGCAAAAGGCGCCTCCCAGAACAGCAAGCTGGGCCACCAGCCGCTCCCCGGACCCGCCCGCGGCCTTGAGGGACTCCGGGCCCAGCAACAGCAGCACACCGCAGAACCCAGCCACACAGGCGGCAATCTGGAGGGGCTGCATGCGCTCATCGTCAAGCGCCCAGTGAGCCAGCACGAGTGTAAAAACCGGCGTGGTCGCCGCCAGGATGCCCGCAAGACCCGACTCCAGCGCCTGCTGGCCCCAGGAAATCGCAAAAAACGGCAGGCAGTTACCCACGATCGCGATAAAGGCGAAGCCTAGCCAGGCCGCGGGTCGGCGCGGAAGGCCTTGCCTGCCCGCAATGGCCGCCATGGCCAGTACGGCAGCGGCAGCAACAATTCTCAAGGCCGCAATCTGCGCCGGCTGCCAGACGCGGAGCGCGACCTCGACCAACAGGTAGGCAGAGCCCCACAGCACAACTAGCGCGAGCAGGCAGGCCCAGTGGCGCGGCTGAACCGTCATGCGGGTGCTAGAACAGCGTTGGCACGCTTGTGTTTTTTGGACATCACTATATATTCGGCCTCTTAGTTGCTGATTCCTCAGCCAGAGTCCACGGCTTGGGAAATCCAGCAGCGACAGCTGGTCCGCAACCTTGCGGCTACGACCGACAACAACAAAAAGAAGGTCTCATGTGCCAGTTCACCAATAACTTCTATTCCGCCGTGCGCTGCCTGGCTGGCAACGGGCCGGTCAAACAGCGCCTGTTGAGTGCCTACACCGAGAATCTTGAGATGCTACGCGAGGCCGACGCGCCCGAACAGATCAGGGAGCGGTTGTTAAAGCTCCGCACCGCGATGCATTCGGTGAAACCATTGAGCTTCGAGAGTGCGGCCGCGGCTTCCGTAAGAAAGATGTCCAAGGCCGACGCTGCTCAGCACGCGCTTAACATCGTCGCCATGTTCAGCGAACTCGTGCGTGTGAAAGCGACCGGTGAGATTCTGCAGCCTGCCCGTGAACATAGCGATCGTCCAGATCGCGACGCGGATAGCGACCGGCCCGCGCTGAATTAGCCGTTACGAGAATAGCGCGAGTACTCGCGAGACTACGTCGTTAGTCCAACCCCAACGCACCTGGATTCATCAGGCTGTGCGGATCTAGCAACTGCTTCAGGCTACGCACGAACTGACCCGTCGATACCTTGCGTGTTTCGAGATAGGGATAATCTTTGCCTACCTGCATGTGGCTCGCTCCGTTCTTCACGCACAAGGCCTGAATACGCCCCTTAAGCTCTTTAACCAGCGCCCGGCCCTCTGGGTTGGCGGCGTGAACGGGCTTCGTCGGCAGCAGGGCGGATGGATACACCCGGCGGTGATATATCGACTGCTCGTCTTCCCACAGGAAGGTCGGTTCATAGATAAAGGCATTCGTGCTGAAAAACATCAGCATCCGATTCAGGGCTACCCGATGCTGTGACATTCGCTCACGATACTCACCCAGCAACGCCTCAAAATCCTGATGGTGCTGATGCACCTGTGAGAACGGCAGCACGCCATGGGTGGGCTTCCAGCGCTCCCCGTTGGGACCGAGAATCGGCGTTAGCTCCATGAAGGGCGCGGCATTGAAGTAGGTCGGTATGGAGTTGGCAACCTCGGCGCCGTAACCTGCCGCGACCTTGCGGACCACAGCCAGCTTCTGACGGGCCTCCGCGGCGGTCGCTCCCTCGGTGCTGAAATGGGCCGAATACACGGCGTTCTTGAGAAAGCTGCGCCCCGCCAGCCCCATCCGGGCAACCTGCAGCGCCCCGTCGACCGGATTGCGGGACGATTTGAACACCGACCAGGCCGCCTGCAACGGATCCGTTGATTCCATCTGCGTTAATGCAGTCTTTTGCTGGCGCGGATCGAGGGCGAAGTTATTGGCGGCCACGCCGAGGCGTGCGATCTCGGTTAGCGCATTGATGCAGTGCTCGCCATCCTGAAAGCCGAACGATGCGGCTGCAAAACCTTCGGGGCGAGCTAGCAGACGCAGCGTGATGCGCGCCTTAATCCCCAGCGCCCCGGCATCCCCGACGAACAATCCGGCCAGATCCGGACCGTAGTAACGGAAGAAAGGTGAATGCCCTTCCCCGCCACCGGACCCTGTCGATAGCATATCGCCGTTGGCCAGAATCACATCCATGCCAATCAGCGATTCAGCTGATATCCCGTAGGTGCCCGAACCGTAATTGACGGCGTAATGTGACATGCCGCCTGCCACCGTTGCCGCCAGACCGGAAAATGGCCCCCACATCGGCGTGCGCAATCCGTGAGGCTTAAGCGCGTCATTGAGAGCCGCCCACGTAACGCCGGGCTCAACGGTGACATACATGTCCGTCGCATTGACGTCGATGCCGGTGAGGCGGGACATATCGAACAGCACCGTCCCAGGCTGCGTCGGCAAAAAGCCATCCGTGTACGAAGCTCCGCCGCCGCGGACCACCATAGGCGCCCTCGCCTCGATACATAGCCGGACGCAGCTGTGCAGCTGGTCAACTGTACCGGGACGCACAACCGCCGCCGCGAGCTCATCCGCCTGCCGGAATACGTCGGTGGAGTAAAACCTGCGGGACTCGTCGTCCGTGAGCAGATGATCCGCCCCGACGACTCCCTCCAGTTGTGCCAGCAGGCTACCGCCCGCCGCCTCCGCGGTCTGAACCATGCGTCAGCCTGGCGGTAAACTGCTTGGCGGATTGCGCAGTTGCAGCTTGAGACGCATGCGACGCGCCCTGTACCCCATTGCTATAGCTAGCAATGCGGACAAGCTCAGCAGGTCGACAGACATTCCAAAGAACCCGGAATCTGAACCCTCGGGACTGCTAGGCACAGGAGCGAAAGTAGCGGGATCGGAACCAATCCCCGAGAGATTGACTGTCACGCTTGGTTCGTCCGGGTCATCAGACGGAATATCGAAACTGTCATTAGCGGCCCCAGAAACAGTGGGCGAGAAGTCTACGTCGAGCATGCAACTGGCAGTGGGCACGAGCACTTGGCCAGAGCAACCATCCATGGCCAGGCTAAATGGGACAGCCAACGGATCGGCCATTGCGACCGTTCCAATCGTCAGATTCGCCGTGCCGTCGTTTGCAACCACAACGGTCTGCATCCGCGTATCGCCAGTCGTTGTTGAACCGAAGTCGACATTCACATCCATGACATTGATATCAGGCGTCGGCAATGGCGCTCCGGTACCAGTGATCGCAACGGTAACATTCGGCGAGTCCGGGTCGTCGGACGGAATGTCGACAGTTTCGTTAAAGTTGCCTTCGGTCACGGGCATGAAGGTGACCATCAGCGTGCAGCCACCCGCCGCCATTACCGTTTGATTCGAGCAGTTGTCCATTGCAATCCCGAATGGCGGGATCAAAGCCGCGATCTGCCCCACCAGCAGATCGGTGTTGCCGTTGTTGCTGACGGTTATCGTCGCAGGCGTGGCGCTTTGATTGATCGTGATGCTGCCAAACGGAATAGCTAAATCATCCGCCGGAGCAACCGAATCGACTACATCGATATCCGGAATCGGTGTCGCCGCCCCCGTCCCTGAAACGCTCACAGTCACCGAAGACTCGTCTGCGTCATCCGACGGAATGTTGAACGAGTCATTAAAGACGCCCGTGCCCGTCGGTGCAAAGGTAACGGTCGCGTTACAACTGGCAGACGGCGCCAAAGCCTGGCCCGTGCACATATCGGTGGTTAGGCTGAATGGCGGCGCCAACGCATCAGCGTTACCAAGATTGCCGACGTTTAACGTCGCCGTCCCGTCATTCGTTATGGTCACGGTCTGGTTTGCAGTAGTGTTCTCCGTGATGCTGCCGAATGGCACCGTCAAGTCATTGGCAGGCGTTACGGAATCGGTCACCGTGATCTCAGGTGCACCAGTGGTGAAATTGATCTTGTATATCGAGTTGTTCGCTGTCTGCGTTTGAAGCTGTAGAGAGTCGCCGCCGGAACCACTGAGAGCGCCAGTGATTCGGTAGCGAATGCCATCGAGCGTCAGAATGCTGATCAGGCCGCACAAAGGACCGGAACCTGGAACCCGCGACCCGTCGTGGCACAGATCAACGATATCGTTAAAGGTCGCAAAATCCGGCACGTCGGCATTCGGCGCATCATCATGTTCAAAGACGCTGGGGCCAAGCACAGCCGCACTCTCATCGGGATCGGCGGTGCCATTTGGCGCAGTCGTGCCTGCCTCGGCGAATATCGCATCGTCTGCGGCCGGCGCCGCGTTGCCTTGCACGACTTCGACAAAAGTTGTGCCTTGAATGTTCAGGATTTGATCCGGCAGATCAATACGCAGGCTGTTGACCTGAAGGATCTCTCCGGTCGTGTCTTCGTATTCGACGTCTAGCGTGCCACTTGCAGTAGCCGGCAGCTGGGGTGCAAAGGTGATTGCCCGGGTAGTCGGCGGCTGGCCGCCAAAAAACGCACACTCTGCTGCGTCCGAAGCACCACTGCAGTTGGGATTGATGGCGCCGTCGAAGGTCGCACTAAAGAGGTCAATAATCTCCGCAGTATCAATCGTAAATACGCCGTTGACCTGCGCCGCCAAAGCGTTCGAACTGCCAAACGCAAACGCTAGAAGTACCAGAGAAGGAGCGACGCTATGAACAAATAACTGTCTGCGAATCATCACTGTACCCGCGGTTATTGTTTTATTGTTGCATCAGTCTGAAAGAAAGATGAACAAGAATCAACCGAAAAAAAACCTCCCGGAGCTACCGCTCCGAGAGGTTTCAAGGTTCGCTCAAACTCGGCCGACAATGCGGCCGAGTCAAATCAGTTACGAGCGGCGGCGCATCCAGCCCAGCAGGCCGATCGCGGAACCGAACAGCCAAACAGCCGCCGGTACCGGCACTACTGTCGTCGCAGTCGTGAAATCGACCTTATAGATGGAATTGTTAGCAGTCTGAGTTTGCAGCTGCAAACTGTCACCACCGGCACTATTGACCGTGCCAAGCAGCCGATACCGCACACCGTCAAGCGACAGGATCGGGATCAATCCGCACAGAGGTCCCACGCAGGAGTCGACCACGTCGGTAAAGGTCGCGAAATCCGTCGCATCGAGATTCGGTGAATCGTCGTGCTCGAACACCGCCGGACCCAGTCCGCCGGCACTCTCATCGGGATCGGCGGTGCCGTTTGGCGCTGTAGTACCAGATTCGACAAAAATCGTGTCGCCAGCGACCGGTACGCCGTTGCCCTGCGTAACGGTAACAACCGTGGCGCCCGAAATCGTCAACACCTGGTCCGGCAGGTTAACGCGCAGGCTGTTGACCTGGGTGATCTCGCCCGTGACGTCGTCGAACAGGACGTCCAATGTACCGGACGCCGATAGAGCATCCTGCGCGCCGAACGTAATCGCTCGACCAGCCGGCGTCTGACCACCAAAGAACGCGCACTCATCGGGATCAGCAGCACCCGCGCAGGACGGATTCAGCGGCCCGTCAAACGTGGCACTGTAGAGATCGAGGATAATGCCAGAGTCGATCGTAAACACGCCGTTCACGACGGCAGACTGAGCGCCCATCGACGCAAAGCCGAGCGCAGCCGCCGCCAACGACAAGGTAAATTTCTTCATCACTAATTTCCCCTTAACGTAGATCCCGTGTCGGACGTTCGCCCGGCACTCGCTTGCCTTAATTCTTTATTCCGCCAGGCCCGGCAACGGCGCTGACATACACCGAGAATGTTACCCGCTTACTAAAGCGTTGAAAAGCTTACATAATCAACGATCGGCGCACGGCGATAACCCCATAAATTCCATATACTTGCCGTGGATTGCCACATATGGTCTAGAAGCCGATTTATGGAAAATTAAAGGTGCCCTGGATAGCTATGCTCCGGGGCCTGTCGAGGAAGCCATAGTAGGAGGGCGTTCCAAACTGGCTAAACGCCAGCGGCGTATCATTCGCATAGGTGACAATCTGCTCATCCGTCAGATTTCGTCCGAGAACGGCCAATTCCCAGCGTCCGTCATTGGCGCCAATCGCGAGGCGCAGGTTTAGCTTGGCATATCCATCCTGCTCGGTCGTCAAGTCAAGGTTCTGAGAGGGTAAGTAGTCGGTCGTGAATAGCACGTCGAGTGTGGAACGAAACAAGAGCTCACCCACGGGGTGCTCAAAGTTTATCGAAACAGCACCGGACCAATCCGCCACATATTGATTGGTTAATCCTGAATAGTCGCAAAATGGCGGGACAGGATCGTTTGGCGCAGCTGCTAACGCGGCCGCGTTCTGCGCATTCGTGCACTGACCATTCGGAAACGAGTCAAATTCGAAGTCAAGATAGCCGATAGAGCCGCTGACGAACCAGCTTTCCGATATCGACCATCGGCCATCTACCTCAACCCCTCGGGTCGTTGCGGCCGCTGCATTGCCGACATTGAAGCCCAGCGTGCCATCAAAAATACTTACCTGCAGATCTTTGTAGTCCGTCCAGAAGCCGGCGACGTTAAGCTCCATGTCTCCACCAAGGAGCACCATCTTTACGCCAACCTCATAGGCGTTAGCCTCTTCATCCTCAAACTCGAACGTGCCAGGGTCCGTGTTGGCGACAGCTGACGCAGAGCTGGCCGGATACAAGCCAAACTGAAGACCGGTCGAACCCGGGATGGGCTCACTGTTCGAGCGTACGTCAAACCCCCCGGACTTAAAGCCACGCTTCCACGAGGCAAACAGCATGGCATCTTCGGTTAGATCAAAGCTGCCAACGATCGCAAATGAGGTGCGATCTTCCGTCCTGCTGCCTGACAAAGAGTGGAACGCCGCATTAAAGATTGACGAGAAGGCGATGGAGCCCTGAGCAAGCTGCGCCTCGTCGTTCGGCAAAGTGAACGGGTTGCGATTAAGGTCGCCCTCACGCAAAACGCGAAACGCCTGCTTCTCAGTACGCGTTTGGCGAATTCCGAGGCTCAGCTCGGCACGTTCGAACAGGTCGAAAGTTATCTGGCCGAACAGCGCACTAACGTAGGCATCCTGCTCAAAATCTCGGAATACTGATGTATCACCCAGCAAAGCCTCAGCTGCTGTCGGATCTCCGACTTGGGCATATCCGACCAGATCCACAACGCCGCCATCTACCGGCAGCAAAATCTGATCTCCGAATACAAGATTTTCGTCTTGATAGTAGCCGCCAAACATGTAGCGGAACGATCTGTCTAGCGGCGAGGTAACCCGGAACTCAAAACTGTGCTGATCAAATTCCTCCTGGGAGATCAGATTAAAGACCCGCACACCAGTAAAGTCGCAATCGCAGTCTTCCACGTAATCGTAGGCAAGATAGCCGTATATCAGGGTGAGCTCATGGCCTGCAATCTCGGTATTCAGGGTTGCGGCAATAGTGTCGACGTCGTTGTCGCTGCTGTCACCATTCGAATGGCGCCTCTCATTTAGCTGCGCGTCTTGAGCCAGGGGATTAGAGTCGAAGAATTGGCCAAGATTCTCGAGATAAGTCTGACCTGGCACCCACAATCCCGAGCTGCCCGTGTTTCGGCTGAAGCCCGTGGGGCTCGTTCCGCGGGTTGTCGACGGCGTTTCATTGTAGATCTCGATCTGGCGACCTTTGACGTCAAAAGTGTTCTTCTCAAACTTCAGGGTGGCATCCCATAAATCATCCTGCCAGAGTAGCGTCAGACGAGCGCTGGTCTCCTCCCGATCTGGTTCGTCGCGATTCTGAATCACGTTGTCGACGTAGCCGTCCATGCCGCGATACCGTCCAGCGAAGCGCGCCGACAGATTACTGAACAATGGCCCCGAGATTACGCCGGTGAGTTCCTGCTCTTCGTGCTCAAACTCATACAGGGCGCTGACTGAAGCCTCAAACTCATCGGTTGGCTTGCGAGTTGTAAGATTCAGCGCACCCGCAATACTGTTGTTGCCTAGCAAGGTCACCTGAGGGCCCCGAACAACTTCCGCCTGCGCGAGGTCCAGAAACGGCGCGCGTGTCAGCTGAGCGCGACCGTGATACAACCCGTCAATGTACAACCCCACTGATTGCTCGAAACCCTGATTGATGCCCGATCCGATACCGCGGACATACATGTTTGTGCCGATGCCGGTCTCAGATAGAACAAAATTGGGCACGAAGGCAGCCAGTTCCTCGATCTTCGTGATGCCAGCCTCAGTCATCTTGTTGCCATCAACCACGCTGACTGAAACAGGCACACTCTGCAGCGTTTCCTCAATCTTGCGTGATGTAACGACGATTTCGTCGAGCTGCGCCGCCGCCTGCTGATGCGCGGCGAACGACAATGCAAAGGCGATGCTGCACAGAATTGCTCGGCTCGGCACATTGGCCATTTCTTGTCTCCCCCCGAAAACACCCGGTCAACGCCGATGTTGTGCCGGTGTGTCGGTTAGAGACTAGCACAACAAGCGTAAATGGTGGCCGGGCGGACGGGCACAGCACTTATGGCATGACGCTTCGTTTTAATGACGAACTTGGCGGCGTGAGAGTGCCAGCAGGGCATTCGCGACAACCATACGCAAATCCGCAATTGAGCAGCGCTAACCAGATGGGTTTACCAGATGCGGAACACTGCTCAATCCGATTAACACCGCTCGCCGGAGCGGCGGCCTCAATCGCCCCTCGGGTAGCACCAGTCGCGTCGCGGGATGCAGTCCCTTAAGCGGGAGGACAGTCAGAACAGCGTATAGATAAAGGGCGCCACCGCGGAACCTTGGGCCAACACCAGCAAGCCACCGAGCATCACCATTACCAGGATCAACGGTGCGAGCCAGAACTTCTTGCGCACCTTCATAAAGCCCCAGAGATCTTGCAAAAAATCAATCATCAGTAAGGTCTCTTCAAATAGTCTTCGCGAGGCTGCTCGCTGTCGATACGGTAGCTGTTCTGATCGTTAAACGAGCGCTGCATCTCATCCTTCCCGCGCAACTTCCGGATCAGGGCGATCGGGGTAACCATGAGGTAAAAAATAATGCCCATAATTAGCGGCGTCATGATTTTGCTCATGAACAGCCCGAAACGCATCCAGCCGTTGTAAACCGGTCGCAACGACATTGGTGCGATTAGGCCCCAAGCACCCAACACCCCAAAAACGGCCCAAGGCCACCAGGGTAGCGGGCGGTCGAATACCCATGGGAAGAACAGGCCAAAAAGCACGGCGACAATGCCACCAGTGGTCAGGCCAAAGTCACGCAGGCCTTTGCGGTCGAGTTCGGGGATATCGGGGGGTGCGCCAGCCATAACTATTCCTGGAGGCTAGTCCAGAGCAAACTCGTCCTGCCAACTGTCATCTTTCTCCCACACGGGCTGATCAGGCTTGGACAGCAAAAAGTTCTCCAGCACCAGATAGTCCATCTCAGTGCGCATGAAACATCGGTAGGCATCTTCCGGCGTGCAGACGATCGGCTCGCCGCGCACATTGAAGGAAGTATTGACAAGAACGCCGCAGCCGGTCTGCTGGTCAAAAGCTTTCAACAAAGCGTGATAGCGGGGATTGGTATCGGCGTGCACGGTTTGTATGCGGGCCGAATAGTCCACATGCGTGATTGCCGGCAGCTCAGACCGCTTCAGCTTGAGCTTTTCAATGCCGAAAAGCTGTTGCTGCTCGGGCGTCAGGGGAATTCGGAGCTGCTCGCGCACCGGAGCCACAATAAGCATGTACGGGCTGGGCGAGTCCTGCTCAAAGTAGTCGGACACCCGTTCCGCCAGGACAGACGGCGCGAACGGCCGGAACGACTCCCGGTACTTGATTTTCAGGTTCATGACCGTCTGCATCTTGGCGCTACGCGGATCGCCTATGATCGACCGGCCACCCAGCGCTCGTGGACCGAACTCCATGCGCCCCTGGAACCAGCCGACGACGTTTTCGTTGGCCAGCACGCCAGCCAGCTCGTTGACGAGTTCATCCTCAGCAAGCTCGCGGTAACTGGCGCCAACTGAGTCGAGATAGCCGCGGATTTCATCGGCTGAGTAGCGAGGACCCAGATAGGAGCCGCGCATCAGGTCGTGGCCATTCACCTGCCTGGCATGTCCTTCGTCGTACCAGGCCACGGCGGCTGCGCCAATCGCCCCACCAGCGTCGCCGGCAGCCGGCTGAATCCAGATTGACTCGAATGGACCCTCGCGCAAAATGCGTCCATTGGCTACGCAATTCAGCGCAACGCCGCCAGCGAGGCAGAGGTTCTTCTCGCCGGTTTCTTTGTGCAGCGTGTTGGCCAGCCGGAGGACTACTTCTTCGGTGACGACTTGAATCGACGCGGCGATATCCATTTCCCGCTGGGTCAGCTCCGATTCCGGCGCTCGCTCCGGGCCGCCAAACAGATCGGCAAACTTTTTGTTCGTCATCGTCAGGCCGGTGCAGTAGTTGAAATACTGCATGTCCAACCTGAAGCTGCCGTCTTCTTTCAGGTCCAGCAGCTTGTCGAGAATGAGATCGGTGTACTTGGGCTCCCCGTAGGGCGCGAGACCCATGAGTTTGTACTCGCCAGAGTTAACCCTAAACCCGGTGAAATAAGTGAATGCCGAATACAGCAGCCCTAATGAATGCGGAAAGTCGATCTCCCACAGCGGATCCACCCGATTGTCCTGGCCAAGCCATGTGGATGTGGTCGCCCACTCGCCCACGCCGTCCAGGCAAAGCACCACCGCGCGCTGATAAGGACTGAAATAGAACGCGGAGGCAGCGTGAGACTGGTGATGACCAGCGAACAGCAGCTCAGGCAGATCCTTTGTTTCGCATTCGCCCAGCTCAGCCAGCTCTCGCTTGAGCGTCGTCTTTAAAAAGAGCTTTTCCTTCAGCCAGATGGGCATCGCCTGCACAAATGAGCGAAACCCGTTGGGCGCATAGCTTAGGTAAGTTTCCAGCAGACGCTCGAATTTGATCAGCGGTTTGTCGTAGAACACGACCCGATCCACGTCCCCAAGCGTCAAACCTGCCTCGCCCAGGCAGTACTTGATTGCCTGCGTTGGAAAAGCCGGATCGTGCTTCTTGCGCGTAAACCGCTCCTCCTGGGCAGCAGCTAAAATACTGCCCTGACTTAGCAGGGCTGCGGCACTGTCATGGTAGTAGGCAGAGAGGCCGAGAATGTTCACGTCAGGAGCCCGATTAAAGTAGGAGGTAGGCCGCAAGAGCGGCCGATTCTAGGGGCAGCAAGCTGCCAACTCCAGACACGCGAGGCTTTTTTGTGACGCTTTCCATAATTGCGGCTGCCACATCCTTGCGCTGGCGAGGTTAGCTGCAGAACAAAGCAGCCGGCGTATCCAGGTAGCGCGCGTACACGGGTGAGTGGTAACGCGAGTCTGGGGCCCGTGCATTGACGAATGTCGAATCTTGCTGTGGCAGGAAGTAAGCAAGCTGCGGATCAACCGATCTGATGAACTGAGCAACGCGTTCGTCTGCAGCAGGCAAATCAACTTGATCGGCCACGAAAGTGGTCACGCGAACCAGGGCGCCATCGGTCCGATTCATGCGCAGGGAGTCCCAAAATATCTGCCATTTGACCAGATACTCATTGGTCATTATCCGCCCGCGCTCGACGAACCAGTAGTACACAAGCTGCCTAGCCTCTCCTTTGGCGATGACAACGCGGTTCACGGTTAACTGTTCCCCGGCAGCGCCCACGTCGGCCAACGTCTGTTGCTCTAATGACTCGATCTGCCATCCGCCGCCAGGCAGGCAAGTGCGGGGTGAATGCGCGGACTGACCTTTGCGCTGGGTGTCGTAGTAGGCAATCCATAACTCCACCGGCAGCCCACCAGAATCAGCCTGAAAATCCGCCATCAAATAATCGTCGACCTTTAGCTGGTCGATGAATACCTGATCAATAAACTTGTCACGCCCTCGCCAGCCGTCAATCAAGAGCGGAAAAGATGCCAGAGGCTCTCGCGCGGGGATTAGCTCCTGCCGGCTCTGTAACGTCAGCGACATCGTCAACCCAAGCCCCAGAACGGCGACCACGGCGGCCGACTGCAAATTGACACGCCGAGGAATCAAGGCATAAAGATCTTCCGTTGGCGGCACGTCCAGACCAAAGGCTGCCAACAGACTCTTTTCGCCATTCAATTTGGCGAAGACCCACATCAGGAGGAACATCAAGCCAACACAGGCCATGAAGACAACCCAACCTTCAAAGAGGTGAAGGAAACCCTCCGCCTGCTCGATACCGAAGTTTTCAACCAGAACGCCAATGACGCCGATGCGAAAACTATTCATGAAGATCGTCAAAGGTACTGACGAAACGAAAACCAACGCTCTTTGCCACCAAGGGGCGCTGAACAATGCCGCGCACAAAAACCCGAAACTCATTAATGGAAAGAGGTAATTCAATCCACTACAGGCTTCCGCGACCTGCAATTGATAAATCCCCAAATCGATGACATTGCCTTCCAAAAAGACGCTGACGCCGAAGGCACGGATCACTGCGACCCCCAGCACAGAAGACACTAGCTGCAGCTCTGCGGATAGATTGGCCAGAAAAAACGATGGTAGCGGTATCATGAAAACCAGGTAGGCCAAGGGCACCCACACCACCTTAAAGCCACGCCAACCGATGCCCGCGATTACCACCCCGAATAGAGTTAGAAGGAAGGCATACTGGATGATCGCGTAGATGGAGCTAAGCTCACCCATAACAAAGCCAATCAGGCCGAGCACGACGATTACGACACCCATCCAGGTGCCGGAAATTTCCATCTCGCCGATAGTCCGGGCTCGCAGCCAGAGCAGATAGCCGGCAACCAGGGGAATCAGATAGCCATGGTTGTATTCTTCCCGGCTGGACCAGATCTCCACCATGAAGGTCAGACCCTGCCAGAATATCGTGGCAAGCAACGCGGCCACTGCCAGCAGGTAGATGCCCACCTGAGGCGTAAGGCTGAACTTTGCAGACTGTCCCGAGTTTTCCTGGGACATAGAAACTTCCTTATTGTGTTAGCTCACCTGACACGGCAGGACCTGACCGAACGCGCGGAGACGCAAGGCCGGACGACATCGAATTGACATATTCTGTGGTCCTTACGCCTGCGTGAATATTACCCCAAAATAGCCAAATAGAAGTCGACTGGATCGCAACAATACAAGCTCAAACCCGCAGTCTGTCTAGGTTCTAGAGCTAATACCCCGGCTGACGGCCACGCCCCCCTCCGTCTGCAGCCAGCCCACAAGTTGGCCCAGCGCGGCATATCCGGTGAAATCCGCGCTCGTGGGATCACGTCGCCTTGCATCGACAATGCAAAGCGTCGTCGCGCGGCCAGCGCGGCAGTGGCTGCGGAGCGCTGCTTACAGCATCTTAGACGTCGATCGGCCAACTAGCTTTGCCCGCGATCTCGAAGCACACTTTCCAGCTCGGCACTGCCGCCGATCCCTGCGTACCTGATGATTGAACTCATACTTCTGCTGGCGCCTGCATGCGACCTAGTCATCGCAGAGGCCGCTGATTGGGCCCGCGTAAATGATGCAAACAAGCGTATCGTTTGCGTGCTACCCGGCGACTACAGCTACGCGGAAACCGGCGCGATTCGACTATCCGCAAGCGGCACCCCAGAGGCGCCGCGCTATCTGATTGCCCGGGATGAACGCAACCCTGACGACCAGACGCACCCCGCGAAACTGCCGCCCGCCCGGCAATCCGTGATCTCGAACTTTTCACTGGAAGGCAGCCATTGGATTATCGACCGAATGGTGATTCGTAACAGCCCAAGATCCAATTTTGTACAGGGCGGCGCCTCTCACAACCTGATGGATCGACTCCTCGTCGATGGTGCACAACGTGCCGGCATTTACTTCCGCGATGCGCGCAACAATATCTTGCGCAGATCAGTCTTGATGGATCCGCCATTGCGCCCTGGTGCCGACAACGTCCACGTTTATGTCGGGCCGAATGCAGGCCGCGTAACCCTGAGCGACAACGAGTTTATCAACGGCTCAAAATCAGTTGAGGTCGGACCTGACGGACTTGGCAATGTAACGATTCAAGGCAACGACATGTATGTGACTAGCGATCGTTACACGGACTGCGAAGGCAACCTGTATCCGCAAGGGCTGTGCTCTTGCTCAGAAATGCAGCTCGTTTTAAAGGGTGTAGATCTGCCGGGCTCCACAATCACAATTGAAGGCAACCGAATCTGGGGCATGCGCCCCAATGACAATCGCTGCGCATCATCCGGCAGTCCTGGTCATGGCATAAGGATCGGCACCGGACGCAACGTGCACCAGGTCAGCCAGATTCGTGTTGCGAACAATATTGTCTGGGACAACCAGTACTACGGAATCTTCGTTGGCAACAACGTCAGAGAGGTTCTGATCGAACGTAACCTGATTTCGCGAGCCAACGTTGGCATTCAGAATTCTTATTCGGGCGCGGATATCCAGGGAAATATCTTTATCAGCAATGCAGAGCACTACCGGGGCGCGGACGACAGATTGTTTGGCAATATGTTTGTCCAGGCAGACGATGTTCCTGAAGCCGTGTGCGTGGACGTCCGGCCGTGGACGGGCCCGGAACGAAAGTGCTTTGACTTTAGCGATAAGGCCCCGGGCGGCGCGACAAATTGACCATTTCACCGGCTGCGTATACTGACAGCAAGCGACAAGCGCACTCTGCCAGCCGAACCGCGACGCCCCAGCGCCTTCAGAAAACGGGCAAGCTCTCTGGGCTCAAGCGGCAGGACGACGAAATATCTGGTACAGCCAGGTTCGAGCAACCAGCCACAGGAACCGCGGCAACGCCGTCTGCCGCACAATGCGTCGGGGGTCAGATAGGAGTCGAAAGAACCACTCAAGATGCAATCGCTGGAAGACCATTGGGGCCCTCTTGACGGCTCCAGCCAGCACATCGAAGGTTCCGCCAACGCCCTGACAAACAGCGACGGACAGATGCGGCAAGTGCTCCTCCATCCACAACTCCTGCCGTGGACTACCCAAAGCCAGAAACAATACCTGAGCTCCGGATGCATTGATCCGTTGAACCAACTGCGGCATCTGATCATCGTCCAGATACCCGTGCTGGCTCCCAACTACGCTCAGCTGTGGATACCGTCGCTGTAGCTCTGCCACTGCTGCCTTGTTGATCTCATCCCGGCCGCCATAGAGAAACACTTTGTAATCGCGACGAGCCGCCAGCGCGCAAATTTCCGGCATCAAATCGGCTCCGGCAACACGACGTATTGGCCGCCCATGCAGAAGGCGAGTGGCCAGGACAACGCCTATGCCGTCCGGGATCAACAAACTGGCCGAACGCAGGCTATCGGCGATCGACCGATCGGCCTGGGCAGCCATGACTTTTTCCGGATTAACCGCAAGCACCTTGTGCGAGCCACCGCTTGCAATCATGGCGTCAATCATCGACAGGGCGCTATCCATATCAACACTGTCAACCGGCACACCAAACAACTCTACTCGGCGCTCTTCTCCGGACACTTGATTGATGGGATTGCCAGGCACTATGAGAAATACTCGGCAAACCAAAAGTAGAGTGATAGCAGCAAGAAAATGTGTCTCTCGCGGTTGTAACCAGCTTCATGTTCCGCCAGGACGTGATCTACGGCCGCGGGGTCGAAGTAACGCGAAAACACAGATTCGTGGTCAAGCAAAATGCCCCTCAGGCGCTCGCGATCCCGAAACCAGACGCGCGTTGGCGACAAGAAGCCTTTCTTACTGCGGTGCACCAACGCGCCAGGTAGCGTGGTCTCGGCAAAGCGCTTGTGGATAATCTTGGTCTGACGGAGTCTGACGCGAAAGCTTGCCGGCAGTGACTCAATAAATCTCGCCAGGTCCAGATCGAGCATGGGCACACGGCATTCTAAGGATTCGCGCATAGTCACCTTATCGGTGTAAAGAAGCAGATCGTCAGAAAGTCCGAATCTCAAATCTACAGACATCATGCGCGCCACGCTCTCTGGAATCTGCTGGCAACCCAACAAGTCGTACAGATACTCTAGAGACCTCTGAGAGTCTGTAGCTCTTGCACCCGTGAGCCGCTCAACTTCGTCATTGGAAAACACCGTATAGGCGGACATGAAACGCGCCAACTCGCTTGATTGTGAAAGCGCATCTAACCCTCTTCGCAGGGTGTCATTCCTCACACCTGCCCGGCCGGTCGCGACACGCCCAATCTGTGCAAGCCAGCTCGGCACAAAGCGTTGATAGAGTTCACCCTGGTAGCGGGTGTACCCACCCAGCGGCTCGTCAGCACCCTGGCCCGATAGCACAACCTTGACGTGTTGACCTGCCAGCCGCGACAAGAAGTGCATTGGCACTACAGACGTGGTGGCTAACGGCTCTTCAACGATGCCAACGCAGGTCCTCAGGGTGTCAATAAACTGATCGAAGTCAATCCGGGTTATCAGGTGCTCCATGCCGAGTACGCGGGCTGTTTCCGCCGCTTCATCGATCTCATCGACTGCCTGATCGGCTGACCCAGAAAAACCAACCGTGAATGCCTTGAGCGGCTGTTCAGCCGCTTGCTGGGCATGGGCCGCAACCAACGCAGAATCGACCCCGCCACTAAGGAGTACGCCAATCTCCACATCCGACATTAGCTGACGACGAACTGCTTGCTTAAACAAGCTGCCGTACTCCGACAGTGCGTCCTGAAAATTGATACGGCGGCGCCGCGGAACTGGCTCAAGATAGGCTGTCTCAGACCAGGAGAGTGCCTCGCTGGAAAGATCAATCTCTAGAATATGGCCGGGCCGTAGTTTCCGGAGACCAAGGAAAGCTGTCTCAGGCGATGGGCTAAAGCGCAGTCTCAGCAACGAGCGTAACGCATCTATATCGGGCTCCGCCGGGACTAGCTGCAGCAAGGGGCGCAGCTCCGAGGAGAACGCCAGACGACGCTCGGATACATGGTAGTAGAGCGGCTTCACGCCAAACGGATCGCGTATGAGGTAGAGCTTGTGCCGCTTCAGATCAACATACGCCAGGGCGAAAATTCCATTAAGCCGCTTTGCAGCCATCGGGCCATGGCGCGTGAGCAACTCCAATAGAGTTTCGGTGTCCGAGTGACCACGAAACAACTTGGCATCAAGGTCAGCGCGCAGTTCCTGGTGGTTGTAGATCTCACCGTTGAAGACGATATGCCGCTGATCATCCCCGGTCGCCATGGGCTGCGCACCATTGACGGACAAATCAACGATAGCCAGGCGACGATGACCGAGAGACACACGATGCTCCCCGCACTCGAACGTCCTCAGGCCTGAGTCATCAGGACCGCGGTGAGCAATCGCCTCAAGCAAACTCGGCGACAACTCCAGACCAACGGTTCCTAGTATTCCGCACATGCGACGCTATAGATCAGAACAACAATAGAGAGAGCTGCAAGCGTCAGTGACTTGGCACATCGCCTGCTGAATTTTCAGGAATCAGCCCACCTAGCGCGTACAGGTAAGGCATGGTTGCCCAACGCAAAGTATTGCTGTTCTGCCTCAGACCGAAGCGGTCGATCTGACTATGGATACCATCGGCGGAGATGAAGGCTTTCGAAATCTCGACGTGTAACGCCTTCGCTCGCTCATAGTCCCTCATCAGCGTCATCAAATTCAGCATCTCGGCGTTGTCGTACAAATCGAAGCGGACCAAAGATGGCTTGTTTGCCTTGGCAAACCGCTTGTAAAGACCATGCTCAGGAACAAAGAACTCTTTCAGCAAATACTCATAACCACGCTCAATGCCCTGAAGGTCAATAAGGTCAGGCGCAATTCTGTGGGTCTTGATCAGGTTCTTTATCACAATGCACGAGTGAAAACAGTCAATAAAACTATTGCCTTCAGGTGAGTAGTACCAAGAGCCATCATCGTTTTGATTCATTGCAACATAGGCGTGCAGCTTCCCTATCTTCTCCAACACATCACTTCGCTGCGACGGGTCTATGTAGGGCATCAGCAGAGCGTAAGAGTACATCGTGTAGCTGACAGCGTTGATGACCTTGCGGTCACGCATGGCCGCATATGACGTGACCAAATATTCTGTCGTCTCCTCCATGATCTCTAAATCATGTTCGAGAAACTCAAACACGCCAACGATGGCTTTCTCGTATTCATCGTCGCGTACAAGAGAAGTGAAACCAACCAGCGCCTCTAGAGCGTAGGGCGTCATAGTCGATAGAGGCATGTTGCTGCTGTACGCGAAATTCGCACTTACTGCATATTCAAATCCTAGACCCCAGCAAGGACCGGAATAGCCCTCGCAGGCGTTGGCCAGCAGCCAGTCCAAGTGAGATCTCGCCTGAGCAAGCAGCTCATCTGCTCCGGATACACGGTACTGGCGCAACAAGATCAGCACAGCCCATGCCCGGACAATTGGGTACTCCCGAGGCGCATAGAACCATCGAGTGCGATTGTTGATGTACATATCGAATAGCGTTAGCAATGCTGCTGGCAGCAAGCCGAGTATTCGATTCTTGTTGTACAAATGCTTGACGCGGAAGCCGAGCGACGTAATCCAGATATCATAAGGATCGGACGTACACAGGTCGTCGCGCGCACAGACTTCACGCCTGAATCTCTCCGCGTCAAAGAAGGCTTGCATAAACGTCAATTAGCCGCTTGGCCACTCTGGCAGCGGCAAACCTGCCTTGCGCATAGCGTCGATTGTACGCGCCCATTTCCCCACGCTTGTCATCGTTCTCAGCCAGGTCTTGGAGCAGCTGCGTAAAGGTGGCCGGGTCGCCCGCCGCGGAAATATGCCCCATGCGCCCGTCCTCAAAGAAATCTGCAAGACCACCTACAGGCCGCGTGACCACCGGCAACCCATGGCCCATTGCCTCTAGTACGGCATTGGGCATTCCCTCCCCGTAGAATGTCGGAAAGCAAAAAATATGCGATCGCTTGTACGCCTGTCGCTTCGCTTCGCCACCAACATGGCCAAGAAACTCGACGTTAGATATACGGCGCTCATTCACGAGCGCCCTTGCTGAACTCGCTGCTGCCCCATCGCCAGCAATAAGCAGACGCCAAGTCGGGCAGGCTTCCTGCAAACCCGCAAACGCCTCAATGACCAACTCCAGGCCCTTGCCCTTCACCAATCGACTCAGATAGAGGATTGAATAGCAACTGTCGGCGGTCTTGACGGCAGGCGACGCCTCATTGGCTGGCAGAAAAACCGAATCTTCTACCACGGTTGTCTCAATATAGATGGGCGAATGGATTCCCAGGTCACCGAGCTGCTGCTTGAATTCCTCGGCAAGAACGATCAGCGAGTCTGCTCTCCTAAACACAATCCGAAACGGTCCCGGGAAGTACCGTCTGATCCGCAGCGCGAAATCTGGATCCCACCCCCTGAAAAAAACAAGTACCGGTATCCCGTATGCCTTCGCGATTAAGAGAAACAGCCCGTCGCGCAGCGTGGAGGCTGGCAGCAAAGAGGGATTGAGGTGTACCAGTTGATACTGACCTGACGCAACCAGGCGCCGGAAACTGAGGAAGTCGCCTATCAAACGACGGATCCTGGTCCACAAGCCACCCTCATGCGCCTCGGCGCCGATCTCAAAATAGTCTGCATGAGCAGAGAGATGCGGTTTGATAGCCTGGTAATAGTTTGCGACCCCACCTGGCATATTGAGCCTGGGAACGTTCACAAGAACACGGCCGGTACGCTGCTCCCCCACGAACGCGCTCAAACTCAGCTAGGCCAAGGCAGCCGCGACATCAACCAACTTGCGGCCATTCACGCGGGAGTCGAAATTGCACTCAGCCACCAAGCGGCCCTTGGCGCCAACCGCTAGTGCACGGGAGGGATCAGCGAGAACTCGTTCCAAAGCTGCCTCGATGGCGTCAGTCGACCCGGGCTCAACCAGGAAGGCGGAATGCCCATCCTGCAAATAGATCTCAACGTCTCCGACCCTCGATGCGATAACCGGACGCGCAGTGGCCAGGTATTCGCCTAGCTTGAACGGAAACCCACGATCAGCAAAGTCAGAGGCTGTTCTAACCATACAAGCGACATCACATCGAGCCAGTTGATCGAAGTACTGATCATCAGGTAACAAACCGTGATAGTGAAGTTTTTGTCGATGCGGGGACCGCTGAATTCTCTCGTGCAACCATCGCGTTCTATCCGCCATGCCTTGCCCAGTTAAATGCAACTCGACTCCAGAGTGTCGATCAGCCACTCGCTCTACTGCGGTGATCAGACCCTCAACATCGTCTTTCGCCGCGAAACTTCCTGCGTAAAGGATCCGAACCGGCCCATCAGGGCTATTGCGGACAGAAGAAACTCTCTGCAGATCGACCGATATCGGTATCAGTGTGACTGGCAGGCCCTCGTCCACGATCGACTCGTACTTTTTTTGCAGGTACCCAGAGATCACGACCACGCTGTCCGCGAACCAGCGAATTTTTTTCGTAGCGAAACCGGCGGAGGCCGCTTTCAAACGTGATGCCAGAGGTGCATCTTCCGCGATAGCGTACGCGTCTTCGACCACGTCTACGATTACTTTGTAGCCGAGCAGGCGGGCCGCCAACACGAAGACTGCGCTCTCCAAATTAGGCTCGTTGTAGACGAACAGGATATTGTTCGCTGATGCTTGCCTGTTTACCCGTAGCTGCCGGATACCCATTGCGAAGTAGGCAATGAGCGCCATGGGAAAGCGCCACCCTGAGGGCATATCGCTACCAATCGTCAGATAGGGCACACCATTGTGAACCCCTGCAAGTTTGCCCTTATCTCGCCCGCAGTGGCTCTGCCTGAGCAAGACCAGACGAGCGCTGCTTCCCTCCTCCGCCATCACACCATCAACAAAGAGCTGGACCCGCTTGGTGGCCGCCATGCCGCGTGGGTAGAGAAAGTTACCCATAAATATTACGTTTAATCGACTCAAGAAACTGGCTCGTGACAGACCGGCATCCAAAGCATCCGCCTCGCTGCCATGAGGCCTAATAGGGCCAGCATGACAATCGCGACGGCGCGACCGTAGCTAACAGAACAGATAGCGACGGCAAATATAGCGCCTATTCCGACGGGATTGATACGCCACAAGCAACCTTGCCTGGCAGATTCCTCATGAACGTTAGTTAATGTCGGCAATAAGTGCAGCTTATCAGCCGGTTGCCTGCTTACAGCGAAATAGAGCGAGGCGGCCGCAACGGAGTCTCGCGAGGCCTCGCGCTATCAGCGCGAACACTAAGTTAAGTCTGCAGGTCTGGTGCCATGCGCCCGATATCCTTAGTATCCATGGCCTTGAGAGCGACGGGCAGGCTCCGCCTCGGGCGTCACACCGCCGCCCGACATTGGTGCATAGATGTCTTTGATGATCAATTAGGCGGCCGACGGTACACATATGGGCAAGGATCTAACTTCCAAGGAATACTGGGATGAATTTTGGGGCGAAGGCCAGCTCAAGCACCCCACTTACAACCTGGAACGCGGTGTGTTTCCGTCCATCAGACTGTTGCTTGAACAGTGCATTACGGAGACGCGAGCACGCTTGCAGGCAGAACGCCTAAAGGTAGTGGATTGCGGGAGTGGCGAAGGCTTGATCATGCGACTGCTTGCCGAGCAGTTCGAGAATATTGACGTTTTCGGCATCGAGTATTCGGATGCTATAGAAAAGTCGAGAAAAATGGCGGCGGACCTGGGACTTGAGTTCAATCTCATCAGAGCCGATTTGTTGCAGCCCTGGGAGCCACAGTATGTAGAGCAGTTCGACATTGCGTGCTCCTTCGGGCTAATTGAGCATTTTGAGAATCCGGAAGAGGTTCTAAGTCAGCTGGCCAGATCCGTCAAACCTGGCGGCATGATCATTTCAGTCATTCCCAACTTTAACGGCCTGTTCAACGCCCTGTGGAAGTTTTACGACGGTGACAACTATGCGTATCACGTACCGATTCGCCATGCAGAACTTTCGGCGCTTCACGAACAGGTAGGCCTGGGACAAGTCCGCTTCTACACACTGGGAATCCCGGTAATCCCAGGGGTTCACAACGCCAGCACACGCACTCAGAAAGCAGTGCGTTTCGCAACAAAGATAGTCAATGGATATGTCATCCGGGCGCTCTGGCCGGCCAAGCAAAGTACGCTCGAGAAGCGCTACCCGATGGTCTCGACAGTAGCCTGCGTAGGGATCAAGTAACATCCCGTGATAGCCGCCGCGCGGTCCCGCCGCCGCTCAAGGAATCGTCTTGTATAAGAACTTGCTAAGGGATGCATCTCTCTATTCCCTCAGCTCGTTTGTTGCGCGCGGCTTTTCAATCATAACCGTGCCGCTCTTTACCCGGGTGCTCAGCCCCCAGGACTATGGCGCTCTGGATCTCTTGTCCATGCTGTGCCTGGTCACGGCTCTGCTCGTCGGTCTCGCTCTAGACCAAGCCGTGTCTCGTTTCTATATGGACTCAGAGGATGACCTCGAGCGAAAACGCATTGCGTCCACCACGCTTTTCTACAGCTTGTTCGTTTTCCTGGCGCTGATACCCGCCGCACTACTTCTGGCCGAATGGGTGGCAGACGTGTGGCTGGAGGGCCAGGTTAACCAGCGTACTGTCCTTATGGTGTTCGCGTACATCTGGGTTCACTCGATCTTCGTAGTGACCACCAACCAACTTCGGTATCTTTTTCAGGCCAAAAAGTATGCTTTCTGCCAAATAGGCAACGTGCTGATCAGCACGGGGCTTAGCGTACTCCTTGTGTTTTACCTACAGTGGGGGGTGATTGGTGTATTCATCGCACAGGCGATTGGCCAGGGTACTTTTGGACTAGTCGCGCTTTTTCTCGCGCGCAGCAGCTACGCGCTAATGTTTCATTGGCCCACTTTCCAACGGATGCTTAGGTACAGCCTCCCGCTCGTTCCTGGGACGCTCTCCTTTTACGGAATGCAGTATCTGGACAGAGTCTTCTTGAACGAACTCAGAACGTTGGGAGAAGTGGGCATCTACAGCATCGGCGCGAGATTGGCTTCATTGGTCAATCTCTTTTTGATGGGATTTCATGCCGCATGGGCGCCGGTCATATTCAAGACCTTCCGCGACGAAGGAGCTACGCAGAAATTTAGCAATGTTTTCAATCATTATCTCTTTGCCACGCTAATGATCCTGACCACTCTGTCGCTGTTCGGAGAGGAAATACTGCTTCTGCTGACGACCGAACAGTTTTCGCCTGGCTACGTCGTGGTCCCGTTGTTAGTGGGCTCAGCGATACTGGCCTCGATCGCCGGGTACTTTACGTTCGGTATTCAGATCAAGGAAAAGTCATCCTATCGCCTGGCCATCAATATCATGGCAGTCTTCGTGAACTGCGGCCTGAATGTCCTGCTCATTCCGAGGTTCGGTATTGTCGGCGCAGCTTTAGCGACTGCGCTTTCCTACGGCACCCTGGCTGCCGTGGGCATGGCAATTAGTCAACGATTGTACTTCGTTGGCTACGCCTGGAGACGGATCTGGCTTGCTGGATTCATTGCAGCAGCGGTTTCGGGCGGATTCGTCTACTTCGATCTTAGTGTGTCGCTCGGACTGATTCTCATCAAGATACTGGTGTGCGGCTTGCTAGGGGTGTTTCTTATGCGGGTTCTGGGAGTCAGGATCCCTCAATTGCTGGGCAAAAAAGGACTTTCCGAAATGATAGGCAACCCAGACTGAAACATGAGTGCCACTCGATGAGAGCGTTCCTACAAAATACTCTGCTGATCGGATTAAGCTGCCTCGTAGCGCTGGTTCTCGTTGAAATCGCGCTTCGCCTTGCCGGCCAGTCACCTGGCAATCCATTCGAACGATTACTGAACAACCCTGATGACTTGGTTGGATACCGAATGATACCTGGAGCCAAAGAGGACATCGCCGGGCCTGCTGGCATATACAAGGTGGCGATAGTGCCGGTCGAAAGGGATACCGGCCGCGGCTTCAGAGACGACGGATTCGATAATACATCCGCTGATAGCTTGTTCTTTGGCGACTCATTCGTATTCGGTTTCGGAGTTGAACTATCTGACAGCGTATCGGAGCAATATCAAAATCTAGCCGGGGCACCTGCTGTGAACCTTGGCATGACTGCATTTACTTCTCCAACACAGTATGCACGCTTGTTTGCTGAATATGGCCCCAGGCTTGGAGCGAGACGCGCCTTCTTTGGCTTGTTCATCGGCAACGACCTGGGAGACAGCGAGAACTTTGACACTTGGCTGCTAACGGATAAGTCTGTGTCTTACCCAGAATGGCGAACCCGGCAAATTCGAGGCATCCGGAAGGACAGCTGGCCGCTGAGAATGCGCATGCTCGCTTATCAACACACGGCACTATGGCGAACGCTTGCTGACCGGATAGATTTTGGATTCAGCGGCAGGGAGAAACCCCACAGACAAGTTGTCGAGTATCAGGATGATGCGCTTGACTTGGTATTTTCTAAGGATCAGCTCGTGACTGATCTCGGCCCTACCGGCGTCCGTCAGGCTGAGCTGGTCCGGCGCGCGTTACGCGACATCCGTCGCACAGGGCAAGCCACCGGCACGATACCTCTTGTATTCGTGATCCCCACCAAAGAACTTGTCTATCAGGAGCTACTCGCATCAGGCGGCGAAGAAAGAGTTAGCGACGCCCGATATGCAACGTCGCTGCAGCTTCTGCGCGAGGCGGAGGTTGAGTTTGTCGATCTGTTGCCCGTGTTTCGCCGCGCTGTTGCTCAAGGAGCAGACCAGCTCTACTTTCGGGTTGACGGCCATTGGACCCCTGCGGGCCACCGATTGGCAGCCGAAGCGATCTACGCACGCGTCGGGGAAACGCAACGGTAGACCGTGCCGCTGAGGGCCTGCGTAAATCTATCGCCCCGGGACCACCTCAACATTGTGCGGCGGTGCTTGCGCCGCAGAAGTTCGCCGGCTCTGGCCCGCCATAAACACATCCTCTTTGGCGGTGCGCACTGCACCCAGTGCAAGCCCAAACCAAATGAATACCAGCATCGGGTAATTGATGTATTGAACGGCGTTCCCGGACTTGATTTCGTCGACCAAGAATAATCCGCAAGAAACCAGGAAACCGAGTGCAACAACCACAGTCAGCCGATCCAGGCTGAACCGGCGCACCGTCCTGTACAGCCGAAGCGCGATGACAACGAACAGAAATACGTAGGCGGCACTGCCAAACCAGCCGTAGAGCGTGGGCAGCGCCAGATAAAGGTTGTGAAAGTGTCCACCGCCGACGATCAGGCCGCCGCCGATTGGACGCCCACCCCACGCCTGCAGGTTGCTCTGCGCTACACCGTGCCCATAGCCCACCAGCCAACTCTCATTCGCCAGGATATTCCAGCCGAACTGCCATGGACCAAGGCGGTTCAGGGACTCGCCTGAAAACAGATCATCGGTCGCGGTGATCTCGACGGTCTGAAAATCGCTGCTGAGCTCCTGCAAACCTACCCATGCACCAAAAAAGACCAGAATCACCAAGAGCGTAATCGCAAACCGTGTCAGGTACTTTGAATATCTGAAGGAACGCCGGTACAGGATCGAGAACATCGCGATGTACAGAATAATCGCCATCGCTGCCTCTAAAGCAGCAGCACGCATATTGGCAAGCACAATTACCAATCCGGATGCGGTTGCGACACCGATAAAGTAGAGCGGCCGCAGCCTGAGCTTTGCACGAGCGTCAGTGGAACAGATCAATGGCAAGAGGAAAACCAAAACCATCATGGCGAACTGCCCGTTAGCAGATGCACTGCCAAAAGTACCGAATGAGTTGGTAGTCCCAACAAAGGTATCGTCATAAATGCCCAGGAAGGGCGTTTTCAGCAAGAACACTGAGTAAAACTGATTGAGCGATACGAAGAGATTCCAAAGGACTATGAAGGCCAATACAAACGCAAGACTACGTAGTCGCTGTTCAGTCAGCCGAAGCTGAGCGGCTGCGTAGAACGCCAGCAAGATGCCCGTGAAGGCCGCAAACTCCAATCCCTTGACCAGGAGCGGCATCGGATTACGGATGACTAGACCAATTGTATTGGCCAAGAACAGAATGACCAGTGCGCCATAGATTGCCGGATCGCTGACTGCAGGCGTTTCACGAATCCTGTGACGCGCGAAGTAGATCGACAAGAGAATAAAGGCGACGAGGTTAAATAACCCCCCCTGATTGCTGGCAATGCGAAACTGAGAACAAGTAAATAGGATCAAGAGGAAGGAAAAAACGTCTTTCTTCGCCAGCAGAACCCATGACAGAATTGCCGTTACAGCGCCGATTGCAGCAGCGTTGACTGCTGCTGAGGGCACATAGGTACGCATGGCCAGGTGCCCGATCGCGATACACAGAAACGCAAGGGCGACGACGCTCTTTGCGCTAAGTGAGGGGCGGACAGCAAGTGATGCCATAAAAACACGGGAGACTCGGCGGCGGCGAATTATAACGTCACACCGGGGCTCCTGGCGTGATCCAGGACAAGGAAGTCGCCAGCGCCCACTTCGGGGCGGGATAGAGTTGGCTAGGGCTGCTGGGTGGCGATATCGCTTAGCACTGTCTCGAGTGCGAGCTGTGAATACACATGCCCCACCTCGGAGGCATCGATCAAGACTCGAAACTGCCCCCCACTGGCAGCGGCCTCCTCAGCAACAAATGACTCGTAGCTGAGCGAGTATGTGCCCTCAAAACAACAGTTGTCGTACACATTGAAGACCTGGAGCATCCTTCGCCCTGCAGCGCCGAGAACGTAGAAATCGAGGTACGAAGCGTGCTGATAGAACTCCGGGTTCGACTGCTCAAAATCACCTATCGAATTGAAGTTTCCTTCGTCATCCGCGATCTGTTCTCGCAGATAGAACGGATAGGAGCCGGCCACTTCGTACAACGCGTCTATTCGATCATCCAGGGCCCCGTATATTGCGGTCGTCCAGCCACCTCCGGATATCCCAGTCAGGTAAATCGCTGTGAAGTTCTGTTGCGTCAGGGCGTAGTTGAGCCCAACGGCCACGGGCTCCAGGAAATAACGCATAGGATTCCCGGGCAAGGTCGGTATGTATTCGTCGTGCGCCTCAATTACACCGAACAGATCTGGCATAAAGTTGTAGCCCGAGAACGGCATAGATATCTCAAGGACGTGAAACCCCTCCGAGAGAAATCGATCAAGAATGGGCCAGCGCGCGTTGGTATTGCCCCGGTGACCCTGATGGTAGATCACCAACTGACCGTTGCTCGCGCTCGGTACATAGAACCGCATCTCCGAAGTCACCCCGCTGCCGAGGTCGACGAACGGGATATATGCAGCCGTCGCGTTGGGCAAGCGCGAATCCGGTGGAATCTCCGTAACGTCACCGGGTAAGCCTGAGGGCAGCGTATCCGTGCCCCAGATCACCTGAATCAGGCTGCGACGAAAACTGTCAACATCGGCCAACGCTTCACTATCCAACAGGTCTCGCAAATCCGGGACCACCACACAATCGCCCAGGTGACAGAACAGACCAATCCGCATGCCCTGAGATACGGTTCCATCAGACGAAACCGAAAATAGGGTGAAATAGACGGGCTGCGACATTGCGCTGCTATCAATCGCAACCGGCTGAACCACCTGCTGGGTCCCAGAATCCGAGTCGATAACCAGCGAACCCTCGCCCAGGGATGCGGGATAACGTCCGTCATCGCTGCGTCTAACTACTACCCGCTCAACTAGGGAATCACTTGGATGCAGCCACTCCAACTGAATCTCATTGTCCACATAGGCCAGGAGCGGAGGCTGAATATTGGGCAATACATCAAACTCGAATTGCTGACTTCTCAATTCGTTGCTGGCGCTATCAGTAACGGTGAAGACCATGGTGTCGGTTGCGCTGCTGCCGCGCCGATGTTCGTACACAACGCGGCCGGCATCGATATCCGCCTGATAGAACACGGCCCTATCGGGGTCACCCGCAACACTTAGCGTTCCAAAGGCGGGCGGTATGTCGACCATGAGCATTATTGCGTCCGCGCCGTCAACGTCGTCGTCGATGGATAGATCGCTGTTACCCAGCGTATAGGCGGTACCCTCACCCACTAGTGCTCCCGAATTGACGTTTATCGTCGGCGGGTTGTTGGGCAGCACATCGAGCTGAATTGTTGTGCCGATGGCATTTCCACCACTGTCGTTCACGCTGGCGGAGATGGTATGCAGGCCCGGCTGGAGGAAGTTGACTTGTAAGTCGCCGGTACCCAGCGAGCCGGCGAGGCTGGAGCTCCATTGAACGGCAGGAACCAGGCTACCGTCCTCGGCATCGGTGGCATCAGCCGAAAGCAGGAAGGCCGCTCCGGAAACTATCTGGTCGCCGTCCGCAGGGCTTGTGATGGCGAGACTAGGTGGTAAGTCCTGAACCTGGGTGCCAGACGAATCAGAGCCCGCGCCGCCACTGCCGCAGCCACTCACGGCCAAGACACAGATCAATAGTCCGTATAGGCTGAAACTATTGGCTGACAAGAGCCATCCCCTGTAATTCTCACTCGTGAGCCGCTGCCAAGCGGCAGCGAGCATTGTCTATTTTCAGGATATCTGGCCGTGTTTACACATTTTTTACGCTCCAGAGATCGCCTGGTGCATGAGCGCGGGAGCATTATGTAAGAATTACTGGAACCAACGCCCAATCTCGGCCGCCGTATAATCTGCCGGCCGATGCCCGGGTTGACGATTCAAGGAGCCCGGATCAGGATGCTGCGATCCAGCTATCGGCCCCAGTTGCTTTACCCGGAAACCGTCTCCCCTATGCGCAAGCTACCGGCTGCCACTCATCCTATCCATGCCCTGAGGACGTTCACACTCCCGACAGGCTGTGGAGAATCGGAATTGGACCGCCGGGTCAGTCGAGATCAATGCCAATGACCGGACGCGGCGACAATCTGCTATTCATCATTGGATTCCCCAGATCAGGCACGAAGCTGCTGCGGAACGTGCTTGCCAATCATGCGGAAATTTTCATCGCCCACGAGCTCGTCTTTCTACCCTACATATTGAAGCGCTGGGATGGCTATGGCGATTTGTCAATCTTAGAGAATTTTCGAGTTATGCATCGCGAGGTGCTGAGCACCTACTACTTCACCGCGGCGGCGAACCGCGGCGAAACGCTGATTACTGCGGAGGAATGGCACCGAAACTGCGACAGCTTTGAACCGTGTGCTGTCCACAAAGCCTTGATCCGGCTGGAGACCGGTGCGCCGGATGGCCGGCCACTCTGGCTAGGCGACAAATCCCCCAACTACACCACCCATCTGAAGCTCATCCACGGGCGCATTCCCGAGGCGAAAATCCTGCACATTGTGCGGGATGTCAGAGACGCTGCCCTTTCGGCAAGAAAAATATGGCGCAAGAATATTTTCCGGTTTGCGCAGCGCTGGGCGGACGGCAACCGTCAACTGTGGAAAGACCTGGAACAGGTGCCATCCACACAGTACTTAGAAATTCGATACGAAGATTTGGTGACAGCCCCGCAGACGGCACTCAACAGGATCAGCACCTTTCTGGAAACCGAGCTAGACGAGAGCCTGCTTAAGCTCAGGAAACCGTCGGAGAATTTTGGTGACGCGAAGCACAACTACGGCGTGGTAGCGACCAACACACAGAAGTATCGACAGCAGCTTTCCGCGAAGGATGTGAGAAAAATCGAGAGGATCTGCGCTGACGTGCTGGCGCGTTACGAATACGATACTTCGGCGACTGCTGCGACGCATCGGCTTTCGTCTGTGGAATCCGGTCTCTATATGGTTGCAGATATAGCCAACCGCTTCGCGTTCGATCGCAAGCTGGGCCGCAGCCCAGGGCATATCATGCGAGCCCTCGTTGCGGGACTGAAGACCCGGCTATAACGCTGTGAGGCACTAGGGCGGATACCAGATAGCCGATGGGTGCACAACTAGCCTACATTGTGGCTGCCGGCCATTCGGGTTCGACGCTATTGGATTTGGTGATCGGCAGCCTTCCCGGTGGCTTTTCGACTGGAGAGGTTACGTATCTGCCTTGGCAAATCAGCCGGCGAGAGCCGGGCGGGCCTGGCGCTTCCCTGCAAAAAATTTGCAGCTGCGGAGCTGGGTTTCACGAATGCCCGGTGTGGACAGATATCGTTGCCGAGCTAAGCCGCCAGCATGGGTTTGACATTTACGCAAACCCTTTCCAGTTCCGAATGAACCTCATGCAAAATGAGCGCTTCCATGCATCTGCATTCTCGAGGGATCGCATACTTCGCGCAGCCTATATGGCAACCCAGCAGGTAGCGCTGCTATCACCGCTGGGGCATCTGCTGAGCTTGCCCCTGCAAGAAGCTGTCAGCAACAACTGGCTTCTTTTCGATACGATTGCCACACGCACCGGGACTAAATTTGTAGTTGACTCATCCAAGAGCCCGCTTCGCCTTGGGTTGCTTCAGAGGGCGCGCCCGAATGACACTTTCGCCGTGGTGTTGTTCCGAGATATCCGCGGAGTCGTCTATTCTCGGCAAAAACTAGGGCATGACCCAATTCGCTCGGCACGCGGATGGGTAAGGCAATACAACCGAGTATGGAACGCGCTAAGCCGCCTCAAAGACCTGAACCTGCTTTGTGTTAGCTATGAGCAGCTTGCATCGGAACCTGCTGCAGAAAGGAAAAGAATTGGCAAGTTCCTGGGTATGGATACTGCGGAAACTGAGATCAACATTGATACCGCGGACTGCCACCTCGCCGCCGGCAATTCGATGAAACATCAAGGAAAACTGAGCATACGCCTGGATGAGGCCTGGAAAGAAAACCTGGATAGCGAGCTCCTGTCCAGGATCGAGGAAATACGCCAAGGACTGAATTCCGGTTGGGAAGATCTTCTGCTGGATGCCGGTATGGCCCGCGGTAGCGCACGGCACCACAGTGCTTAAACTCGCTCGATCATAGATCTCGTCACTGCTTACTGTCATTCAATGAGAGTTGTCGTCATATCACCCGGCGTCGTGCACGCCGTGCCGAGGACCGTCGCGATTGCGTCGCACTTTCGGCAAGTAGATTTCGTAGATGTATCCGGCAATAGCGATGACGAGACACTGCTGGCCGCGGGCGTGCGTTACCATAAACCCGCGAACACCTCCGGGTATCCAATGGGGGCCGCAGAGGTGCATGCCCTGCTCACCAGGCTGACGCCTGATGTTGTTGTATGCCACTTTGCATCAGGAAGTCATTTCTTTAACGCTGTGGCCTGGGGACAGGCACCGATAGCAGCAATAGCGATGGGTCAAGACGTTCTGTATGACAAGGGCGATCAGCATATCCCGCTGCTAAAGCGGCTACTCATTCGCATGGGACTCCGGCGATGCACTTTTGTCGCGGCAAAATCACAAACGCTCGCGGACCGAGTCAAGAGCTACGGAGTGGATTGTCCGGTGCAGCTTAACTACTGGGGCAGTGACCTTAGCCGTTTTCAGCCCAAAGGCAAGGCATCCTCCAGGGCAGCCTTGGAGCTACCTCAGAATCGCACTCTGCTGCTGTCTCCTCGTGCCATTGAGCCTCGTCTCAACATCGACCTGATTGTGCGTGCTACGGCAGAACTCCGGCATAACATTCCGAATATTCTCCTCGTGCTAATTGGTCGCCATGATGCGCGATATCTGGAGCGTATCCGCAATTTGATTGTCGAACTTGAGCTACAAGACAACGTACTTGAGCGAGGGCAGATCTCTCAGAGTGAATTGCCGCTCTACTATTCCTCCGCCGACGTTGTCGTATCGTTAGCCAGCAGCGAGGGATTTCCGAATACTGCGCTCGAAGTGCTTGCCTGCCAGGTACCACTGCTGATCGGTGAGCTGCCACAGATTGATGAGCTGCTTACTGACCAAGTGCACTGTCGAATCTGCGCCATTGAGACGAACTCTGTAGCCACAGTGGCAAGAGAAATGCTCCAACAGCCGGATTCTCTTCAAGACCAAACGCAGGCTGGCCTGAGAGTAGTTCAGGAAGCAGCCAATATCTCGGCCAACGGCGAACGTTTCGCTAAGGCACTGCTCACACAGCTGGCTCAGGATGTACGGGGCGAAGGCCTGGCGCGATTGTGGGCGTTCCGGCTAACGCATCTACTCTATCGACTGGCTCATAGACTGGGATACGGCTAACCGCAAGCGTCTCGGGGCGATCTGTCAAAGTCGTCAATCCGCGGCGGGTACACCCAGCATCTGATCGTAAATGTATTGGAGCCGCACCACTGTCGCGGATTCACTACGTCGCGCAAGCGCCTGCTGACGCCCACCTGCAGACAGGCCTACCGCAAACTCCCGATTGGAAAAAATCTCGTCAATGCACGAGGCCATGGCCTGTGCGTCGCCGGCCGGGCAAAGCAGGCCGCCCACACGATCTTCCACGATATCTGCGGTGCCGCCCACGTCGGTTGCCACACAGGGCGTGCCTACCAGCTGGGCTTCGGCAACGCTGTTTGGACTATTTTCTATATGCGACGCTTGAACATAGGCTGCCGCGTTGAGCAACTCTCGCACGATGTCATCAGCATGCACAAAACCAATCAGTTGGACACAGTGGTCAAGCCCAAGCCTATTGATCGTCGTGCGGATATAGCGACCGAATCCTGAGTCAGGCAAGTACCCGCCGATCCGCAGGAGTGCGCTTGGATGTTTGCGACGAAGAATGGACAACGCCTCCAGCAGGACGATCGTGCCCTTGTAAGGTCTGGCAGTGATGGTCGTGTAGATGCTCGCTGGCTGACGGCGCTCGACGGACCAGGTTGGGCCATAAAACTGCGGACGCAACAGTCTCGCGCCGTCAGAGAAATAGATGGCCCGTGGGTTGGCCTTCATTAACTGACGCTTATCCCAAGACGTACGTCCAGAGAAATAGCTTCCTTCGCGGAGTATCTGCCGTTCCCTTCTAGCGTTGCGGCGCATCTGACGGTATAGCAGGAACTCTCTTACAAACAACGGCCGTCGCCAGGCCGGAATGGATCCCCAGTAGGCATGCGCGACGGAACTCAGTATTCCCTGCAGTGAAATCAGCACCGGCAGATCGACCTGCCGCGCCAACAATCCATAGAAACCTTCGGTGCCATGTATGTGCAACAGGTCGGGCTTGAACTCCTCTACTGCTCGCTTGCAACTTGCCAACGGGCCATACGTGCGTTGCCGTAGACGATAGGTCAATAGCTGCCATGCATAGCGCAACGGAGGCAACACCCGGAGGCGCCTGCCAACCCTCTCCATCCATCCGCCACGCGGAATACAGAAATACGTCGTGCCGTCCTCCTCAAATCGCGTGTACTCTTCGACCAGCGACGAAGCCCACACAATGCCTAGCTCGACCTCCCCGCTTGCCGCCAGCGCTTTGGCAGAGTTGGCGACCCAGCCACCGCGATTGCCAAGATCGTCAATACCGAGGCGAGCGCGAACAGCAGGCATCGCCGCGTCGGAAAACCAAAGGGCTCGCTTCACCCGGCTGCCTAAGCCCTTCGAAGGTAGGTCGACAGCAACTCTCGCAATCGTCGACCGACTCCAAGTACAAGGCGAGACAACCCACTGAAACCGGGAAGTCGAAACAGACTTGACCAAGTCGTCAACAACATGCCTGCGACCTGATACCACCTCTTTCGCAACAGCGCATCAATATCGTCCGTTTGGCGAACCTCAACATCGAGACTCCCTGACTGTATGTCTGCCCACATATCGCGCAGAGACTCTGGGGTATCGCCGCTGTGGCGGTACAACCAACTGACTGTCGTGTAGACATTGTGTACGCGAAACGGACTACCTAACTGGAAATAGCACTCGTTTGCCCATCGCACAATTTCCGGAGCGTGTGCCTGGCTCTTGTCGTCACCTGGGTCATTGTAATAGGCGCATTTGTCCCGTACCTGTTTCGGCAGCAACAGAGAATAGTGATACAAAATGACGCCAAGCTCCTCTGTATCGGCAGCCGACATCCAGCGTTTCGTTCGCAAGTCAACACCTTTCTCATCAAGCACCGTTGGCGGGCGATGAGTTGCGTAGCGATAGCCATCTCTCCATCGGAATAGTCGGTGGTACTCGCTAGTATTCTGAGCTCGCAGGTTGTAGCTATCGAAGCAGTAGTCAGGCGAACCAAAGAACGGCTTCTGCCGAAACGACATAGCGTCTATCTGAGGATTCTCCGCGAGGTACTGCGAAACTTTGGTCAGATCTCTGTGTGAGTAGAACTCATCTACATCGATCTGCCACAGATAGTCACCCGTCGCTCGTTCTGCATACGCCTGACTTTGCTCATCTTTCTCGGTCCAAAACCCTTCCCTGGTAATGACAAGCAGCTTGTTTTCTGGATCTTCTTCTCGCTTGAAGGCAGCCAAACTCTCAAGCGTACCGTCGGTCGAACGACCATCCGGGGCGAAAGAAGCAGCTTTTCGCGAACCACCCTCGACGACAATGATCTGATGGGCATGCGGGTAGAGCTGACGCAGGCAGTAGCGAATGAAGGGCTCGCCATTGAGGACGATGATCCCGAAAGTGATCCGCGGCGCGGCTTGGGTCATGTTAGTTGACGAGGTCACTAATCGTCAGATTGGGTGACTCGGTCCATCGCTGCTCGACAAAGACAAGATGCCATAGCTGAAACATCAGCATGCCCCAAATAATCATGTCGAAATCACGCTGACCAGATAGATGTGGCTCAAGATAGCGTCGAGAAAAATCAGGTGAAAATAGCCCTTGGCGGTTTAGGCGATCTGCATCGAGAAGAAATTTCGCCAGCGCCTTTAAGCGAGTGCGAAGCCACAAGCCAATAGGAATTGTGAACCCATGCTTCCGCGCGGTCAGCAGGGGCCCAGGGAGTAAATCACCCATAGCGCGCTTGAGAAGATATTTCATCTCCCGGTGACTGGAACGCAGGTTTGGGTCGATGGAAAACACGGTTTCGACGAACTCATGATCCAGGAACGGTACGCGAGCCTCTAGCGAATGAGCCATTGAGAATCGATCTGTCATGTGCAGGAATTCTTCCGCCAGCTGAGTGCGGAAATCGACCGCGGCCAAGCCGTTCCGTACACAATCAGCCCCAGACGCCTCGAACAGGCGCTGATGGTAAGCACCGGTGTCTTCCAAGCCATCGGTGCGCATAGAAAAAATCCCATGGCGCTTGTCGTAGTCGGAAAAAAACTTGTATTGATTGGGGTAGAGACCGCCGAAGGGATATTGTTTGCCTTGGCGAAGCAGTGCACGAAAGCGCTTCAAGAGCTCCGCAGTGCTGCCTGGATTTCTGCGGGATAGCCAACGAGCCAGCGCCGCACTACGCCGAAGACCGCTTACCTCGTAAAACTTTGGCTTATGGTAGTTCCCAAAAAGTTCATCTCCACCTGAGCCGGTCATTGCGACTTTCACGTCCTGGCTCATTAGCTTGAACACGTGCCAAGAAGGTAATCCGCCACCATAGGGCTCCTCCAGCGACCAGACCATCGAAATCAGGTCATCCAGTAGCCCTTCAGGCGAGAGGATAATCTCATGGTGATCTGTGCCCCATTTTTTGGCGACGAGACGGGCAAGCTCGGTCTCATTCCAATCGGCCTCTCCCTGCCCGGAAAACCCCAGCGTATAGGTCTTGATATTCTTTTGACCGGTTTCAGCCAGCAGGCCTACAAGAGAAGCCGAATCAAGGCCCCCGGAAAGGGAACAGGCAATCGGCACATCCGAGAGGGTCCACCTCTTCACGGCAGCTTGAGCCGAAGTGCGAACTAAGGCTGATGCCTCTTCAGGATCGCGAGCAGTGATTGAAAAGTTCGGTGACCAGTAGGGAGCCAGCGAGAACTCCTGGGTATTTAGATCCCAGACAAAATAGTGGCCCGGTGGCACGCGATACACGTCTTCGAGGATTGACTCGGTATCCGGCACATACAGCAGCGTGGTGTAGTGATAAAGACTCTGTGCGCTTACGGCCGGACTAAAGTCCGGGAGCTGCAAGATGCTCTTAAGCTCAGATGCGAGCGCCAAGCAGCCGCCGCTTCGCCAGTAATACAGTGGCTTGATACCCACACGATCCCTGGCGCCGAAGACGAGGTTGTTTTTGACGTCGTGAAGCACGAAGCCGAACATGCCGTTGAGGAACCTCAAACAGTCAGTTCCATGCTCTTCATATAGATGAACGATAGTTTCGACGTCGGAGTTTCGGGTTTTGAACTGATGGCCCTTGCGCTCCAGATCGCTACGCAACTCGGGTGAGTTATATATTTCTCCGTTGCAGACCAGCGTAATCGTTCCGGATTGATTGGAGATGGGCTGATCGCCTGATTCGAGATCTATGATGCTGAGGCGACGCATCGCGAACGATACTCTTCCGTCATCACTGATGTAGTGACCCGCGGAATCCGGTCCGCGGTGAGCCTGGACCGCATTCATGGCGTCCAGCCGCGAACGATTCGACTTGCCGACTAGCGCTACGATCCCACACATTTCGACTTGCTCGACGCGCTCACTTGCATCCTCAGGTCAAGCCCACGAAACCGGGCCAACCCGCTCTTCATAACTGCCAAGCCACGTCTCCAATGAGAGCAGTACGAGGAACATGTTGCTGTGATTGCGTTTATTTGATGACTGTTCGGAAATCAACCGCGATATGCCGCGTTGATCCAGGATTCCGGCACGATGAAGACGCCCGGAGGTAATTCGTTCATGCACTAAGCCGAGGAGGTCTCCCTGCAGCCACTCTCTAACCGGGATATTGAACCCTTGTTTGCTGCGATAGGCCAAGTCTGCTGGGAGGTAACGCTCCATGACGCGTTTGAGCAGGTACTTAAGTTCGGGGCGCCCCTCGCTACTCTCAATCTTCAGCGAAGGGGGTACAGTGAAGGCGAATTCGACTACCCGATGATCAAGCAGCGGAACTCTGGCTTCCAGAGAATGCGCCATAGTCATCCGATCAACCTTCATTAGCATCTCATCGACCAGCCGGGTCTTGTACTCCGCATAGAGCTTCCGCTCCAAATGCACTTCCGACTTACAGGCATCATAGTAGTGAGCCATAAGGTTGACTTTCCAGGCATCAACTGCCTCCAGAAATACCTCGTCGTTGAATGCCTGAGCGACTGCATAGAGGCCGTTCTGGGCTGCTCGCTGACTGTACCTAAGCCCTTCAGAACCAGCTCGCCGCATGACTCCCGCCAATACCTGCCTGGTCAACCGACCGCCAAGACCCATGCTCGCAGCGAATCCAAGCAAACCCTGCGCGGGGCCTGACAGCGCGGCCCACGGTGCAGCCTGCAGGTAGTGATCCTTTAAGTATCCTTCGTATCCACCAAAAAGTTCATCGCCACCATCGCCAGTCAGCACGACTTTGGTTTCAGACGCTGCGTGTTCCGCGAGGTACCAGGTAGCGAAGGCCGAACTCACGGCAAATGGCTCGTCGAGGTGCCAAACCATGCGCTCGAAATCATCCAGAAAGCTCGGATCAATTGTGCCGATGTTGTGACCGACGCCTTTGAGGTCGGCAACTTGACGCGCATATCGACTCTCGTCGTAGCGCGCCATACCCGGAAACCCGATAGAGAAGGTCTCGATGGGCTGATCGGCCGCCTGCTCACGCATCATGGATACCACGATGCTGGAATCCACGCCCCCGCTGAGGAACGCGCCAACCGGCACGTCCGCGACCATATGCGAAGAAACCGAGGCACGCAGCTGCCGGTCAAGCCCGTCTGCCCATTCTGATTCCGTGGCGTTAGAGTCAGGCGCGCCTTGTGAACTGACCCGCCAATAGCTACCGGTCTGAATTCGGCCGGACATATCTACGGCCAACCAGCAACCAGGTTTGAGTTTTTCGATTGATGAGAAAATCGTCTGCGGCTGCGGTACCACGAGAAATCTCAGAAATCCCGCGAGGGCCTGGTAGTCAATGGTCATTTCCGCATAGCCAGAGCTGGCAATTGCCTTGATCTCGGACGCGAAGGCCAGGCCACGCTGAGATAGTGTGTAGTACAGAGGCTTGATACCAACCCGGTCACGCGCCAGGAACAACTCACCGCGCTCAACGTCCCAGATCGCGAAGGCAAACATTCCACGAAGCTTGCGCACGAAGTCTCGGCCATCCCGGCGGTAGAGATGCAGCAGCACCTCCGTATCGGATGCTGTGGATATCTGCACGCCGGCGCTCTTTAGCTCAGACCTGAGATCCTGGTAGTTGTATATCTCGCCATTAAAAACAACCGCAATTTGGCCATCCTGGCTCACCATCGGCTGGTTTGCGGCCGTCGACAAATCAATGATCGACAATCGTCTATGCCCTAGCGCCAAGGCACGATCTGTCCACAGCCCCTCCCCATCGGGCCCGCGATGCGCCTGCACAGCGTTCATTTTGCGGACGATCTCTGCATCGGCAGGCCGACGGTCAAAGTTCAGTATTCCGGCAATGCCACACATCGGCTTATGCAGGGGCGCGAAATCCGGGATCGACGGCGGGCAACATTCGCTGCGCCACCGGTATGGCCTGCCCTAGAGTCGCCATGAATTTGGCTTTAGATGGCCGGAGCGGCCGCTAAGCCCATCTTGGCGCGGTCTTCGATGACACTGCGCACGATCCGAACGTCGACCGGGTTACGCCCGGCAGAGTAGCCATAGACAAGCGCAAGATCGCATACCGTATTGATCATCCGAGGAACACCATCGCTCGCAGCCACGAGCAGCTTGGCTGCTTGATCGCTGATGATGCCTGGATCTCCCCCGGCCTGCTCGATCCGATGCCGAATGTAGTGCCTGGCTTCTTGTTCTGTCATCGGACTCAAGTGATAGGCAACGGACACTCGCTGCAGTAGCTGCTTCAACTGCGGAGCTTTAATGAGCCCGCGTAGCTCTGGCTGGCCGACCAGAATCATATGCAGCAGGTATTCCTGCCTGGCATTTACATTTGACAACATGCGCAGAGTTTCAAGCCCAGCCAGGCCAAGGTTCTGCGCCTCGTCGACGATTAATACGACCTTTCGGCCAGCTGCGTATTCCTCTACGAGGAACTGCATGAATGTCTCGTAGAGTTGCGCCAGTGTCTTGCCTTTGTATTCGAGCCCGAATGTCATGGCGACCCACTCTACGATTTCATTCTGCGACGAGTGCGTAAAGCTCATCACGCCAACCCGCGCACCATCTTCAAGGCCCGCAGTCAGTCGATTAATTAGAGTGGTTTTCCCTGAACCAACCTCACCGCTAAGAATTGTGAATCCCTGGCCGCTGAAGAGGCTGTACTCAAGCAGCACCAGCGCGCGCTGGTGCACTTTTGAAAGGTAGAGGTATGAGGGGTCCGGCAGGATTGAGAAAGGCTTTTCTCGAAGGCCGTAGAACTCCTCGTACATCTGACTGCCTACAGGCTATTCGCGCCGGCGGGCTTCACTTACGGCCGTAAAGCTTACTGGGGGCGTCTTCGGACTTGTTTAACACCGTGCCTATCAGGCGAACGTCCTTCAAAATAGACAGCGACTGTTGCAAATCTTCGCGCCTTGTCGACCCTGCTTCCGCGACCATGAGCATTGCATCCGTATAGGGCGCAAAGCCCAGTGCGTCGTCCGTCGCCAGCATCGGTGGCAAGTCACAAATAACAATCCGATCCGGATATCGGTGCTTCAACTCGCCAACCAGGCTGACCATCTTTGGGGAACGCAGCGTTTCAGAAGAATCGGCGATGCTCTCTCGCCCAGGCAAAACGACCAATCTGTCAATGCCCGGCGAAAACATAATCTCTTCAATCGGCGCGTCGTGTTGCAAGTAGTCGCTGATGCCCAGCTCCGGCTCGTAACCGAAAGATTCATGAATGCTGGGCGCTCGCAAATCCAGATCCACCAGAAGCACGGTATGGTTGACCTCGCGTGCCAGGCTGATCGCCAGATTGATCGCTGTCAATGTTTTGCCAGAGCCGGTTGCGGGGCTGGTAATCGCGATCGAGTTCCAACCGTGCGTCTGCAATTCTCGCAAGACCTTCGTACGGAGCATACGATAGGAGTCAGTTAGCTCATGTGCTGGTAGCGCTGCAACCAGACGATTACGTTCCAGCGTTTCTGCAGAAACATCGACGATTTTAGTCTTCAGGTAACGTACGTCCGCCGACGTTGCCGTGGGCGCAGGTGCTGAGTCCGCACCCTTATTGTCAACCGATCGGTAAAGACCGGTATCGGAAGGCACTGCGCTGCGCGCCTCGGCCCGGTCTTTCTCGGCCTGCTCTAATGCGCGACGGATGTGTTCCATTTATGCAGCGCCTCTCTGGATTAAATGCCCAATTGGCGAATCGCGATATACCAAAGCACGTCCAAGGGGCGAACCAGGACGTGAACCAGCACGGCAGCAAGAATTGCGCTCGCGGGCAGGCCCGCCAGCGCAAACAGCCTAACCCGCCGGCGCTTGGCTTTGTCAGCTCGTGTCATGATCATCGGGATTTCAGCAATTGGTGACACACCCTGCAATCCTTCCACATCTTTTGCAGCCCAGATCGATGGGTCCATCGCTTCACGCAGCAGAATCATGCCGACGCCCGCGGCCGGCGCCAGAATAAGTAGTACCAGTAGCAACGCTGGACGATTCGGGCTCGATGGTTCCAGCGGGAGATCCGGCGGCTCTACGAGTGTGAACCGTTCGCCTTTGCTCTCACTTTCCAGCGCCTCGCCCATTTCTGCACCAAACTGGCGTTCGCGCATGGCGAAATAGCGTTTTGTCGCCGTCTCAAGCTGCCGACTGAGTGCGAACAGTTCCTGCTCCACTCGCGGCGCGGCCAATACTCTTGCCTCGTAGTCGTCTAGCCGCGTGCGCAGCAGTCGAGCCTCCTGCTTGTAGGCTGACTCGTCGGCGGCCAGGCGCTCCCGTTGCGCAGAGATCTGAATGTAGGCTGGGTTATCCGGCACGACCATGGCGTCAATGGCATCGCGCTCCTCAAGCAGCGAAGCTTCCAGACTGCCAACCAACCGGCGCAGGCGGCGCACTTCAGGATGATCGACCGTGTAGGTTTCCTCAGCAGTAGCAAGCTCCGTACGCGCTGCAGCCAGCGCCTTGGCACTGTCGGAAAGGCTCGTCGTGATGCCAGTCTGATCACGTAAAGCTTGCAGTTCTCGCTTGGCGCGCTGTACATCGGGGTGGCTTTCACTGTACTTACCGCGAAGCCTGTTGAGTTCGGTCTCTAGCGCTTTTAGCTGATTCTGAGGCGACATGATGGGCCGCCCATCGTCACCAATACTGGGAATCGTCGGGTCAATCTGGGCGAGTTGCGCATCGAGCAAAATGCGGCTTTCCTCAATGGACTGCAGTTGCCGCGTGATGTCCATAAGCTGGTCTTCGGTGCGCTGAATGATCGACATATTCAGCTGGACGACAGCCGGCAAGCTATCCTTATTTTCCTCCTTGAAACGCGCAATCTCAGCTTCAAGCGACTTAACTTCGTCGTCCAGGCGCTCTACTTCCTTATTGAGAAATTCGCTGGTCTCAGCGGTTTGCACTGTGCGTGACCGCACATTTTCCTCCAGATAGAGGCTGACTAACTCGTTGGCGACCTGTTGTGCGGTCTTTGGGGATTCGTTCTCAAAACCAACTGTAAAGGCGATCGTATCGACAATTGGCCGACCAGAGCTCGGGTCGGTGAGATCAACGTTGACCAGATCTAACTTCATGTGCTGTTGCACATCGTCCGTGAGCATGAGCGTGGGAAGGTACTCTCGCTTTTCGGCGTATAGATCAAACGTCTCAATAATCTGCGCAAGATTGGTTCGCGTCATGACCCGCTGATTGATCAGCTGGATTTGCTGAGCAGCGAAGGTCGTCACGGTCGTCTGAACTAACTGCTCAGGGACTTCAGGTTCCTCGATGAGGATTACTGCGGTCGACGTGTACATGGTCGGCAGCAGGAAGGTCACCAAAGCGCCAACGACGAAGGTGATCAGGGCCGTGATAAGCCCAATCTTGAAGCGCCGACGCAGGGCCGAGATGAGATCGGCAAGACCCCCGCCCTCATCGGCGTAAATGTCCCTGTCTTCTACCATTCTTAGATTTCCGACCTTTGTCGGCTCAAGTGATTGTTATCGTTGCAGTAGTGTATCCGGCATCCATGCGCGGCGACGTGACAGAAGACCCATTAACCGATGCCTATCCTTAGGGTCATTTGAAGGCGTGAAAAGGCAGCCTCGCGGGCGCGGTAGCTTACCATCGGCCAGACTCCGCCAAAAGCCCAAAATCCGGGCTAAACAGGAACCTACGCAACCTTTCGCGGCCGCTTGGCAGCCTCACTGCGGCCGGTTTGACGAGCACCGGTCAGGCTCTGCCCATAACCATAGTTTTTTCAGTAGCTTATACATATTCAGCCAGTCGTCGAGACGGGCGGGTGACAACCGCCCCGGGGGCGCATAAGCCGCCGTGAGCTGGGTCATCTCGCTGCTGCTGAGATCGTTGTCGCATTGCAGCACGGCGAACTCCATGCCTGCCGGCGCGGCGCGAGCATAGTCCCAATCCACGAAAGCGAGTCTGCCGTCCCCGCCACGGATCACGTTGCCGGCGTGCAGATCGCCATGGCAAATCACCGGCGCGCCCGCGTCCCGGGCGATCTGCCGCCAGGCGGCGGCCACTTCATTAGCCACTCGCGCAGCCACCTGGGACCCGATGTGCACCGCGTAGCCGTGGGCTATTTCCGCCGCATCAAACGTACCGGCATCCGCCGGCACCGCTAAAGCGTGCAGGCCTGCAAGGGTTTGGCCGAGCTGCGGCAAACACTGTCTGATCTGCCGGGAGGTAAGCGGCTTTCCAGGCACAAACTGTGTCAGCAACAACCCAGCAGCGGCGTCGACGGCAATCACCGCTGGTGCGATTCCAGCGGCATGCGCCATCTGCATCAGTGCAGCTTCCCGGTCTGGCTCCAGACCAAATGCGTCCGCCAACGAACCCGACACGCGGAGCACAGCCTTGCCACATGATCCCGTCAATAGAAATGTCCGCCGCGTAGCGCCGCGGCTCAGGGTTCGGGTGACCTGCCATTCACCATCCCGGTCTAGCTGCGCCAGCGCTTGCTGGGCGGCTTGCAGGTCGACATCAAGCATGAGCTGGAGGCTGTGAGTTCGCCATCGGCTTCATCGCATCGCGCATTGAACGGCGCCAGCTCAGGAAGCCAATCACTACAAGAATAAGATAAATGCCAAACAGCCCGGCCGTGAGATAGAGGTCGCGAGAGATGAACAGGTAGATCGACACGCCGTCTATCACAAACCAGTAGATCCAATTGTCGAGTACTTTGCGCGCGACCATCCAGGTAGTAATGACCGCACCCCAGGTGGTGAACGCGTCAAGGTAAGGCAGCGCTGCGTCGCTGAACCGGCTCAGCAATTCGCCGCTCGCGGCTGTCAGCACTGCGATCGTAGAAAGCGCGGCGATATGCTGGCGAACCCGCCACCGGGTCACAAATAACGGCTGCTGCTCCGACTCACCAACCAGCCACAGACGCCATCCGTAGAGCGCGATCGCAATGTAAAACACCTGCAGCGCCGCCTCCATATAAAGCCCCGCGTCTGCGAGCACGAATAAGAAGATACCGGCGCTGGCAATGGCGGCCGGCCAGCAAGCCGCGTGCTGGCGAATCGCCAGCACCAAGTAGATGATGGCAAGTAAGACCGCAAGGCCCTCCCACCAATTCGTCACACCGCGGGCCGGGTATCAATGGGCAAGTCTGCGTTCAGATACTTAACGACGAAACTGATAGTTGCCGAATGCTCCATGGATTCGCGCATGCAGTCGGCTATGGCAGAAGTAACGTCGTTGAAATCACCGCGGAGCTGCGTACTCATCTGGTTGGTCATGATGTCTAGCCCGGGGCGTTGACGCAGTTGCCCAATAAAGTCGCGGATGGGCTCCACAAAATCCTCTTGCAGCGGGTACATGCTAATCTCAGCAGTGATACGCATCGTCTATCCTCAATAGTTGTATGCGACTGTGACACCGACGTGGCGGCGATCGCCCAGGCGCACATACTGCCTCGGTTCAAATGCAGGCGGCTCATTACCAAAAAAGAAACCACGCACTGCATACTTCTCATCAAAGAGGTTGCGTGCCCAGAAGGTCACCTTAAACCGACCCCACTCACGCCCTGCGCTCAGATTGACCAGTTCGTAAGGCTCTGACCTTTGGTCGTGACTGAAGTCGAAGAAGTAGTCGTCCTGGACGGAGAACTCGAAGTCGAGAAACCAGCCGGCGGGCCGGGTAACACGCGCGCCCAGCGCGTAGTTGTAGCTGGGCGCATGCGCGACATCCCTGCCTTCCAGACTGGGGTCGTAGGTAAACCGGTCCACCTCCGCGTCGAGTAGCCCCAGCACGCCACGCAGAGTCAGTGATTCCGTCACGGCAATCTGCCCCTGTAGCTCCAACCCGAGGCTGGTGGCCCGCTCGGCATTCTCCGTTAGGAACGTAAACGCGATGGGATTGCCCAAGGCGTCCTGCAGTGGAATCTTGACCTGGGCATCGCGGCGATTCTGCCAAAAGACCGCCACATCGTAGGACCAGCGCTGATCAGGAGCGGCGGCACGCAGCCCTAGTTCATAGTTGAACAAATACTCGTCATCGAATCGTACCTGCCCCGCTGGTATGAACGGGTTGATATTGAATCCGCCGGCCCTATAGCCCCGCGCGATTCGCGCGTAGAGCCTGGTGGCTTCATCAAAGTCGTGGCTCAACGTGATGTTGCCGCCCCATAAGTCGTCTCTGGGAGAGAACGCCAGTGTATTGCTATCCCAGTAATCGGCATCGCGCCGCTCGCCGCGCAGTCCGAATGCCAAAGCCCATCTCTCACTGAGCGCAACATCCAGCTGACCGAATAGTGCGACGCTATCCGCCGTGTATTCGCTGCCAAACTCGCTGCGGCAGCGCGATACAGGATCGTTGACCAGTTCATCGCCCGGGAAGCAGGGCGGCGTGAAATCATCGCGGGCGAAGTTCACTGTCCGATTAACTTCGTCTTCGCTGCGAAAATAAATCCCAGCAACCCATGCCGTGCTGTCACCAAACAGGCGGCCACTCTCGCCAGAAACCAGGCGGAACTCCTGCGTGAACGTCTGCCGGTCTCGATCTGTGGCGGAAAAGTAATCGTAGACCGAATTGCCGAAGCGGTCTGACCCCCAGAATTCATCATTGCCCCAGTCGGCGTCGAAGCTGAACTCGATGTCGGAATCCAGAAATGTGGTGATGCTGACTAAATCAATGACTCCGCCCGGAGAACGCCCATCGATGCGCAGGCTGCCGCCGGCACTGCGCTGACGATCTTCGCCAGGCCTGTCTGAGAACGTCTCGAAACCATTGTCTACAGAAAATCCGTCGTAGCCGTTGTCAAGGTCGATGTACACCGAACTCAGGTCAGCCTGCCATCGGTCGCCCATAAGCAAGCGCAGCTTGCCGCGGACAGTCACCTCATCGCGCTCGTACGTATCGTCGCGGCCCAGAAAAAGGTTGTCGCGAAAGCCATCGCTGACGTATTGCTGAGCGGCGACGCGATACTGCAGCCGAGCATCCGTCCCGGCTACCGGACCACCCACGGCACCCGCAATGGCGCGGCTATCGTCGTTGCCTGCCGTCAGCTGCAAACGCCCGCGCAACTCCTCAGAGGGTTCCACTGACTCCAGATAAACCAGCCCGGCCAGCGCGTTTGCTCCATAGCGCGTGCCCTGTGGCCCACGCAGTACCTCAATGCGCTGCAGATCGAAGAGCGTGGAGGCACCACCAATGCCTGAAAAATCAATCTCGTCGAGCAAGAAACCAACCGACGCGTTGGGGGCACCCTCGTATTGCTCGAGTTCGCCGACACCGCGAATCTGGAAGTAGCGCGCGCGCGCGCCCTCGCCCGACCAGTTGAAATTGGGCACCAACCGAATCAGCTCTTCGAAATGCTGCACTGCTGACTGCTCGATCCGGTCGCGCTCTAGCACCGTGATACTGCGGTCCGTCTCACTCACATCAGCCGGCCGCAGCCCGGAACTCACTAAGATCTCGGGCATTGCGGCTGCCCGTAGGGAAGGAGCATTAAGGCCGACAGACAGACATGCGACGCAAAGCGCCAACCACCGCGAGGTCTTGCCGGCACTAAATCGGAATTGTGTGTTGAACATTGCGTCTCACCTAGCGTAAGCCGGTGAGCAGACGAAGCGGAGAGGGCTTGCAGTTCGCGACCCTGTCCCTACGCCGGTGCTAGCCGGATCAGGTTCAAAGGGTCTCCTTGCGGATCTCAGGCCGAGCCGGCCCCCCCTCAGGTGCGGGTCACTATAGCGGCGGGATCTGGTGCGCTCAAGATGCCTCTAACTCAGCAAGCGTCTCGCGAGCTTCCTCAACACCCGGGAAAGACGCAGCAGGATTCTCGAGGGCCGCCCGCAGCTCTTGCTTGGCGCCCACCGGATTGTTGTTGCGCGCATAGGCCATGCCTAAGTGATACCGCAGCACCGCAACTTGCCCGGCGCCGGCCACAGCCCGCTCAGACAGCCGCACGGCGCGAGGGTAGTCGCCGTTCCGGTAGTGGGCCCAGGCCAGCGTATCCAGGAACGCCGGCTGGTCAGTCGACTCAAGCTGGCGCGCCAGATCCAATGCGCGCTGATGCGAATCGGGGTCGGTTCGGTGGTCCAGCAACAGCGCGGCGAGGTTGTTCACAACTATCAGGTTCTCAGGATTGCGTTCGATCAGGTCGTCGTACAAAGCAATCGCCTCACCATAGGCTTCACCGCGCTCAAGCTCCGTCGCGAGCAGCAGCGCGAGCTCAATGCTGTCTGGCGCCGCCTCGAGGCCGCGCCGATAGATGGCCCGACGCTCGGGCGAGCTCTCCGATTCGAGGGCTGCCAGCGCGGCGTAGACGCGCGTTGCCGCAGGCTCGTCCACTAACAATGCCTCGTAAACTTCACGCGCGTCATCCACTCGTCCCTGACCGGCGTACAGAGACCCGAGCAGCAGCCGGGCGGCCGGCACATCCGGCTTGTCCTGCACATACTGACTGACATAGTCGATCGCCTCCTGGGCCCGGTTGTTTCCGGCCAGGACACTCGCCAAACCCTGCAGGGCTGCAATGGCATTGGGCTCGCGCTCTAAGGTGAGCTTATAAGCCTCAACGGCTTCATCGACAGAGCCCTTCGCCTGCAGCACGCGGCCAAGCTGAAACTGCGCCAGCACGTTATTGGAGTTGACGTCCAACAATCGCCGTGCCTCGGATTCGGCACCTGTCAGGTCTTGCTGAGCCAGCAGCGTTTGCACCAGTCCGGTGGCTGCGCGCTCATCATCTGGTGCCAGATCAAGACGCGCCCGCAGCACCTCCTCTGCGGCCTGGGGATTGCCCTGGTTGGCCAGCAAGGAGGCCAGCTCTTCTGTGCCGCTCCGAGAACTTGGATTCACCGCCAGCAACCGCCGGTAGGTATCCTGGGCCAGCACGAGATCGCGATTGCCGACATAGGAGCGGGCCAGCAGCAACAATGCTCGCTCCGAACTCTCATCCTGACGCAATACGACTCGAAGGTCTGCGATGGCGTCGTCGTAGCGCTGTTCAGTGAACTCAAACGCAGCTCTAACCAACAGCGCGTCTGGATTGTCGGGCACCTCATCCAGGATCGCATCGTTAATCGATCGGGCCTCGTCGGCTCGCTGACTCTGCACCGCAAGCGCGACAAGTCGATTGCGCGCCGCCAGACCGTCTTCGCTGGCCGAATCAAGGGCAGCAACTTGCCGATACTGGCCCTCTGCCCGATCCTGTTGTTCGGCCCGCTCATATAGCGCCGCCAGGGCCAACGCGAGACGCTGATTCTCAGGCTCGGCACTCGCAAAACCGGTCAAGGTTTCTTCGGCCTGCTCCAGATCACCCGTTGATAGCTGCAGGCGCACCAAATCGAGCTTGCGATCCACATTGTCGGGATCAACGACGATTAGCTCCTGGAGCACCTGCTCCGCGTCGTCCTGGCGCTCAAGTTGGGAGTAGAACTGCGCAAGCGCAATCTTATAGTCCGGCTTGTCCGGGTAATCCTCGGCAAGTGCCTCTAACTCCGCCTCGACGGCCTCGTTCTGCCCGCTCAGCCGATACAGCTGCATACGAAACTGGCGCAGCGTCTCATCCTGAGGCGGCTCTGCATCAGCGATCGCTTGGTCAATAACCTGTAATGCAGCATCCTGGTCATTTCCCTCCGCCAGCAAGCCGGAGCGGAACATAATCGCGTCAGTGAAGCGCGGATCCAATTCAAGCGCTGACTCGGTAGCCGCAGCTGCAGCTTGCCGATCGCCCTGCAACAATTTGACCCGCGCGTCTAGCAAACGCGCTTGCGCATTGTCGGGAGCCAGACGCAATGCTTCGCGTGCCTGCTCTGCAGCCTCGTCTGCGGCCTGGCCAAGGAAGTAATAGGTACCCAACTTGACCCGGGCTTCAACAAGCTCAGGGTCCGATTCAATCGCCACCAGCAGGTGGCCGATCGCCTCGCGGAACTCGCCGTCCTCCTCGGCAATCTTGGCCAGCAATAGCCGGGCTGGGCCGGACTTAGGCTGGATTTGCGCCGCATTTTGCGCCTCAAGACGCGCCTTAATTAGATCACCCTCTTCGTAGAGTGCCTCCGCAGACTCAAGATGCTTGGCGGCCCGTTCCTCCGGGCTGCCGCAGCCCGCGGCCAGGCAGGCCAGCAGGCCTAACGCAAGTAGTTTGTTTATCGTCATGGTCGTTATCCTGCAGGTCGCGCGGATCCCGGGGAAGCTCTACCCGCGTAGAAATTTTCGCAAACTGTCAACACAGCGCCGAGCTGCCTTGCCATCCCACAACTCGGGCCGCTTGCCGCTCGGCCAGTTACCGGACAGCGCGTCTGCCAGGTGCGATGCGAGCTGATCGGGCGTCGATAGGCGATTGGTGCCTTCGCTGACGGTGATTGGTCTCTCGGTGTTCGGCCTCAGTGTAATGCACGGAATACCCAGATAGGTCGTTTCTTCCTGCAATCCGCCGGAATCCGTGATCGCAACGCTCGCGCCAGCCACCAAATTCATGAATTCGACATAACCGAGAGGGTCAATAAGCTGGATGCCATCCGCCGCCGCGAGCGCATTCCCCGCGCCGGTCTCATCCAGCCGGGCGCGAGTGCGTGGATGCACCGGAAAGACCAGGGGTAGCCGGACGGACGTGTCCACCAACTGGGCCACGAGCACACCGAGGACCTCCGGAGGGTCTACGTTCGCCGGTCGATGCAAGGTCACGATTCCGTATTGCCCGGATTCCAGCTGCAACAGCTGCCTGGTCTCCGCGGCTTCAATGCGCTCGCGCATCAGCTCGAAAGAATCGAGCATGATATTGCCGACGCGGTTAATCTTTTCCGGCGGCACACCCTCGGCCAGCAGGTTCTCGTCGCCGTCCGGAGAAGGCGTCCAGAGCAGGTCAGCCACTGCGTCTGTAACAAGCCTGTTGATTTCTTCGGGCATGCTCCGATCGCGACTGCGCAGGCCGGCTTCCAGGTGCACGACGGGCACACCTAGTTTCGTGCACACCATAGCGACCGCTGCCGTTGCATTTACGTCACCCACCACGATCACGCAGTCGGGTTTTTCAGCCACGCAAACGCGCTCGTATTCAATCATCGTACGACCGGTTTGTTCAGCGTGCGTGCCGCTACCTACGCCCAGATGAAACTGCGGCTTGGGCAGCCGCAAGTCGTCGAAAAACGCGTCCGACATATTCTGGTCGTAGTGCTGGCCCGTGTGAACGAGCGCGACCTGAAACTCAGCAGCCTCGCTCAGCGCGTGATAGAGGGGCGCCACTTTCATGAAGTTAGGCCGTGCGGCAGCGATGAGATGGACGGAGTAAGTTGACATAGAGCTGGCGGGGCGAAACGGGCGAAAAGCCTGCCACAGCGATATGGCACACTCAATGCACCAGTCGCCAGCATTGCGCGCTTCAAGCGACGTTCTGTCACAATTCTGGTATGTTGAGCGGCCGTTTCAGGGAACCGTCGCAAAACTCAATCAATGTCAACAAAAACAAACGCCTACAAGGCAATCGATGCAGTCGTCAATATCTGGACCGAAGAGGCACTGGCTCAGCGCCCGGGCTGGGGCACCGACTTCTTCTCTGGCAAGATGAATGCCGATAAGGGCATGGTCTCGCAGGCTATAGACCTCGACCGCATGCTCGAGATGCTGGATGACGCAGGGATCGATAAAGCTTTCCTGATTGCAGCACACAGCGGCAGACCAGGGCTGCCGGGCTGCTATCACATGCCTTACGAGGTGGTGGCGCGCGCTTGCGAACAGTACCCGGATCGGCTGCATGGCCTCGCAGGCATCGACCCGTTTGACGGCATGCATGGCGTCAAGGCTTTCGAAGATGCCGTCACTAACATGGGGTTTGTCGGCGCACATCTCTACCCGCACTGGTTCGAACTGGCGCCGGACCACCGCAAATACTATCCGTTCTACGCAAAGTGCTGGGAGCTTGGCGTGCCGATCCAGATGCAGGTCGGCCAGTCGATGGTCTACTCACCGGATTTTCCGTGTCAAAGCGTGGGCCGCCCAATCAGCCTGGATCCGGTCGCCTGCGATTTTCCCGAATTGAAGCTCATTGGCATTCACGTCGGCATTCCGTGGCACGACGAGATGATTGCCATGGCGTGGAAGCACAAAAACATCTATATCGGTTGCGACGCTCATCGGCCCAAGTACTGGCCGCAAAGCTTTACCCACTACATAAATAGCTTTGGGCAAGACAAAGTGATTTTCGGCACCGACTTTCCAGTCTTGCCTTTCAAACGCACGATAGAAGATATTGACAACCTGAACCTGAAGCCCGAAGTCCGCAGGAAACTCTTGCGCGACAACACGCTTAGAATCTACGGGCTAGACGACCAGAAACGCTAAGGATGGCGCGCTGGCCGGGGCAGACCTAGTGGGGCAGATCGACACCTGCCGCCATTAGAACCGTGCGTGCCGGCTCCAAGAATGTATCGTATCGCCGCCACTTCTCGAGCGAATCCCGGTAGATTCCCCGGCGAACCTGCATCACGCTGGCAGTGCGTACCGGCCTGCTTGAATCCTGGAAATCCAGCATCTCCGCGGCCCAATCCATTTCGCAGTAATCAGAGATTTCCCGGGTCTTGCCTTCAGGATCCTCAACCAGATCTTCGTAGTTTACGGTCAACACCAAGCCGGGCAACACTTCGCTGAAGTGCGCCATCAGGCGGAGATGATTCTTGTACTTGACAGCCAAGTGCTCCAGGGAATGACTGTAGTCCACCAACGGAAACACCTGCTGATAGCAGCTGAGCAGACAGTCGAGCGGGTTGCGGCGCACACAGATAAATTTGGCCGTTGGAAACGCCAGGTACAGCAGGGGTATTACGTTGTAGCTCTCAAGCTGCTTGTCGACGAAGACAGGCGCATCGGTATACAGGGCAGAAACGTCCCGGAAATAACGCTCGGCAATCGTGGTGATGCCGTTGGCGTCAATCTCCATGCCGAGATCCGGGTATTCCATGTGCCCATAACGCTCGCGGCCCAGCTCCACGATCTCAGCACTGATCGCCATGGATTCGCCTATAGGCACCATGTCTGGTCTGGCGCCAAGCATCTGTTCGAGCAGCGTAGACCCACTTCGCGGCATACCTACGATAAAGATCGGCCGGCGCTCACTGACAGCCGTTCGCTGGCGCTCGCCAAAATAGTCTGCATTGAAATTCTCGATAATGAAATCAGCGCGCTCATCATCCTTGTCCGGCGACCATGTCCAGGTCTCACGCATGATTTCCTGGGCCCGGTTCAGGTAACGAAACTCTTCTTCGACATTACCCAGCCGGCGCTCGATGGCCGCCATGCCGGCGCAAGCGTCGGCGTCATCCATTAAACCGCGGGCCTTGCGGAGCCTTTCTATTTCCTGATCCGTAAGCATGCCCATTTGAGCAAGCTGCCTTTGCCCACCGTAAGTGCCCGGCGACAGCTTTGCCTGCGCGCGGTAGTGACCAGCAGCCTCTTCGCGTCGATTCAGCTCGCTTGCCAGGATACCCATCTGCTCACGAACGCGAGGGTCGGTTGGATGTTTTTTGACAAACGGCTGCAGGAACTCGAGTGCTCGATCGTGCTGTTCACACATTCGATACGTCTCGCCGACAAAGTATGCGTCAACGGGATCATAAACGAGTGCGGTATTGATGCGCTGAACAATCTGCCAGGCTTGAAATGGCTTTCGCATTCTGTGTGCAACGCGCAGCATGATGAGGAAGGGCTCGAGAACGATTTGATGTTCGTTGATGAGCTGCTCGCACACGTGGGCGGTCAAGCCATGCTGACGCAATCGAAAACTCTGATCCTCAGCCCAGTTCAGCGCCTCCATCGCCGTCATCTTCTGTTTTGCAGCCCCCGCCTCCAATGAGATCAGCACGGCGTGACGATCCAGCGCCCGCTGTTGCTTGAAGCGATACTTGAACGGTTTTTTCTTTGGCTTCGACACAGCAGCCTAGCTTGCCTGCCTGGCAGCGCCCTCGCGCAGCAGGTCCTGAATCTCGTCATCCGATAGACCAGCCTCGCGCAGAATCTCTTCGGTATGTTCGCCGAGACGCGGCGCGTGCCGGCGATTCTCAGCTGGTGTAGCAGAGAAGTTAACTGGAAAACGGGTCATTCGAATCGCCCCCTCGGTCGGGTGCTCCGTCTCCTGCCAGAAGTCTACCGCCCGTAGGTGCGGATCGTCCTTCAGGCTTTCCAGAGTGTTCATCACAATGGTCGGCACACTTGTGTCGCCAAAGATCTCGATCCACTCGGCCGTGGTTCTGCCCGCCATAGTCTTGGCGGTTTCCTGGTAAGTGTCATCGATGTTGCTGACGCGATCGGCCAGGGTGGTAAAGCGATCGTCGCTCAGCAATTCTTCGCGGCCGGCTTTGCGACAAAATATTTCCCAGTGGCTGTCCATGTAGGGAAGTATTGCAATGTAACCATCTTTCGTTTTGTAGGGCTTGCGGTGATAGCTCATCAGGCGTTCGTAGCCGGCAGAGCCCAAGGGTGGCTCAAATGTCATCCCCCAGAGATGCTCCGCCATGACGAAGTACACCATGTGTTCATACATCGGCACTTCGATTTCCTGGCCTTCGCCAGAACGCTCGCGGTGAAAAAGCGCGGCGTTAACGGCATACGCCACCGCCATCGCCGTGGTCTTATCAGCGAGTACGGTCGGCAGGTAGCGCGGCTCACCAAGCACCATCTCATTGAGTACGGCGACTCCACCCGCTGCCTGAATCGAATCATCCAACGCGCCCTTGGCGCCATAAGGTCCGGCTTTGCCGTATCCATACGTGCCACAGTAGACGATACTCGGGTTTACGGCTTTCAGATCAGCGTAGGTTAAGCCCAACTTTTCCATTACCTGAGGCCGGTTGTTGTGCACGAGTACATCCACGTCTGTAGCGATACGCAGCAGGGCCTGGCGCGCCGCAGGCTGCTTTAGGTCGAGCACAATATCCCGCTTATTTCTATTGCACGTCAGATAGAGTGCGGCCATTCCGGCATTCCGGCTAGCCCCCAGTCCGCGGTTGCTGTCGCCGCGCGGCGGCTCAACCTTAATAACTTCCGCGCCCATATCGGCCAGAATCTGGCACGCCCACGGACCCAGCACGACGCTGGTTAGCTCAAGCACGGTGATACCGGCAAGTGGTCCAGGCATGATTTACCGCTCTCCTTATTGTTCGCGACTGCGGATTCTATCTCAGCTCACCGATTAGCTAACCGGCGGCGTTAGCGCGGAACAATGTCCGCAATCAGGCAGCCTCGGCGGTTTCGTTGGTTTCTTTGGCTTCGTCCAGTAGCTCCCGAACGCGCTCCGTAGCGACTTCTTTGGCGGGGTCATCGGCCGCCAGCATGCCCAGGAATTTCTCAAGCTCTCGTTCAGCGCCAGCCGCATCCCCGGAGGCAGCGTACGCACTTGCCAGGTGATAGTGAATGATCGGCTGTGTACCACCCACGGCGAGAGCCACCTCCAAGACCTGGGCCGCACGCTGAGGATTGCCGTTACGGAAATGCGCCCATCCCAAAGTGTCTAGCCAGGCAGGATTCCGCGAGTCCACGAATCCCTGTGAAAGTTCCAGCGCGCGGCGATAGCTCGCGGCGTCTTTGCGAAACTCCAGCAGAATCGAAGCCAGGCTGTTCGCGGCCTGTTGGTTCGCAGGATTACTGGCGACCAACCCCTCGTAGACTTCGACCGCCTCGTCAATTCGACCAAGCTGCCTCAGCTCCGCGCCGTACAGAGCGCCCAGGGTTTGCTGCCCGGGCAAGGCGGCGAGCCCTCGGGAATAAACCTCGGCCCGGGCACCAGGATCATTCGGGTAGGATCCGGCCAAAACAACGTAGGTTTGCACACGCTCAGGGTCTTCAGCCAGCAGTGCTTCCAGCATGTCGCGCGCTTCATCCAGAGACCCGCGGCGGATCAGATTACCCGCCAATAGCGTCTTCGCCTCGGCGCTATCCGGATTGTCACTAATGAAGTTCTCAATGATCGAGCCGGCCGCGTCCAGATCTTGCAGCAACGTGAGCGAGCCTGCCGCACCGCGCAGGGCCACCAGTGAACTGGGGTTCTTCTGCAGCGCCAGCCGGAAATTGTCGACTGCAGCAACTAGCTCATCCTGGGCCTGGCGCACCTTGCCCAGCTGGATCTGGCCAATGCCGCCCGGGTCGTCGAGCAGTTGCATGGCAACTGCGTTGGCCTCCGCCACCGCAAGATCGCCCTGAGCCAGGCCAACCTCGACCAGACCGCTGCGGCCCACCAGGCTCTCACTATCGACGCTAAGCAGCCGATTAAAAGTCGCTTCAGCTTCATCCAATAAACCCTGCCGCTGCTGCAGGACGGCCAGACGCCCAAGCACCTCTGCACTGGTTGGCTGAAGCTCCAGGATTTGCCGGTAGGCATCGGCGGCAAGCACGGAGTCGCCAAGGCCCTCCAGGGTTTCTGCCAGCAACAGCAGCGCAAGTTCATTGGTAGGATCGCCACGCACCGACGCCCTTAGATCTGCGCGCGCCTCGCGGAAATTCCCGCGGCGCAGGGCGATCTCGCCACGCACCTGTAGAGCTACGCCATTCGCCGGATCCATGGCCAGCGTTTCTTCTACCTGTTCCAGGGTGCCATCAACATCTCCCCGGCCCGCCCGAATCAAAGCTAACTGATTACTGGCTGCAATAGCGGCATCTGAAAATGAATCACCCTCGGATGCTGAACCTTCTCGTGCAAGAATAGACCGATAGATCTCTGCAGCCTCGTCAATCCGGTCTGCGCCCTGATAGTAAGTGGCCAGCACAACCTGCAGCTCCGCATTGTCTGGCTCTTCGACCAGGAATTTCTGCACTGTCTCCTCTGCGCGTTCGAGGTCACCTAGAGTACGTGACTGGAACTGCACCAGCGCATACTTCGCCTCCATGCTCTCGGGCGCCGCATCAATGGCTGCGCGGAGGACTTTCTCGGCCTTTTGCGGGTCTTTCCGATTGACATAGAACTTCACCGCGTTAGCCATAATCTTCTCGTCGGTCGGATAATCGGCCAGTAGCTGATCGAGCTCAAGTGCGGCCTCTTCGTCGCGGCCCAAGACATTCAGCACATCAACCCGCGCCTGACGTAGCGGCCTGGCCTCATCTCCACCGACTCGCTCAATAGCGGCAGACAGTTCGTCGTAGGCACGCTCTGGCTCCACCGGCAACATCGTGACGCCGCGAATGAGAGCAGCTTCTACATCGCGGGGTTCTTGCTCAAGAATCGTAGCCAGCAGAGCAAGAGCGTCTCCCGACCGGCCCTCGCGTAACGCAATCCGGGCATTCACCTTGAGAAGCTCGAGACTGTCGGGGTCCAGCCTACTCATCTCTTCGGCGAGCTCTCTTGCCGACTCAAGATCGCCGGCGCCAATGAGCAAGGTGGCCAATCGCGCCCGCGATGGAACATCTTCCTTATCCTCATCGATGACAATCGCCAGGCTGGCCATCGCCGCAACCGGCTTGTCCTCGGCCTCGCTGATGCGCGCCATCAACTTTCGTGCCTCTACATTGCGAGGTTCTATCTGAAGGGCGTTACGAGTTTCCAGATGAGCGCGGCGAACGTCGCCCTCCTCGAGATAGGCTTCGGCGCGAACCAGGTAGTCGGCCGCCTTCTCTTCTGGAGAACCGCAGCCCACCAGCAGCAGCGTAGCCACGACCGGGATGGCCGCACGGAAAAATATGTCTTTCAAAAGAGTCAGCTCCCCAAAAGAGTGTGCGCATATAGTGAGTGCGCCGGTGCGCGCCCCCTCTTCGCGAGAAACCGAATTATGGCGCGACAGCGATAAGCGCGCATCCTTTGGCGTCACATATCACAGCGAGCAAGCCCTCACGCGTTCCGCAAAACAAGAAAACCCCGCCGAAGCGGGGTTTTCGAGGTCCCCGAAAGGGGGACAGAGATGCAGTCAGGTTAGACCGTCGTGCGACGACGCACCCAGCCAAGCAGGCCAAGCGCGGAGCCGAACAGCCAGACCGCCGCCGGGACCGGAACAACGCCTTCAACGGCCGTACCTGAAACGATCAGGTTAGCTGCCTGGATGTTACCGCAGGTGATTGACGTGCCGTCCCAATTGACTTGGTCAACACAAGCGGCTTGGTCGTTACCCTGGCGAATCTCACCAGCGTTAGTGGTGATGTTGCCGAAGCCGTCGATCGACAGATCAGCCAACACGCCCGAGAGGGTGTCGATAAGAACCGTACCCAGATCGTTGTAGACCTGAATTTCGGTGATATCACCCGGTGTTCCGCCGCCACCAGGACGTGGATCATCACCCCAGCTCAGGAAGCTGCCCATGCCGTCGCCGAGCTGACCGCTTGAGCAAAGTACGCCCGAGAAGTCGGCTACCGCACACTGAATGCCGGCATCAGACACCCGCACCGTACCGCCGGTGATGTCCCAGTCGGTCGAGGTGAAGGTACCGGTCAGGTCAACAATCAACGTGGCACTGCTGCTCAGGCCGTACCAGACGTTCTTGAACGGCGAGCCGTCAGCAGAACGCAGATTAAGAGCTGCAGCCGAAGTACCGGGCTGCGGGCCCGCGCCTTCGTCGTTGGTGTTGTTAAGCGTCAGCGTACCAGTCAGGGTGCTGTCCGTCGCCGTCAGCGTGCCGCTGGCGGAACCGCCGGGGCCTGCATCAGAAACGGGGAACACGCCCGGTGCGGCAATCTTACAAGCGTACTGCGCACGGAAGTCTGTAGGTCCACCGTCCGACACGGCGCAACCATTCGTCAAGTGGAACGTCGACGTAGCGAAGTCAGGGTTGTAGTACTGGCTGCTGTTACGCGTATTGCCTGCACCGGTCAGCGACGTGAAGTACGTCGAATCGGAGACGGTGCTAAGGCCATTCGGCGCAGAGGCATTCCAGCCCGATGCTTCGCCGCTGGTTGCCCATTCGAACGTTACGGTGGCAGTCGCGTCGTACGCACCCGCCTGGCCAGCAAGACCAAGCGCGGCCGCACCTGCGATCGCTGCTGTTTTCTTCATTACAACTATCCTCCAAAGATCTAAACAAAGACGTCTTTAGAGAAGGTTGCGGCCCGGCGGTCTTCCCCTTTTTCACTCTCGATGCTTGTCGTCACGCACCGATGAGCAAGACCCGTGGCTTTGCGTCCCAGACTCGCGCCTGGTTTGCCCTTTCCTTCTTATACGGACTCGACGGACTATACGCGAACCCCGCGCCACCACAAGTGATTCCTTTACATAAGCGCGCGGAAAGTCAATGACCTGCCAGGCGCCCACGAACACCTAGAAATCAAGCCGTAAGCGCTGGTAGCTAGAGTCGCTGCTGAGCTAGACCGACATGGGTCTAACGCAACGCAACACCTGGAACGCCGGGCCGTTCACTGGTCGGTCAGGGCCCGTTCAGCGCAGCAGAAAGGCGGCCACCTCAGCAGCCCAGGCATCGGGCTGCTCATCGATAATATCGATTGTGCCGCCCTTAAGTTCGGCATAGGCAAAATCCGGCCGGATCTCGCGTGCACGCTGCGACTGCGCGTAGATCGCATCTCCGGTGTTGGCGAGGATCAGGCACTCGTGCTGCAAACGCGGCAATGCGTCTTCGTGGTGATAGGCCATTACCGCCGCGTGCGCGTACCAGACCTCCTTGCCGGCCAGCAGGCCATGGACGAAGTGCGCATTAAATCCGTCCAGACTCTCCCACTCCGGCTGAGCGCCGAAGCGTGTCGCCCACTGCTCGGCCAGATGGCTGCCGTCCCATCGCGGCGCCCATGCCTTTTCGCGCTCGACCATACCCATAAAGAAAGCGCGTTCCTCATCGGTTAGCGGCAACGGACCGTTCAGCACCAGCCGGCCGAGGCGATCGCCGTGATTTAGCGCCGCGGCGGTCCCAATAATTGCGCCAGTGTGGTGCCCCACCAGGTGAGCTTGTTCTATGCCGAGGCTGTCGAGCAATGCCGGGACGATGGTCGCGTAGGCATCAATATCTGGCGGTGCAGCGGGCGTATCCGACATGCCGAACCCTGGCAAGTCGAGCGCGATGGGCCGCAACCCGGCGTCCGCCAATAACCCCATGACCGGATCGAACTGGACGATGGAATCTGGCGACTGATGCAGCAGGATAACGGGTGGGCCGTCGCCCGCCTCCATGAAATGCAGCTGCCCGAACGGGCCATCGGCATAGTGCCGTCGATAGTTCAGACGCATTGGAGATGATCCTGGGGAGCGGGCATGGAGCGGCAGTGTGGCATAGCCGGCATGCGGGTCCAATGCGCAGCGTGGCCCGAGCGCAACCGAACGCTGGGCGCTTCGCTGATGCGGCGAGAGGGGAGCGGCTTAACTCAGGCGGTCAAGCCGCGACGGCGCCAGCTGCCCAGCGCCGCGATAGCACTAAGCAGCAGCCAACCGGCGGCGGGTATCGGGACCACAGCGCTGCCGATCAAACCACCGGATACCACAACGCGATCAATCGTTGCCGAAGAACACGTCGGGTTAACGCAGGTTTGCTCGAAGGTTGCGAAGCTCGGAAAACCGAACAGCAGCAGATCCACAACGCCTCCAGCGTTAGCTAAAGGCGACGTGAAAATGAGCTGCAGCCCCGGAGCGCCGGTTTGATCCGCCAACGCGTCTTCCACAATCAGCGCGTCGTTGGCGCCGCCGTCAAACAGGTCCGTGTAGGTGGCTCCTGGCAAACTGCCGCCACTGGTTGTGACGCTGATGGCCGAGAAGGCATCCAGATCAGCGTCGTAAACAAATGAACCGCTGGCAGTTCCGGTATCGTCAAACTCTACGTCGGTTAACGTCCACAGTACCGGGACAGCCCCTGCTGTGGATGCAAACGACAACCCAACTGCTACTGAACATGTCAGCAGCAGGCCCCTTAACGTTGTCATTGTTTGTACTTTTTGGTTGCGTCATCAGAGCTGACAGATTAGCGGCAGTCTCGTCTCACGTAAACCAAGAATGTGCGCCGTCGTTACATAATCGCTGCCGCGGGTTGGCCATGCTCTGTTGCAGCGCCGCGAGCTCTGGTTGACAGGCATCAGGGGGTGTTTGACTATCCGGGTTAGCGGTCGCATTCATCGCTAGCGATCAACAAGAGCAATGCAATTCTGAGTTCAACGTTAGTTCAACGGTTTAGGGGAATCTGATGAGGGGATTTACGCAGAAACTGGCGCTAGTGTGCGCCGCGGTTTGGCTACCGGTCACGGTTGGCGCGCAAACCAATCCGCAGCTTTACTCGGTGCAGGCCATAGATAACATGTGCACCGAGGCTCAGAAGATCATCTCCAACACCTCGCTGGAGGCCTACGCCATCCGGCACAACAACCTGGACTCCTTCCTGTTCAGCTCATCGGCTCCCTACGAAGGCCCCAATCTGTCGGCCTACAACGGCAAGGAAACGCCGGGCGATACGCTGCCGCTAACGGTGCAGCAATTCAATTACTTCAACATGAACCCACGTACCGGTTGGGTTTATCCGGAAACGGTGTCCTGCAAGATGAAGGATGCTGAAGCGATTCAGTTTCATTTCGGGCCCACTGCAGCGGGCGCCCAGTCGACGTGCCGCGCTATCAACGAGCAGACGTTTGCCGATGTGTTTGCGAGCTTGACAAGCTGGCAGCGCCGCACTCTGGTCTACGACGAAAATGACATCGTCTTCGATGACGATGTGCCCAAGCCGTCAGGCCCGCAGTGGGCCAATCCGCTGGCCTCGCCGTTTGCACCGAAGACCATCTATTTCGGTGGTGACGGCCTGGTGCACGTGCAGTCCATCGCCAGCATCGTGGCGCGAACCAATCCGACAAACCTGGCCGGACCTGACAAGAAGGGTAGCTATTACTGTCACCTGCCCACGCCCGAGCATATTCTGGCGGTGCTACGCGGCCAGGTGTTTCCCTGCGACAACATACCGGGCGATTTCTGCTTCAGGCTCTAGCAATCAGTTGACGAACTCCCAGCCGGGCCGCAGCATTTGTTGTGGCCCGGCTTTTTTTAGCCGAAGTCGTTGTTCGCGGGCGATCTAAAGAACCCCGACGACTGATTTAGCGCACATGCCGCTACCGCGGCTCATAGGCGCGATCTTTTCAGTACGACTACACCCACTGCCGCAAAGCAGGTAGCATCTGCGGCCTTTTGCTGGAGCCGGAAACAATTCATGGACCTCAAGAACAAAACTATCGTCATCACTGGTGCGGCAAGGGGACTCGGCGCCGCAATGGCGCGGCGGCTTGCAAGCCAGTCACCTAAGCTTGCATTGGTCGATCTGAAAGCAGACGACTGCAAAGCCATCGCCGCCGAGTGCGAGCAGGCTGGTGCAAGCGTGACAACCTACGGTGCGAACGTGGCCGATGAGTCCGCCGTTGAGAAACTCTTTACCGAAGTGGTCAACGATACTTCGCGCCTGGACGTGCTCGTTAACAACGCGGGCATCACGCAAGACGCCTTGCTGATTAAGTACAAGGATGGGGAGCTCACCGGGCGGATGAGCCTTGAGCAATGGCAGGCGGTTGTCGACGTGAACCTCACCGGCGTCTTTCTGTGCGGACGCGAGGCCGCGGGCCACATGGCAAAGCTGGGTAACGGCGGCGTCATCATCAATATTTCCAGCATCTCCCGCGCCGGCAATATGGGCCAGACCAACTACTCAGCAACCAAGGCCGGTGTCGCGGCCATGGCGGTGGCCTGGTCGAAGGAGTTGTCCCGCTATGGCATCCGGGCCGCCTCAGTCGCGCCGGGCTTCATCAACACCGAGATGGTGCAGGCAATGAAACCCGAAGCGCGTGACAAACTGACTTCCGGCATTCCACTGCGGCGCACAGGCGAGCCCGATGAGATCGCCCAAACGATCGAGTTCATCCTTGCGAATGACTACGTCTCAGGCCGTTGCTTCGAGATCGACGGCGGACTGCGACTTTAGGCTTAAGCTTGGCGGGAACCAGGGGTCAGGCCCAATCCCATAAGGAGCCCGAACGCTCGACGTGGTTCAGGGCCTGATTCGGAACCTTACCAACCACGCCGGAAAGCGCCGGTGTCATATGGATTATTCGAGTCTGACTTGCCGCGGTCGCGGCTGACTGTTTTGTCGTCGTCAACCCGGCGCAGGCCTTTATCCGGATCAAGACTCCACGATGCCGTGTCATACGGGTTCGCAGCTTCGTCAGAGTCCTCCTTGATGGAGAGCGCGCCGGTGTCGTCAAAGACGGGATCTGGCTCGGGCACATTGCGCGGCACGCGCGGAATCATTTTCCGCGCGGGCTTGCTAACCGCGTAAATTCGGCTGTCAGATTTCGGCTTCTGCCGGGAGAAGAAACGCAGCCACCGCATGTGCAGATTCCAAACAGAACTGAGGCAACCAACATAAGGTGTGCAGCCTCAACCGGAACGTGACCTGAGTCACAAAACGGCTGCGCGGGGCAGCTCGTGCTGGCTGATGCGTCGCAAAAATGCGGCTGCAGGGCGGTGAATGCCAGGGCGTGAGTAGAGATGGTGGAGCGGAGGAGGATCGAACTCCCGACCTCCACGTTGCGAACGTGGCGCTCTCCCAGCTGAGCTACCGCCCCATGCGATGCGCGCGATTGTACGCAGTCCCGGATCAGGTCACCAGTTCGCACAGTCCATTATCAAGCACCGTGATCTCGCGCTCCTGGGCAAGCACTCGGAACGACACGATATTGGCGTCCTGCCACATCTCGGTCCGCAGAGTGTCGCCGGGCAGGACAGGCTGAGTGAACCGCGCCTGCATACTGCGAATCAGCGTCGGATCGTAATCGCAAATCGTATGCAGGATGGAGCAACAGCTGTATCCCCACGTGCACAGTCCGTGCAGTATCGGCTCAGGCAAACCGTGCTGGCGCGCAAACACCGGATCAGCATGCAGTGGATTGCGATCCCCACAGAGGCGGTAGAGCAGCGCCTGCTCGGGGCGGGTCGGGGCGGAATGCTCCATATCTGCCGGCCGGGGCGGCAGGGCATGCGGGGATATGCCGCTTGAGCTGGGGCCCTCAAAGCCGCCGTCAGCGCGCGCCAGAAATGTCCGCTGCACGCTGAACACCGGTTCGCGGCTTGCGGCGGTTTCACCCCACTGTTCGTAGCCGCGGGTCTCCACTTCAACGATCGCGCCACGCCCGGCGCCCAGATCGCGGACGCCGCTGACACGGCTATCCAGAGTGACGCGCCCTGTGTCGCTTAGAGGCCGATAAACGAGCAAACGCTCGCCGACATGCAGAACCTGAGCGTAGTTCCAGCCGCAGTCGTCGAGAAGATCCGTGTGCGCCAGCACGCTCGCAAAGCTTGGCACGACCTGCAGGCCCGCGCCCTCGTAGACAAAAGGTAGCTGTCGAGTTGCTAAAGGATCGCGCCCCAGCCCCACGGCCAACGCGTACAGCAAAACGTCGGCATCGGACCAGGTAACAGCGACGTCACGCCGACGCCGCGCCAGCAAATCAGCCTGATCGAGGGGCATGACAGAGCGGCCGGGTTTGGCCGCGAACGCTATTCTTCGGGAGCGACAGTGACCTGAATGCCGTCGAGCTCATCCCGCATGAAGACCTGGCAAGACAGCCGTGACCTTGCTTCATCGAAGCACTCGGTGCCCTCAAGCAGCTCGAGCTCATCATCCTCCGGCGCCCCGAGCTTCTTGAACCATTCCGGCTCAACAAAAACGTGACAGGTAGCACAAGAGCACATGCCGCCGCACAGAGCCTCGACGCCGCCACTATCCAGGTCGCGAATAGGCTCCATCAGGCTGAGGCCATTGCTTACGTCAAGTTCATGCTCGCCGCCGTCGCGATCTGTTACGTGTATTTTGCCCATGAGTTCCGGTTGAGGTCGTCCCAAAAGGCCGCGGACTATAGCACAGGCGCGGACTGGCTCCCGCCGCTGGGCATTATTGTGAGAGAGCTAACGGACTCTCAGGCAGCCTGCCAGTACCCTGACTCTCGACATGGACGTAGCGACTGGCAGGGACGCCAACTCAACTCTCGATAACGAGATAAACCGGCTATCGGCGTTGATCAGCGCGGTAGAAACAGCGCTGCCGGCCGCGGGTGATGACCGGGAGGCGCTACTGCAGCTCGCGGCGTTTACGGAGCGCCGCAGCCGCGCCCAGGCACTGATAGCACGCCTGACGGATGCTGCCGGTGTTTGCCAGCTGCTCGATGGGGAATTGCACCGCACACGCTCCGCGCTCGCACTGTCCCACAAGTTCTTTACCGATCGCGCCGCATCTGGCGCTACCTGACACCGTCGCCCGAAGCGTCGCCAGCCTGAGCGACCCCTCGAGGAAATACGCGCAGAAAGTCATTCGCCATGCTGACGGTGATCCAGCCCGACGAGTTTGCTTCTGCCAGTAAACGTTCAGAGGACCGTGCATAGGCGGCTTCGCGAGTCGCGTCATCGTGCTTCAGCACTATTGATCGACCGGCATAGTGAAGCATCTCCCGGTCGCCGTCGGCATTGCCTACAGCCAGCGCCGGCCGCCGCCCGATGCGCTCCTGTATTGACTGAACCTTGTTCTTGCCTACGTTGAGTCTCGCTATACCCGCACGACGCATCACATGCACAACGCCGTCCTGCTCCTGCACGCGAGCCTTCATACTTGACCCAATAACGCGTTCACGTGGAATGCCGTAGACCGACTCGGCCAAACCGCGAATAAACTCTGTGCCGCCGCCGGAGACGATAAAGACCCGGAAGTCTCGAGCGTGCAGCAGTTCGATGAGCTCAATCATGGGCTGGTACACCAGTCGCGCGGCGCGGCGGCCATAGACTGGCAGCTCGACCTCGGCCAGAAACTGTCTGACCAGTAGCTGAAAGGCCTCCTGATGCATGCCTGACTGCGCTGCGTCCATAAGCGGAGACAAGGCACGCAAGCCAGCTTTTTTGAGCCCTGCATAGTCGCCCTCAAGTACGGCTGAAAACGGCGGCTCGCCTACCCACTGTGGGTTTGCGGCGGCGAGCTGTCGAATGCGCCAATAGATGAACGCCTCCTGGACCAGCAGCGGCTCCTCAACGATCAGGGTGCCGTCATGATCAAACACAGCGATCCGCTCTGCCGGCGGAATCCAGCCAGCCATTCGCGGTGACGTTGAAGCGTCGATAAAAGCGACGATGGATTGTTTGGCTGCGCCTTCGCGCCAGGATGGCAGCGGGTCGGCGGGGTCGACCAGTGCCGGCGTGACACTGCATCCGGTACACAAGAGCGAAACCGCCAGCCACGCGAAACGCGACCGGCGCAGGCGCAACGCCGTTGTGCTCTTCCGGAGATTCAGCTAACTGCCTCCGGCTCGGCTGCGGGCAAACGAACCGTCACGCGCGTACCAGCCCCCGGCTGGCTGTCGATACGCAGACTGCCACCGTGCGCCTCGGCAATTCGCTGACACAGATAGAGCCCCAGACCAAAGCCGCCGGTGTGGCGAGCCCGCGCCGGATCGGCCCGGTAGAACGGCTCGGTGGCATGGGCAACTTCCGTGGGCGACATGCCGGCACCCTGATCGGCAACGCGGATTTCCAGGTCATCGCCACTCACCGAGACGGTCAGCTCAATGGGCGGGCCGCCTTCCGGAGTGTGGCACAGCGCATTGTTGGTCAGGTTACGCACGAGCAACCGGATGCGCGCGGGGTCAACGTAGGCCAACACCGACTTCTCTGGCAGGTTGAACACGATCCGCTCCCGCGCATCGGCAAACTCGACTTCCAAGAGCTCGCTCAGTAATTCACCCACATCAACAAACGCCCGCTGGAGCGCGCTGTGGCGTGTGTTTAGCTGCTCACCTTCAAGCAACTCATGAATCAGGCGCTCCATTTCCTCCACGTCCTCGAGGATATTTCGGCGCGAATCCTCATCCTCAAGAAACTCCAGTGCGACTTTGGTGCGCGTCAGCGGCGAACGCAGCTCATGGCTGATGGCGAGCAGCAGCTGGCGTTTGGCTTCGAGCATTTCCTGGACATCGCCTGCCATGCTGTTGATCTCGGTTGTCAATTCACCCAACTCATCGTTACGCACTACCGGGATCCGATAGCCAAGGTCGCCCTGGCCAATGCGATCGGCGCCTGCCTTGATGAGTTTTACGGGCGCGACGGCCCACCGGACGGCAACGTAGCAACCTGCCAGTACCAGCACTGAAACCAGCCCAATCAGCGGCCAAGTCAGATCGGAAGGGGCCGCGTCGGAGATGCGCGGCGTCACCATCACGATGCGGTAGTCGCCCTCCTGCATTAGCCCGTAAGAACGGCCCTCATGCCTGGCGAAACCGACCAGACGGAGCTGACTTACCCAGGGCGCGTCCCCGCCGCTGGTGCGCAGGTCATCCAGGAACTCGCTGCTCTGGAAGTCGATAATGTCCGGATCCGGGAACTGAGGATTCGAGGACCAGGAAACCGACGGGCCATCAATGCGGATGTCGAACGGGTTGCCAGCAACCAGCGTCTCCGCCCGATCGATACGGGGCGGATACTCCAGATCATCGAGAATGTAGCTGGTGTAGCGGGTCATGTGTGCGCCGATTACTTCGCGCAAATAGTCACGATCCAGAACCAGATCCACCGCATAGCGCGACGCGACCGCGTAGACCAGCGCGGTCAGCAAAAAAATGCCGAGCAGCCGCGCAGACAATGAGCGCATGAGCGCGTTCATGAGGCGGCTACCTCCTCGCCGACAAACGTATAGCCACTACCCCAAACGGTTTTGACAAAACGCGGCTGCTTCGCGGTGTCCTTGAGCTTGTTCCGCAACCGGCTAACCAGAATATCTACTGACCGCGAGAACAGCTGAGCGTCCACTCCACGCAGCCCATTGAGTATGTCGTCACGGGAATAGACCTTGCCAGGGTTTGAGGCCAGCAACGTCAGCAGCTGGAACTCCATAGTCGTTAACTCCAGGGATTCGCCGTCAAGCTCGGCGCTGCGTTTTTCCGGCGTGATGGTGAGGCCGGCATAGCGCAAGACGCCGTCATCAGCGTCCGGCGGCCCGGCCCGCCGCAATACGTTCTGGATCCGGGCCACCAGTTCACGAGGTTCAAATGGCTTCGGCAGGTAATCGTCTGCCCCCAGCTCCAGCCCGACGATGCGATCCGTCACCTCGCCTCTTGCGGTCAGCATGATGATCGGCACCTGGCTGGTCTTGCGGATCGCTCGACACACCTCAAAGCCATCCTGGTCAGGGAGCATGACATCGAGAATCACGAGATCCGGAGGCTCTTTTACCAACTCCTCAAGGCCTGCGTCGGGGTGCGTGGCAGCCGTGAGTTCGAGATCGAAACGCTTGAAGTAGGCACCCAGCAGCCCGCCCAGTTTTTCGTCGTCGTCGATTAGCAGGATTCTTGTCATGGATCACAGTTTTGCGGGCGGCGCTCGGGCCTAATACGCGCGCTCGTGGCGCGGGCACCTGGCCAAAGGCTTGAGCAGGCATTGTAACTGCCTGATCAGCAAGCCATTCAAGCCGTTACAAACTGTTACAGCCTGTTACTGCCTCGAAAGGATAGCGGGGTAGCTGAGGCCTATATTTGCACCATCCCCGACGGGGCTATTGTTGAAGGAGTTAGAGAATGTACAACCGCAAACACAACACGGAATTTGATCGCCGCGACGAGGTCGTGCTGACCGTGGTAGCGGTGTTGGTCCCTCTGCTGACGCTGCCCGCCCTGCTCGGCTTCTGAAGCACGCAAGTTTGATCAGTCGGCGGGCCGGGACACACCGATCCCCCTATCACCCGGCTCGTCGACCTTTTCCTCCAAAGTCTATGCAGACCAGAGGGGCCGGATTAGTCCGGCCCCATCTCGTTTTGCCCGGTCAATCGGCGGTGCGACAGAGACCGGACTGTCCCTGAGAGGTCAGGCGGCTCTTGCCTCCGCCATCTGGTCGACGCCAATACGCAAGTTGAGGCGACGCTCAAACTCCTCTTGTCCAAAGACCTTCTGCGGCAGAACGTTCATGGGGTCCGTGCGGTAACCCAATTCGCGTACGGCAAAATCATAGGCCTGCTGTGCGGCGCGTTCCTCGACCGGCACCGTTTCTGCCTGATCCAGCCAGCGGAACCAGCGGTCGACGAAACCGCCAAGAAACTTCTCGCAAGTGTCGATGTTCTCGCTGTTGAGTTCTGCCGTCGAGCTGACGGCTGTGGGTGACATCAACGCGCGCAGATAAGTGCCGTGGCTGACAAACCGGGTCCAGTTCGGATTGCGGCGGAACTCGAGGAAGTCTTCGTTGGCCGGCTCGTAATAGCGCTGCAGATATTCGTAGTTCGTGCGCAGGTCGACCCGGGGCGTGTACTCAGCGTAGAAATACAGCCTGGGAATCGTGCCGAAGATAATCGACATATGCGGCACACGTGTTTCCTGTGACAGAAAACACGTCGCGTTCATATCAAGCAGGCTGGCCTGGCGGTTGCCAATCCACGAATGCACCAGCCAATCCACCTGTGTGCCACTGTATGCGGCAAACGATCCTTCCATTTGACCATCTGGCGACTGGAAATAATCCTCGCCCTGGCTGGACGGATGCAGGGTTACAGGGAATCGATCACGTACGCGGTCAATGATGCCGGAGTGGATCTTCCAGCAGCGCTCCCAGGCAGCGGAGACATCAACATTCGGATTCTCTGCCAGAAATTCCATGATGGTTTTTGTTTCTGTACCTGCGGTCATTTGACGGGCCTTTCTATTTTTCTGCGCGTAAAAGACCGGACATTTTACCGGCGCCGGCAAAGCGGCGAAAGCTTGTCGGGGCGGTTACCCTACTGGCTGGCGACACAGCGAGAGCGAGACCACAAAGATGGGTAGTTATGACCCGAAGCTGACCTTGTCACAGCAGGTTGACAGGCTCGGCATTCCGCAGATTCGCAGGCATATCTTTTTGTGCTGTGACCAAACGAAACCGAACTGTTGCGATACCGAAACCGGCCTGGAAGCCTGGAATTTCCTGAAACGTCGGCTGCGGGAGCTAAAGCTGGATGGCAACGGCGGTATTTTTCGCACCAAAGCCAACTGCCTGCAGGTATGCACGCAGGGGCCCGTTGCTGTGGTCTACCCGGAGGGGGTCTGGTACCGGCAATGCTCACCAGCCGTGCTAGAGCGGATTATTCAGGAACACTTGATTGGCGGAGTACCCGTTGAGGAGTTCTTGCTGCCCGGGGCTTAGCCGGCCTGACGTTTCCATGCGCGAAGCCGACTTTCGGCAGTGGATACCGCATGCGTCGGCATGCAGTCTGCAGCGCTATGTCGCATCCATTCGACTCAGGCTCAGCCACCTCACGTCTTCTCGCGTACAGCCTGCTATGCCTGATCATGAGCACCGCGCCGCTGGCCTCCGCAGCTGATTCGCGCGCCAAGCGAGAGCAGGCATGTCGTGCCATCAAAGCGGACATCGAGCGGCTGCAGTCACAGCTGCGCGCTGGCTATACCGCCAAACAGGGCAGACGCTGGCGAACGAAAATGCGGGAGTTAGAGCTCAAGCGCTTTCGCCGCTGCCGATAGCGCTGGGGCTTCAGGCCTGAAGCCCTTCAGCCGACCCGATACTTCGTTTTGCGCGGCTCAGCGCGCCCATTTTTCTTGGGCTCATGCTATTCACATGTTTCCGTTCTCGCCGGCAGCCCAAGAAGCCCCTCAGCCAGTTCGGAACGAGGCATCGTGACGCGAGAAAGCGGAATGTATGCGGCAATACAAGAGCATTGCGAGCGGAGCGATAACGAAGTGCCGGACTGGCTGAGGGGCTTCCCGCAGGGAAGGCCGGGCGCCCGGTCGAAAGTTGGCTGAGGGTTATCCCCGACACGGGATATCAGCGGCACTGCCGACAGGGCGCCTGGCACAAACCAATCTGTAGTCCGGTGACCGTGCGCACGATCAGCGGGGGCTGAGAAATTGCCCCTGGCGAGCCCTGTTCCGGCACTTAATTTGTGCTCTGATGGCCGGAAGAGAACCACCTGCTTGGAGCGCCGCGAAGTATACCCGACCGCCTCTCTCTAGGTAAGACGCGGGCTCCGTCCAGAGCGACCACCGGGCGGTTGTCGACTCCATTTTTACCTTTTAAAACAAAAGGTTAAAAATTTTTTAGAATTCAGATGAATTTCACGCGGGAAGCCTCTGACCATCCTAAGGACGGCTGACAGCTCAACAGCAGCTGGCCGCGCTGGAGGGCCCCGATGCAAAGCTGGGCGAAGCCTGGGCGCGCTCGGAAAAGCCGCCGTGGTGGGTCTCGAAATCACCGTCGAATTCGAAGTGTGGTGCGAAGCGGCTCGCGGCCAGGAGCCGAAAACTATTGCCGCTAACGGCTACTTCTTCGCCGGCCTTGAAGCAATGCTGTTCGTCGAGTGACAGTTGTTCAGCGTGCCCCGGTACCGTCCCCCGGTAAATCACTGACAGTCCGTAGTCCTCGCTGCCCGCCTCGAGGCCGCCGACCTTAAACAGCCTATACGTGGCGGAAACAAACCGAATATCGCCGAGTTTTTTCGCCAGCTTCGGCTCAGAGACATCCACCGGTCGCGACTCAACCAAACGCGGATCCGTAAAGCCGGCCGCCCGGGCGGTCTCAAGAAAATCGCGCCAGTACATCGCACCGGACAGACACTCGCCGTAAAGCACAGGATCAGCCCGCAAATCTTCGGGAATGCGGCGGTCAGCATAGATATCCGCGAAATAGAGTTCGCCGCCGGCGACCAGCAGTCGCCAGGCCTGGTCGAGCACGGCCCGCTTATCGGTGGCGAGGTTGATAACGCAATTCGAGACGATCAGGTCGAAGGTATTGTCAGCCAGTCCCGTGCGCTCAAGCTGCTCAATATCGCCGTCGAGAAACTCGACATTTGACGCTGAATACCCAAACCGGTCGGCGTGATACTGCTGGTGGCGGCGCGCCACGGCGAGCTGTTCCGGCGTCATGTCTACGCCAACCACACGGCCCTGCTCGCCCACCATGCGCGACAGCACATAGACATCACGCCCGGCGCCACAACCAAGGTCGAGAACGCGGGAGCCAGCCAACAGTTCCGGCAAAACCAGCCCGCAACCGTAGTAGCGTGTGACCACTTCGTCGTGGATGTCAGCGAGAATCGCTTTGACTTCGGCCGAGATCGGATCGGTCGTGCAGCACGCCGTAGTCTTTAAGTCCGCCGTGGACTGCAATGTTTCACCGTAGTACCGCTGAACTTCTGCGCGCATGCTGCAAGCTCTCCCGTGGCTGTGGCCTGGCAGCATACCCGATGGCCCGGGTATCACTGCCTGGCAATGACTTTTCCTAAGGCCACCGAGCCTGCGAAAGGTTCCGCTCAGCGCTATGCTGATGTGGCGATGGAAACGACCGGGACTAAACAGACTGCGCTCGTACTAGTGTGCCGCCGACCGGCCCCGGGCGTTGGCAAACGCCGGCTGGCCGAAGCGCTGGGTGATGCTGCAACGACAAAGGGCGGACAGCTGCTGCTGAATTGCGCTGTCGCCGATGCCGAAGGGTGGCCTGGCCCGGTAGTGGTGGCCCCGGCGAACAGGCTGGATGCCGAATGGGCGGGTGGACTGCTCGCTCGAGAGAGCGACGTCGTGCCGCAGCAAAGCGGGAATCTCGGTGAGCGAATCGCAGCCTTGCACAGCACCCTGCACCAGCGCGGACAGACCGAATGTCTCTACATTGGCAGCGATGCCCCCGCGCTGGATGTTGAATACCTGGAGAGCGCCGCGCTCGCGTTGCGCCAAACCGACGTTGTGCTTGGACCGGCTGAGGATGGCGGCGTGACACTGATGGGGACCCGCCAACTCTGGCCGGATCTGGCCCCGCTTGACTGGGGCACAGACAAGCTCGGGGAACAGCTTGAACGGGCATGCCGGCTCGCCGGATTGTCCGTGACGCTGCTCGAGCAGCGTTTTGATGTGGACCTGCCGGCGGATCTGCTGCGTCTGCAATTGGAGCTGCGCGATGACCCCAGACCGAGCCGGCGGGCACTCATGGGCTGGATCGAACAGCTCAACCTTGAAGATCGCTCCCCCGCGTGAGCAACGCGCCTGAGCTTGCCGCCGTTATTCCCGTTGCCGGCGACGCCGCTCCGCTGGAGGTGTTGTTGCGGACTCTGCGCAAGCAAAGCGGCGCGCCCGAAGAGATCATTGTCGTCGATGGCCTGGACGATGATCGCTGCAGAGACGTCGCTAACGCCGCGGGCGTCACCTATATAACGAGCAAGCTTTGCCGCGGCCATCAACTGGCCGCCGGAGCGGATGCCACGCAAGCGGAATGGCTGTGGTTTCTGCATGCCGATGCTGTACCCGACGACCATGCGGCAACCGCCGTGCGCACAGCACTCGCGGAGGGCGCGGACGGCGGGCATTTTTGTTTTCGGTTCACAGGTAGCCGGCGCTGGCCGAAGCCGCTGCTGGAGCACCTGATCAACTGGCGATGCCGGTTCGGCACGCCCTATGGAGACCAGGGAATATTCGCTACCCGCGCGGCTTACGTCGCAGCCGGAGGGTTCAGCCGTCAGCCGCTGTTTGAGGAGGTTGCACTGGTGCGAGGGCTGCGCCAGCAGGGCAGGTTCCGCGGTTTGAGCGTGCCCATCGGTGTGGATCCGCGCCGCTGGGAGCGCGAGGGCTGGTGGCGCCGATCTCTGATGAACCGAATCCTGGCCCTCGCCTACATGGCCGGTGTACCGGCGGGAACCCTTGCTAAGTTTTACCGTCGTAAACTGAGTGCCCGAAAGGCTGCCACATGCCCACATCCCTGATCACTCCCCCTGCAACCGAGCGCGTCGGCTACATTGAACCGCATGCGCTCGATGAGCTGTGGCTGCACACGGGCACCGCCTGCAACCTGGCCTGCCCGTTTTGCCTGGAGGGATCCAAGCCAGGCGACAACCGCCTGCAGCGCATCACGCTGGCCGACGCACAACCGTTCATTGACGAGGCCTGTGAACTAGGCGTGCAGCAGTTTTCGTTTACCGGCGGCGAGCCCTTCGTCGTTAAGGATTTTGTCAATATCCTCGCCTACGCTGCAGCGCGCCGCCCCTGCCTGGTGCTGACCAACGGCACAGATCCGGTGCTGAAGCGGCTGCGCCAGATAGAACGGCTACGCGATACACAGCATCCCGTGAGCTTCCGGATCAGCATCGACTATGTCGATGCAGCCCGGCATGACGAGGGCCGCGGCGACGGCCAGTTTGAGAAAGCACTACAGGGTGTGGCGGCGTTGCAAGGCCTGGGCTTCCACGTCTCGCTCGCCCGTCAGATGAGCCCAGATGAGAACAGCGCAGCGGCTGACGCCGAGTTTCAGGCGCTGCTTAAGGGCCGGGGCCTGCGCGATGCGGACCGAATCGTCTCATTTCCCGACTTCTCGACCCCGGGCTCAGCGCCTTCAACGCCAATGGTCACCGAAGACTGTATGACGCGCTATCAGACGGAAGATTCGCGCCGGGAATTCATGTGCGCGTTTAGCAAAATGCTGGTCAAAATCGATGGGCAAATGCGCGTGTACGCCTGCACGCTGGTGGATGACGACCCCAGCTATGACCTGGGCAATAGCCTGACTGAGGCCATGAGCCGGCGCATACAGCTGAACCATCATCGCTGCTATGCGTGTTTTCGCTACGGGTCGTCCTGCAGCGAACGTTAGCCTCGGCCCAGGCACGCCTTGCGAGCACGTGATACCAGCGCGCTGAAAGCGCTGTCCGGGAAAACCTTCGGTCGGCGCTCTAGGCGGGGAAGAAATCGATTGGCTTGGTGGTCGTAACGGGCGCGACGTCTTTCTCAAGAAAGCGGAACAGCTTAATCCGCTGCACAAGCTTGCGCTCCAGTTCGTCATCATCGAACTCGCTGGAGACAATCTCGACCAGCGAGACGGCGCCGGAGGGCTCAATGGTCAAGCGAAGCACGAGCTTGCCCTGCAGGCCCGGATCACGCCGCAACGCTCGGTTATACAGCGCGTAGATGGCGCCCTTGTTCTGATCGAAGATCATCTCGATTTCTTCGCGGCTGCGCGCCGGACGATTGGTGTCGCCCACGCGGTCGGCCTCAGGACGCTGAGCATCTAGGCCGGCTACCGTGCTGGAAACTTCTGTTGTTTCGCGCCCAGCCAGACCTGCACCGCCGGTATCCCGGCTCATGGCCGCGGTGTTAATCCCGCCGCTCGCGGTTCCGGCCCGTGAAGTAATCAGTGCGCGTTCAGCGCGCGCGGCTGAGCCTGCCGCACCGGCAAGATTCCGCTGATTGCGCACGCTTGCCACCGCTTCGTTGTCGCGCAGATCCTTCAGCTGATCTACGAACGGCAGCAGGCCAGCGACTGATGCTTTCTTGCGTGCCTCTGCTGCTTTGTCCACGACCGGTTTTGGCTCCGGCTTCTTCACCTCAGCCTTTTTCTCCACCGGCTTTTTCTCGATCGGCTCGGGCTTCTCCGGTTCCGGCTGCCGGACCACCGGCGGCGGCGGGGGCGGTTTGGGGCGATCAAGTAACAGCTTCGCAAAGCGTTCCGGCACTTCCTCAACGCGGTCTCGAGCGAGCTCCGGCACCGGCAACAGAGTGAGTACTATGGCGAGCGCCAGTACCGTCAGACAAACGCGCTTGAGGATGTCGCGAAACTGGTCGTCCTGGTCGAACGACGTATCCCATGCCAGTGCGTAAGTGCGGTAGTAGGGAATCATGCCGGTCTAGCCCGCCGTACTCGCGACCACCAGGCCTTCGTCAGCCGGTGGTGTCCGGCGCAGCACGGCTAATGAAATCTTGCCGTAGTCGGCCGCGGTGCAGGTCGCCATCACCCGCTTGAGCAGGCTGTAGGGCAATTCCCGGTCACCCATGATGGTGACCTCGCGACTCAGGATCTCAGCCTGATCGGCTCGTCGCAGCACCCGGTCGTTCTGCGCGCGCAGGGCTGCCTCCAGATCAGGAATGATCAGGTCGCCAGCGGCTTCAATCTCACTAACGCTCGCCACTTCGCGCCCTTGCACCAGCACTTTTTCATCCGTGACCAGCACGATGACGTTTTCCCGTGCCTTCTGGTCAGCAATGGATTCGGGCAGCTGAATATCTTTGGAGTTGGGCAACACCTCAACGTCGGATGAGTTGACCAACAGGAAGAACACCAGGATGGTAAAAATGTCCATGAGCGAGACGAGATTCAGCGCCACGCCGCGCTTGCCGCGTGCGTTACGCCGCTCCATTCGCTTGGCACGCTTGGACATCTGCATGACTTAGCTCCGCTTGATGACAGGTGCGTCGCCGATGGAAATTTCCGGAAACAGCTCGGCCTTGAAAGTGTCGCCGTCGCGCTCCGCGTCGAACACTCGCACCGCATCCATCACCTGCACCAGCACGTCGTACGGCACATCCGGCTCAAGCAGGATTGACGCATCGAGCTTGTCGGGGAAGTCTGCCTTGACGCGCTGCAGATACTCGGTGAGTCCCGCGTAGTCGTGAGCTTTCGACTGCTTCGGCAGACGCGTCAGCAAGCCGCTGTTGCGCTCGCCAACCTCGATCCGGTCCGCGCGCACGATGACTTCCAGCTGCATGGATTCCGGCAGTTCAGCCTGCTGCTCCCCGGACGAAGGCAGGTTCAGCTCCAGAATCGCCACGCGCGAGAACACGGCGGTGATGAGCAGAAACGGCACCAGGATGACCATCAGGTTCATGAAGGCCGTAATGTTCAACTCCGCCGGGTCATTCGACCGGTGGCGTCGCCAGGAACTCCTCATGCGGCAGCGGCCTCGGTGCGACGCTCGTCAATCGCATTCAGAAACTTCACTGAAGCCATTTCCAGGCTATCCACAATCTCCGTGGTCTTGCTCTGGAGCACCGTGTGCAGCAGCAATAGCGGAATTGCGGCCATCAGGCCGAAGGCTGTCGTGTTCATCGCCACGGAAATACTGGCCGAGAGCATATCGGCCTTCTCCGCTGGATTCGCAGCCGCGACCGCGGTGAAGGCATTGATCAGACCAATAATCGTGCCGAGCAGCCCCAGCAGCGTCGCGACATTGGCAAACGTGGCCAGGTAATGCGTGCGCTTCTCGAGTCGCGGCATGACTTCCATCAGGCTCTCTTCCATTGCCTTTTCGATGTCATCGCGACGCGCTGCCGTCTTAATGCGATGCAGCCCGTAGGTCAGTATCGTGGCAATGGCAGCTTTCGACTTGGACGTTACGCCAACTGCTTCCTGAAACTTTCCGGCCTGGATGAACGGCGTGATCTTCTTCCACAGCATGCGGTTACCGAGGCTGGTCTTGCTCAGGAAGATCCAGCGCTCCACGGAAATCGCAAAACCCAGTGCGAACACAACGACGATTGGGTACATGAAGACCCCACCGTCCTGAAAGAAACTCACGATGCTTGAGTAGAATTCCATGCCTGCTCTCCTTCTGGCGGCACTTGAGGAGGACCTGGCCGGGCCGCGCCGCCCGGGATCGATCCCTAGTCCCTATACAATTGATCGAAATAAGCGGTTTGTCTGCGGAACACTTCACGGTCCACGGGAGCCAGCACCTCATCGACCAGGCTGTTCACGGGCTTGCCCACCAGGTCCCCAATGGCCGGATCCTTCCACGGCACAATCGACAGGACCCGAGGCAGTTCCTGATTGCCCCGCACTGCCGAGCTGTCTAGCTCCAGGAAGTCCTGAGCGGCTGGATCTGCCGCCGTAGCCGGAGCGTCCTCCGCCAGGGCCAGCACTGACTGCAGGAGCAAGATCACGGTAAGTGCCATGCGCATCACAGCTCTCCAGCCTGCGCCGCGCGCTGGGGCGCCGCCAGGCGCCGGCGGAGATCAGCGATCCATTTGTCGACCTGTTTGATGGCGTCGGCGTCGCCCGACAAGCTGACATAACGCTCGTAGTGCTGAACTGCGAGTTCGTGGCGCTGCTGATAAAGGTCGTAGAGCACGCCCAGGTTGTAGTGCGCCAGCGCGTAGCCGGGTTCATTCTCGACTGCGGACAGATAGGCGCCTTCCGCCTCAGCGAAACGTCCGGCTTGCCGGTGCAGGATGCCCAACTGGTTCCAGCTCGCCGCGCAACGCAGGCAGCGCTCCAGAGCCGCTTTGAGCAGAGCGGCCGCGTTATCCGGGCTGCCCTTGTCCGCTTCAATGAGTGCCAGGTTGTGATATGGGCCGGCCAGGTCGGGGAACTTCTCGGTCAGCAAGACCAGCTCCCGCTGCGCGCGCGAGTAGTCGCCGGCGTCCATCAGGCCGAGGGCCCGCGCATAGCGGTCTGTGGCTGCCGGAGGATAGGCAGCTTCCGTCTCAGCGCCCTGCTCGGCCCGCTTGGCGGGACCGCCGGCGCAGGCACCCAGCGCCAGTGATGCCGCCAGCAGGAAAGCCCGAATGGCTTCCTTGCGAGTGCGTTTCAGCTGCTCGTTAGTTGATTTGTGTAACAAGGGCCTCACTCCTCTCGACTTTCGCGTAGCGCGCGGGCATCAGGGCCGCCAGGCGCGCAAAACTCTTCCTGACCCATTCGTCATACAGCCCGTCGGCTGCCCGGTCCGCGTTCGTAACGAATAGATCAATCGCCTGTTCTTCAAACGGAAACGCCTGTTCCTCGAGCAAGATTTCGTACTGCTCAAGCTCCTCAGCCGACAAGCCGGAAGGCCGCTGGGAATCCATCAGGTCGATGCTGAGCCGGTAGTAGAGCTCTGCAATCTCGAAGTTGGCCGCAGTCGCCACGTCCGCTACGCCGTACTCCGCGGCTTTCCCGTAAGCGTCCAACGCCAGCTCCATGCGATTCTTCTTCACGCTGAGGCTGTCCTTCAGGGGGATCGTGAGGGCAACAGCGCGGAATGCATCGCGCAGTGGCGCGGCCAATTCAAGCGTCGCGGTCGCGGCAAGCGTGCGGGTGCGGTCCGTACGGCCCGCGCCGGCAGTCGCATCAGCGCGCACGATGTCCTCCAGCCAGCGCCGTCGATCTGCCGCGTCGTTGAGATCGCGCGCCAGATCCGCCAGACGTAAACGCGCTTCCATGGACTCGCTCAGAGGTACCGGGAAGCGGGCAACGATGCTGGTGAATACTCGTCTTTCGTCAACCGGGCGGTCGGCGCTGGCGTAGAGTTCGGCAGCTTCCCACAGCGCCTCGCGCTGCACCTCCGGGGTGGCACTCGTCAGCACCGCCACCTGCTCAAACTCGCGGGCGGCCGCCACGGACTGACCTGCCGAACGCTGCGCAACGGCGAGCTTCATGGTGACGTCGTCGTTGAATTCGTGCCCCGGGAAACGGGCCCTGAAATCATCCAGCACCGGGATCGCCTCATCCCAGCGCTCGGCCCCGATCAGCAGCGCGGCGGCGTCATACACCGCGGTGGCAACAGTGGTTGCACCAGGTGCGGCCGTGCCCACACGCAGAAACTGTCGCACGGCGGCGTCGATATCGCCTGCATCCCTGGCCTGCTCAGCTTGCTTGTACACCGAGGCCGCCACGCGAGCCTCAAGCTCCTCCGCCTGCTCGGGCGATTCCAGCGGCAGGAGCTGCAACCGTGCATAGGCCTGCTCTGCATCAGCGTAGCGGGCCAGGTCGAACTGCGCGTGAGCCAGCACGCGCCACGCGGTCCGCTCAAGTTTCACCGTGACGGGAGGCTGTTGAGTGACGACCAGACCGGCCACCGTCACCGCGCGCTCAAGCTGACCGTCTGCAAACAGATCCTCGGCCACCTTGGTACGCACCGGTGCGGCCTGCGGATGCGCTGGAAAACTCTCCGCAAAGCGCAGGGCGTCTTCCAGACTGCGCGCACGCCAGGCGGTCAGCAACGAGTCGCTGAGCTGTGCCTCATGCGCACGCGCTGTCAGGACTGCAGCGTACGCGGCTTCGCCCGCCTGTGGATGCGGGCCATACGCGTAGGCGGCGTCGAGGTACTGATCCGTTGCCTCACCGTAGCGCTTAAGCTCATTGAGAATGTCGGCCAGGAGAAAGCTCCGCTGTGCCGAGTCCGGATCGTTTGGAAAGTAGGCCAGATAACGCCGATACCAGCCGGCCGCGCGCTCGTACGCTTCCTCGCCATCGCCTGCCTGCGCGCGGGCATGGTCGTAACCAGCCAGGTCACTCAGGCTCGTCTTCAGATCAGCCACCACCTGCGGAAACTCGCCGGGTGATCGTTGCAGCCAGAAATCACTGTCCAGTCCGTAAGCGCGCACGTAGTCTTCTTTCGCCTCCAGCACGAGGCTGGGGAAGCGGCCGGTTGTGTAGGCGTCAATCACGCGCACCTGCAGCCCGGGCGCAGCGGCGTGCGTGGGATTGCGCACAACGAAGGCGCCATAGGTATCTGCAGCGTCGACGAAGCGCTCCTGATCCAGATAGAGATCACCAAGGCTCGCGTACAGCAGGTGGGCATACGCCAGGCTCGGGCGCTCTGCGAGCAGGGCGTCGATGGTTTGCGCGCCATCGGTGTACTCAAAGCTAATCGACATCACGCGAAAACAGTCATCGACCATCTCGCGCTGCGGCCGCGACATTTCATCCAGAGCAGCCAGCGGGCCTTCCGGATGCGCAAGCCTTCGGTCGAGCAACATTACGAACGAATCGAGGCTATCGATGTGCCGCGACTGCTTGAACAGCGACCAGCCGTGCTTATAGAGCGACTGCTCGAAGAAAGCCGAAGTCTCGCCGCGGTTGATCACGGCCGCATAAGCTGCCTCGGCTTCACGATGCCGGCCGGCCACGAACAGCATCTCGCCGCGCCTGAACTGCGCCTCGTCATAGAACTTACTGTCCGGGTACTCGCTGACCAACAGGTCAAGCGCACCCATGGCCGCCGTGCTATCCGCCATGATCTCCTGGCCGCGTGCCAGCTGATACAGAATCAGATCGCGCTCAGCGTAGTCAGGATTCTGTGCCAACAACTTTCGATACAGTGCGACTGATTCTGCGTAGTACTCAGCTTCGTCCGGACCGCCCGTTGCACCTGCGTCCTCACCCGCCTCCAGATTGAGATCGGCCAGCCGCCGCATCGCCTCGAGCTGCAGCGCCGGATCCGCATCGTCGATGGTCAGGAAATCGCGATACTGCTCGCGCGCTTTGGCGGCGCCGTCGTCGAAGTCGGTCTCCCGCTTGAGCTCAAGCTTCTGCCGGCGCAGATCGCCAATGGTGTCGCTCTCGTCAGGTACCTGCTTGCCGCCGAAGGGCCACAGCCCGGCGCTGAGCACGACGGCACTTACGGTCATCACGAATTTCACCGGTCCGTTTCCTGGCGCGCGGCGGTCGCATTGGCCCGATCGTAGATATTGGCGAGTGCGAAGCGTGCCTGGATGCGATAAGTCGCCAGTCGCTCACGCTGCTCATCCAGCGAACGAATCGCCATCAGCTGCAGCCGCTCCTCCTGCCCACCCAGTGCCTGCCGGACTGATAACTGCATCTGCCCAAGCCGCTCCTCGAGCCGGTCGAGACGCAGGCGAAACGCTTTGAGCTCGCGTGGAATCCCATCTCTGACCTGGACCGCACTGGCGGTGCCTGCCTCCGCAGCGCTCAGCGCTTCATCAAGCGAGGCAATCGCCTGGCGCTGCTGCCAGTGGCGTAACTTGTGTTCTCTATCGAGCTGCCACAGCAACAGGCCCTTGAGGACGCGCTGCTTGCTGCGCGCCTCCGCCGCCTCGGCGGTCTGCCAGGCGGGACTCTCCTCCATCGAGACCAGACGCTCCCACTGATCAAGTTCGGTGGCCGTCGCCAGGCTGGTGACGTCGGGTTCCGGCTCGCCGGCCGCTAACCAGGCACTCATCTGCGCATCACGTTCGGCACGGATCGCCTTGAGGTCCATGTTCATGAGCTTGCCAGCGACGACCGGTAGCCGTTGCGCATACGCCTCAGCACGGGTGTCCACCATGTCGCGAAAGGCGACGAGTTTTTTCTCCCACTCTCGCAAGTGCTCACCCAGCGCCAGCAAATCGCGCACATTACGCAGGCCGTCCTGAAACACATGATCGGCGACCAGGTGGTAGAGATAACGGGCATCGTCATTGTCAGGCACTTGCTCCAGCTGCCAGTACCACCGGCCAATGCCGGGATCATCGGTCTGCAGCAACGCGGGGATCAGCTCTCCGCTGCGTGCCCGGTCAGTGGCATTGCGAAGCCGGACGACCTCGGCGTCGAACGCAGCTAATGCGTCGAGGTAGTGGTCGACAGATGAGCCGTGGGCCTCCAACCGGCCGAATGCGTACGGCACGGCAAGCAGCGCTTCCTGGACAGCGCCATCCAACAGATCCCGATCGCGCAACTCCAGCCAGGGCACGAGGGCATCGCGATAGTCCTCTAGCTGTGCATCAGCCCAGCCAACGCCTAGCAGCGCCTTGTTCGAGAATGGACCGTGCAAACTGACACGGCGCAGAACGTTACGCGCCTCGCTCGCTTCACCAGCCTGCAGGTAGGCGTAGCCCAGGGCGAGATTGGCCTGATCGCGAAGGTCCCGCAGCTCGCCCTTGCGATCCGGCAGATCACCGACTTTGCGCAGCGCGCGGGTTCCCAACTCAAGCTGTCCGTTGCGGACTAGTGCAACGCCCAGGTTGTAGCGCGCGTAGGCGGTCCAGTCGCGCGGACCTCGCCAGCGCTCTAATGTTTCCGCCGCTTCGTCGAATCGCGCCTGATGAATCAGGCTTTGTGCCAGCAGCAAACGATGTTCGGCTGCTAAGCCCTCGGGCAACTCGCCCTCAACCTTGTTGAGCGCGGCTTCGGCCTGCGCGTAGAGGCTGCGGTGATACCGCACCTTGCCCAGATAAAACCACGCGCGGTCACGGACCGGCGCCTCAACCGATTCATCCAGCAGTCGCTGGAAGATTTCCTCGGCTTGCCCGTGCTGGCCGTAGGCCAGGTACAGACCACCAAGCAACAGTTCTGAATCTGCGTCGTGACGAGGCAGCTTGCCGGCGGAGCGAGCCGTGAGCAAATGCGTTAAGGCCCGAAAGTCTTCCTGCTGGTAAAAATGGAACAGCACTTCGCCATAGTGCAGATCACGGACTTCAATGCCGTCGAGGTCGCGGGCTCCCGCAGCCGACGCTGCAAGCAGCACGGCGCCGCACAACAGCGCGCATGCCCGGCGCATTGAGGTCACCCGCATCACGGGTTACTCCCACTCCCTGACCACGAACTCGGGCTGTTGCTTGACCTCGAAGTCAGAGATTTGCAGTTCGATGTACTTCGCCCCGATCTGCTTGTCGAAATTCAGTGTCGCGCCGCGCCGGTACTCGCGGCCCTGAGGACCCAGGCCGGTAAAGAAGGCCACGATCTCGTGTTCGCCAGTCTTCAGGTTGCCGACAAACAGCTGATGAACGCCGCCCCGATTTAGTGCCTTTATCTCGCGATCCGTATACAGGTAGTTGGCGACCGACTTGCCGTTCAGTTCGAGCTGCACGGAGTCCAGAGAGAAAAACTCGCCGATGTCCATGGAAACAAACACGGCCACTTGAGTGTTGGCTGGAAAAAGCAGCTCTTCCTCAAGCAGGAACAGCTCGCGATTCAGGTCCAGAACTTCCGCCTTAAGGTCTTGCACCTCCTGGTCGAGCGCGGCCGGTGCCGTTTCCGCAAACGCCGCAGCCGACAACCACAGGCTCGCCGCTGCCACGAGCAGCCTGCAGGAGTTCATGATGGGTGTTGATTTGTTCATAACGCGCTCAGTTCCAGGTTTGCTCAGATAGGAGCTGCTCAAGTTCTGCCATGTAGAGTTGGGTGTCGCCGGCTTTGTAGCCCTGCCATGTGGCACGCACCGTGCCGGACTGGTCCAGTACCACGGTCATCGGCATGCGCGATGGGTCGTAGGCGCGTGCCACCTGTTTGCGGGGGTCCAGAAGAATCGGAAAGTTGAGGCTGAGCTGCTCTGTGAGCCCGCGAACTTTCTTAAGCTTGCGATCAAGATTGACGCTAAGTACCGCGACGTTCTGATCGCTGTACGTCTCACGCAGCTGTTCGATGGCGGCAAGCTGATCGCGACACTTGCCGCACCAGCTACCCCAGAGGTTCATCAGGACGACTTCGCCGCGGTATTCGCTGAGCCTTAAGTTTTGGCCGTCCATTGACTTGAGCGCAAAGTCCGGCGCCAGCTCGCCCTCAAGCGAACCCGCGTTGGCACCTGGCAGCAAGGCTGCCAGCAGCAGCGCAGACAAAAGTGCCGCCGCCCGCTTGCCTGTTCTCGCCGTTCTTCGCCTGTGACGCATGCCTTCCACCGTCGCCGCTGATCCCGTATTGCCCGCTGCCAAAGCGGGCTGCCGTGCAATCACAGGAAACCGGAGACGAGGAACGCAAGACCGCCGAGCTCGAGTTCGAGCATGGCGATGCAGCCCCGCTGTCCTGGACCTGCTGGCAGGCCCGTAGACCGGAAGCTTTGCGTCCCCGGCTTTCGCCGGGTTTGCCCTGTGCTGGACAGACCTGCTGCAGCGCAGACGGTCCGCAGCACAATGGTCGCAGGCCCACCAGGCGATTCCTGTGACCGGAGTCACGGAACACCTGAGCCTTAAGTGAAGTGGGTTGCGGCGCCGTCGCTATGGGATCTGGGCCCGTTCGGGGCCTGCGCCCGATTCAAGCGCCAGGCGGATACTTCAGCGCGGATCCAGGCCGTCTGAGAACCGCAGGCTGCGGCCGGGCAAAACGATCAGCGCCTCGTATTCAGGAATCGAGTTGATCAGCTGCAGCCCCTCGTCCGGCCCCATCACGAACAGGCTGGTGGCGTAGCCATCCGTCAGCGTCGCCTTGGGTCCGATGACCGTGACGCTGCGCACCGCACCGGCAGACTCGCCGGTCGATGGATCCAGAATATGGTGATACCGCACATCGTCTTCGATAAAGAAGCGTTCGTAGTCACCGGATGTTGAGATTGCTTCATCTGCCAGCGCCATGCGTGTGACCAAACCCTTGGGCTGATCCGGGTCGCGCACGCCAACAATCCAGGGTGCTCCGCGCCGGTCCCCCAGGAGCTGCGTATCGCCACCGGCCGTGACCAGCGCATGCTCAATACCCGCCTTACGGAGAAGTGCCGCCACTTTTTCAACGGCATGCCCTTTGGCAATGCCACCCAGGTCAACGCGCACACCTGCGTGTTCAAAGCGCACCGCGGGTGGATCTGCCGACACGTCAACCTGGCGGTAATTGATACCCGGGAGTGCTGCCTCGAGCACGTCGGCCCCGGGCCGCTGTCGCGCCCGGTAGTCATAGTACTGGCCCACACTCGCATAGGTGATGTCGAACGCACCCTGAGTGAGAACCGACAGGCGCAGTGCATCGATCAGCAACGCGGATAACTCGCTGGAGACAGGGACGGCCATTGTGGCGGCGCGGTCATTGACGGCGGAGAGCATCGAGTCCGGCCGGTACGTGCTCATATCGGCCTCGATACGGTCGAACTCGGCCATAGCGCGCTTCATCAGTTCGTCCGACTCAGATCGGGTCAGATCACCGGCCCAGAACTGCACCTCAACGCGCGTGCCCATCTTGTTCTGCTGTTCGGCAATCCACTCAGCCTGTGACGGTGCTGCGGTGCAAGCGCACCATAGCAACAACCAACAAGAACTGAGTCTGGGCATGGTGGCTGCCCGACGCATGGCGCGTCTACTGCGTGCCTATGCTGGGTGTCACGCTAACGCCCAGCTTCGACAACTCATCCAACAGCCGCTGCGCGTTTGCATTGCCGGTTACAGCGAGATCGGCCGCGCCTACGGCGATAGACTCAAGCTGCTGGCGCGTCTTTTGCGCCTCGGCCAGCGGCTCCGCTTGATTGGTTAACGCCCGGGCATAGTTTTGCCGCTCGCTCCAAAGCGAATAGCTCTGCAGCGCAACGCTGGCGAGCAGGGTTACGCTCAACATCAACAAAGGCAGGTAGGCCGAGTCACTGCCCGGAGCCTCGCGGCCAGGACGGTCAGTCGTAGTTTCACTCACGGCGCAGCCTCCCCGCTCTCATTGGCATTGATGGTGATACCGTTGGCCATCAGCAGATCGCGAATGCGCTGATCTTCGGTGCGGACAGCAAGATCCGCGAGAAACTGCACCATGCGCGTGTTCAGCCGGTTTAGCTGCACCGACTCGTTGATGAACTGCTGGCGCTGAGCGACATCGACCTGGGTCGAGCGGTTGCTGAAAAACAGCCAGATGTTCATCACCACCAACGCCGCGGTGCCGCCACCAATAACCATCAGCGTGCGGTGTTGCATCGCAGTTAGCCCGCCCACATCAAGAATCCTCATTTACGGCCCGGGAAGGGCGCGGAGTATAGCACCGGGCAGCAGCGGGTCCCGGGCAACAGTGGCGCCCGGGCTTGAAACCAGACTCAGAACCAGAAAGACAGGAATAGCTGGATCACATCGGCCTCAAGTTCATACAGAGGTTCAGCGCCGGTTGGACCACCGATGTCGAGGTCGCGAAAATCATCGTAGGTGAAGAGGATGTGATCGTAAAAGAAGTTGACTGTGCCGCGCTCCAGGAAACTCCAGCCGCCCTCCAGGAAATCGTAGGTCAGGCCCAAACGAATCGTCTGGCTTTGGAAGGTACTCAGCTCTTTGTCCCGGGCCAGAAAGTTCTGGGCATTCTCAAAGGGAAAAAGGTCGCTGTAGAAATCAGCGGCGGTCTGGGTGTAGTAACGGTATTTCAGATCGACGCTGAGCGGCCCGAAGGGATGCGCATAGCCCACCTCAGCAGTGTGTGCCTCGATCTCCCAGTCGTCAGTGAAGTAGCGATAGCCGAGATGCACGGAGGCACGGTACGGCAGGTAGTAGCGAGTTCGCAGCGCGGCAGCTGTCGAGGTACGAGTGCGCGGATAGACTTCCTGCTGATAGCTGAACCCGAAGCCGTCCTGGTAGCGTACCGAGCGGTAGGGATTATTCAGGAACCCCTCGTCAGTAATCACTTCCAGGTTCATCGACATCAGCATGTTGCGCGTGAGAATCTGCGAGAGACCCAGACGATAGGCCTGACGCTCAACTGTATCCGAAAAAGTATCGTCGCCGTTGCGGCCAACCTCATCCGAGCCATTGCCGTAGCCCAGTGTCACCGTTGTGAGTCCGCCAAAAATTTCCTGGGCAATCGAGAAGTTGACCGACTGCGCCGAGTAGTCATTCTCCTCACTCTGCGTCACCGACAGGCTCATGATGGTGTCGCCATTGAGGAAGTCGACACCGACACTTTGCTCCGTGCGTTCTTCTTCATAGGGACTGGCAGTTGTCACGACATCGATGGACGCGCTGCTGACCGTATCAACGTAGTAGTTGCCGTAGAACGAAAACTGCTCACCAATGCTCTTACGCACCAGATACGACGGCCCTTCAATGGTCACGCCCCCGCCATCGTAGTAGTGATAAAGAATGTCGGCACGATCGTCCGGCAGCACCCCCGCGGATGCGGGCGCTGCCAGCAAAGCAAGCAATACAAAGCTGAGCCGGGCTGCAACCAGGTGCTGTGCTGTCATTCTTAGCGGCCCTGCGCCAGCAAGAAAACGCCGGCCAGCCGGGTGTTGAGAGAGTCTCAGGCGCGCGCGAGACGAGGCGTGGCCTGGCGAAAAAACGGAATGTATATGGCAATACATGAGTTTTTTGAGCCGGGCCAGAACGACGTATCGCGACGTCTGAGGGTTTCTCAGCGCCCGGCTAATTGCAGCCACAGCCTCCGCCCCCACTCCCTGACGCTCCGCGCGCACCCTCACGAGCTTCGTAGACGTGATGGATATACGCGCTGGACACCGGGTCGCGATCGAACAGCATGATCTCATCGGCCAGGCGATCGCGCTCATACGGTTTAACCCATGGCTCGATTGAGCACCCGGACACAAAGAGCGAAACCAATAACAGAAATCCGCTAACGCGCTTCATTGCCTAGCCCCGCTCGCGAACCAGAGTACGAATCTGGTCCTGATAAATGTTTTCGTAACCTTCCTTATAGCCATGATGGAGGTAGCGCAGGTTACCGCCGCGATCCACCAGCACCGTGCTCGGCATCGCGGTGACGTCATACAGCTTGCTAACCCCGTTATCGGGATCAAAGAGGATCGGAAAGGTGACCGGCGTGCCGGCGAGAAACTCTTCCGCATGGCCGCCGTCTTCTTCAACATTCACACCCAGCAGCGTGAAGCCAAGCGACTCGTAACGCTGATGAAGCTGCTCCAGCAAAGGCATTTCCTCGCGGCAAGGCCCGCACCAGGTGGCCCAGAAGTTAATCAGCACCACCTGCCCTTTCAGCTCGCTCAGCGAAACTGTTTCGCCGCTACGATTCACCAGACTGAAATCCGGAGCCGGCCCGGAGATCTCGACGTTGAGCGCCGCCGTCGGCACCGACAGCAGCGCGACCGCGATCATTACGATCAGCTTGCTACCTGGTTTGTCGCTTAATGGGTTACGCAAGGTCATTGGCTACACTCCTCTCCAGTCCTAAACAGCGGTCAAAAGAACGCTGTCAGGCCGAGATTGAACTCGATGTTGTGCGTGGTTTTTTCTTCCCCGAGCAGATCGGTATCGAACAGGTGATCCCGCACGCTGAAGTTCAGCGCGAGCCAGTCCGTGGCCAACACGCGATAACCGGCTCCGAAAACCGCAGTGAAATAGTTGTCGCCGGCAAACTCCACGTTGCCCACTCCACCGATCAAATACAGCGCGCTGTTAAACGCCCAATCACGCCCAAGGAACACCTCACCGGGCAGAATGTTCAGCCCGATGGAAGCGTCGTAGTAGCGAAACCTACGATCATCGTCTGACAACAACGGTGCGCCACCGCTCAGAATTTCAAATGAGGTCTGACTGGTGTCCGTTTCACCATAAGTCGCTTCAACGAATAGCGACTCAGTCACGTGGTAGGCCAGCTTGGCCCCGTACACGCTATTGGAGCCGAAGTCTTCGACGCTCATGTAGCCGAAGTAGGCGCCCACTTCGAAATTTTCGGAGTCAATCCTGGCCTCCCGGATGTCGCGCCGCGACACCTGCGGATTGATCACGGGCTCGGCGGCGTCGGCTGAGTTGTCTGAGACAACCGCGCGGCTGCATCCCGACAACAGCAGGGCGACGCTCATCAAAAGAAAAACGAGATGCCTGCTTTCCATTCTTCCAGTTCCTCATTGTCATCCCGGCTGGTGAACAACACGTGGTTCTTGTATTCGGCCCGTAACAAGACCCGTCGCCCCACGTGCATGCGCAAGCCTGCACCGGCAGACGCCGTCTGGTCTGTGCGATCCTTCGCGGAAACCAGCGTTGATTTGGGATTGATCTGCAGCACACCCGTGCCGAGCGAAAAAAACGGTGAGATCCACCAGTTCGGGAACGGCTGGTGCACGACATCCGCGCTCAGCATCCAACCGTCAGAGAAACGCCCGGTGATGATCGAGCCCGACAGCTCAGCCGACAGGTTGGGCGTAAACAACCAGGAGGCGTAGCCGCGGATAACGTTTGCGCCCTCCAGCTCACCGAGCTGAACGCCCAGTTCACGCTTGCGCAGCGCGAAGTCATCGCGATCAGGGTCCTGGATTTTGGCCGGCTTGCCGCTGGTTTCCAGCGTACGGGATAGCTGGCGGGCGCTGGCCCAGCCCTTGATGCCGCGATCATTGCGGACCTTGAACCAGTCGGTGCGGCGCTTGAGTACCTCGATCTGCTCGCCGCGCTCAAGCACCTGCGTGATCGGATAGCCCCGGCCCGGCCCCGTGTGGAGCTCGATATAGGGGTCCATCACCACCACTTCGTAATAGCGTTTGGCGCCCACCGCCGCCTGGGCCGCGACCAGTAAGGCGAGGCCCACGATGACCGACAGCCTGCTCATGGATCAGTTTATCGGCACATCGAAGGGGTTATTGAAGTACTGGGCACCGATATCGACCCATTCTGAGACAAGGCGCAGCTCATCCGGGGTGAGCCACCCCTCGTGCGTGCCGCCCGCGTCGAACCGGTCGAAGAAATCCCCGGATGCGCGGGCGCCCGCAATCGTGATGCTGGGCGTCAGCACGATCGGTGCCTCGATCGGGTCGCCGGTATCCGGGTCGAAACCGACCACAACCAGCCTGTCCCTCACGATCATGGCAACCGGATCGAAGAATTCCTCATTGTCGTTGAACAACAGCTCCCGATAGGAGATCAGGTGGTCGGTGACCACCGGGTCGGGAATCGGTGTGAGATCGAGCTGGCCCTCCGGCACCATCGGTGCACCCATATCGTCAACGCGCCGATGGCAGCCCGTGCAGGTCACGTCAGTGATGCCATCAGGCGCAAGGCGCGGCTCATCCCACAGCGGCTGGATATGCTCAACGTAGTTGATCACCGAGCGACAGGTTGGCGCCCAGGCGGTCTGGCAAGCGAGCGATGCCGGGGCGGTCGTCGCCATGGCAGCGTAGTCATAGCTAAACGGCGTGCCTGGCGTTGCCGCCACCGGATCCGTCCAGTCGTCAACATAGGTAACGTTTACTGACGGCGTAATGGCCGCGCAATCTGTGGCACAGCTGATGCGTCCCTGGGCTTCGGCCATGGTTTCCCCGAAGTCAGCGAAGTACGCCGGGTTGCTGTTTGGGAAGGGCTGGCTAGTGGTTGAAGCACCGGGGTAAGCGCTGTCGAAAGCATCGTCGCGTCCGTGAGCGAGGCCACTGTTGCCGTCGTGACAACCAGTACAGTTGCGCACCTCGCCGGGCCGCACCTGCAGCCAGTTGTTGTGGCGCGGGCCGATCCGGCGGCCCTGCGCATCCAGGATATTGAACTGCAGCGGCACATTTGCGGGCACTTTCACCTGCACCGAACCATCCGGCGCGATCGGCACGTAACCAATGATCTCGCGCATACCGTTTAGTGCGCTGCGCCCGAAGTCCGTGGCGTCCAGGTCCACAAGGTCATCATCAGGAATGCCGACCGCCTTCACCAAGCGGATGAAACGCGCCACGCGTGTGTCCGGCGGAGTTGTCACCGGATCCGCTACGCCGGGGATGTCGGGCACTGCAGTATCCACGCCGTCGACATCGTAGACACTGCGGACATTAAGGATGCCGGTACCTTCAGTCAGCAACGTGGTGTCCGCCGTGCCGGCATCTTCGATATCCAGAATAATCGGCGGCTGCGTGCGCACGCCCGCTGCCACGATGTCGGTGAACAGCATGCCGGTCTCAGGCGGCACAACCGGAAGCTGCGTATCGGTGGCCAAATCGTAAATCCAGATGCCGTACGCCGGCGCTGCGGGTACCGCAGCCGGGTCAGCGAGCCGCGCCGGCGTGCAGGGCACAACCTGTCCATTCTCGATTAACCGGCATTGGCTCCAGCTTACGAACATGCGGCTGGTGCCGTCGTCGAGCGGAAATGCATCGCTGAAATGGCCGCCCGGGGAGATGCTGCCGTCGGTACGCACGTCGTTAATAACCGTCGAGGACTGCGCCGGGCCCGGCATGCCCGCGTTGGGGGCCGTTGCCTGCGTATTGTCGACATAGGTATCGGCGTCGATCCGAATCAGGTCACCGCCGCGCTGGCCTGCAACAGCCTGACGAATCGAGACCAGCAGACTGCCGTCCGGGAGCTGACGCGCCTGCAGAAATTCAATCTCCGCGCCGCCGGTACCGGTGTCATGGCTGTTTAAGCCATAGAGCAGCTCTAACCCGGTACCGTCTGGATTCATGCGATACAGATGAATGTTGTCGTTGCCCGGCGCGCGATCCCAGCGGCTGAACACCACCTTGCCGTCATTGGTTACGGCGGGATCCAGGTCGTGGCTCTGATTGAACGACACCTGCTGAATGTCGGTGCCGTCGTCATTCATTACGTGCAGCACGAAAGCATATTCATCACGAGCTTCATCGAGCGCGGAAAACTGCGGCTTGCCTTCGTCAAGCAGAATCGCGCCCGACTGACGCTGGCGATTAGACGAGAAGATAATGCGGCCGTCAGGCAGATAATGTGGCGCCACATCATGAGCCGCGTTGGCGGTGATGTTCGAGGTTATTACGCGCCGCAAGACATCATTGACGCGGTCGTATTCCCAAATATTCCAGGGGGGCTGATCTTCGTCGTCCAATCCGGGATCGAACGGGCCACGCATCGCAAATATCACGCGCTCCCCGTCGTAGGAGACCTCGACATCGCGGACATCACCCATGCCCAGAGTCTCACCGCCAGTGATGTTGCGCTCAGCCGCCGTGATTGAGGCGCGATCACGCATATATAAGTCAGCGCCTACTTCAAAACCCTGAAGTTCGCGCGCCACGCCAGGCTCTAGTCCACCCTGATCGTTCAACGGCAATGGCCGCTTCACATAGGCAATAGGTACCTCCACCAGGACCGGATCGGGACTCTGACCATCGGCATCGGCAATACCCACGCCACCCGTGCCACTGCCGCAGCCCGACAGCAACAAAGTCACCGGCAACGCCAAACAAATAGTCAGCGACCTAATGCGGCCATAGAGCTTTGACGCACACGCGTTCATTGGCAGTACCTGCCCATCACTTCGCAACAACGATTGGGAGTTTGGACCCGAATAACCCACTAAATCGCATCCGACGTAACGTAATGCATTGAAAAAAGGTCGGACTGTTAACGCGGTCACAGTCGTTGATCTCTGACCAAGCGATAACTGGTTCACGGCGTGAGGGACGCCGGACTTACGGGAAGAAATCTGGATGACGAAGTCGCTGATTACGGCGTGGCGACAGTGCGTGTCGCGTCCGAAAAATTCATCGCGGGCTGCGTTGCTGCTGCTCGCTGTAGTTTCGATGCCGCTGTCTCTGCACGCTGCGGAGCGTGACCAGGCCAAGCGTATACACGATCGTATCGCCGGCGTACCGCCGACCGACGCTGTGCTCACTGCTATGGAGACGGCCATCGTCAATGCTGGCGGCACCCGCGCGGCCTACGAGGCGGCCGCGTACACCGCCATGCAGAACAGCTCCTTTTACCGGGTGACACTCAAGAACATGGCAATGCCCTGGACTAACCGGGACCAGGACGTGTTTGCGCCACTGAACGACTATGTGGCGACCTTTATTGGCGTTGTCCGCGACGACGACACGCCGGACTACACCCCATTTAATGAAATTCTGTCCGCCGATGTGCTGTATGTGGGTGACGGCAGCTTAGGGCTGCCTGCGTACTCGCCAGGCAGCAACAACCACTACGAACAGATGGAGCGCGACAACGTTGATCTCGGCAACTCCACGCTGCTGCGCAAAGACGCGCAGACGGTTCGCAATGGCGTGCCGGCCAGCGGCGTAGCCGGTCTGCTAACAACCCGTGCTGCATCGGAAGCTTTCTTTATAGCGGGCACTAATCGGGCGATGTTCCGCTTCACCATGCTCAACCACCTGTGTAACGACATGGAGCAGGTGCAGGACACCAGCCCGTCGCCCGACCGCATTCGCCAGGATGTTTCGCGTAGCCCGGGCGGCGACTCCCGCGTGTTCCTGAACAACTGCATCGGCTGCCACAGCGGCATGGATCCGCTGGCGCAGGCGTTTGCTTATCACGATTACGACGATGTGACCGGACAGATGGTTTACACCCCGGGCGTAGTTCGGCCGAAATACTTCAACAACGAAGACACTTTCCAGTTCGGCTTTATCACACCCGACGACGAGTGGAACAACTACTGGCGGGAGGGACAGAACCGCTGGATCGGCTGGGACTTTGGCCCCACGTCCCCAGGCGGCACTGGCACGGGAGCTGCCTCGCTCGGCCGCGAGTTAGCCAACAGCGAGGCCTTTGCCCGCTGCCAGGTGAAGAAAGTGTTTCGCGCGGTCTGCCTGCGTGATCCGGCCGACAACGCAGATATCACTGAGATCGATGCCATGACCCTGGCGTTTCGAGACAGCGGCTACCGGCTCAAGGAAGTATTTGCTGATGCCGCCTACTACTGCCGGGGGGACTAAGTCATGACTGATCAACTCCACGTGCAAACCAACTTCAAAGTGACTACCCGCCTGACCACTCTGGCCGCTACCGCGCTGTTTGCGCTGGCTGGCTGCGGCGGCGGCGCGAGCACTGAGTCGAATGCGCCGGCCGTGCCCGGTACGCAGGGTGCAACGTACAACGGCCCGCCACCGGCGACCAGTGATGCCCAGGCGTACATGGTTGAGCTGTGGACGCATCTGCGTGATGGCGGCACCGCAAGCTGCGGCACCTGCCACTCACAGAACGGCGGCCAGGCGCCCACGTTCGCGCGCGACGACAACGTCAACAACGCCTACGCCGAATCCAATCCGTTGACCGACCGCAACATACCGGCCAACTCGCGGCTGGTGACCAAGGTGGCCGGCGGGCACAACTGCTGGCTGTCTGACCCGCAGGCGTGTGGCGACATCATGACCACATGGATCGAGAACTGGATCGGCGGCTCCGGCGGTGGCGGACGCGTCATTCAATTGAACGCGCCTCCGGTGAACCCGCCCGGCGCCAGCAAGAACTGGCCGCCACCGGTACCCGCCGACTTCACACCGGTCCATAACCTGTTGACGACGTACTGCTCTGAGTGTCACAGCAACGGTGCAGGCACGCCGCAGTCACCGTTCTTCGCGGATAGCGATATTGCGGTGGCGTATGGCCAGGTGCAGTCGAAGATTGAGCTGGATGATCCACCGCTGTCGCGTCTGGTTGTGCGGCTGCGCGATGAGTTCCACAACTGCTGGAACACGGGCAGCGGCGTGAACTGCGACGAGTCTGCCGACATCATGCAGGCGGCGATAACAACCTTCGCCGACACAATCACCCCAACGCAGGTGCCGCCCGCTCTGCAGGTCAGCGGCGCGCTGCGCCTGGTAGATGGCACGGTGGCCTCAGGCGGTAACCGCTACGAGCAAAACCAGATTGCCCTGTGGGAATTCAAGACGGGTACTGGCCTGACGGCGTTTGACACCAGCGGCGTGAGCCCGGCCATGGATCTGGAGCTTTCGCCCCCGCCGGGCGTTGAGTGGGTCGGCGGCTTTGGCATCGACATTTCCGACGGCCAGGCGCGTGCACTGACGACAACCAGCCGCAAGCTGCGCGATCTGATTGTGCCCACCGGCGAGTACGCCATCGAAGCCTGGGTTGTGCCCGCCAACGTCGTGCAGGAAGAAACCCGGATTGTCAGCTACTCCGCTGGCACGACGGTGCGCAACTTCATGCTCGGACAAACGCTCTACAGCTATGACTTCCTGAACCGGGCCTCGACGACGGACGGCAACGGTGATCCGGCGCTGTCGACTTCTGATGCCGATGAAGACCTGCAGGCAACGCTGCAGCACGTGGTAGCGAACTATGACCCCGTGAACGGACGGCAGATTTACGTGAACGGCGTGTTCACTGACGACGCCGATCCGATCGCCGGCGGTACGCTGGGTGACTGGGACGAGACCTTCGCTTTCGTGCTGGGCAACGAAGTCTCCGGCGACCGGCAATGGCAGGGCCAGATTCGCATGGTGGCCATTCATAATCGCGCGCTCACCGAAGCGCAGATTCTGCAGAATCTCGACGTGGGCGTGGGTGAGAAGTTCTTCCTGCTGTTCCACGTAGCTGATCTGACCGCGGTACCAGACTCGTACATCATGTTTGAGGTCAGTCAGTTCGACAGCTACAGCTATCTGTTCAACGAGCCTGTGTTCCTGAGCCTCGATCCAACTGCCACCGCCAGTGGTGTGCCGCTGGTCGGCATGCGCATCGGCCTGAACGGCCAGGAGATTGCCGTCGGACAGGCGTACGAGAACCTGGATCTCACGCTGAACGACCCAACCGGTCAGCCGCTCGCCAACATCGGCACCATCGTGCCCTTGCAGCAGGGCCCCGAAGGAGACGAGTTTTTCCTGAGCTTCGATCAGCTCGGCAACAACTTCGGCCCGGTAACGCCTCCGGCTACGCTAAACCCACCGCCTGAGGTGTTAGCCGGTGAGCAGCCGGACGTGGGCATCAGGACCTTCGACGAAATCAACGCGACAATGGCCGAGGTGACAACGGTGCCACCCAGCGAGGTGCAGTCCACCTATGACCTGGTGCGTCAGCAGCTCCCCGCTGTGGCCGATCCGGGCACGTTCTCATCGGCGCAGGAGATTGGTATCGCGCAGCTCGCGATTGCCTACTGCGATGCGCTGATCGAAAACAATGTTGCGCGCCGGAATGCGTACTTCCCCGGATTTGACTTTAGTGTTGCGCCCAGCACGGCCTTCGCAGGCGCCCAACGTGACCTGGTCATCAATCCGGTCGTCAACAACATCATGGGTGTAGGCCTTGCTGGTTCGCAGCCGGACTTCCTGGATGTAACCGACGAACTTGGGTACGCGGCGGCCGGTGGCAACCCGGCGCGGCCGGCCAATCTCATCGACCGGCTCATCGCCGCTGACAACAGCGGCGGTGAGCGCACGGAAGACATTGCCAAGGCGGTCTGCTCGGCCGTGCTCGGCAGCGGCGTGGCATTGATCCAGTAAGACAGGCACAGCACCCGCGACATAGGAATACTCGACATGGCAAAGCGAAAAACCCGCAACTACTTTGAGCCGCAGCGGCATCCCGACCACCCGCGTCCGGTCACCCGGCGGCAGCTGATCCAGCAAGGGTTTATGGCCGGCGCCGCCACGGTGTCTGCGGGCGGCGTGCTGAGCCTGTTCGCGAATCCTCGCGCCGCGCAAGCTGCGCTGTCGCCCGATCTGCAGGCGATCATCGACGCGGGCACCTGTCCGTTGATCAACCCGAATGCGTTTAATCCGGTGCCGTTCATCTGCTTCGATCTGGCGGGCGGCGCGAACATGGCCGCTTCCAATGTGCTGGTGGGCCGGCAGGATGGCCAGTTCGATCTCCTCTCCACGCAGGGCTACAGCAAGATGGGTCTGCCCGGCGACATGGCACCCGGCACACCCGAAGCCACGCCGACGGCAACCAGCAATGGTGACCACACGGACACCAGCCTGGGCCTGGCGTTCCATAGCGACAGCGCGTTTCTGCGCGGCATCCAGGCAAGTCTTGGGGCCGGCACGGCGACCAATATCAACGGCGCGATCATTCCGGCTCGCTCTGAAAACGACACCGGCAACAATCCGCACAACCCGATGTACGGTATCGCGCAGGCCGGAGGCGACGGCGAGCTACTGACACTGATCGGTTCACGCAACAGCGACTCCGGCGGCAACTCAATGGACCCGGTGGGTTTGATTTCACCCGAGCAGCGCGCGATCTGGCGGCCGACTAAAGTTGATCGTCCCTCTGACGTGACGGGCCTGGTCGACACCGGTGACCTCGTGGGCCTGTTGGGCCAGGATGACGCGGTCGCCGTGATGGAATCGATTCAGCGCATCAGCAGTCAGAAGGCCGATGTCGCTGATCCGAAGATTTCCAATGCGGAAGTACTGCGCGACCTGATCAAGTGCGGCTACCTGAAGTCGGCGGACGTTGCGGACCGCTTCGGTAACCAAAGCGTGTTTGATGTCACGGCTGACCCGAACATCATCGGCCCCATCTTCACGCAGCAAGAGTTCGACGATAACGGTCGAGCGGGACGCGAATTCCGCAAGACCGCGTCAGTGATGAAACTGGTGCTCAACGGCTACGCCGGCGCTGGCTGCGTCACCATGGGTGGCTATGACTATCACGGCGGGCGCCGTGCCGAGGGCGAGGTCAAGGACTTTATCGCCGGACGCTGTATGGGCGCCTGCCTGGAGTATGCCGCGCGCGTGGGTTCGCCACTGATGCTCTACGTGTTCAGCGACGGCTCGCTATCGAGTAACGGCGCGATCGACGACACGCAGGACGGCCGCGGCAAGGGCGAGTGGACGAGTGACAACCAGTCAACGGCTGCATCGTTCTTCCTCGTATACAACCCCGGCGGGACACCGATTCTGCGCGGCGCCGACGCCGCGGAACAGGCGCGCCATCAGCAGCTCGGCTGGTTCCGGGCGGACGGATCGGTTGAGACTGCGAGCTCGCCGGCGGCGAACAACGTCAACCTGCTGGTGCAAACGGTGGTACTGAACTACCTGTCGCTATGGAATGCGGATCCGTTTACCCCGTTCCAGGCTCAGTTCCCGAATCACGGGCTTGGGTCGCTGGCGCTGCAGCAGCAGATGACGGCTTTCCAGAACATCATCTAGCAGGCTTCCGAAAGCAGCCCCAGGCGGCTGAGTGTTGGCGCTTTTTCCGCTGTTACGCAGCCGCGAGGCGTCGCGCCTCGAGCGGATTAACAGCGGCCAGCAGCGCCTTGAGCGACGCGCTTAACGTATCCCGGTCACGCGCAACGCCGGCGACGCTTTCGCCATCAACCTCAAGCAGCACGTAAGCCACGGCTTCGGCGTCTGCCCCTTCACCAAGCGCATGCTCGTTGTATTCACGCACGGTGATGTTCCGGCCCAACCAGCCTGACCAGGCGGACACGAATGCCTCGATTGCTCCGGCGCCCTGCCCCTCGATGGTGGCCTGGCCTCGGGCCGTGCTGAGCTGCGCCTCGATAAACTCGCGGTTGTCTTCACGACGCACCGTGTAGCCGTTCAGACTCAGCGGTGCGGTATCGCGGCCGAAGTCAGCGATGAGCAACTGGTGAATCTCCGCGCTGCTGAGTTCCGAACTGCGGCGCTCGGTTTCTGCCTGCACGACCGCGGCAACGCGTGTCAGCAACCAGCGCGGCAATGCCAGACCGTAATCGCGCTCCAGCAGATAGCCCACGCCGCCCTTGCCCGATTGACTATTGACGCGAATGACAGCTTCGTAGTCGCGACCGATGTCGGCCGGATCGATCGGCAGATAGGCGACTTGCCACGGCTCCTCATCTTGCTGGCGCGCCAGACATTTTCGAATTGCATCCTGATGTGAACCTGAAAAGGCGGTGTAAACCAGCTCGCCTACCCAGGGGTGGCGTGGGTGTACCGGGAGCCCCGTGCAATCAGAATACACACGAATGATTTCGTCGGGCGCCGAGAGATCCAGTTCAGGATCGATGCCCTGGCTATACAGATTCATCGCCATGGTCAGCACGTCCATATTGCCGGTGCGCTCACCGTTGCCCAGCAGCGTGCCTTCAACCCGGTCGGCGCCAGCGAGCATCGCCAGCTCAGCCGCCGCGACTGCACAACCGCGGTCGTTGTGCGTGTGCACGGACACAACAATCGACTCGCGATCGTCAATATGCCGGCAAAAGTACTCCACCTGATCCGCGAACACATTGGGCGAGCTGCTCTCCACCGTTGCCGGTAAATTCATGATGCAGCGTTGCTTAGGCGTGGGTGCCCACACGCTCGCGACCGCATTGCAAACCTCAACCGCAAAGTCCGGCTCAGTGTTAGAGAAGCTTTCCGGCGAATACTGGAACGTCCATCGCGTGGCCGGGTAGCGGGTGGCCTCGCGGGCAACCCACTGTGCGCCTTGCACGGCGATGGCTTGCACACCCGCCCGGTCGGTTGCGAACACGCGCTCACGCTGCACAGTTGAGGTTGAGTTATACAAGTGCACGATGGCCTGCTTCACGCCGCTCAGGGCTTCGAAGGTTCGTTCGATCAGTGCTTCTCGCGCGGGCACGAGAACCTGCACGGTGACGTCGGCAGGAATCTGCTGCTCATCAATCAGCCAGCGGACAAAGTCGAAGTCCTGCTGACTGGCCGACGGAAACCCTATTTCGATCTGTTTAAAACCGACTTTCACCAGCAACGCCCAAAGCTGCTGTTTCTGCGCCACAGTCATCGGCTCAAGCAGCGCCTGGTTGCCGTCGCGGAGATCCACACTGGCCCAGACCGGCGCCGTCGTCACCGAGTTGGCGGGCCACTGCCGGTTTTCGAGCGGCACGGCCGGTGCAGGCCGGTACTTGTGATGATCGAAGCGCCCCATGACGCACTCCTTACTTATAGGTTCATGCGCAGAGCCTAGGCCAGTTTGGGCGGCAGATGGTTGCTAATTACAGCGATTATTGCGCTAGAATCTTAATATTCTGCTCATTATGTTACTTATCTTGGTATTTTCTGCTTACTTTTTCGAGTAGACGGCAATATGGAAATCGATCGCTATGACCGCCTCATCCTCAAAGCCCTGCAGGAGGACGGCCGGATCACCAATCAGGATCTCGCGGCGAAAATCGGGCTATCGCCGTCGCCGTGCCTGCGGCGGGTCAGGGCGCTGGAGGAATCTGGCGTCATCAGCGGCTATCGTGCTTCGATTGACGCCGAAAAGCTCGGATTAAGCCTGATGGCATTGGTGTATATCGCCATGGACAGGCACACGCCGGAGCGCTTCGATAACTTCGACCGCGAAATCGCTCGCCTGCCCGAGGTCATCGAGTCGCTGCTGATCACAGGTCAGGAGGCCGACTATCAGCTCAAGGTGCTGGTCACCAACATGGACGCCTATCAGGCGCTGCTACTCCACAAAATCACGCGCATCGAGGGCGTTACCGGTGTTCACTCCAGCTTTGTGCTGCGCCAGCCGATCCCCGGCAACCCCATTCCCATTTAGTCACCAGCCTCGGCCCGCTGTGGTCTGGCCCGTTGTTTTGCGCGCTGACCCCAGGAAGGATTGCCAGACTGTGAGTACAGTTAGCCGATGACGACAGCCCCAGATATTGTTGAGCTGCTGGCCTGCCCACGCAGTGACGGGGAGCTAACCCGGCAAGAGGGCAGTTTTTTCTGTTCGGCCTCGCAGACGGAGTACCCGGTGATCGGTGGACTGCCGGTGCTGTTTGCCGAACCGGCCGCCGCGCTGGCCGAATGGCGCGGACGCATCAACAGCGAGCTCAGCCGTCTCAAATCGCAGGCAATGCAGCTCGAGCGGTCGTTAACGAAAGACGATTTAGCCGACCAGACGCGCGCACGGCTGACCGGCCTGCTCGAAGCCCATACAGATCAGCAAGAGCGTCTGCGCGCTCTGTTACAAGACTTTCTTGGCGGCAGCCCGCCCGCCTCCCGGCCAACCTACCTGGCCCTGCGCACCAGGCTCCCATCTGATCAGGGCGTCAACACTTACTATCAAAACCTGCATCGCGACTGGGCCTGGGATACTGACGAAAATACGCAGGCGCTTGAGCTGGTTGCCGGCGAGCTACCCGATTCCTTTGAACGGCTGCTGGTGCTGGGTGCCGGGGCCGGCAGACTGGCTTACGACCTCCACCACCTGCGCCGGCCGGCCGTAACCGTGGCACTGGACTTCAACCCGCTGCTGCTCACGGTAGGCCAGAAACTCAGCGCGGGCGAAACTGTCAGGCTCTGGGAGTTCCCGCTGGCGCCGCGCAGTGCGGAAGAACAAGCGTGTCTGAACGAAATGAGCGTGGAAGCAGCCAGCCCCGGCCTGCACTTTGTCCTGGCCGACGCACTGCGTCCACCGTTCGCGCCCGGCAGTTTCGATGTGGTGGTCACGCCCTGGCTTGTCGATATCGTGCCGGCAGAACTCGGCGAGTTTGCCGCGCGCATCAACAGATTGCTGACAAACGGTGGGCGATGGGTGAACTTCGGTTCGTTGAGCTTCAGCCATGCTGAACCCGCGCATAACTACACGCGCGACGAGTGTCCGGACGTAGTGCAGACCCAGGGCTTTGCCAACTTTCAGTCGCGGGAGGACGACATCCCGTATATGGGTTCGCCGCTAAGCCGTCATCGGCGCGTCGAACGCGTGCTCACGTGGAGTGCAGAAAAAATCGGGAACGCGCCGAGCCTAAGACGCCACCGGGCACTGCCCGACTGGCTCGTCACGGGCAAAGACCCTGTTCCCGCAACACAAAGCTTTCAGTACCAGGCGGCCTCCGCCCGCATTCATTCCTTTGTTATGGGCCTGATTGACGGCAAGCGTTCAATCAGGGACATGGCCAAACACATGGAAGCGCAGCGGCTGATGGAAGCCACCGAGGCCGAAGGCGTAATTCGGCAGTTCTTTACCGCGATGTATGACGAAAGCCAGCGCGGCTAACCCCGTCCTGAGGCGCAAGCGCCAACAACGCGCCTCGGTCCCCGCCGGTTCGGCACCGCTTTGGCGCATCGCAGCACGCTGAATACTCAGCTACAGGGGCTTACCCGCGTAAGCTCATCTTCCGCGCAATAAGACTTACACAAAGCGCTGATTTAAGTTAAATTACCGCGCATCGGCCCGGCAGAGACCCTTAACCGGAAGTCGCGCCGGGACACAGACCGCCTGGAAAGGCCTCGTCAAGAAGGACCGTGGGCAACTTACGTTTGCTGAGGAGCTGAACATGACGAGACTGACCTTGCTGGCTGTCGCCACTGCCCTGCTACTGGGTGCCAACGGCGCCACCGCTACCGATCCCAAACTGGAACGTCGCCTGGACGATGCCTCCCGTGTACTGGAGCAGTTCACGGCTATTCCCGAGCAGGGCATTCCCCCGCGCCTGCTGAACAACGCCTATGCCGTGGCGGTGCTACCGAACACGATTAAAGCGGGCTTTATTCTGGGTGGGCGCTTTGGCCAGGGCGTGCTGGTTGTGCGCCGGCCCGATGGCAGCTGGAGTAATCCGGCCTTCATTAATCTCGGCGGCGGCAGCGTCGGCTTCCAGGCCGGTGCGCAGTCGTCTGATGTGGTGCTGGTGTTCAAGACCAAGCGCAGCGTGGACAAGATATACAAGGGCAAACTGACGCTGGGCGGCGATACCGCGCTGGCGGCGGGTCCCTGGGGACGCCAGGCGTCGGCCGCGACGGACCTGAGCCTGAAGGCAGAAATCTTTTCCTATGCCCGCAATCGCGGTTTGTTCGGTGGGATTGCGCTGGACGGCTCGGTACTGGCTATGAATAACAAGGCAAACGTCGCTTACTACCAGTACACACAGGGCACGGCTCGCGACATCCTCAGTGACCAGACTATCCCGACGCCCGCGCGGGCCCGCGAGTTTCAGGACGTTCTGGCGGCTGCTGCCCCGGCGCTCAACTGGCAGAGCGGCACGCAGCATGCGCGTGCGGTGACTTCGCCGGTGCGCGCAGAAGAACCCGCTCTGACAACCTACGGCATTGACGAAGCACCCGCTGCCGACGTCGTCTTTTAGCCAACCTTTTCCTCCGCATTGCGGCCCGCAACCCTGACGGGTTCGGGCCGCTTTTTTGTGCGCCGGAAGCGCGCGCGATACGCAACCCGATCTGCAACAATACGCAATTAGCTTCCCCTGCCGATCCAATGTCCCAGCACCTCGCCAAACAGCCACGCGCGTTCACTTAGTCGGTCGTGGCCAATCTCTATGCAATTCTGCGCGAGGGCTTCAGCGATCGCGGTGACAACACATTTCTAGAGCGCCCCGGCGGCGACTCGATGACATTCGCACAACTCGATTTCTTAAGCGCCCGCTTCGCTGCGCTGTTCGACAGCCTGGAGTTAACGCAGGGCGATCGAGTCGTTGTTCAGGTTGCCAAGTCCGCGGCCTCGGTCGCGGTTTATCTCGCCTGCCTGCGTCGTGGCCTCATCTATGTGCCACTGAACACCGCCTACACTGCTGGCGAGATCGCCTATTTCCTGGAGGATGCTGAGCCTGGCCTCGTCGTCTGTGACGCGGAATTGACCGATGGCGTTGAGGAACTCGTCGCCGACAAGGTGCCCGCGGCTGCTTGCTACACGCTGACCCAGGGAGAGTCCGGCAGCCTGGTGGACGCGGCAGCGGGGATGCCGCCGCAGACTGCCCTGGCGCAACTTGACGAAGATGCTCACGCGGCGATGCTCTACACGTCCGGCACCACCGGTCGTGCCAAGGGCGCGGTGCTCACGATCGACAATCTCGCATCCAATGCCCGCACGCTCTACCGGCTTTGGGGCTGGCAGAGAGACGACGTGCTGGTTCATGCGCTGCCGATTTTTCATGCCCACGGCCTGTTTGTGGCGCTGCACCTGGCTCTGCTCGGCGGCAACACCGTGCGTTTCCTGCCGCAGTTCTCCGTTGAGGGCATTCGGGCAGCGTTGCCCGGCGCCACCGTGATGATGGGTGTGCCCACTTTCTACACGCGATTGCTTGGCGACGAGCAGTTCGGCCGTGCGGACTGTGCGCACCTGCGCCTGTGTATCTCCGGTTCCGCCCCACTGAGCGCGGCAACGTTCAATGCATTCGAGGCACGCACCGGCCAGCGTATTCTTGAGCGCTATGGCATGACCGAAGCGCTGATGATCACGTCCAATCCCTATGACGGCGAACGCGTCCCCGGTTCGGTGGGATTTCCGCTGACCGACATTGAAGTGCGCATCGCTGATGAAAAGGGTCGGCAGGCACCTGGCGGCACCATCGGCGAGATACAGATTCGCGGCCCCAACGTGTTCGCCGGCTACTGGCGGCAACCCGAGAAAACGGCCGCGGAATTCACCGACGACGGATTCTTCACTTCGGGCGACCTTGGCAGCGTCGATGCCGCGGGCAGGCTCACGATTGCCGGGCGCAGCAAAGACCTGATCATCTCCGGGGGCTACAACATTTACCCCAAAGAGATTGAATCTCAGCTCGACGCGATGCCGGGCATCAATGAGTCGGCGGTAATCGGCGTGCCCGACAGCGACTTCGGCGAGGCACTGCTCGCGGTAGTGGTCAGTCAGGAATCGGCCGAGCAGCTTCAGGAGCGCGTGCTTTGTGAGCTCACCGACAAGCTGGCGCGTTTCAAACTGCCCCGCCAGGTGGTGGTGATTGACGAACTCCCGCGCAACGCGCTCGGCAAAGTGCAAAAACAGGCGCTAAGGGATCGGTTCGCCGCCGTGAACACGACTAAGGCTGCGGCTCCCCCCAGGGATCAATAGCCAACTGCAGCCTGCCCTCCATCCGCGCCTGCAGCGTTTGCGGCGTCACGTCGATGCGGCTTGGGCCTGGCATCTGCAGGTCTATTCGCCGAATCGCTGGCCGCGGACTCCGCGCCGCGCTGAGCAGCAGCAGCTCGCCCGCCTCGTTATCGAAGGCGACACCGTCAGCCGCAGAAGCAAGAAAGCGCGCGTGATCAAGCTGCACATCGCCTGCACTGACGCTGAGCTGATACGCCCAGAGTCCCGCCTTCACAACCAATTGCTGGCCGTCGCGGGTAAACCAGATCGACTCCGGGTGCGCAGGTAAGCGTATCCTGCTCGCCAGCGGCGCCAGGTCGGCGCTCCATAAGCGCAACCGCCGGTCTGCGCCGACCGTTGCAATGCGCCCATCCGGACTGAGTGCCAGGCGTGTTAGCCGGGTACTCTCCGAGATGGCCTCCGTCACCGCTTCGTTTTCCCAGCGCCACTGACTCACACCACCGCGATCATCCGCGATGAAGATGTCGCGGCCGTCTGCTGTGATCTCGATGTCCGGATCCAGACTCTGAATAGCCGTGCGCGCCAGGGTGGTGCCGAGCCGCGCGTCAATGACCTGCGCCACACGGCGTCCAGCCGCCACGAGCCAGCGGCCATCGGGGCTGAAGGTGAGCGCCAGCACCGCGCCTTCGCCCAGACGCGCGCGCACTTCGCCAGCATCTGGTTGCTGTGTGTTCCAGATGGCAACCGTGCCATCCAGCGCACCGCTGGCCAGGTATCGCCCATCCTGATCGAAAGCCAGCGCGCTGACTGCCGCGCCATGCTTGAACTGAAGCGCGCCAAGGCCTGCATTAACGGGAGCCGGCGCCGCAGCGGGCACCAGGCGAACATCCCCGGCCGTCGAAGCAATAGCAGCCGCCTGGCCGTCGTGACGGATGGCGACCGCGGCCGCGCTGCCGGCAACCGCGGGACCGCGAGCTACCAGTAGGTCCGTTGCGGCCACACGCCAGATCTTGACGGCTTCGGCGCCGTCGGTCGTAACGGCCGTATCGCCGGTTAACAGCGCCCGGCCGGAGATCGCGCGGCGGCGCGACTCAGGCAAGCCATGCCGAATCACAGGGCCTAAGTTGGCGCCGTCGAGCAGGCTAATCAGCTCGTAACCGCGATCATTCGCGCCGAACAGCAGCCTTGAATCGGCAAAGCTTACGGCCCACGGTCCACCGGCGTCGCGCATGAGTACCGGTGGTCCCGGTTCATTCAGGTTCCAGACGCGCAGCGTATGCGCGGCATCCTGCGTTGCCAGCCAATCGCCGTTGGGACTGAACATCAAACTCGTCGGCGCCGATGCATGTTCAAATTCTGCGACCAGGCTGCTGCCAACGACGGACCAGAGGCGAACCAGCCTTTCATCATCCCCTACCGCCAGAAATCTGCCCGTTGGATCAACTGCGGCCAGCTCGGCGAGCTCGCCGGTAACCAGCTGGCCGCGTTCAACCTGCGTTTCAAGATCCCAGACTTCAACAGCGTTGGCCGCAGTGTTTCCGGTCAACGAATCAACCACCAGATAACGGCCATTGGCCGACAGGGCCGGCCGCACAGCAGGCTCAAACGGGATTGACCTGAGCTGACGGCCATCTGCCGTCCATACAGCTACGTCGCGCGAGTTGGTGAGCAGGACCAGTTCGCTGCCCAGCGCGAAACGCGCATCAACAAAGCCGCCAGACCTGGGGAGTTGCGTAACAATCTCACCACTGTCAGTACGCCACACCAGCACATTGCCGCGAGCTGCGGCATCGGCCGGCCATATCAGGGCGAGACTTCCGTCTGCGGAGAGTGCGCTGCGCGCGACGCGCGCCAGCGTGGGCTCAGGAATTTCGCCAGACTCCAGCGTGTTGAGGGGGTCAGCGGAAACTGACTGGCCATCGATGTCCAGCGACCACGACAACAGGCGCCCGGTAACGCCGCGCACGCTATCCACCACGTTGGCCGTCCAGGTCCCGCTGGGGCTTTCCTCCAGCAACGGACGCAGCGTCCTCGCGGTACGCGAGTCCACCTGATACGCCCCACCAGCATTCACCTCCACAGGCAGTGGCAGGCGCACGCTGCGCCCCGATGGTGCGCGCAGCTCCACACGCAGGTCGGCCGGACGCGGGTGATCAAAAACGAAACTGGCGCGCAATCGGCGCCCGCTGTTCCTGCCGTCGAAGACTAATCGCGACTGCACCGGCACCCATTCCTCTGCGGCGAGTTCCAGGGAACGCACCAGCCGGCCGCCGCCATCGTCCACACGCCAGGCTGATAGCCGGTGCTGGCTGTCTAGAATAGTGACCGTGCCTGTATCCGCGGCGTAGCCGAGCCCCGTCACATTGCCGGTGGGCCGGACGGTCCACAGCAACCGGTCGATATCCGGTCCCAGCAACTCGCCGAGTGCATTGCTCCGCTCCGCGGTGGGCGTTTCCGCAGCCCGCAAAGCGAACAGCAGTGCCCTGTCGCGGTCGCCTGACTTCAGTGCCTGTTCGCGCCGCCTGTCCCAGAATGTCGCCAAACTCTCGCGGCGCAGCGCTTCGCCGTCGTCGAGTTCCGCCAGGTAATCCCCGTAGCGCTGAACCTCAGTCAGCCGGGTCGCACGGCTGCTGATGCGCTGCAGGTACTCGGCGAACAACCGGTCAGCCCGGCCACCAAATCCCGGCAGCATACTCAGCCGGTCATGGGCCGACTGCGCTTCGGTAAACGACACCTCGGCAGAGCGCAGCTTGTCCGCGTAGGGTCGCGGCAGGTATTCGACGTACCAGACCGGAATAGCAATCGCCAGCAGGATAACGGCGGCGGCGGTACTGATACCACGCAAACTAAACGGCAGATTCTGGTTAACCCAGTGCGCGGAAAATACGGCCGAATACACGCGATTACGCAGCGCGAAGCGACCACGCGCATCGGCTACAACGGCACCGCTGCGCAGCAGATTACGATGCAGCGGCAAGGCCGCATCGATGCGTACATCGGCGCCTTTACGAATCTTGCCGTACAAATTCAGGCGCCCAACGCGGGCCGGGGCATCGCCCACAAGTTGATTGCGTAAGATCAGCAGATGCGGTTCACGCTGTGCCGCATCTCCAGAGAAGAACAGATTTGCCACCTGGGCATCGACAGCTTCTACATTCGCCACACCGGCCCGGCGCTTCAGTCCACGCAGGATTTTCTGCGTCAGATACGGGTGGCCGGCGGTCCAGTGCATCAGCCGGTCGGCCACTGCGCGCGCGGCCACCGGCTCAAGGTTCAGGCCCTCGACGAGACTGCGCACGCCGGGCAGGTCAAAGTCGCCCAGCGCCACCGACCCGCTGATAGGAAATGGGGAATCGTTACCCTGCGGCACGGCCTGGCCGGCAAGCTCAGCACCCAAAAGCGCAAAAGAGAGGCGACCGAACTCCGGCTCGTTGGCCCGGGCGTCATAGCAAGCGCGGATGGCGCCGAACAGGTCGCGCGACACCTCCAGGCCGAGGACGACTTCAATGCGATCGACAAACACGACCACCGGGCCGCTGACTTCAGCAAGCACCACATCGAGAAAAAACTCGCGCAGGCGCTGACGGTTGGTCAGTCCGCTGCGTTCCTGCCACCACGCCTGCAGATTCGGGCGCAAACGCAGCTCACGCACCACACGATAGGCAAAGCTGTAGTACCAGCGGCCAACGTCTTCGGCGACATCCCGATTGCTGATCTGCGCAAGGTCAACCGCTGCCACAGACACGCCGACACTACGCAACCGGTGCGCGGTGCTCGCGACCAGGCTGGATTTGCCAAGATCCGCCGGCGCCACCACGGTTGAGTAGGCACCATCCAGCAGACGTGTGAACAGCTCATCATCAGCCACGCGCTGCACGTAGCACGCGCGTCCCGGCTGCACCGGTCCGCCCACTACGTAGTACCGCAGGTCCTCTTTGTCTGCTGCCATGCGCCGCTTGCCGCTACCCCACCGCGTCGCGTCATTGTCTCCCAACCCATCGGGTGCTGCCTCACCGATTTGGCAAAACGCCGTTGATAACTACGCCGGCATATCCCTATCATTGCGCGAAATCAGAAACTTACGGCGCGCTCCCGCATGGTCAGCTCAACTCCAAGTCACTCCATTACGCCACCTGGTGAGGCAGACAAACCCTGGGGGATCCGCGTCACCCTGCCCCCCGGCGATACGTTTCAACTCGTGCTGGGTAAAGACTGGGAAGCCCACCATTGGTTTGCAGATCGTGCGAGCCGCGATGCCGCGATGAAAGACATGGCCCGGCGCCATGAGTACTCCCGCATCGGCGATGATCCACGCATCGTGCTGGAACCACTCGATCCCAACGATTAACTCGATGTTGTGCTTAACAACTCGGCGGACCGCTCCGCCGGCGCTGCTGCTGGCTGCGTTGCTGGCGTGGTCGGGCCTGAGCCACGCTGACGAGCCCGATGAGCTCGTCGTCACCGCCAGCGTTGCGCCGACGGAACCGGATAATCTGATCGGTAACCTGTCAAGACTCGACCATGCACGCGTGCGCATCACCGCGCATCAACATGTGCACGAACTGACCAACCAGTTTGCCGGTACCTGGATATCCCGCGGCAGCGGCCAGGAACATCTCACGGCCATGCGTTCTCCGGTGCTGACCGGGCCGGGTGCCTGCGGTGCCTTCCTGATGCTGGAGGACGGCATCCCCAGCCGGCCGGCCGGCTTTTGCAACGTCAACCAGCTATTCGAGATTCCGAGTGAGTTGGCCGCCTCCGCGGAAGCCATTCGCGGTCCGGCAAATGCGCTGTACGGCGCCAACGGCCTGCACGGCACGTTGAACTTTCTGCTGCCCAAACCCGGCGACGTGCCAGGGTTAGCTGGCAGCCTGGAAACCGGACCCGATGAGTTTCGCCGGGGCCTGGCGACCTGGGACGGCGCACTTGGCAAGACCGGACTCGCCGTGGGCGTAGTCGCGGACCATTACGACGGCTTTCGCGATGACTCGGGCTACGCCCAGCAGAAGGCGTTTCTGCGCGGCGCACGCCTGATCGCTGCGGGCGAACTCACGTTTGGTCTGACAGCGAGCAATCTCGATCAGGACACGGCCGGCTTCATCTTCGGCGAGGACAGCTATCGCGATGAACGGCTGCGCACCGAAAATCTCAACCCGGAAGCGTTTCGCAAAGCCGACAGTCAGCGTGCGTTTCTTGCGCTTACACAAGAGGATGGCGAACAACGCACCGACTGGCGTGTGTACGCCCGCCGCTCCGATATGGACTTTCTGCAGCATTTCCTGCCCGGCAAGCCGCTTGAAGAAAATGGCCAGGTCAGTGCAGGTCTGCGCGTGACGGCCGCGCGACCGCTTGGGCAGCATAAGCTCCAGTTCGGCGCTGAGACCGAGGTGGCGGATGGATTCCTGCAACAGAGTCAGATCATCGACCTGGGGCCTGGCTCCAGCCGACCAACGGGCCAGCAGTATGACTACGACGTCACCAGTTTTCTGGCGGCAGCTTTTGCGCAGCTGCGCTGGATGTTGACGGACCGTTGGGAAGCAACTGCCGGGCTGCGCGTGGAGTACGTTTATTACGACTACGACAACGAGCTCAGCGACGGCAACTTACGCGATGATGGCACCCAGTGTGCCGGCGCCAACGGCTGTTTGTTTTTCCGGCCGGCCGACCGTAGCGACGATTTCTTCGAGCTCGCACCCGAGGCAGGACTGCTGTTTCGACTTACAGATACTGACTCCGCCTACCTGAATCTGGCCCGTGGCTTCCGCCCGCCACAGGTCACGGAACTCTACCGGCTGCAAAGCGGCCAGGCCGTCGCGGATCTCGATGCCGAGACCATCGACAGCATCGAGTTGGGCTGGCGGCACAGAGGCGAGAGTCTCCGCCTCTCCGCTGCTGGCTTTGCCATGCGCAAAGAAAATTTCATCTTTCGAGACGCGGACGGCTTCAACGTCAGTGACGGCAAGACCACGCATGTCGGCCTCGAACTACAGGCCGACTACCGCGCCGGCAATGGAGTGTACGCGGGCATTGCTGCGACTTTCGCGGACCATGCCTATGACTTCAGCCGTGACGTTGCCTTCGGCGAGGCGATCACCGATGGGGACCAGGTGGATACAGCCCCGGAGACCCTGGGAAGCGCGCGCCTCGGCTTCGATCATCCGCGTGGCCTGGTGGAGATTGAATGGGTGCATATCGGCGAGTACTACCTCAATGCATCGAACACCGAAATGTACCCGGGTCACGACCTGCTTAATCTGCGCGCGGTGTGGCGGCTATCCGGCGACTGGGCACTTGGACTGCGCCTGAACAATGTGACGGACGAGCGCTACGCGGATCGCGCCGACTTCGCCTTTAACAACTTTCGCTATCTGCCCGGACGGGCACGCGAGTTCCTAATACAGCTCAGCTACCGGCGCCTGTAGGCAACACGACTCGTTCAGCTCGCTGTGGCGTGCGTTCGCAGTAGCGCGATCTCCCGACGATAACCCGCCTCCTCCGCCGCGCAGCGTTCCGGCTTCCAGCCAAGATACCGCCGGCCCACTTCCAGCGATTTTTCCAGTGCCGCCTGGCCGAGATCGGGAGCGAGGCCCGCCATAGAGCGGCGCAGGAGCACATCGGCCAGGTTAGTGGCCCACTCAGTCTGCAACGCAAAGGGAATTTCTGCGGCGATCGCGTGACTATGCGTACAAATCTCCTGCTCCAGATCTGGCTGGTCGTGCAGATAGCGCAGCACTTCCACAGAACGAGAACCGTAGGTGCCTAGCAGGTGTTCGATCGCTTGTGGTGACAGCGTGCTGCGGGCGCTGAGTTCATCACGCGCATCAGCGCGCGGCCGGGTAGCGCCTGGCAGAGGCCGACGGGCGCTCGCGGAACGCGCCAACTCCACTGGCAACCGGTGCCCGACGCGATCGATCGCTTCCTCGGCCAGGCTGCGATAGGTCGTGAGCTTACCCCCGACAACCGAATACAGCCCTTTGGCGAAGCGCCGATGGTGCTTAAGCAGGTGCCGACGGGTGATCGCACCTTCTTTGCCGGTCGGCTTGTAGGGCAGCGGCCGCACGCCGGTGTAGTGGTACAGCACGTCGCTGCGTGCAAGCCCGGCCGCCGGAAACACCTGGTTGGTTTCGTTGAGCAGATAGTCGATCTCAGCCGTATCGGCCATCACGGCATCCGGCGAATCCTTAAACCGTATGTCCGTGGTACCAATCAGCAGCAGGCCCTGCCAGGGAATCACAAAGAACGGGCGCCCGTCGCTTCTTGCTTCGATATAGCACGCAGTGGATGGCGCGCCGGCAAAAGGCTGCACTACGATGTGACTGCCCTTGGTGCCGCCCATAAGCCGCGAGACTGGCGGCCCAAGCCCGGTGAGCACCTCATCTACCCAGGGTCCCGCCGCGTTGATGACAACGGGCGCCGTCAGTTGGGCCATCTGCCCGGTGCGTAAGTCGGTGTATTCAACGCCACGAACGCGGCCGTGTTTGTGCAGCAACCGGTCGACACGCGAGTAGTTGCGTATCACGCCGCCCGCAAGACGCGCAGCCAATGCGTTCTCCACGACCAATCGCTCCGGCCAGGTCACCTGCGCGTCGTGATAGTGGGCGGCAGCGGCAAGACCATCAGCATGCAGCGCCGGCGCCAGCTCAAGCGCTTCCTGCGGACCAAGCATGCGGTGAGACGGGAGCGATTTGTCCAGCGACAGCAAATCGTAGAGCCCCATGCCGATGCGGACCAGCCTGGGGCCGCGGCGCGCGTTCTCGTAAATGGGCACCAGCAACGGTAAAGGGTGGACCAGATGCGGCGCGGTCTTCAGCAGGATCTCGCGTTCGCGCAGCGACTCGCGCACCAGACTGAACTCCGCGTACTCCAGGTAGCGCAGCCCCCCGTGGATCAGCCGGCTCGACCATCGCGATGTGCCGTGACATAGATCGTGCTGCTCGAGCAGGCAGGTTTTCGCGCCGCGCTCGGCGGCTTCACGGGCAATCCCGGCGCCATTGATGCCACCACCTATGACGATGAGGTCCAGGTCATAGTCGGTATCGGTCATGCGCTCGGGAATCAGGTTCTCGCGAGGCATGGCTGACTGGGCGTCGCGCCGGCCCGAATACCCACGCGCCGTTCAATCCAGTCCAGCATCAACTGAATATTCGCCGGCCCGTTGTTGTGCAGCGTGGAGTTATGGCCTGTATTCGCCGCCACCTGCATGTCATGACAAGCGGCCGGCGAGTAGAACTGGTTTTCATGCGCTACCAGCGCAGCGTGATCCTTGCAGTCAAGGTCGCCCCCGCAAACCACAACGTCTGCATCACCCAGCAGTGTGAATACCGGCACGTCGAGACCCAGAGATTGGTTATCAAAATACTTGCCGGCTGAGGTGACCTCGCCGAGCGCGGTCGTCTGCTTGTTCAGGTCATCCACGGCGAGAACCTTCGGATCCGTGTTCTCAATGACATAAAACATCTCACCGCCGCCGGGCTTGGTCACGATGTAGGTCGGATCCACCACCTCCTCGGCGAACGGCCCTTCGAAGGCGGCGAACGCAATCTTGTTGCGCATACCCGGTCCAAACTCCGGGTTCACATTGTGGCCAAAGCCCGTCAGCACGATGCCCGCGACATTTTCCGGCCAGGTCAGTGCGTGGGCGATGGATATGGTGGAACCGAATGAATGACCGACCGTTACAACCTTGCCTACCGAGTAGTCCGCCGTGAGTCCATTAATGATCTCGGCGAGCACATAGGCCTGGTTGTCGACATTGAGGAAGACGCCGAAGGGCCGATCACTGCGACCAATCCCCAAACGATCGAAGTTGAAGACTGCCAGCCCGCGGCGCAAAGCTGCCCGCACGAAGGAGTAGCTGTCCGGCTCGTAGGGAAAATCCCAGTAGACCGACCCGTAGCCATTGCCGGAAACCGTAACAGCCAGCGTCTGGCCGTCGAGTTCGCCCATCCAGCACAAGCTGCCCACAACGCCATATGTCCGCCAGCCGTCCGCACTGAGTTGCACTTCGAACGTTCGTTCTTCGCAGCGCACACCCGGCATGTCGGCCGCGCGTACTGCCGGGGTACCGCTGATGTTCTGCCACGGGCGGCTAACGGGGCCCGTCTTTACGGCAACGAGTGCAATGGGTATCAGCACCAGCAGCAAAACCAGGGCGAAAAGCCATTTAATTTTTCCGCGCACAACATGCCTCGGCTCGAGAACCCGGCGGATGATAGCAGCCCCCTCTGCTGCTATTCCGCGGAATAGCTTCTCTGCACCGACTACACCTCCCGCAACTTCCAGCGGCCACGGCGCACAACCCAGATGCCCAGCACAGCCACCAGCGACTCGGCCACAGCAATCGCCACAAACACGCCTTGCGGCCCGAACGCGAGATTTTCCGCAAGCCAAAGCGCCAGCGGAATTTGTACCACCCAGAAACAGATCGCGTTGATCCAACCGGGCGTGTAGGTGTCCCCCGCGCCGTTTAACGCCTGAATCATGACGGTACCCACAGCAAACAGGCTGAAGCCGCAGGCGATGATCCGCACACAGTCCCGGCCGTACTCAAGGACCACCGGATCACTCGTGAAGATGCGTACCAGCGGCTCCGCGAACACGAAGAAAATGATGGCCATAGTGGTGAGAAACACCGCGTTAAAGCGCGCGGCGCACCACACTGATGCGGCGGCGCGGTCGGGCTGACCGGCGCCTAAGTTCTGGCCGACCAGTGTCGCCGCCGCGCCACCCATGCCCCAGGCCGGCAGGAACGTCAGTTCAAGCATACGCAAGCCGATGGTGTAGCCGGCAACCGCTTCACTGCCATAGGGCGAAATGATGCGCACCAGGAAAATCCAGCTTGAGGTAGCAATCAGGAACTGGAGGATGCCACCCGCTGAGACTTCAAACAGCCGGCGGAATAGCGCGAACTGCAGTGCCAGATGGTGCCATCGCAAGGTGAAGCGCGCCCGGCCGCCGGTGAGATACCAGAGCTGATAGAGCACGCCGACGCCCCGGCCGATATTGGTGGCCACCGCCGCCCCGGTCACGCCCAGCTCCGGGAATGGACCCCAGCCAAAGATGAGGCAGGGATCGAGCACAATATTCAGGCCATTGGCCAGCCACAGTGCACGCATGGCCACGGTGGCGTCGCCGGCTCCGCGAAACGCGCCGTTTAACAGGAACAGAAACAAGATGTTGAAGGCACCGCCCAGCATGAGCTGGGTGTATCCAGAGCCAATCTCGATCACCGCAGCAGAGGCGCCCATCAGGCGCAGAAAATCGTCGGCCAGCAGCAAACCGCCGCTGCCGATGACCAGCGAAACCAGCAACCCTATCCAGATGGTCTGGCCAGCGACTTTGGCGGCAGCCTCTGGATCGTGCGCACCGATGCGCCGCGAGATCATGGCGGTGGCGCCGGTTGAGAGTCCCACCGCGATGGCGTAGAGCGGCATCAACATCGCCTCCGTCAGGCCGACTGCAGCCACGGCATCAGCACCCAGCCGGCTCACAAAGAAGATGTCGACCACAGCAAAGATCGACTCCATCGCCATCTCCAGCATCATTGGAATGGCGAGCAAGATCACCGCGCGGCCGATAGGTCCGCGCGTAAAGTCCGGTTCGCTGCCAGCCAGTGCCGCGCGCACGATCGCCCAGCCGTCAACGAAGCGACTCACAATACGACCGGAGAATGTTGTCCTGACGAGTGGTTTAGTCATCTCGACACCTTTTCGATACGCCGGACGGACTTTGGCCGTGGGGCGCAAGCACAATGGGGAATGGCCTCAGCGAGGCCGGCGGGTTCAGTCGGAGCAGGCGGCGGGTCGCGTCAGCGCAGTCGCCGCAGTAGCACTCCACTGCCCGCCGAGATGACGGTGCGTGAGACAAGGCCACGGGAGACCCGGCCGCTGGCTGCGGCGAACGGATTGACGGCAAATAGTCTCGTCATGTTCCTGGTCTCAGTTGCGTGGGCGGAGAATTCCGCGGGGGCGCGATCTTAACGGCTCGAAATCGCAATGCCAAGGTGAAGTTGCGGTATTCGATGACACCGAGCGCGGATTAACCCGATCCCGGCATCTTCATAAGCTGGGAAACTTCGAGCGAACCACCAATCTCCAGGAACGGACAGTCTCTGGCAATCGCAAGCGCGGCATCCATCGACTCAGCCTCAACTACGGTGAACCCTGACATGCCAGTCTGGCCACCCTCCGCTACGGCGCCATCCGGGCCAACAACCCGAGTCCCTTTCAGCGGATTTGCCGGACTGACCGCCGCATCACCCAGGGCCGACAGCCACTGCATGTACTTGGCCATGTGGGCCTTGCCCTCTTCCTCGGAAGCGGGCGGATTGCCGCCGAGATAAGTCAGCATGAATTCAGGCACGTCGGTCTCCTCCTACACGCTCAGCCACTACGATCCTCGCCATCAAGGGCAATGTCAAAGTGCAGCACGTCTTCGCGCTGGCCAAGCTTTGAATACAGTGCGACCGCCGGCTCGTCGACGTAGTCTGCCTGTACGAAGACCACCCAGGCATCGCGTTCTCGCGCTACTTTCCTGATCCCATCAATTAATGCAGTTGCTACACCGCGTCGCCTAAAGGCTTCGCGAACCGCCAGGTCGTAGATGTATATCTCGCTGCGCGCCTGCTCAAACTTCTTCAGTTCATAGGCCGCGAGCGCGCCCGCCAGATCGCCTTCAATCCAGGCGCCCAGGGCGACAAACGCATCGCCGGAGAGTAGCGACTGCAAATAGGCATCATCTGGCTGTTGCCGGCAGTAGGTATCGCGTTCGTCAAAGACCTCACCAAACAGATTCAACAGATCGCGCAGCCTGTCCGGTGAAGCGACTCTGCTGACCTCTATGCGCATCGGGTTGGTCATGGATGTGGTTGATCGGAGCCTGATCCTGGTCGCCGCTGCTAGCGGGAGTGCTCCAGCCGGTGTCGCGCAGCAGCCAGCAGCAGAATGGAATACAGCACATGGAAGCGCAGCATCAGCGACGAATTGAACAACCGCGCCTGTCGGGATTCCGCGGCACCGACATCCCTGATCACAGCAGAACCGAAGTACAGACGGGTTCCGGACGGGTACTGCGCCGGCGCCGGCTCGGTCATCAGCCAGGACCGGGTGCGGCCCTTGAAGTCCATCATCAACAGTTGATTGGCACGCCGTTCCTCCACCTGCCAGGCCGAGAACTCTTCGCGCTCGCCGCCTGCCAGCTGGCGCGCCTCGTCATCAGATGACGGCTTCTTCATAGCCCAGGCGAGAATCCAGCGCTCTGTTCTGAATAGCGGCGTGGTGTAGAAAGCACGCACGTAGTCGGCCTGCCGCACATCACCGGCGGCAATAGTCTGGAAACAATCGGTGTAGTCGCCCGCATCGGCATAGCGGCGCATCAGCGCTCCGCCAGGCAATTCGCAGCGGTTTACAGACAGCATGGGGACAGTTTACTCAACTGGTGTGCGGAGTCAGTTGCTGACCGCCGAAAGCCTAGCGCCCCTTCCGCCTAACAGGGTCGGCCCCGGAGTGAGATCTGCCACCTGCCGCAGCGCGATCGCTGTGCTAACCTCCGCTCCCGTTGCGCGTACTTCACTGTGAGTAGTCACCAGGGACACTGACCGGCCAGGCTGTGCCTGCCAGAAGACTTCGTTATGTTCCGATTTGCCGCCGACCGGATGCCTGTCGCGATCATCCTGACGATGAGCGCCATCGACTTTGCCGTGTACCTGACCGTCGACCAGGTTAGCTGGCTGATCGCCTACACCGTACTGATGATCATCCCGAAAGGGTGCATCTGTGCGTGGAACCACCACCATCAGCACACGCTGACGTTTCATTCCGGTGCACTCAACCGATTGCTGGAGTTTTTCTTCGCGCTGCACACGGGCGTGACCACACATCTGTGGAAGCTCCATCACGTACTTGGCCATCACCGCAATTACCTTGACCAGAGCAAGGATGAAAGCGGGTGGAAAACGGCCCGGGGTGAGGTCATGGGTCCGCTGCGCTACGCGCTGACGATTGCCGTCACGTCCTACTACCGGGGCTATAAAGTTGGCCGGCAATTTCCCCGCGTACAGCGCGAGTACCTGCTGTACACCGCACTGACCGTCATCGCCGTGGCGCTACTGTGCTGGTATCGGCCCATACCTGCGCTGTATGTATTCGTGCTGCCAATGGTGATCAGTCTCGTCTTTACCTGCTGGGTCACTTACGACCACCACGCGGGACTGGATACGGACGATGTCTGGGAGGCCTCGTACAACAACGAGAACCGTTTGTTCAACCTGTTGACCGGCAATCTCGGCTATCACACAGCACATCACTACAAGCAGGGTCTGCACTGGTCGAAGCTGCCGGAGCTGCACGAACAGATCCGCCACCACATCCCGCCGGCGCTGATACGCAATCAGGCCTTCGTATTGGCCGATGCCTGACTGACAGACGTGGTCTAACTGCCCAGCAGCACAAGCACAAAAGCTGCGACACCCAGCAGCGAAAACACCAGCGCCTGAGAGCGCAACTTCGGCACCTGCCAGGCCATCACGAAGCCGCTCAATAGAATCGCGAACAGTGCGATCGCCAATCCGGCGGCATAGACCTTAAATGGCTCGCCGCCCTTGGCTTTATGCAGCTGAACGAGATTGCGATACCAGGTGGTGTCCTTGACCGTGAGTCGCGCAACCAACTCATCCGCGGTGGGTTCCAGCACCACATCACGTCGCGAGCCGGTCCATTCCAGCTTGAATGAAGTGCCCCCGGCTTTTACCGATGCATCACCGCTCGGCGGATCGATAGCAAGTCGCTGCAGCTCGCTTTCGGCCAGAGCCTTTAGCGCTTTGGCATCGCTGCTGAGCGGGCTGGCCAATTCAATCGTGTACGCCTCCGGCAGGTATGAGCCCTTGATACCCCAGGTATACAAACCGCCGGTAACCAGGAACATCAGGGCGGCCGGAAAGGTAAACGCGGCCAGCAGCATGTGGATCTTGATGAGGGTTTGTCGATTCAGCGCTGGCATTCCTGGTAACTCGATAGATGACCCGGCACAGCAGATTACATACGGTACTGGGCGGCCGTAATGAACTCGCCAAACGTCTCGCACCAGACGATCACGCTCGTGTACCCCGACGGGTCAATGCCGGCCGGCAGCTCGACCAGAAAATTCTCGAAGGTCTTCACGCTGCCCACCCTCACCATGGCAGGCTTAAGCTGATTAAATGCAGCCTCAGTTTCAACGAACTCCGGCGACAGGTAGAGCTGGTAGTCTGGCCCCGGCGACAGCTTGCCCATAAAGGACACCGACTCCGGACCTACGAAGACCTCGCCCTCACCCCAATGCAGGGCGTCGCTGTCCTTAAGATCGCGCCGGAACTGCCCCGAGTAGCTCGCGACTTCGGCCACGGCAGATACTTCGGCGCCTGAAGGCGCCGGCGGTGCAATCAGGATTGGCAGCGCGTAAATGCCGGCGGCAAAACCCAGGACCGCGACGATTCCGTGAGAGAGCAGAAGAAAAAGCGCCCGGCGTACTTTCATGGTCTGTTCATCCAATGCGAATCTGGAGACAGTTTACCTAGCCATTTGACCTTGTAGGGCAGGCGAAGCCGGAAAGGCCGCGAAGATCGCATGCAAGCGAGCGGCGAGGCCTCGCAATGTGACTACCAGAGTGCTTTGTCAGTCAACGAGGCCACGCAGGAAATCCTGGCAGGGCCACTGCGCGAACCGGGCTCATCCAGCACCAGCGCCTGCCAGCCGAACGGATACTCCAGCTTGTGGGGTGGCAAGAAACTCTCGGCGGCCTCTGCCGAGAAGCCAAACCGGCTATAGAACTTTGGGTCTCCATATACCAGCACGGTGCTGGCGCCGGATTGCGCGAGCTGCGCCAGTCCGGTGTCTACCAGAGCAGATCCAACTCCGTTACCTTGCTGCGCCGGGGCCACAGCAAGCGGCGCCAGGATGTAACCACACCAATCTGGGTCGCCTTCGATCGACACGGGACTAAGCGCAATGTGGCCGGCGCAGACGCTATCTATTTCAGCGATCAGGCTCACCGTTTCCGGCGCCGTGTCTTCAGCCAGGAGATCCGCGGCTAAGCGTGCCACCCGCTCGCGTTCATTTTCCGGGAATGCGCTCAGGTACAGAGCGCTGATGCTGGGCCTGTCCTCAAGCGTCGCCCGCCGCACGTTCGCCACGACCGACACAGCCCGGATCTTTAAGTCTTGCTGCCCAGGGGCAGCCGCCTACCCTCCGCCACTGCATCTGGCGAATTGATAGACGCCGTCCTCATCGTTGCCAGGCATGTCGATGAACGCCTGGTAACTGGGGTACTCAGGATAATCGGCGCACACGCGCCGCTGCGCGGTGTTCAGTTGCACCGGCCACAGTGTGCGAGGCTTCTCGCGCAGCTCAGTATGCTTATTGAGCTCCAGGCGCGCCTGCCAGGGTTTGCCGAGACCCTCGCCTGGAATGTTTCGCAGCACCACACCTTGCGCCAGATACTGCCCGTCTTCGCCGTCGTAGTTCCAATAGCCCACCCAGTGCCACTCGTCGCCGCTGTAATCGCCCGACGGCCCACTATCTGACGTGGCTGCAGCGCTGGCCACGACTTCAGCACCAACCATCTTGGGATTCGAGAAAATCACGCCATCCCGGTAACCGATGGTTTGGCCGGTGGGCGTAAGCACTCCAAGACGCGTAAACACCACCGCTCGTACAGATTCCGCACGCGTAGAAAGGTTTGTGGCGATGACGGTCAGCTCATACGAACTATCAGCGACGGCCGTTTGGAACCACTGCGCACGACTGACCGACGGATCACCAAAACCACCCTGCGTAATCTGGTAGTCGTTACCCAGATTGTCTTGCAGCGTAATGCGCCGATCGATACCGATTCTCTTATCGCGATAGCGGTTGGTGATACGCACTTTGCAGATCGCGGACCGATCGGCCGTGATTTCGCAGGCAGTCATTGTGAACTCAACGTCATTGAAGTCATACGACAGCCTGCCGCCAGGACTCTCAATACCTAGAGCTGCGAGCTCGGTTTGACAGCCCCAGAGAAAAATCAGCAGAACGAGGCCCAGCCCGCTTGTGCTCTTCGTTAACATGTTCGTCTCTCGCCAGTGCCGCTTTCGGGACGCTAAGGCTTACACATAGCCCTGTCCTTTGCGAGTTTGGCCATCACCTCGAACGGCTCGAGCAAACCGGGATGCCGCTGCAGGCAGGTGGCGCTTAGCTCCAGATCCGCGCTGTTGTTCGGTGGCATTTTCTCGGTGATTCCATAGCTCAGTGTTGCGACAACGTTACCGTCGCTGCCGGCACACGGCTCCGGCTCGCGAAACACCACACCTTCAGCGGCACGCAAAGCGGTTAGCATCTTCACGGCCAGGGAGCCGTCGGCTATGCCGGAACAGCGCTCGCCGCGCCGCTCCGCCCGGAATGTCTTGATATGCCAGTTGAATTCAGCTGATTCGAAAGATGCCTGGCTGCTTTCATCGTCCAGCCATTCCATCTGCACCCAGAACTTGTTCAGGTTGGCGTAGGCAGCGGCCAAATGCTCCGCGGTCTGCTGCCGGGATTTCAGGTAGCCCAGAAGGATAATGACGAACAGGACGCTACCAATGATGGCGACAGGCAGAGAGATACGCGTCAGCGTGACACCTTTTAGCTTGCCTGCAAGCACGAGTGACAACACGCCAAGCGCCAATGCGCCCAGCACGCCGTAGCCCAGCGCAATTGCAGGGCCAGCCAACCCGCTGCCGGGTGCCACGCAACAACGCCCGCCGATGAAGGTGCCAGCGACCAGGCCGATCAGCATGGCGCTAATGACCACCAGAACTCTCAGGATTCTTTGCTTGCCGTTACCCATGGTCACCCTCCTACACTGGGGCAATCAAACTCACCGTTGTACCGCTGTGCTTTGGGACCTGGTAGTCGCGCCAAGCTCAGCGCGGCAACCCGAGAAACCCGGCGCAATCTGCCCACGGAATGCCCTAATTGGACAGATTGACCACGGAAAGCTGGAAGGTGTTGGGAGAATCGCCGCTGCCGTCGATGACAATTACATTGGTGAGCCGCTTCTCCTTGGTAAAGCGGAGATTCTGCGTTCCGGGGGCGGACGCCCCTTCGGCTTCGGCCCAGCCATTGTCCGGCATCTTGTCGCTGCAAAACGCCTTGATTGTGTCTGCCGGCGCATCGCTGGCTGCCTGGATGGTCATCCCCATGCCCATGTTCGCAGCGGCGTAGATGTTTGAGCCCGGAAACACCGGGACATCCTCAGAAAAGTCAGTCGGCAGCTCTAGATTACTGCCCGCCTGCCCCTGATAGCCACCGAAGTTCTGGTTGAAGACAACCTGCTGATCGCCATCGCCCGTCGGTGTGACATCCACGTCCACACCGTACTCAGCGACGTAGTCCTCGATCTGCTTCGCACGCTCCTCGGCAGTTTGTTCACTGCCGCCGCAGGCAGCCAGGAGCGCTGTGGTGCCTAGCGTCAGGCCCACAACTCTCAAAACACTCAACAACCATTGCCCCATGTAGCTCCAGACCAAGTTGGAAGCTAACCTATCTGCCTTAATCTGGGGGACCAGAAACTAGAGCCCACTCGCCGCCTGGCTGGTATTGCCATAGGCGCCGATATTGATCACCCCACCGTTCGGCTCAGGCTCATTGTCAAACGGATCCCCAGGGTAACCTG
>JANQPY010000017.1 GCA_028285245.1 Gammaproteobacteria bacterium | reverse complement strand
AGCTGATTGTACTTCGCCATGCGGTCAGAGCGGCACAAAGAACCCGTCTTGATTTGCGTCGCCCGGGTTCCGACCGCGATATCAGCAATGGTCGCATCTTCGGTCTCGCCGGAGCGATGCGAAACCACGGCTGAATAACCGGCGTCAACGGCCATGTCGATCGCTGCCAACGTTTCAGTCACGGTGCCAATCTGATTGGGCTTAATCAAAATAGAATTGGCGACTTTCCGGTCGATGCCAGACTGCAGAATTCCGGTGTTGGTAACAAACAGGTCATCGCCAACTAACTGTGCACGCCCACCAAGCATACGGGTTAACTCCTCCCAACCGGACCAGTCGTCCTCCGCCATGCCATCCTCAATGGTGATGATGGGGTATGCATCCACCAGCCCGGCCAGGTAACCCGCAAAAGCAGGTGAGTCGAACTCGCGATCTTCGGAATCCAGCCGGTACTTGCCAGTTTCGTAAAACTCAGAGCTGGCCACATCCAAACCCAGCCAGATGTCTCGACCGGCCTGCAAACCGGTCACTTTAATGGCCTCGAGTATAGTGTCCAGCGCATCGGCATTTGACGGCAGGTCCGGCGCAAAACCACCCTCGTCCCCTACGGCGGTGTTCAAGCCACGCGATTTCAGCACAGACTTCAGCGCATGGAACACCTCTACGCCCTGGCGCAGTGCATCGGAAAATGTGTCTGCACCGACCGGTAGTATCATGAACTCCTGGATATCCACGCTGTTGTCCGCGTGCGCACCCCCATTGATAATGTTCATCATTGGCACCGGCATGACGCCAGGCTCGCGGCCAAGGCAGCGGTACAGGGGCAGATCGCGCTCCGCAGCCGCCGCGTGGGCTGCCGCCAGCGATACCGCCAGGATGGCATTGGCGCCCAAACGGCTTTTGTTCGCCGTGCCATCAAGCTCACAAAGCGCGCGATCAATATCAGCCTGGTTGAGGCCGTCCCGTCCAATCAGCAGTCGGGCAATTTCGCCATTCACGTTGCCAACAGCCTGAAGCACGCCGCGCCCCAGATAGCGCTTCAAGTCCCCGTCACGCAGTTCAACCGCCTCCCTGGCGCCTGTAGATGCACCTGACGGCACGGCCGCGCGGCCGGTGGCACCACTGGACAGCGCCACATCGGCCTCGACCGTCGGGTTGCCGCGCGAATCAATTATCTCGCGCCCTGCTATCCGCGTTATCTCCGTCATCTAGTCATCCCATTCGCTTGCGAGTTAGTTTATGCGCCAGGCAGGAGGTCACGTTCGGCATAAGGCGTGGACTTGGCGACCGCATCCAGCGCCTGGAGCGTGGTCAACAGCTCACCCATGCGATTCAGCGGCCAGGCGTTCGGCCCATCACTCAGCGCTTCTTCCGGCTGCGGATGGGTCTCCATGAAGAGCCCGGAGACCCCGGCACCTACGGCAGCCCGAGCCAACACAGGCACGAACTCACGTTGGCCTCCCGAGGCATCACCCTGGCCACCCGGTAGCTGCACAGAATGGGTCGCATCAAAGACCACCGGGCACTCAGTGTTGCGCAGCACGGCAAGTGAGCGCATATCAGAAACGAGATTGTTGTAGCCGAAGCTCACACCACGCTCGCACACCAAGAATGTTTCGTTGCCCGTGGACCTGGCCTTGGCGACCACGTTGCCCATCTCCCAGGGCGACAAAAACTGGCCCTTTTTCAGGTTGACCGGCTTGCCCGTCGCCGCTACGCGCAGAATGAAATTGGTTTGCCGGCAGAGGAACGCCGGTGTCTGTAAGACATCGACCACGTCGGCCACTTCATCCAGAGGTGTGTCCTCATGCACGTCCGTGAGGACTGGTAAGGCTAACTGCCTGCGCACCTCCGCCAGAATCTTCAGCCCTGCCTCGATACCTAAGCCGCGGTAGCCAGCAACCGAAGATCGATTGGCTTTATCGTATGACGCCTTAAAAATGAACGGTATGCCGAGTCGGCTCGTGATTTCCTGTAGTTCACCCGCAGTGTCGAGGACTAGCTGCTCGCTCTCAACGACGCAGGGTCCGGCGATCAGGAATAAGGGGCGATCCGGGCCAACGTCAAAATCCAGCAGCCTCATGCGCCGGCCGCAGCTTTGAGCTCCTCAGCGCCGAACTCACGTGCCGCTTTGAGGAAGCCCGTGAACAACGGGTGGCCTGCACGTGGATTGGAGGTGAACTCCGGATGAAACTGGCAGGCGACAAACCATGGATGATCCACCAGTTCGATCATCTCAACGAGCCCGTCGGTGGACACGCCAGAAAACACCATGCCCGCATCGGCCAGGCGCTGCTTGTAGCCATTATTGAACTCGTACCGATGCCGATGTCGCTCATAGACAGTGGGCTGGCCATAGCAACGCGCTGCCAGACTTCCCTCAGCGAGCAGACACTCCTGAGCCCCCAAGCGCATCGTGCCGCCCAGCTCGGAATCCGCGTGGCGTGCCTGGGTGCTGCCGTCACGATCCTGCCACTCGGTAATCAGTGCGATCACAGGATGCGGCGTATCGGGCAGAAACTCCGTGCTATTGGCATCTTCCAGGCCGACGACATGCCGCGCGAACTCAACCACGGCGGCCTGCAAACCAAGACAAATACCGAGATACGGAATTCCGCTTTCGCGCGCGTATCGGACCGCGTCAATCTTGCCCTCAAAACCCCGATCGCCAAAGCCACCGGGCACCAGAATCGCATCGACGCCGGCCAGCGCTGAAGCGCCATCCCGTTCCAGCGTGCCGGACTCAAGGTAGCGAATATTCACGCGCGTGCGCGTTTGAATGCCCGCATGATTCAGAGCTTCGCTTAGCGAGATATAAGCATCTCGAAGGTCCACATATTTGCCAACCATGCAAATGGTGACTTCAGCCTCGGGCTCACGTTTTGCGGCGACGACCGCTTCCCAGCTGGATAGATCCGCTGGCGGTACATCCAACCTCAGGCGCTCCACGATGATGTCGTCAAAGCCCTGTTCGCGAAACACCATGGGCAACCGGTGAATATCGTCGACATCCATTGCGGAAATTACGGCCCGCTCGCGAACATTTGTAAACAGCGCAATTTTTCGACGCTGCTCGTCAGGCAATGCATGATCCGAGCGGCAGACAAGAACGTCCGGCTGAATACCGATGGAGCGGAGTTCCTTGACCGAATGCTGGGTGGGCTTGGTCTTAATCTCTGACGACGTTGCGATATAGGGAACCAACGTCAAATGCACGTAGGCCACCTGCTCCGCGCCGAGGTCTACAGAAAACTGTCGAATCGCCTCCATGAACGGTAGCGACTCGATGTCGCCCACGGTACCGCCAATTTCAACGATGCAAACGTCCGCATCACCGGCACCAAGTAACACGCTGCGCTTGATCTCGTCGGTTACATGGGGGATGACCTGCACGGTTGCACCGAGATAGTCACCGCGGCGCTCTTTCGCAATCACACTGCCGTAAATGCGCCCCGTCGTGAAGTTGCTGTGCCTGCCGGTGGTCGTGTTAACGAAACGCTCGTAATGCCCCAGATCGAGGTCTGTCTCCGTGCCATCGTTGGTCACAAAGACTTCGCCGTGCTGAAAAGGGCTCATCGTGCCTGGGTCCACATTCAAGTATGGATCCAGCTTGATCATGCTGACGCTCAGGCCCCGCGCCTCAAGAATCGCCCCCAGGGACGCTGAAGTAATTCCCTTTCCCAGGGAAGACACAACGCCACCGGTCACGAACACGAATCTGGGCATTTATCGCCACACCTCTTCATACGCCGGGCCTGCGGAAACCCGGATCTGAACGTCAAAAAAACACTGGCCGGAGAGGCTACTGTCCCTTTGCAAAAATCGACAAAGCCGTCGATGCAAATGATTGGGACTAGTACGCGCGCTCCGGCCTCGCAAGTTCCACCGATGGTGTGTCTGTAGAAGCCGGAACGTTAACAGATCCCCCGAGGGCGCTCAATTCTTGGGGCATCTTGCTCATGCCCGGCCAAGGCGCAGCGGCGCCAGAAGACTATTGAAACCGCGCGCCCGGGTGCCACTGCACTTGGATGCCGCGAGTGCCAGGCCGGGTCATGCAGTGGTCGGCCGTCCAGAGATGCGCTACGGCGACCAACTCATCATCGGCGTACAACAAGGGCACATGCGGACGCATCCACGGCACGACACCCGCCTCCTGAAACAGCTTCTTGAGCGCGCGATGGCAAGACATGCCCGCTGGCTGAATCGATTCGGCGCCCTGGCGAAAACGCACTTCAATGCCGTTGCTCAGCCTGCCGGGATCAAGCCCCCCCTCCGCCGAGACCGCCAGACTCAGCCGACCGCCCGGCGCTGGCAGTCGAATGGGAGCCTGGCCGTCCCAGACAATCGCTGACGCGACCGGCGGCGCGAAAAGGTCGACCGGCGGCAGCAAATAGACTTGCCCCCGATACCGGCGCAGCTGGCCATCTGACCACGCTAGACACGGCTGTCTGTCGCTGCGAGCGCCCAATAGCTGCGTCAAACCCTCCGTGAGCTGCGCCTCTCCAGGCGGCGAGACACCGTGCCGCTGCAGGAAGGTTCTGAGGAGATTGAGCGCCCGCTGACGGGGCAGAGCCGTCAGTGTCGCTACCGGCAAAACGTCAGCGGAAGGATCGCCATCGACGGCCGCGAGCGCGGCCAGCAGGCCACTTGCAGACTCCTGATGACGAGCTGCACGAGCAGCCGCAGTGACCGCTGCCGGCCAACGCGCGCGCAGCTGCGGAACCACCGTATGCCGAAGATAGTTTCGATCCAGGGCCAGATCGCTGTTGCTGGGGTCTTCCAGCCAAGCCAACTTTTTTTCGCGCGCGTAAGCCTCCAGCATTTCGCGCGGCACCTCCAGCCACGGTCGCCAGATTTGCAGGCGGCCCTGGGTTGAACAGACGCGCATACCCGCCAGGCCTTGCGGGCCGGAGCCACGCATCAGGCGCATGAGCAGTGTTTCCAATTGATCGTCTGCGTGGTGCGCCGTGACCAGCCAGTCCTGGTCTGTCAGCACATCTGCCATCGCGCCGTAACGCGCCGTCCGCGCGGCGGCCTCAAGACCTTTGCCACCCGTGTCGGACACAACCACCTGCGCAACCTGCAGTGGTACCCCCCAACCCGCGCAAACCTGCTGGCAGTGCTTCGCCCAGGCAGGGGACTCGCGATGAAGCTGATGATTCACGTGCACCGCGCGTAGCTGGTCGGAGTTAACCAGCCGCCGCAGCGCATGCAAGAGAACCGTAGAATCAAGGCCGCCGCTGAAGCCAACCCAGAGCCTCGCGTCGTCGGCCATGTCGGGCAATCTGCTGCGAAGTGGCGCTTCTAAATCTACTGCGATGCCCACAGCATCCCGACCCTGGCCAAACTAGCCGTCGCGAAACCGGCCGAAAGATTCGATACGTGCGTGGCGTTGCGCCAGTAAATCAGTCTCGTCTAATGCCGACAGCGACTGCAGATGAACGCTGAGCGTATTTTGTAGCGCCTGGGCCATCGCTTCCGCATCGCGGTGGGCTCCGCCCAGCGGCTCGCGCAACACCTCATCGACCAGGCCCAGCTCGTTGAGCCGGTTGGCTGTAATGCCCATTGCCTGAGCGGCGTCTTCGGCTCGCTCCGCACTCTTCCATAGAATGCTGGCGCAGCCTTCTGGAGAGATCACTGAGTACACGCTGTATTCGAGCATGATGAGTCGATCACCAACTCCGATCGCAAGAGCGCCTCCAGACCCACCTTCGCCAATAACTACGCAGATAACTGGGGTAGCGAGATTAGCCATGAGCATGAGATTGCGCGCGATGGCCTCACTCTGCCCGCGTTCCTCAGCACCCACACCCGGATACGCACCCGGTGTGTCAATCAGCGTGACCACCGGCATCGAAAACCGCTCGGCCAGCTGCATCAGCCGCAACGCCTTGCGATAGCCCTCGGGCTTGGGCATGCCGTAGTTGCGCATCACGCGCTCTTTCGTATCCCGCCCCTTCTGATGTCCAATAAACATCACTGGCCGACCGTCCAGATGGCCAATGCCGCCAATGAGCGCCGGATCGTCAGCGTACATCCTGTCGCCGTGCAGCTCCTGAAAATCGGGCGAAAAGGCGCGCAGGTAGTCGAGCGTGTAAGGCCGCTGGGGATGCCGGGCGAGCTGCGCGACCTGCCAGGCCGAGAGGTTGGAGAAGATACTGCGCGTCAGCGACTCACTCTTCGATTGCAGCCGCTCAATTTCTTCACTGATGTTGACCTCAGCGTCATCGCCGACAAACCGCAGCTCGTCGATCTTAGCCTCGAGCTCAGCGATCGGCTGCTCAAAGTCGAGAAACTTCACATCCATAAGTGCACGTTAAACTGTGTAAACCCGGCGTACAACCTGGGAAATTCTGATCGAATCCAGCGTACTCAATCGTCAGCTTAGGCGGATCACTGGCCGCCCGACTGAGCACCGTAGATAAAGCGGTAGCCATCAGCACCTACCACGGCGGAAAGTCGCTCGCGCAGCTCCCGGCTTGGTCTCACCGTCCAGCCAGCACCCAGTTTGATATGCGCCTGGGTATCCTGTTTTTCGAGAAACAGGCTGACCGCGCAGCGCCCCGGACGATAGGGCTCAAGCAGTGTCTCCAGCTCGCGTGGCTCCAGAAACCCTTCCTGCTTCTCGCACCACCGAATCACAAGGCCAGAAGCGCGGCCCTCTATGGCGCGATCAATATCGATCACCTCGCGCGCCGTCAGCCGCCATGCGTCGATAAACTCCTCGAAGCGCAGACTGCCCGCAATGACGACGATCGAGTTGTTGCCAAGCAAATGTCGGAAACGCTCGTAGGTGTCCTGATACAACGCGACTTCGATTCGATCCTGGCCGTCGTCAAGCTCCAGCGTCACGCGGTTGCCGCGTTTACGTATTCCGGAAACCAGGCCTGCCAACGTCACGTCGCGGCCCGGCCGCCGAGCGCTGCCGTTAGTCTGGGGCGGTGGCACGCTTACCAGCGCGCCAATCGTCCCGGTCGTCACAAACGGAATATCTGCACGGTATTGATCGAATGGATGCCCGCTCAAATACAAACCCAGGGCCTCACGTTCGGCCTCCAGGAGCGCGGACAAGCCCCAATCGGGCACAGGCTCCGGCACAGCGTGACCGGTCGGCTGCTGCTCTACGCTGGTACCGAACATATCGTTCTGACCTGACGCGCGCGCCTGCGCCGCCTGCTCAGCAAGACCCAACGCCGACGGCAGCGACGCGAGCAGCGTCGGCCGGTTGTGCGCCAGGTCGTCCATCGCGCCGGCCTTGATCAACGCCTCCACGGCCCGCCGGCCGACGCGACTGGTGTCCACACGCTCGCAAAAATCCGCGAGCGACAGAAAAGGCCCTGCCTGACGCGCGGCGACCATGGTTTCCACAGCTCCCTGACCCAGGCCCTTGACAGCCCCCAGCCCGTAGCGAATGGAGCGCTTTCCGCGGACCTCAAAATGCAGGCCAGAGTCGTTAATGTCAGGCAGCAACAACACCAGTCCCTCGGCTTCGACATCGCGCCGCAACACAGTGAGCTTATCCGTATCGTCAAGATCCGCGCTCATGACGGCAGCGAGAAACGCGGCGGGATAGTGCGCCTTGAGCCAGGCGGTTTGGTAGGACAACACCGCGTAGGCCGCGGAGTGCGACTTGTTGAAACCGTAGCCGGCAAACTTTTCCATCAGATCAAAAATATGCGCCGCCAGCCGCTCGTCCACCGCGCGTTCCACAGCGCCGTTGACAAATATTGAGCGCTGCTTGGCCATTTCTTCCGGCTTCTTTTTGCCCATGGCCCGACGCAGCAGGTCCGCCTCACCCAGCGAGTAACCCGCCAGCCGCTGGGCGATTTGCATCACCTGCTCCTGATACAGGATGACGCCGTATGTGGCCCGCAATACTGGCTCTAAATCGGGATGCAGGTAGTCAATGACCTGGTCGCTGGCGCCATGCTTGCGGTCTATAAAGTCATCCACCATTCCGGACTGCAGGGGCCCCGGACGGTAGAGCGCGACTAAAGCGACGATGTCTTCGAAGTTGTCAGGCTGCAGGCGCTTGATGAGATCCCGCATACCACGAGATTCGAGCTGAAAGACGGCGGTCGTTCGGCACGCCTGGAGCAGCCGGTACGCTTGCGGGTCGTCCATCGCGAGCTGTTCAAGGAGCAACGCAGGCTCACCGGCGGCCTCACGATCCTTGTTGATAGAACGTACGGTGCGATCGATGATGGTGAGAGTCCGCAGGCCAAGAAAATCAAACTTGACCAGACCGGCTGCCTCTACGTCGTCTTTGTCGAACTGGGTTACGGCGCCCTTTTCACCCTCAACCCTGTATAGCGGCGAGAAGTCTGTGATCTCGCTGGGTGCAATGACAACGCCGCCGGCATGCTTACCGGCATTTCGCACCAGCCCTTCAAGCCGGCGAGCCAGGTCGATCGTGGCACGCACGTCGCCATCCTCTGCATAGGCCGCCTTAAGCTCCGCCTCCTGGGACAAGGCCTTATCCAGCGTGATTCCCAGCTCGAACGGAATCAACTTGGCGATGCGATCGACAAATCCGTACGGATGGCCAAGCACGCGGCCCGCGTCTCTCACGACCGCTTTGGCTGCCATACGCCCGTACGTAATGATCTGCGAGACCCGATTCCGTCCGTAGCGCTCCGCAACATATTCAATGACTGCGTCTCTGCCTTCCATGCAGAAGTCGATATCGAAATCCGGCATCGACACGCGCTCCGGATTCAGGAAACGCTCGAACAAAAGGTCGTGCTCAATGGGATCAATATCTGTGATGCCGAGTGTCCAGGCAACAAGTGAACCCGCCCCAGAACCGCGGCCAGGTCCCACCGGGATCGCGTTGTCGCGAGCCCAGCGGATAAAGTCGGCCACAATAAGAAAATACCCCGGGTAACCCATCGCCCGGATCACGCCTAGTTCATGGCCAAGCCGCTCCCCATACACGGCGGGTACGCCCTGGGCCACCTCGCCCAGACGCGCCTGCAATCCCGCCTCTGCCTCGCGCTGCAGAAAACTGTCGGTGTCGTACCCGGAGGGGACCGCGTAGGCAGGCAGGTGGGACTCGCCCAGCTCCAGGTCCAGATTGCAGCGCGTCGCGATTTCAACTGAGTTCTCAAGCGCCTCCGGCAGATCAGAAAACAACGCAGTCATCTCGTCGGCGGTCCGAAGATACTGCTGATCTGAATAGTCGCGTGGGCGGCTGCTGTCATCCAGCGTGCGGCCTTGCTGAATGCAAACGCGCGCTTCGTGTGCTTCAAAATCGTTAGCGGTGAGAAAACGCACGGCATTGGTCGCGACCAACGGGCAGCCCGACTGAGCCCCGAGTGCTACGGCCGCTTCAAGGTAAGCGGCTTCTCCGGCCCGGCCGGTGCGCTGGACTTCCAGATAGTAGTCGCCGTCGAACAGCTCGCTAAAGGTGTCGAGTCGCGCCCTGGCTTCCGCCTCGTGCCCGCGAACCAACGCCTGTGCAATGGAGCCGCTCATGCTCCCTGACAGGGCAATCAGGCCACCCGCGTTGCCGTCATGCAGCCAGTCGTGCTCTACGATAGGACGACCGTCCGCGCGATCTTCCTGGTATGCGCGTGTCAGCAGGCGCGACAGGTTGGCATAGCCGGTCCGATTCCGGCAAAGCAGCGTGAGTCGGGCAGGCTCAGGATCTTCAGGCTGATCCCGATACCAAAGCTCTGCGCCAATGATCGGCTTGACACCGGCCGACAAAGCCGCTCGATAGAACTTCACCATACCGAACAGATTGCAGTAGTCGGTCATCGCCACTGCCGGCATGCCCCCCGCTCTTACCGCGGGCATCAACTCCGGAATGCGCACCACGCTGTCAACAAGCGAGTACTCAGTATGCAGATTCAGGTGCACGAAACCTGGGCTCATTCCACAACCTCACGGCGCGTAGCCGCCAGCTTCACCGGTCGAAAACTGAGCCGGTGTTCGGGACATGGACCAATGCGCATCAGCGCCTCTCGATGAGCCACTGTGGGATACCCCTTGTGCCGGGCGAATCCGTAAGCCGGGTAGCGACTATCCAACGCCAGCATATCGTCGTCGCGTGCAACCTTGGCCAGGATTGAGGCTGCGGCGATTGCCATATACTGCTGGTCGCCGCGAACAACCGCGGTCATGCTGCCGGAATAGTTACTGACAACCGGAAGATGCCGACCATCCACCAGGATCGTGCATGGCAAAGCGGCCAGCCCGGCGAGCGCCCGCTGCATGGCGAGCAAAGTCGCCTGATGAATGTTGCGCGCATCAATCTCGGCTGGACTGGCCCGACCAACGGACCAGCCCATGGCCGCGTCGCGAATCATCGGCGCCAACGCGCGGCGCTGGAGGTCCGTTAACTGCTTGGAATCCCTTACACCCGGCAGCTGCTCGTCGCCGCGCAACACAACCGCAGCGGCTACGACATCACCAGCCAGCGGCCCGCGCCCCACCTCGTCCACGCCAGCAACCGCTGCCGGTTCGATGCTCGCAGTACGGAATGCCAGTGAGGACGCGGTCATCCGACAAGTATACGTATTGCCGAAATACTGGACGGTCTCAGCCAAGCCCGGCCTGTTGCAGCACCACGTCTGCCGCCCGCACACTCGCCGAGCGCTCAAGCTGGCCGCGCAGCCGGGCAAACTCGCTGACCTGCATTCTGCCGGGCTCTGGCGACTCCAGATATCGAAGCAGCTCGGCGCCGAGCACCTCGCCCGACGCTGCACCCTGCAGAAACTCTGGAACCACGCCATGCCCGGCGAGCACGTTGGGTAGCGAGAAGTGCTCCAGTTTTACCAGCCGCAGCAACCTGGCCAGCAAATAGCTGACCAGGGCCAGCCGGTAGGCAACGACCATTGGCCGATTGACCAGCATGGTTTCGAGCGTGGCCGTTCCGGATGCCACCAAGACCACATCAGCAGCCTGAAGCACTGTCCGCGTTTGCCCGACCACGGCGCGAATGGGCAGCGCTGTTGGCTGCGAGCCACGTGTCTTGTTAAACAGTTCATGCATCTCGGGCGACGCCATCGCAGCAATGCACTGCAGATTGGTCACTCGCGGGGCGAGCCAATGGGCAGCATCAGCAAATACCGGACCCAGCCGAGAAACTTCACTGCGCCGGCTGCCGGGCAGTAGAGCGAGCACCGGACCACTGCCCAGGCCCAGCTCCGTGCGCGCGGGCTCAGCATCGAGCCCCGCAGGAATCTCATCAGCAAGCGGATGGCCGACGAAAGTCGCCGGCATCCCGTGCTCGCGCAAAAACTCTGCCTCGAACGGCAACAGACACAGCACATGGTCACAAAGCTGATGCAGCTTGCCAACGCGCCGCTGCCGCCATGCCCACACCTGTGGCGATACATAGTGGATGGTCGTGATGCCCGACCGGCGAGCGTAAGGTTCCACCCGGAAGTTAAAGTCCGGCGCGTCAATTCCTACCAGCACGTCCGGCGCCGAATCAATCACTCGCTGGCGTGTCGTCCTGATAATCTGTCGCAGCCGCGGCAGGTGGCGCAACACCTCGGCCAATCCCATCACCGCGAGTTCGCTGGCATCAAACCAGCACTCACATCCCGCGGCCTGCATCCTCGGTCCGCCAATGCCCACAAAGTCCAGATCCGGACGGCGTGCGCGCAACGCGTTAATCAGCCCGGCGCCAAGCATATCGCCCGAGGTTTCGCCCGCGATGATGGCTACGCGCGGCACGCTGAGCTAGCGGACGATGCCACGCTCGGCGGCATCCAGAAAACTCACGAGTATTTCCAGTTCCGGCTGATCCTCTGCCAGTTTATGAATACGGTCACGCGCTTCAGCCAGACGAAGACCCTGACGGTACAAGATCTTTGAGGCTTCCTTGATGTTCCGCACCTGAGACGCGCTGAAACTTCGACGCCGCAGCCCTTCGGCATTGATGCCGCGCGGCTGGGGCGGACTGCCTGCGACCATCATGTAGGGTGGAACGTCTCTGGTCATCGCGACCTGTGGCCCCAGGAAACTGTGTGCACCGATACGGCAAAACTGATGAATCGCAGCAAAACCGCTGCAGATAACCCAGTCATCCATGTGGACGTGGCCGGCAAGGCTGGCATTGTTGGCAAGAATGATGTGATCGCCGAGGCGGCAGTCGTGAGCCACATGCACATAGGCCATCAGCCAGTTATCGCTGCCAATTCGCGTTACGCCCTCGTCCTGAGCGGTGCCACGATTCAGCGTACAAAACTCGCGTATGGTGTTGCCGTCGGCGATCTCCAGGCGAGTCGGTTCACCGGCATACTTCTTGTCCTGCGGGTCGTCACCGATTGACGCGTGCGAATAGATGCGATTGTTTTGCCCAATGCGTGTCGGACCCTTCAGCGTAGCGTGGCTGCCAATGGCTGAACCGGCGCCGATCTCAACACCGTCTCCGATCACCGCGTACGGACCCACGACTACATCGCTGGCCAGCTCCGCCTTAGCCGAGATGATCGCTGTTGGATGAATGCGCGGTTCAGTCATCGCTACCTGCAGACTCCAGCTGCTTCTCTAAACGCCGCAGCCGTTTCGCCATCTCGTCAAGCTGTGTGTAGCGTACTGCGTTTCGGCGCCACCGCCGGGCATCGTCCGCGGAGGCAGCGGGGCCACCATAGAGGCCGGCTTTCTTAATCGAATGCGTAACCGCTGACCCACCTGTGATCACAACGTCATCCGCAATTTCAATGTGGCCGGCAAATCCGACGCTTCCGCCAATCCTGCAGCGCGCGCCGATGATCGTGCTTCCCGACAGCCCGGACATGGCCGCAATCGCCGTATGCGCACCGATGACGCAGTTGTGTCCCACCTGTATGAGGTTGTCCAGACGGACTCCATCAGCTATCTGCGTATCGCCAATGGCCCCGCGATCGATCGTGGTGTTGGCGCCAATTTCCACATCGTCGCCAATCACAACGCCGCCAATCTGCGGCACCTTATGCCACTGTCCAGCATCGTCGCGCGCGTTCCCAAAACCGTCTGAGCCGACCACTACGCCACTGTGAAGGATACAGCGCGCGCCAATTCGGACCTGTTCAAGCACAGTAACGCCTGGCATGAGGACGCTGTGATCGCCAACTACAGCCCCCGTGCTCACCGTCACGTTGGCGCCAACGCTCACCCCTTCGCCCAGTCGCACGCCGCTGGCCACGTAAGCACCCGGACCGATCTCGCAGGATGCGGGCACACTTTCGGGATCCTGCACGCTGGCTCCCGGATGTATGCCGGGGCTCAAAGGCCTGGACGGATGCAGCTCCGCGGCGACTTTCGCGTAGACCAGGTAAGGGTTGGCGCACACCACCGCGGCGGCGGCGCACTCCCCGGCGTCGTCCGGGGTAACCAGCACGGCGGAGGCATTGGTCGATGACAGGTAACGCCGATAGGCAGAGTTGGCGAGGAACGCAATGGCGCCGGCTCCCGCTTGGCTCAGCGTCGCAACGCGGTCTACTTCAGTGTCTGGATCGCCGCGAAGTTCGCAGCCAAAGCGAACGGCGAGTTCTCCAAGCCTGATGCTCACCTCATCAAGTATCGAAGCGGATTATTGCCGCGGCATCGATGGCGCTAGTTGCCACCTTGCGTCGCATTGAGCCGATCCAGTACGGCACCGGTGATATCGACTGCTGAGCTGGCGTACAAAACACCCTCGCCCACGACCAGATCGTAGCCCTCTTCACGCGCATAAGTAGCCACTTCTGTCAGCAGCTCGCGCTGCAGCTTGCTAAGCTCCTCATTGCGTCTCAGGTTGGCGTCCTCGTTGAGCTCCTCAACCGTTCGATTGATGTTCCGCTGATCCTTGAGCAGGCTCGTTTCTGCGTTTCGACGCTCCTCCGGGCCCATCACATCGACGTCCCGACGAAGCTGCGCCTGACGATCTTCAAACGACTTTTGCAGCGCGCTGACCTCGCGTTGGCGAGGAGCGAATTCTTCTTGCAACGCGTCCATGGCGGACTTCGTTTGTGGCGATTCGCTGATGAGCCGCGGCACATTAACGAAACCTATCTTCGCCTGAGCTGTGGCCATAACCGGGAAAAAACACAGACAGGCCAATGCCACACCAATAAATCGCTTCGACATAAATAAATCCATTGCTATCAAATCCGGTCAGAAGGCACCGCCGATGGAGAACTGGAACCCCTCAGTCTCATCCCCAAAGATTCGGCCATCGCTACCTTCGTCATTAATTGGGAAACCGAAACTGAACCTGAATAGACCCAAGGGTGCGAGCCACTGCACGGCTACACCAAAGGACTGCTTCAGGCCTGAAGAGCCCAAATCATACTCGATCTCGGTAAGCCGATCCCGCTCAAAGAACGTCACGCCGCCCGTATCGTAGACGTTGCCAATGTCATAAAACAGCGTCAGCCGGGAGCGCGTAGTCCATTGCTGCGGCAATGGCAGGATTAACTCAGCCTGGCCGGTGATGAGCAGATTCCCGCCGTATGGATTACCGAAGCTGTCGCGCGGCCCCAGACTGTTTTCCCGAAAACCGCGAACGGAGTCTGGTCCGCCGGCGAAGAAGCGTTTGTACGGCGGAATGGAGGTCGTATCGCCGAAGGCATCGCCAAACGAAATCTCGCCGTTAAACGCGAGCGTGAAGTATCGCGTTAAGGGAACATACTGGAGCCCAGTCCAGCTCGCCGTGTAGTACTCAACGTCACTGCCGGGAATGGTTGCCCCAAGCAGCAAGCGCTGGCGTCCACCTCTGGTTGCAAACAGTGCCCTGTTACGACTATCCCAAATCCATCCGGCCAACAACTCAAAACTATCGAAGTCTGAACCAAAAACAGTGTCGGATATCTGGAACGGGTTGCCGTTATTCAGCACCCATTCCTGAGCCTGAAATGTACTAAAGTCGCTGGCAACCAGCTCAGCGCTATTCCAGGTGACACCAAAAACAAAGCGCTGAAATTCTGTCAGGGGATAGCTGTATTCGGCCGACGCAGACAGGGTGGTCGTCTCAAAGTCCGATGCGTCTGACGTGAACTGCGTGATATCACGGTAGGCAAAGCTCACGGTACGGCTAACTTCGTTGATTGTGGCGTATGGATTGGTGTGCGACACGCTGTAGATCGTCCGAAACTCTCCGGTGTTGATGTCGGCCGCGACCCGGTTGCCGGTGCCAAGAAAATTGGTATGCACGAAGTTGCCGTTCAACAGCACGCCTTGGGACTCCGAGAAACCGACCCCGCCGCCAAACTGGCCCGGCAGCCCCTCTTCAATTTCGAAATCCACATCGACTTGATCGGTCGTGCCTGGCACCGGATTGGTCTCGACCTCTACGTTCTCTATGTAGGGCAACCGCTGCAGGCGCACCTTGGAGCGATCGACCCGGGTATTTGAAAGGAAGCCCCCTTCAAACTGGCGCATCTCGCGGCGCAGCACCTCGTCATTCACTGAGTCCGCGCCGTCAAAATTGATTCGCCGGACGTAGACCCGGTTACGCGGCTCGACATAGAGCGTGAGACTGACCGTGTTTGCGTCCCGATCCAATTCCGGAACCGGCTCTACGCTCGCAAACGAATATCCGTCTCTCCCCAGTAGCTGCTTGATGAGCTCGCCGCTTTGGGTAATTAGACGTTGCGAGTAAATCTGTCCGGGCTTGACCAGCACATAGGGGCTCACCTGGCTTTCAGGCAACACAAGATCCCCGGCCAAACGAACATCGGTTACGCGGTAGCGCTCGCCCTCCGCGACGTTGATCGTAATGAAAATATCGCGCTTATCCGGAGAGATCGCCACCTGAGTTGATTCGATGCGGAAATCGGCAAAGCCCCGGTCCATGTAAAAGGAACGCAGGGTTTCCAGATCTCCTGACAGCGCCTCACGGGAATAGCGATCATCCTGGCGAATAAACGAGAGCAAGTTTGGCGTACGCAGCGCGAATGCCTTACGTAGATCATCATCCGCAAAGGTCGTGTTACCAACGATGTTGATCTGCCGAATCTTTGCGCGATCACCTTCAACAATGTTGATCGCGATGGCGACCTTGTTGTCAGGCAGATCTTCCACTTCGGCGCTCACCTTCGCCGCATACTTACCCTGACTGAAGTACTGATCGGTGAGTGACTGCTCGACTTCATCCAGCACCGAGCGATTGAAGATTCTGCCCGTGCGCAAGCCGATACGGGCCAGCGGCTCCTCTAGATCCTCTGTCTTAATATCTTTATTGCCTTCGATCGTAAACGACTCGATCGAGGGCCTTTCCTCCACGACGATGACCAGAGTGCTCTCATCCCACCGCAGCTCGATATCCTGAAAAAACTCCGTTGCGAAGACGGCCCTGAGTGCCTCTTGCACACGGGCCTGATCCAGACGATCACCGATATTGACCGGCAGGTAGTTGAAGACCGTGCCCTCGGAAATGCGCTGCAGGCCCTCTACGCGGATATCCCTTACGATCAATTCGTTTTGCGCTACCGCGAGTGCTGACACAAAACACAGGGCCACGCCCAGAATGCACAGGGCAAGTCCTCGCAGCCGTCTGCAGGGAGGCAACTTAAGCATCAACACTCAGCCCAGCAGCCGGGACAGGTCGTTATAAAAGGCAAAGGTCATAAGCACCAGCAGGAACAGGATGCCCATTTGCTGACCAATGATCAGCGACCTGTCAGAAAGGGGGCTGCCCTTTAGCGCTTCGACAACCTGGTACACAATTTGCCCGCCATCCAGCATCGGCACTGGCAGCAGGTTAAGAATCCCTAAACTAATGCTCACGATGGCCAGAAAGCTGACAAAAGAGACGAGACCTGAGCTCGCCGTATACCCGGCGAACTGGGCAATGTTGATCGGACCGCTGATGTTCTTGACCGACACATCGCCCGTGACCATTCGAACCAGCATGCGCACAGTCAGTGCAGTCATGTCCCATGTCTTGCCCAGCGCCTCGCCGAATGCCTGCAGGCCAGGGTAACGCTGCACTGAACGCATGCTGGCAAACAATTCCAGTGGCGCTCTGGCGGTGGCGCCAATCTGCCCGATCGTGCCGCCCTCGTTCTCGACCTTACCGATAGCAAGTGGCAAGCGGATCCTGACACCCTCGCGCAACACCACAACGTCTACAGTCTCGCCGGGCCGGGCCTGCACGAACTCTTTCCAATCGCTCCAGCGGGAAAACTCCTGACTACCGACTGCCAGAATTCGATCCCCCGACCTGAGCCCGGCGCTCGCGGCAGTCCCATTCGCCAGGACTTCATCAATCACGGGCTCCAGTATCGGTGACCAGGTAGAAAATCCGATTCCCGAAAAAAGCTGGCCGGGTTCGGTCAGCGCGGACTCACTGCCACTAGTGGCAAGCGTGACCCGCCGCTCCTGGCCATCGCTACCGACGACCGCCAAGCCGATATCACCGGCGGCCAGCAGTTCATCCAGCATGGCAAGCACGGCACCCTCCCACGTGGCCACCGGCCGGCCCCCAACCGCGGTTACCTCGTCGCCTTCAAGGATGCCGGCCTCGGCCGCCACCGAGTCTGGCTCGACCGTGCCGACCACCGGCTTCATGCCGGGAACGCCCAGCACGAATATCAGCCAGTACGCCAGCACGGCAAACACAAAGTTCAGACCGGGTCCGGCAAAAAGTATGGCAACGCGGTGCCAGAAAGGACGCCGATTGAAACTCCGCTCGACTTCCTGGGGGGCGACTGAGCCATCGCGTTCATCCAGGAGCCGAACATAGCCACCGATTGGGATCGCGGAGAGGCAGTATTCAGTTTGGTCTGGTCCCGCACGACGCAACCACAGCGGGCGACCGAAGCCGATGGAGAAACGCAGCACTTTGACGCCGCACAGACGCGCAACAATGTAGTGGCCCCATTCATGCACCGCCACCAGTACACAGATGGCAAACAGAAACGCCAATACGCTGGTCAGGACGTCGATCATGAACCTAAAAATCCGTGGCGCGCGCCGCGACGCGGCGACAGAAACAACAGTTGCCCAATCATCTCAACCCGTCGTTGTGGCGCGCAACACCCTATGCTTCCAACGCAAACAAACGGGCCCAAATCGCTACGCTAGCGAACAATGGGACCGCCGCCGCGACGCTGTCAAAACGATCCAGCACTCCGCCATGACCAGGAAACAGGTTACCGCTGTCCTTCACGCCGGCATTGCGCTTGAACAAACTCACCGTCAGATCGCCGAGGACTGAGATCAGAGTGAGACTGAGCGCCAGCGGGACAGCCACGACCAATGGCACGCCAACGACTCCGGCCCCCGCAGCGGCGACGCTCACTGCCAGCAGGGCCCCACCGGCGACGCCTTCCCAGGTTTTGGCGGGGCTCACGTGGGGCGCTAGCTTCACGCGGCCGAGATGGCGTCCCGCAAAGTACGCGCCAACATCAGCCGCCCAGATGATGGCGAGCAAATACAGCACAACGTACTCCCCGATCACCGGAATCCTGAGCAGGCCCACGAGGCCCGCCCAAGCCGGCAGCAGGATCAGGAAGCCGCACACTGCGGTCACGGGCGGTGCTATTGGCACCGGAAACCTGAACACCAGTACCAGAGCAACTGTCCACCAGAGCAAACTCGCCGCCAGCAACCAGCTCAGCGGGAGAGAACCCGGAATTGACCAAAGGATGCCAAGCAACGCGACAGCGAAAGCCGCCACGTAAAGCGCGCGGATCACACCCGAACGGATGGACAGGAAGCCTGCCCATTCCCATGCTGCCGCGAGCATAAAGGTACCAAGGATCGCCACAACCGCCGCTGTGGGCAGCGCGAACATCACGGTTAGAATCAGCGCGAGCAGCACGACTGCCGTGATAATTCGCTGCAGTAGCTTGTTCATGGCGATCCGGCGATCGGCGCGCCAGCGGCGGCTAGTCCGCTGCGACCTCGAGCTGATCGGACGTGCGGCCAAACCGCCTGAGCCGCTGGCCAAAGAAATCCAAGGCCGCATCCAGCTCGGCCGAATCAAAGTCTGGCCACAGGGTCTCGGTAAAGAAAATCTCCGCGTAAGCCAGATCCCACAGGAGAAAATTGCTAATTCGATATTCACCGCCCGTTCTGACCAGCAGGTCCACATCTGGCAAACCCGCCATAGACGTATGCCGATCCAGTAGTTTTTGGTCAATCGCGCCCGCGTCGAGTTCCCCGTCGCGCACCTTGGTCGCAATTCGCTGAACTGCCTGCAGCATGTCCCACCGGCCGCCATAACCAATGGCCAGCACTAACTTCATGCGGGTATTGCCAGCGGTACGGGCCTCCGCGTCCGCCATACGCCGCCGCAGAATGGTCGGTAGCTGCGCGCGGTCACCCACGAAACGCAGTTCAATATCGTTTTCATCGAGGGCTTCAACCTCGCGCTGCAGCACTTCTATAAAGAGCCGCATCAGGCTGTTGACCTCATCCGCCGGCCGATGCCAGTTTTCGCTGCTGAATGCGAACAGCGTGAGTACCTCAACCCCTGCCTTGGCGCTGGCCTCAACTATGGCGCGTGCCGACCGTACTCCTGCACGATGACCCGAGTGCCGCGCGCGGCCATGCCGGCTTGCCCAGCGGCCGTTGCCATCCATAATGATGGCGACATGCCGGGGCAAGACGTTGAGGTGGCTGGCGCAGTTGTCAGACATCTAAGTAAGTAAAGCCTAGAAATCCATGATTTCTTTCTGTTTTTCCTCAGAGACACTATCGATCTCTGCAACATACCGATCGGTCACTTCCTGCACAAGCTGCTGGCCGCGGCGCTCTTCGTCCTCGGTCAGCTCTTTTTCTTTCAATAGCTCCTTTAGATCCTGAAGCGCGTCCCGACGAATATTGCGTACGGCGATCCGTGCGTTTTCCGCTTCCTGCTTAACCAGACGGGCCAGATCGCGACGCCGTTCCTCAGTCAGCGCCGGGAGTGGCACGCGGATCACGGTGCCGGCAGTCGCCGGAGTCAGGCCGAGGTCCGAATTCATGATGGCCTTCTCAATGACGGGCACCATCTGTTTCTCCCACGGTGTCACAGTCAATGTCCGCGCGTCCTCCACTGCCAGGTTCGCAGTCTGTGACAGTGGGACTTCGCTACCGTAGTAATCCACGGTGAGGTGCTCCAGCAGGCTGGTCTGGGCCCGGCCAGTCCGCAACTTGCGAAAAGCCAGGGCGAGCGATTCCAGGCTTTTCTGCATCCTGACGTCAATGTCTTGCTTGATATCGTCGATCATGGCGCCGGTCGTCTACCTCCGTTGTGCCGCCCTACTCTGCCAGCACTAGCGTGCCAACTTCGTCACCGCGGGCCAGGCTAACCAGCGCGCCGGACTCATTCAGGTTGAAGACCCGAATGGGCAGACCATTGTCCCGGCACATGACGACAGCGGTCGTGTCCATGACGTTGAGCTTGTCCTCAATCACTCGATCGAACGTGAGCTGATCATAGCGGCGCGCCGCCTCATCGACCATTGGATCAGCTGAGTAGATGCCGTCAACCTTGGTGGCCTTGGCGAGCAGATCTGCACCAATCTCGATCGCTCGCAGGGCTGCCGCGGTGTCGGTCGTGAAAAACGGATTACCCGTGCCGGCTGCGAAGATGGCGACCCGGCCCTTCTCCAGATGCCGCACAGCACGGCGGCGAATGTAGTCCTCGCAGATTTCATTGATCTGCAGCGCCGACATCACCCGCGAGTAGACGCCGATGCGCTCAAGCGCATCTTGGAGTGCAAGTGAATTGATGACGGTTGCCAGCATCCCCATGTGGTCGCCCGTCACCCTGTCCATGCCGGCACGCGCGAGTCCCGCACCGCGAAAGATGTTGCCGCCACCGATCACGACACCAACCTGCACGCGCATGGCGAGAACTTGCTGAATCTCGTCGGCTATGCGCGCCAGCACGGCCGGGTCAATTCCGTAGTCCTCGCCCCCAAGCAGCGCCTCTCCGCTAAGCTTTAGCAGCAAGCGCTTCTGCTGGGTCTTCGGTTGGCTAGTCAATCGATGCGCCCTCCGACTGTGTGCTCAAAATGAACCGGGCGACAGTTGACTGAGGCCTCAGTAAGTCTGGTCCGGCTAACCTTTCTGCTGAGCCGCAACCTGCGCCTGCACCTCGGCCGCAAAATCTTCGACTCGCTTCTCAATACCTTCGCCGACCTCAAATCGAACAAAGCCCTGCACGGTCGCCTGATGGCCTTTAACGAGCTGCCCGACGTCGATGTCAGGATCCTTAACGAACGGTTGCCCAAGTAGCGTAATGTCTTTTAGATACTTGCGCAGGCGCCCTTCCACCATCTTTTCCACAATCGCTTCAGGCTTGCCTTCCTGCGCCGCCTGATCTGCGAGGAGCTGCCGCTCGCGCTCGACCTCCTCGCTGGGTAAATCATCCGCGGACACGCAGCGGGGATTCACAGCGGCGATGTGCATGGCGAGATCCCGGCGCAACACATCGTCGCCGCCGACGACATCGACCAACACACCAATGCGGTCGCCGTGCAGATAGGCACCCAATTCGCCCTTCGGTTCCACGACCGAAAACCGTCGCACCGTTATGTTCTCGCCGATTTTCGCGATCAGCCCTTTGCGAGCTTCCTCAAGACTCCCTGCGCTGCCAGCTTGTGCCATCAACTCCTCGACGCTGGCGGGGCTATTCGATAGCGCTGTTGCGGCAACTTGCCGAGTAAACTCCAGGAAGTTCTCGTCTTTTGCGACGAAATCTGTTTCGCAGTTGACCTCAAGCAAGACTGCCGAGCTGTCGCCTTCCGCGAGCTCGATACGACCTTCCGCGGCAACCCGGCCGGCCTTTTTGTCGGCTTTAGCTTGTCCATGCTTACGCAGATAATCCTGCGCCGCATCCAGGTCGCCGCCAACCTCGACCAGCGCCTTCTTGCACTCCATCATCCCCGCGCCCGTCCGCTCGCGGAGCTCCTTTACCAAGCTTGCTGTGATGGCCATCGTCTTCAATCACCCTCAGCAGTTTTGTCTGCAGCGGCCTGCTCAGGCGGAGCGCCTGACCCTCCGTCAGACCCGCTGTCGGGCCCATCGGCCGGCGTCGCGGGACTATTGGTCTCTGCGCCGCTCTCACCGGTTGGCGCGGCCGCTGGGGCCGCCGCCTTGGTGGCGCGCTTTTTCCGTGTGGCTTTGCTGCGGCTGCCCTTGTCCGCCGTCCCGCGAGGTTTGCCTTCGGCGTCCATCTCAACGAAATCATCTTCACCCGCAGGCAGGCTGGGAATAGACTCTTTGCCGGCAAGGACTGCATCGGCAGCTCCCTGTGCGTAAAGCTGCGCGGCGCGCATCGCGTCATCGTTGCCGGGGATCACGAAATCGACCTCATCAGGCGCGCAGTTGGTATCCACAACACCGACGACCGGTATGCCCAACACCCGAGCCTCATGCACGGCAATCTTCTCGTGGCCGACATCAATCACAAAAACCGCATCTGGCAGAGAGTTCAGGTTCTTGATACCACCCAGACTACGCTCCAGCTTTTCCTGCTCGCGGCGCAGGCCCAAAGCCTCCTTCTTGGTGAGCTGGCCGGCGGTTCCGTCCTCCTGCATCTGCTCGATTTCTTCGAGACGCTTGATCGACTGACGAATCGTCTTGAAATTTGTCAGCATCCCACCGAGCCAGCGATGGCTGACGAACGGCATACCGCAGCGTTCGGCTTCGCGACGCACAGCCTCCTGCGCCGATCGCTTGGTACCAACAAACAGCACTGTGCCGCCATCGGCGACCACCCGTTTCACGAAGTTACAGGCTTCCTGGAAAAGCGGGACGGTCCGCTCCAGGTTGATGATGTGAATGTTGTTACGGGATCCGAAAATGAACGGCGCCATTTTCGGATTCCAATAGCGGGTCTGATGCCCAAAGTGCACGCCAGCCTCAAGCATCTGGCGCATGCTGATATCGCTCACAATTTTCTCCCGGGTTGAGCCTCCATGTACCCCATACGGCAACCCGGTCCAGCCGGGCACCCGGCCGCATGTGCCGGTACATGTGTGGATTTATTGCCTGAAAGGCGCGCGCTTTATACCATAGCGGTCCGCAGGCAACAACGCGCCGGTATGGCGCCGAAATGCTGGCGAAAGCCGTCATCTGGCGGCGGATCGCGGACGCCACTTAACTCAATGACCCGCCAGCGAGGCCGGTCCGCTCTGCCAGCGGTCCAGCCGCTTCAGCCGGTGCAGCAAGCAGCATGACAATCACCATCAAGAACTCCGATGAGCAGCAGGCGATGCGCACCGCCGGACGCCTGACAGCGGACGTGCTGGACATGATCGGTGAGTACGTTGTCGCCGGGACCACAACCGACGAACTCGATCAGATATGCCACGACTACATCGTGGATGTACAGGCCGCTACGCCTGCCCCGCTCAACTATCGTGGATTTCCGAAATCCATCTGCACATCAGTAAACCATGTGGTCTGCCACGGCATTCCGAGCGACAAGCGCCTGCGCAACGGCGACATGATCAACATCGATATCACCGTTATCAAAGATGGCTTCCACGGCGACAGCAGCAGAATTTTTCACGTCGGCAAAGCCAATCCGCGGGCAGCACGCGTCGCTGAGGTGGCTCGCGAGGCGATGTGGCTCGGCATCGAACAGGTAAAGCCGGGAGCGCGTCTTGGCGATATCGGCCATGTAATCCAGCAGCACGTTGAGCGGCATAGTTTTAGTGTGGTGCGTGAATATTGCGGCCACGGCATAGGGCGCGTGTTTCATGAGGATCCGCAGGTCCTGCACTACGGCACTCCCGGCACAGGGACGGAAATTGTTGAGGGCATGGCCTTCACCATCGAACCGATGGTCAACGCCGGCCGGCGCCATGTCCGGCTCCTGAAGGACGGCTGGACGGTTGTCACGCGAGACCACTCCCTGTCGGCTCAGTGGGAGCACACCCTGCTGGTTACGCCCGACGGCTTCGAAGTTCTGACCCTCGGCGCAGAGGAGCGTCAGTGACAGCGGTTTCCGCGTCGTCGTTACCGGGGCCTGTCGCAGATCTCCTTGCGCCTGAACACGCAGACGCTGCCAGCGTTTTCCTGAGAGCCGACCGGTTGGGCCTGGATTGGCAGGCGATCACTGATCGCATCGCCGACAGTACCGGCGCGCTGGAACCCCTGAAGTCTGCTCTAAGCGCTGGCAGTGATGGCCTGACCATGGCGTTCTTGCACGGTCAGTCGGCCAGCAGCCTGGTGCAGGAACGCGCCAGGCTTGTAGACCTGATTGTTGAGGCAGCCTGGCAACAGACCTGCGCCACTGCACTGCCAGAGGCCGCGTTGGTTGCCGTCGGAGGCTACGGGCGGGGCGAGCTGCATCCCTGCTCAGACATCGATCTGTTGCTGCTGCTCGACGATGCCACCGACCCCAAAGCGGTACAGGAACCCGTCGCCGCGCTGTTCACGCTGCTGTGGGATGTCGGGCTTGAGCTCGGTCACGCTACCCGCTCGGTGCAGAGCTGCGTAGAGGAAAGCCACCGCGACCTGTCAACAGCAACCAACCTTCAGGAAGCGCGGTTGCTCACGGGGTCGGCAACACTGTTTGGACGCATGCAGTCGGCCGTGGGACCAGACCAGATCTGGCCTGTGCGTGAGTTCCTGCGCGCCAAGCTAAAGGAGCAGGAAGCGCGCCATGCGCAGTACGACGATACCCCGTACAAGCTCGAACCAAACGTAAAGAACGGGCCCGGCTGCCTCCGGGACGTGCAAACTATTTCCTGGATCAGCCAGCGGCACTTCGGCACCGGCGAGTTGGCAGCGCTGCGAGAACGCGGCTTTCTGACCCCGGTCCAGCTGAGGCTTCTCAATCAGGGACAAGAGTTCCTGCGCTACCTGCGGTTTGCACTGCATATCCTGACCGGGCGGCGCGAGGATCGCCTGCTGTTTGATCACCAATCCCGAATCGCAGAACTCTGCGGCTACAAGGATGGCACCTACATGCTGGCGGTTGAGCAGCTAATGCAGAAGTTCTACCGCACGGTCATGGAGCTGAGCCGGCTCAATGAAATGATGCTGCAGCTTTTCCAGGAAGCGATTTTGCTCGACCCGAAAGCGGAGCCTCAGCCGCTGAACCCGCGCTTCAACGTAAAGAACGGTTTCCTGCAGATCGCTGATGATGATGTCTTCGAGCGCGATCCCTCCGCATTGCTGGAGATCTTTCTCATCTTGCAGCAGACCGAAGAAATCCAGGGCGTTGCAGCGAAGACCATCACGGTGATCCGGCGGGATCTGTACCTGATCGATGATGCGTTCAGGCAGGACCCCCGTAACCAAGCGCTGTTTCTGCAGATACTCCGGGCGCCGGAGGGCGTGACCCACGAACTGCGGCGCATGAACCTCTACGGCGTTCTCGGCCGATACATTCCAGCTTTCGGCCGCATCGTCGGCCGCATGCAGTACGACCTGTTTCACACCTATACGGTCGATGCTCACACTTTATTTGTAGTCAGCAATTTGCGCCGCTTTGCGCTCAGCCGCTTTGACCATGAGTTCCCGCTGTGCTCCGAGATCATGCAGGGACTGGCGCGCCCGGAGTTAGCCTATCTCGCTGGTCTGTTTCATGACATCGCCAAAGGCCGGGGGGGCGATCACTCGGAACTCGGCGCTGTAGAGGCGGAAACGTTTTGCCGCGAACATGGCATGAGCGAGTACGACGCCCGCCTGGTTGCCTGGCTGGTCCGGCACCATTTACTCCTTTCGCTAACCGCCCAGAAGAAGGACCTTGGCGATCCAGAGGTGATACGTGACTTTGCGCAAATTGTAGGCGATGAGCTGCGTCTTGATTATCTGTATGTGCTGACGGTTGCGGACGTCAGAGCCACAAACCCCGAATTGTGGAACTCCTGGCGCGCGCAGCTGTTTGCTGAACTGCGTCGCCTGGCGCGACAGGCGCTGCGCCGCGGCCTGGCGGTTACGGTTGACAAGGAACAATTGCTTGCCGCCCGCAAGGAAGAGGCGCGACAGCTTCTCAACGCTGACGGCATCGCCGCAGACCAGCTGGAGAGAATCTGGCGGCAATTCAGTGAGGATTACTTTCTCCGCTGCAGACCGGAAGAAATCCATGCGCATAGCCGTCTGTTGGCCGAGCCAGGCAACGAGAAAAAACCCATCGTCGTTGATGTACGCGAGCAGTCCGTAGGCGGCGGCACCGCAGCATTCCTGTTCACGCCACAGGAACGCTTCACCTTTGCAACGGCCACCGCGGTATTTGACGAGATGGGTCTCAACGTGACCGACGCGCGCATCGTGCCTCTCCTCAATGACCGCAGCCTTGCAACTTTTGTCGTGCTGGAGGCCGACGGCACCCAGCCCGCCGAGAGCCGCCGCATTCAGCAGATTCGGCACCGGTTAGAGCAAGCGATGCATGAAGGGCCGCTTGAGTCTCCGACAATCAGTCGCCGCGTTCCCCGGCAGATTCGAATGTTCCCAACCAAACCACTGGTTAGCTTTGCGAACGACGAACGCAATCAGCGCACAGTGATGGAGATTGTGACTGGTGATCGCCCGGGTATGCTGTGTGAGATCGGCAAGATACTTCGGGATCGAGAGATCCGAATTCAGACCGCCAAGATCGTCACTGTGGGCGAACGGGCTGAAGATGTGTTCTACATCACGGACCAGGAAAACCGGCCGGTCACTGAGACCATTCAGGCTGAACTTACACAGACGCTGGAAACAGCCCTGGCCGCGCCGGGGAAGAGCTAAAGAACAGGCAGGAGAACCGATGTCATCGCTGCAGAAAACCATTGAACAGGCGTTTGATCGCCGCAGTGAGCTAAATGCTCAGAATGCACCGGCCGAAGTAGCCGAGGCCGTAGCCACAGCGCTCGATCAACTTGATCGGGGTGAAGCGCGCGTTGCCCATCAGGAAGGCGGCAACTGGGTGGTCAACCAATGGTTGAAGAAGGCTGTGCTGCTTTCCTTTGCATTGGCCGAGAATCGGCCGATCGATGCAGGGTATACGCAGTTCTACGACAAAGTGCCGCTTAAATATGCCGGCCTGAGTGATGATGAAATGGCGGGGCAAGGCGTTCGCGTCGTGCCTCAGGCAGTGGTGCGTCGGGGCGCCTATATTGCCGGCGGCGTGGTACTCATGCCTTCGTACGTAAACATTGGTGCTTATGTTGATGAGGGCACTATGGTGGATACCTGGGCCACAGTGGGTAGCTGTGCGCAGATTGGCAAACACGTTCACCTGTCCGGGGGCGCAGGCATTGGCGGCGTGCTGGAGCCGCTGCAGGCCAACCCAACGATCATCGAAGACAACTGCTTTATTGGTGCACGCTCCGAGATCGTGGAGGGCGTTATCGTTGAGCAAGGTGCAGTCATCTCAATGGGCGTATTCATCGGACAAAGTACGCGGATTTACGATCGCGAGCGCGATGAAGTGCTGTATGGCCGGGTGCCCGCGGGGGCCGTCGTCGTCCCCGGCACGTTGCCTTCGAGCACCGGCAACTGCAACCTGGCCTGCGCAGTCATCGTAAAAAGGGTCGACGAGAAAACGCGCAGCAAAGTCGGCATCAACGAGCTGCTGCGTGCCGTATAGTCCGTCGCCAACAGGCCGCTCACTGCACTACACCAGCATGTCCGACAGTATCGAATTCACTAAAGCACTGATCCGCAGGCAATCCGTGACGCCTGAGGACGCCGGCTGCCAACAGCAGCTTGCCGAACGCCTTGAGGCAGCTGGCTTTGTGATCGAGCCCATGCCCTTTGGCGAGGTGAGTAACTTTTGGGCGCGGCATGGGCAGGAGGGACCCGTGTTCTGCTTCGCCGGCCACACAGACGTCGTCCCTCCGGGGCCTGAAGAACAATGGGATAGCCCACCGTTCGAACCGACTGAGCGAGACGGTTACCTCTACGGACGCGGCAGCGCGGACATGAAAGCTGCCCTGGCCGCCATGACGAACGCGGCGACCCGCTACGTCGAAGAACACCCCAATCACCCTGGCTCGATTGCCTTTCTGATTACCAGTGATGAAGAAGGGCGCGCACGGGATGGCACGCTCAAAGTGATGGAGTCACTGGATGCCCGGGGCGAGAAGATTGACTGGTGCGTCATTGGGGAGCCTTCGTGCACGAACCAGCTTGGCGACACGATCCGGATCGGCCGTCGCGGCTCACTGACCGGCATGCTGACCGTGCTAGGTCAACAAGGCCATGTTGCCTACCCGCATTTGGCAGACAATCCGATTCAACGTTTCGCCCCGCTGCTCGCAGAGCTCTATGCCGAAGAGCTCGATAGTGGCAACGACTATTTTCCACCATCGAGCTTTCAGGTCGTTCAGGTTGAGGCGGGTGCGGGCGCTCCCAATGTGATCCCGGGCAGCCTCTACGTGCGCTTCAACTTTCGCTACTCCACAGTTTGGGATCACGAACGGCTGCAGGAGTGGGTAGAAAGGCGGCTCGACGCGGCAGGCCTGCACTATGAGTTGAAATGGCATCTGTCCGGCAAGCCCTTTCTTACTCAACCCGGCAAACTCATAGAAAATGCCAGCCACGCGGTGGAACAGATCACCGGCGTCTCACCAGAATTGTCCACGGGCGGCGGGACTTCAGACGGACGGTTTATCGCGCCAAGCGGTGCCGATGTAATCGAGTTTGGGGCCGTCAACAGAAGCATTCATAAGGTCAACGAGACCATTCGCGTTGCCGATATCGAAGCTCTCGAGGCCACCTACCGGCTGATACTCGAACGCATGCTCGCCTGAACTGCTCTGGCGCGAGCCAGCCCGCCTACCTCTGCTGACGCGGCGCCCCACCCCAATTCACCCACAGTGCAAACGCAGCCAGCCCGGCGCAGGTGATCGCAACCCAGGCGGGCATCGACAGGCCAAGGAAAGACCAGGAGATTTCCGCGCACTCACCCGAGCCGGAGAACACCATGTTCACCACTTCGCCAAGCGCGAACGTGTCCAGCATGAAGTCCAAACCAGGCCCGCAGGCCGGCACCTTCTCAGGCGGCAGATTCTGCAGCCACACATGGCGGGACGCGATGCCCACGCCGGCGGCGGCAGCCGCGGCAATCAGCAGGCCATAAACCCGCCGACCACCCCCTCGCGGGGCGTGCAGTGCGGCGAGCAAGAACCCCGCGCCAGTCGCAATAACTGCGACCCGCTGAAAGACGCACAGCGGGCACGGGGCCAGGCCAAGGACGTGCTGAGCGTATAGCGCATAGGCGATGAGACCAGCGCAGCCGAGCGCGCCCGCCAGATTGCCAAGTCGACCCTGCAGACTCACGGGCGTCATGTGCTGGTTAGCCGGCAGGCCCCGCTAATTTTAGAAATGAATTCATCAAAGATTCTTAAGATTATGTTTTTTATTTATTTGTTACTTGATTCCTTAGGTAGCTAGGCCCCGCCGAAGCAGCAGATACGCCGTGGCCGGTGTGCGAGGCTAGCACCGCGAGCCGCAGGATGTCTTCGGCCTGCGGCACGGCGCCCGGATTAATTGCTCGCAGCCGCGATCCGAAGCTTGCCGCCATTTCCGGAAAAACCGTCCAGGCAGAACCGGCGCCGACAAAGGAGTCCTCGTGGCAAGCCATGACTTCAGCCGGATCCATTAAGGCATCTTCCAGCCAAGCAAGCGGCGCACCGTCAGTAAGTTCGTAGAGCCCCCCGTATATCTGCCCCATCCTGGCGTCCTGACAGACATAGACCCGCCCGTGGACACCTCGGCGCTGCTCTCCGGCGGCAATTGCCTGCAGGCTGGAGACAGGGAACACCGGAAGATCACACGCATAGGCCAGGGTTTTGGCCACAGCCGCACCGATTCTCAGTCCAGTGAAGCCACCGGGACCTTGCCCGAAGGCAATCCAATTCAGGTTCTTAAGACTTATGGATAAGCTATTGATTAAATTACCTATCTCAACATATATCGACCTTGATCGATCACGGCTGTCTCCAAGGGTAGCCGTCACCGTATCTGCCCCACAGCAGGCGGCCAGGGAATAGACGGTGCCCGACGTCTCGATCGCGAGACCACGCGGCGCTGCCTCAGACATGCCCGCGCTCCGCAAAAAATGCCTCAACCTCGGCTAGCTCGCTGACAATCGGCATTGGCGGCAGGCTGTTCAGAAACACCCGGCCGTAGCCCCGCTGCTGCAGCCTCGGATCGCACAGCATCACCACGCCGTAGTCATCATGGCCCCGAATCAGTCGTCCGACACCCTGTTTCAGTGCAAGCACGGCATACGGAAGCTGCTGATCGCGGAAGGGATCGCCCCCCTCTTCGCGGATCGCCGTCAACCTTGCAGCCAGCAGTGGATCACTGGGTGAGGCAAACGGCAGCTTATCAATCACAACCAGAACCAGCGCTGACCCGCGTATGTCCACGCCTTCCCAAAAAGTTGCCGTGCCCAGCAAGACGGCGCCGTCGGCTTGTGCAAACCGCTCCAACAGCTGCGAACGCGGCGCCTGTCCCTGCACCAGCAACGGCCAGCTGAACTGAGGATCCGCAGACAACTCCGCTGCCGCCCGCTGCAGAGCCCGATGGCTGGTGAACAGCAGGAATGCCCGCCCGCCGCTCGCCGCAAGCACGGGGCGCACCTTCTCAAGCAGGCAGTCAATGAAACCAGCGTCGGCTGGCGATGGCATGCCCGCAGGCAGATAGAGCCTGCTCATCGTTGCAAAATCGAAGGGGCTGGCGATCTCCCGCGAATTGATGCGCTCGCTGCCCAGGCGACGCGAAAAATGCTCAAACTCGCCATCCACCGACAAGGTGGCCGAGGTGTAAATCCATGTACACCGGCTCGCAGCGAGCAGCGTTGCCAACTGACCAGATGCATCTACTGGCGTCATATTTATCGTGAAGCCGCGCTGCGCAGGGCGGATCCAGCGCAGGCTGTCGCCATTGTCACCGCCGACGAGGGCCTGCAACAGCGACACTTGACGCCGGGCACGCTCCAGGCAGCGCACAACCCCTGGGGATTCCGAATGCGCCTGGTCAAGCAGCTCGACAAGTGTTTGCAGCGCCTCGTCGAGCTCATCCAGCGCGTCAACGAACCGATCGTGGGTATCTGGCCACGGCATGCTGTCTGACTTTGACGGCAGGCACTCGCGCGCAGACGCAAGCGCGGTGGCCGAACAGCGCAGTTGCTCAGCCAGGGCAGCGGAAGCCATGCCAGCGGCGGCCGCTTCCTTGGCGATGTCGTCCAGAAGCTGCCGAACCTGCGCCGCGCTCAATACCTGATTGAATGCACGCTGGGCGATGTCCGGAAAACGGTGTGCTTCATCAACCACAGCCACCTCAATACCCGGCAGTAACTCACCGAAGCCCTCCTCCTTAATCGTCAGGTCTGCCATCAGCAAATGGTGATTGACCACCACCACATCGGCATCACGCGCGGCCTGACGCGCCTTAACCACATGGCAATCAGACCACCGCGGACATTTGGAGCCCAGGCAGTTGTCGGCCGTCGAGGTCGCCTGCTGCCACAGCGGCGAGGCCTCCGGAACGTCAGCCAGCTCGGCGATGTCACCAGTGCGGGTCTGCAGCGCCCAGGCTTGAATTTCTCGCAGCAGTTGCGTTTCGTTGCGCTGTGCTTGGGCGTGACCAAGGCGATACAGGCAAAGATAATTACCTCGTCCCTTGAGCAGACGAACTTTCACCGGCCGGCCCATTGCCACGGAGAGCGCCGGCAGGTCGCGGTGGTAAAGCTGATCCTGAAGCGTCCGCGTGGCCGTGGAAATGACGGCCCGTTGCCCGGCGACGAGGAGCGGCAGCAAGTAAGCCAGGGTTTTGCCCGTACCCGTGCCGGCCTCGATCACCAGATCCTCGCCGGTCGTCAGCGACTGCATAACGGCCTCGGCCATGGCCAGCTGCTCCGGCCGTGGCGCAAAATCCTCGAGCGCCCGATCAAGCGGCCCCCCGGGGCCGAACAGGGTGGCCATGTCCATGCGCGAGTCGGCGGTGACCGCAGTGTCAGCCTTCATCGGCAACCCGGCACCGCGTGGTTGATACGGCTCATTTAACGAAACAATTCAAAAATTAGCGTGACCTGCCTCAGGCGCCGGGACCGGTTTTCTCGAGCGTTGCGACTACTGATCCGGGCGCAGGCATCTGTATAATACGCGGCCTTCAGCGGATATCGCGCGGCTATACCGAACACGCCGGCGCAGTGACCGACCGGCAAGCGCTAAGGATCAAGCACAACCAATGAGCACTAGCAATGAGGCCCTCCGAACGTGGATTGAGGAGGTCGCGCAACTGACCAAACCCGAAACGATTCACTGGTGCGATGGCACAGACGAGGAATACGATCAACTGATTCAGCAAATGCTTGGCTCTGGCGATTTGCTGCCGCTCAACGAAGACACCTATCCCAATTGCTATTTGCATCGCTCAGATCCTACCGACGTTGCTCGCGTTGAACATCTGACGTTCGTCTGCACGCAACAACAGGCTGCCGCGGGGCCCAACAACAATTGGATGGCGCCGCAGGCAGCGCACGCGAAAATGGATGAGCTGTTTGCCGGTGCAATGGAAGGCCGGACGCTCTACGTAATTCCCTACTGCATGGGCCCGATCGATTCACCCTATGCGCGGTGCGGGGTTGAACTCACGGATAGCCCGTATGTTGCGGCCAACATGAAACTCATGACGCGCATGGGGAAAGCGGCCCTGGCGCGAATCGAGCGTGAGGGCAAATTCGTCAGGGGCCTGCACTCGACCGGAGATTTGAATCCTGACCGGCGCTTCGTCATGCACTTCCCCGAGGAGCTGCTGATACAGAGTTTCGGCTCCGGCTACGGGGGCAATGCCCTGTTGGGGAAGAAATGCCATGCCTTGCGGATCGCCAGCTACCAGGCTCAGCAGGAAGGCTGGCTGGCGGAGCACATGCTCATTGTCGAAGTCGAGAATCCGCAAGGCGAGAAACACTATCTCGCGGCGGCCTTCCCGTCCGCCTGCGGCAAGACCAATCTGGCGATGCTGATTCCTCCTCAGTCTCACGCAGGTTGGAAAGTTCGTACCATCGGTGACGACATTGCCTGGCTTCACCTGGATGACGAAGGCCAGTTACGCGCCATCAACCCAGAGTCCGGATACTTCGGAGTCGTTCCCGGCACCAATCAGAAAACTAATCGCAACGCGTACGACATGATTCAGCGCGATGCCATTTTCACGAATGTCGCTGTTACCAAGAACAATGAGCCTTGGTGGGAGGACAAGAAGGAAGGACAGCCGGATATCGACTGGAAAGGACGCTCGGCAACTGACGCCAACGGCCCTGCCGCCCACCCGAATTCACGCTTCACAGTCGCTGCGACTCAAAATCCGTGCTACTCAGAGCTGGCCGAAGATCCTGCCGGTGTTCCGATCAGCGCCATCATCTTCGGGGGTCGCCGGCGCGAACTCGCTCCGCTGGTTTATGAAGCACGCGACTGGGCCCATGGGGTCCTGATTGGTGCCAGCGTCGCATCTGAGACGACCGCAGCCGCGACAGGTCAGGTTGGTGTTACCCGCCGAGATCCGATGGCGATGAAGCCTTTCTGCGGCTATAACTTTGCCGACTACTGGAACCACTGGCTAAGTTTCAGTGACCGCGCTGGCCGCCTGCCCCGTGTCTTCCACGTGAACTGGTTCAGACAGAATCAAGATGGCGATTTCTTGTGGCCTGGGTTTGGCGAAAACCTGCGCGTGCTGCGGTGGATCATCGACCGCTGCGAAGACCGCGTGGATGCGCGCAGTACACCTATCGGCTACCTGCCACAGCCCGCAGATATCGACACGGACGGTCTGGACCTGGACGGAGAGACTCTGGAATCGCTGCTATCGGTCGACAGAGACGCGTGGCAGGCCGAGATGGCAGAAGTAGAAGCCTACTTTGGTGAGTTCGAAGATCGGGTGCCTGCTGAACTTAAGGCACAGCGGGACAAAGTCGTGGCTGCCCTCGCCGATGGCAGAGGATAAGTAAGCTTAAGCTAACTGGCCAGAGAATATTCGATAGCCAATGGCGCGCCGCGGGCGGCCACGCGGCCCAGGCTGATCACCCCGGACCCTGTTAGTTCCGTGCTATCGCGCCGAACATAAGCTTCTTCACCGTCATCACGCTGAACAAATGTACCGTTGGTGCTTTCGTCCACCAGCATAAATCGATTGCGCTTAATCTCGACCCGAGCGTGCAGTCGCGAAATCAAATTCCCCTTTACGACGAGATCGTTCTCATCGGCACGACCGATGGTCGCTCCCTGGAGTGCGTTCTCACCCACCATAACTTCCTGATCGCCGTAGCGAAGAAGCAATGAAGTCGCTTGCGCGGCGGGTTTGATTTCAACCGCAGGCAGCATGCTCGTCGCCTCCTCCGGCTGCCACAGCACCTCGTAGACGCCCACCTCGTTGGCACCGCCTCGCACGTTGGCGACATCGATCTGGCGTACCAGGCCTTTCCACTCGCCGCTCAGGTGCTCAACTGTTGCCGCGGTGGTCAGGATTTGGCCGGCTTTCGCGCGGGACGTCATGCGACTGGCGTCGGATACCGCCACGCCGTAGATATCTCGGTCCTCCGCCACCACTGGACCAAAGTGGCAGCCCACCCGGATCGCGACAGGCGTACCGTCACCCGTGAGCCGGGGATTGTTGGTGATGCCTTGCTGCATCTGACTGGCGGCGTTCATGGCGTCGTCGGCTGACGGGAACGTGGACATCACCTCGTCGCCCATGGTCTTAATGACCGCACCGCCAAACTGATCCGTGGCCTGCTTCATAACATCGAGGCACAGCTGCACCGTTTCGCGGGCCCGATCGTCGCCCAGTGCCTCATAGAGATGCGTGCTGCCGACCACGTCGGCAAACACGATCGCCACTTGTTGCTCGTCATCCACGCAGTAACCTGTGACCTACCAGAATATGTAAAACCAGCCGCAAAGGATTATACGGCACTAGAAACCTCCGGGGCGTGGGCGACAAGTCGAGCTACTGCTCGGCGACCAGGTAGGCGATCCAGCCTGCGTCCGCCTCGCCGCGCTCTTCCGGGAGAAACTCGCCGTTGCCCTCGCCGTCCTCGTCGGCGCCCTCCCAGTAGACGGTCACCTTCCGGAAGCCGGCTTCGGCGAGGACCTCTCTAATCTCCGGTAATGTCCATAGCCGCCATTCGTATGTGAAGGCTCGCTTGAGCTTGGAGCCATCGGGAAACTTAAAGTGGATGTGACAGGTCATGTCGCCCGTCACCGGCGCATAGCTGGCCTGGTCCCAAACATAGGTGAAATTGTCGTACTTGGTCTTTTCCTTCATCTCCTCAAAGGCCTCGTGGCCCCCGAAAGCGTCAAGAAAGAAAATACCGTCTTCCCGCAGGGAGGTCTTTGCTACCTCAAAATACCGGCGCAACTGGTCGCGGGTCTTGAAAAGAAAGTAGCTAAAGTTGAAAGCGCCCAAGACGTCCACCTGGCCGGTTGGAGTACTCAACACATCCCCCTGGACGATGCTCAGGCGATTGCGCGCATCATTATCCAGCCGGGACACCCGGTTGCGATGCCCCCAATCCAGTACCTCCGGATCAATATCCACACCCACGGCCGTATGGCGAGGCGACTGACCGACCCAATGGCACGCGGCGTTAGCCGTGCCGCAGAAATCCTCGCGAAAGCTCAGGGGCCGCCGGCCTCGCAACTGTTGAAAGGTCTCTGTGATGAAGTCGCATTCCGACTCGACGTTTTGCACTGACTCTTCATAGAGCTCATGCCGATCGGCCAGCTCTGCCAGCGTCTTTTTTTCTGCCTGCGGGCTACCCGCCCCCGGCGCCGTTCGTGCCTGGATATCTTCTGTACGCGCAGCCATGAATCCCCTCAGTTCAGTGGTAACAGTTAACGGCGATTAACGCCGCAAGTTGACAACAGTTTTCCCGGGCCGAGTGTGGCCCATAGGTCGCCCCGGCTTCAAGCGGCAAGACGAATATTCTTAAGTGCATCGCCCAGCACACGGGCGGAGGCGCGGGGCTGAGCAGCGTGCTCGGCAAGGTACCGGCGCCAGCGGGCAGCACCAGGTTGCCCGGCAAAAAGACCAAACATATGCCGTGTGATGTGATGCAAGCGCACACCGCGACTGCATTCGGATGCCGCGTAGTCAGCCATCTCAGCTACGACAGCCGCTCGAGAAAACGCTGGCCGCTCTGCCGCTGCGAACAACGTGTCGTCCAGGCGGCGCAAGAAGCAAGGATCGGAGCAGGCTTTTCTGCCGATCATGACGCCATCGACTGCGCTCAGATGACGCCGGCAATCATCCATGGACTCAATGCCGCCATTTATAACGACCCGGAGCGAGGGGAAATCCTGCTTCAGCCGATAGACCACGTCATATCGAAGCGGCGGAATCGTGCGGTTTTCCTTCGGTGAGAGCCCCTTCAGAATCGCTTTGCGCGCATGCACGATCACAGTGTGACAGCCTGCGTCCGCGACGGCAGCAACAAACTGCTGCAAGAAGTCGTAGTCGTCGTGCGAATCGATCCCAATCCGGGTCTTTACGGTTGCCTCACCCGGCCAGCCACACCGGATGGCCGCCACGCACTCAGCCACCAGCGCGGGCTCGGCCATCAGGCAGGCCCCGAACCGACCGGACTGAACACGATCGCTGGGGCAACCCACGTTCAGATTTATCTCCGCGTAGCGGTAGCCGGATGCGGCGAGCGCAGCGGCCCGCTCTAACGCGTCGGGTTCGCTGCCGCCAAGCTGCAAAGCGACGGGCTGCTCCGAAGGACTGAATGCGAGCAAGCGCTCAGCCGGGCCGTGAAGCAACGCCTGCGCGGTGATCATCTCGGTGTAGAGGCCCACCCGGGGTGCGATGAGTCTCAGGAAATAGCGGAAGTGACGATCAGTGTGATCCATCATGGGCGCGACACAAACCCGATGCTCCATGGCGCGCCAGCCTTTGGCACCACCCGTCATGACAGATCCGTTGTGGTTTCTTCGATCAAAAAATCAACGACTGCGCGCAGTGCCTCCCGATCACTGCCGCCCTGCTCCATGACCTCCTGATACCGGGCAACCTGACGATGCGCGCTGGTACCCCGCGTCAATATGTCCCGCACATGCGTGATCTCGACCTCGCAGCCCAGAGCCTCAGCGTCGTCCCCGACGAGCTCAATAATCTCGTCTACCAGCTGCGGAACATCAACGATTTCGCCCTTGGCCAGATCAAGGAGGCCCTCATCCATGCCGTAGCGCATCGCGCGCCAGCGATTCTCCATGAGAAGAAGGTGTCCGTAGATCCGCCAGCGCTGGTTATCGCGGCGCAATCGGTAAAGGCGGCGGAGCAGGCAGGCAGTTAGCGCAGCCAGTGCGACCGCGTCATCCAACGATGTACAAACGTCAAAAATCCGCACTTCAAGCGTCGGATACCGCGCGCTGGGCCTTACGTCCCACCAGATCTTGGTGGCATCCTCGAGGAGTCCGGCCTGAATCAGCACGTCAAGGTGCCGGTGATATTCAGGGAAGCTCTCAAAACTCTCCGGTATCCCTGTCCGCGGCAACGCGTCCAGGATAGTCAGTCGATAGGATCTAAGCCCGGTATCCCGGCCCTCCCAAAATGGCGAGGACGTGCTCAGCGCCAGCAGGTGGGGCAGAAAGTAGCGCAGCTGATTCATCAAATCGATGCGCAACTCATCGTCGTCGATGCCGACGTGCACATGCATTCCGCACACCAGCAGGCGCTGGGCTGCAGCCTGCAGCTCCAGGCTGAGGTCGCTGTAGCGCTGCACGTCGGAGGGGCGCTGGTCTGTCCACAGCGCAAACGGATGCGTCGAGGCCGCGATCGGCGCCATGCCCGCCGATGCTGAAACCTCTCCAACTAACCGGCGCAGCCGTGCCAGGTCCTCCCGGGCTTCGCCTATATTTCGGCACACGCGCGTGCCGACCTCTATCTGGGAACGCAAGTACTCAGGAGACACTTGTGATTCGCTGAGGCGTTGGCACTCCGCCAGCACTTCCGTGGGCGGATCAATCACCAGGTCACGACTATCAGGATCGACGAGCAGATACTCCTCCTCGATGCCAAGCGTGAAGTCAGGTTCCCGGAGCGGCATCAGTCTGCTCCCGGCTGGTCAGACTGGGCGCCGCTACCCTGCCATCGCCGGTATAGCGATGCTTGTGCCAGCGCTGCCTCCAGCGGCGCCGCCAGAATCTCGCCCCAGCGCGCAACGCCCGGCGGATCAACAAGTAAATCCTGTCGCACTTCTATCGACACGTGCGCGCGGCCGGCCGCTTCGCCGTGGTGATCGGCAGTAAAGTCGGCCGGGTGCCGCCCCGAATAAGGCTCGTTGTCGCCAACGCACAGCTCGCTCCGCTGAGCGAGGGCCGTCAATAGCGGCTCGGACAAGCGCGGATCCTTGTCCCAAAGAATCCCAATCTGCCAGGGACGTGCAACATCGTTCAGCGCCGGCGTAAAGCTATGCAGGCTTATGATCACAGAAGACTCAACTGTTCGCTCAAGCGCCGTGAGCGTTTGCTCCAGATGGCGGTGGTAAGGCCAGTAAAACGTCTCAGCACGCGCCTGCAGAGCCTGCGGGCTTAGTGCCCGGTTGCCTGGAACAGGCACCCCGGCGCTGACTGACACGACGGCACTGGGGTCGTCTAACCGGCGATTACAGTCGATGACCAGCCGGGAATAATTGGTAAGCACTGCGGGCAGCCCGAGCCGTCCACTCAACCAGCGCGTTAGCGCGGCGGCACCAATATCCAGCGCGATGTGCTCACCCAGCCTCCGAGCATCAAGCCCCAGTCCTCGCAGCGATGTCGGCACGCGAGCAGCCGCGTGGTCACAGACAAGCAACGCTGGGAAACGGGGTTCGCGCTCAAGGAATTCATACGGTGGCGGTTCCTCCGGCGCGAGCAAAGCCGGTCGGGTCAGCCGTGTAGATGAGGTGCTGGACGGCATAGCAAGCCTGGGAACATCACGCTGTCGACAACGACATGGTGTCGCGGTGACAGATCAGCCGTCAAGGGACCGGAACGGCGACATAGCGCATTACACGTGTATCCGGTACGGTTCCGCTGACTCTGTTAAACCAAGCTCAAGGACTATGAACAAAGGCACGGTTCTCGTGACCGGCGGTGCGGGATACATCGGCAGCCACGTTGTCAGTCAGCTGGGGGATGCCGCCGAGAGCGTTGTAACTCTGGACAACTTGAGCACAGGGTTCCGGTCTGCTGTCCTGCATGGCGAACTCGTGATCGGTGACACTGGCGACCGCGAACTTGTTGCACGATTGATCGCGGAACATGAAGTCGACACCATCATGCATTTCGCAGCGCACACGATCGTGCCCGAATCTGTTGCCGACCCGCTCAAGTATTACGGCAACAATAGCGTATCAACGCATACCCTCCTGAACTGTGCGGTGGCCGGGGGTGTGAGGAACGTTGTGTTCTCATCCACTGCAGCGGTTTATGGAATTCCCACCGACGGGCGCGCCTCCGAGATCAGCCCAACCGCGCCGATTAATCCTTACGGCAGCTCGAAACTGGTCAGTGAATGGCTGCTGCGCGATTTGGCGGCTGCCGGGCAGCTCAACTATGTGGCTTTACGCTACTTCAATGTGGCTGGCTGCGACCCCGCTGGCCGCATTGGTCAGTCAACGGCTCGAGCTACTTTGCTAACCAAAGTCGCCTGCGAGGCGGCAGTAGGCAAGCGCGATGAATTGCGCATTCTGGGCACGGATTACGACACGCCTGACGGCACGGGCGTCCGCGACTACATACATGTAGACGATCTTGCCCGCGCACACCTGGATGCACTCAGCTACTTACGTGAAGGCGGCGAATCCGTTGTGCTCAACTGCGGATACGGCCATGGCTACAGCGTGCGGGAAGTAATCGAGGCGGTCGAGCGTGCCGCGGGTCACAGGCTACCGGTGGCCGAGGGGCCAAGACGGCCCGGCGATCCGCCGACGCTGATTGCCGTTGCGGATGAGATACGTGAGCGCCTTGGCTGGAAACCCCGGCACGACGATCTGGACTTCATCGTCCAGACAGCTCTGGATTGGGAGAAGCGGCTGCAGAAAGAACCCGCGAAGTAGCCATTTCTGTCAGGCCGTCGCGCAACTGTCCAATGGGCGTGGCGCATGGAAACCTGCATCGAAATGGAGCGGGCCCAAGAAGCCATTCGACGGAAGGCTTTGCGGCAGAAGGAACCCCCGGGCCCGCCTATCGATCCGCCGATATCGAGTACTTTTCCATGAGGTCGTACAGCGTCGGCCTGGTGATACCCAGCAGTTTCGCCGCCTGTGAAATGTTTCCTGACGCATAAACCAGCGCGCGTTCCACCGCCCGTGACTCAGCCTCACCACGAACCTCGCGCAGGTTGAGTTCCGGACCATCTGCCTCATGCGGAAGGCCGAGATCCGCTGCGGTGACCTGCTTCCCTTCCGCCATAATTACCGCACCTTTAATCTTGTTCTCCAGCTCACGTACATTGCCGGGCCAGGCATAGGCCTGAATAGCCGACTGCGCATCATGAGTGAAGCCACGCAGCACGCGGCCATGCTGGTTTGCGTACTTTGCGAGCAAGGTCCGGGCCAGAATCAGCCTTCCGCCCTCACGCTCACGCAGGGGAGGAATGTTGATGGTGATTTCGCTGATGCGGTAGTACAGGTCCTCACGAAAACGGCCCTCGGCAATCGCCGTCGCCAGATCCTGATTGGTTGCGCAGACCACGCGCACGTCGACGGGTATCTCTTCTCTGCCACCGATCCGCTCGACAACGCGCTCTTGCAAAAACCTCAGAAGCTTCGCCTGCAACGCGATCGGCATATCGCCTAACTCATCAAGGAACAGCGTGCCGCCACTGGCCACCTCGACCTTACCGGGTGTCTGCTTTAGTGCCCCCGTGAAGGCACCGCGTTCGTAGCCGAACAGCTCGCTTTCCAGCAGGTTTTCGGGGATCGCAGCGCAATTAATCGCCACAAAGCTCTCACCTGCCCGCGGACTCAACGAATGCAGCGCCCGCGCCAGGAGCTCTTTACCCGTGCCGCTCTCGCCCATTAGCAAGGTCGTCGCGCTAGTGGGCGCGACCTTCTCAATTATCCGGCACACGTCAAGCATTTTTTTGCTGGCCGCAACAATCCCGTCAAGTGGTGATGTGCTTTGCTGGCGCAGCAGCCGCTGATTTTCTTCCTCGAGCTCGTGGATCTGGTAAGCACGATCCACAATGAGCTGCAGGATGTCGGTATCTACTGGCTTTTGGTAAAAGTCATAGGCGCCTAAGCCAACAGAGCGCACGGCGTTCTCCTGGTCGCCATGTCCTGTCACCACGATCACCTTGGTCGCAGGTGCCAGCGTCAACACCTCTTCCAGCGTGGCCAGCCCCTCCGACACGCCTTCGGCATCAGGCGGCAAGCCCAGGTCCTGCAGAACCACCGGCGGCTCGTGCCGGCGCAGCTGCGTAAGCGCCGACTCGCGGTCCTCAGCCACCAGAACCTCAAAGTCGGCAAAACACCATCTGAGCTGGCTCTGCAGCCCAGGGTCGTCCTCGACAATGAGCAGTTTGCGGCGCTCCTCACTCATGCAGCATGTTTCCTCTCTGGCGGGTTAGCCAGCTCACTCGATGGGCACACAAATCACGTCAGACAACGGCCGCTGGTTCCTGGCTTTCACCCGGTTTCTTGCTGCCGGACCGGTCAGCCGGCAACCGGATCGTAAACCTCGACCCCTCCCCTGGCTCCGACCATACCTCCAGGCTGCCGCCGGCATCCAAGGCCAGCGTTTTCGCCTGGTATACGCCGATGCCCATTCCCTGACTACCCTTGGTGCTGTCGAATGGCCGGAACAATCGAGTGCGCACGAACTCCGGATCCATACCGGAGCCGTTGTCGATGATAACCACATGCACCTGGTCGCTGCTGCTGCGAATTTCAATCTCTACCGCGCCTTCACCGCTAACTGCATCCTGCGCATTGCGCAGCAGGTGCGCGAGGACCGTCACGAAACGCTCTCGATCAATACGCACGCCTAAGTCGAGATCCGTGGCCTGCAGGGTTGGTTGTGGTTTACGCCCATCAACCCTTTGAATCGCATCCTCTACTGCTTTTGCCACCTTCACGTGCTCCTGAGCACCAGCGGCTCCACCGCCTTGAAGCTGCTTAAGCAACCGGCTCATGCGCCCCACCGAATTATCGATAGTGGCAATCGCATCCTCAAAAAAATCCGGATTGTCGCGGTGGCGCGCCGCATTCTTGACGACCAACGATTGCTGGGCAATCAGATTCTTTAGATCGTGCATAACGAAGGCCGTGAGCCGATTGAAGGCCTCGAACTGTTGGGATTCCGCCAGCTGCTGGTCAGCCAGATACTGGGCCAGGTAAGCAGCAACCTGCCGGCCAGACGTGCGCAGCAGGTCGATTTCCTCAAACGTCAGGCGAAAGGCGGAGCTGGATTGAAACAGCACCATAAAACCCAGCAGGTTGTCATTGCTGATGAGCGGTACCACCAGCAAGGCATCCGGAAAACGCTCCAGCCAGCCTGGCCTTGCCAATCCCTCATACATGGCTGGGTCCCGCCTCAGTTCGGCCGTATCCAGTATCCACTGGCGCTCGTGCATGAAGTTAAGTACCGGATCATCCACGGGCACTGATGAGTCTGGCCAGGCCCGAGTATTCCAGTGGGCCGCACTTTGAAAAAAGACGTCATCACCACGCCGCAGCCAAAGCACACCGGCCGGGCTGCCGACGATTTGGGCAACAGCCTGGATCGTTCTTTCCGGCAGTGGCAACCGTTGATCTGGCGAAGCCAATGTATCAATCAGCCGCAACCATTCCTCGCGATAGTCATAGCGAAACGGCAGAAAATGCTTGCTGACGAAAACCTTTAGCTGTGCACTCAGGCGTTCGGAGAACAACAGAATCGCAATTGGCAAAGCAGCGCCGAGAAGCAACAGGGCGGCCAGGCCGCGCGAAGATTCGTCCGCAACGCTGCGGACAGCGGGCGCGGCGAACAAGCACAGCGCAAATACCAAGGCCATGCCCAGAAGCCTGGGCGCGTAGGCCCGCGACTGAGGGGAGACAAAAATCGCCAGGGACCACTGCGGCCGCAGTCGTGACGCCTGCATAACGAGCAGAGTACCCAGCGCAACTGGAATAGCTCTCAGCGCCGCCTGCCCGCTCGACAGCTCAACAGACATCAGCACAGCAGCGTAGGTCACGACCTGGGCGAACGTTACCAAACCGGTCGCCCACACGAACGCTCGCAGCGCAGGCTTTCCGTCCAACGGCGCGTCGCGCTGGAGCTGCGCAGCAAGCGCGGCGAGGACTAGCGACCCGGCCAGCGGAAGTGCGACCAGCACGGTGTCAGCAGCAGGCACGATAGTCGAGAAGAGCACTGCGGCGATCAGCACGGCACCCCAAAACAAATACAGCCCGCGGCGCACCACCTCGGGCATTGACTTCCGGTAGGGACCGCGCAGTAACCGGTAGCACAACGAAAACCAGGCCAGCAAAAACGCCAACTCAAAGAACAGATGACCTGTGGAGAACGCAAACGAAGCCCCAGCCCCACTATAGCCGCCGAACACCGACCAGCAGAGGACGGCGACGGCTATGGCGAACCGAGACCGCGGCAAGAACCGGCTGCTGCCCGGCAATGCGGTGTGCACGCCGAGCAGGACCGCAGCCACGGCGGCCAACCCGTACGAGGCGACTATCTCAGAAGTCCAGTCCAGCACATTCCGCGGCCCTCCCCAAGGCGCTTACTCAAGAGGGCTCCAGCAACAACAAGGCTCACAATCATACGCAATTCAGTTCCCGCGTTCAGTTAGTCTGTCCAGAAATACCGGCTTGCCGGACGACAGTGCCACCTTGGATTTGGCAAGCTTGCCGTTGATGGCTTCGGCATCAACTGAGAGCAGGCTCTAGCACTGCTGGTGAATATCATCTGATAACTAAACGATTGGTGTTGGCATAACCGTGAAGAAGAAATCTGTACCTGTAGTACGAGGGCGTAGCAAGCATGCCGAAGCGGCGCGACAAAAACGAATCCAACTTCTCAACGGCAACCTGATCACGCTCCGACCACCCATTCTGACGCCTGATGAGACGGCGCACCTGCGAGATTGTGTTGAGACGGAGTCCGGCAAGGCCCCTGTCGGCCAGCAGCTGAAGATCGACGAGCGACGCACCGACATAGGCTTTGTCGATTCCGAACACCATGAATGGCTCTACGCGAAGCTATGGGCCGTCGCTAACGACGCTAACAAGCTCTATAAGTTCAACCTGACGGGAATAGAAGATGGCATACAGGTCGCCATGTACGACGCTGCCGAACAGGGCTTTTACACCTGGCACGCCGACGCGACGGTGTTCAACTTAGATAGAAAAATCAGCATTTCCGTGCCGCTGAACGACCCCGGCGACTACACCGGAGGGGAGCTTCAGTTCTTGATTGGCGGCCGCGGGGTCGCCGCTAATCAGGTTGCCGGAGCGCCGATCATTTTCCCGAGTTTCCTTATGCATCGGGTCACGCCGGTTACGGAGGGCAAGCGTTACAGCGTTGTTGCCTGGATCTTAGGGCCGGACTGGAAATAGAGGCTACTAATCCAGTGGGGCGTAACCAAGCTGGCGGTGCAGCTCGTTAACCCGCGCCGCTTGTTCCGCCCCAAGGGCTTCGGCACGAATTCCGTCACGCCTGTTCACCGAGCCAGACTGAATGCTCGATGTATGACGAATCTTGGGATCCCCTGGGCCATGCAGATGCGGCGTATTGAACACCCGCTCCACCAGACCCTCTTCGAATTTCAGTCCGGCGAACCGGCATACAGAGGCCATGACACCACCAGCATCCTGAACGACATCCTCGTACCTCAAACGCATGACTCTTCGCGGATACCTGGTTTCGCAGGCAAGCAATGCAGTGGCGGTGGCCAACCAGTACTCGGTAAGGCCGACGACCGGTTCGGCCTGCCCTTCAAGATACGGCTCGAATCCCCAGGTTTGTTGCCGCATGTCTGAATTCAGAATTTCCACACCCGAGGCCACCTGATCGGGGCACTGGCGATGCAGACACAGAAAGCGAGCCCGCGGGAACACCGCCGCCAGGAGATCAACATACTCGATGGAGTAGACTGACTTCTCACACCAAATGGTCTTGTTGGCAGCAGTCAGATAAGGGGCCAGCATGCCGTTCACGGTGCCGGCGATGCGCTCGTTTATGGCGGCGATGTAATCACCATCAATCTCGTCCGCGGCTCGCGGATCAAGACTGGCAAACACCCAGCGAAGATTTAGCACCACGCGAAACAGGTGCAGCTCTGGCGGGGCGTAGACTGCCGGATGCGTATCCAACAGATAGCGGACCAGCGTCGATCCGTACCTAGCGCCACAGAGAATGAATAGCTGCTCCGTCATGAGTCCTGTCGCTCGCGATCGCGGTCAAATATGCCGCAGCACATGCATGCGCATTGGACCAGATCGCGATGATTGAGTGGCGTCCCCAAGGGGACTCGAACCCCTGTTGCCGCCGTGAAAGGGCGGAGTCCTAACCGCTAGACGATGGGGACGTTTAGTGAGTGGTGCAGCGCTTGCCGGAAGTCTGGTGGAGCTAGGCGGGATCGAACCGCCGACCTCTTGCATGCCATGCAAGCGCTCTCCCAGCTGAGCTATAGCCCCGTAAAGGCGCGGAATTTACGCGAGGGCAAAATACCTGTCAAGAATCCGACGCTTAGCTGCGCGAGCAAAGGCGGCCATAGCTCGATCATGCCTGTTTGGATGACGCCGCACGTTGTTCAATCCATGCGACCGCCTGATCAATCCGCGCAACGCAGCGCGCCTTGCCCACAAGCGCGGCCGTCACATCAATGGGCGGAGACACGCCTGCACCCGTGATTGCAACGCGCAGCGGCTGACCCAGCTTCCCAAACTTCAAGCCGGCCTCCTCGGCCACGCGCTCAATGGCCCCGTGCACGGCCGGAGGAGTCCAGTCAGACAACGTATCCAGCTGCTGACGCAACTCCGCCAGGGCCGGCGCAATCACGGGGCGCAAATGTTTCTTGGCCGCACCCGGATCCGGTGCCTCGAAGTCGGCGTACAGGTACGCGCAGCTGGCGGCCAGTTCCGCGAGCGTTGTGGCCCGCTCGCGATAAGCCTGCACAACATCTGACGCTGCCGGCCCATCCGACGGATCCAAGCCCTTCCGCCGCAACTGTTCCTCAAGCCGCGGCGCAAGGACGTCGGGTGCAGTCGACATGATGTAGCGCTGGTTAATCCAGGCAAGCTTCTCGGCATCGAAGCGACTGGCGGATGCGTTCACCGCCTCCAGCGAAAACAGTTCAACCATCTCTTGGACAGAAAAAATTTCCTGGTCACCATGAGACCAGCCCAGCCTGGCAAGGTAGTTCAGCACTGCTTCAGGCAGATAGCCCTGCTCCGCATACTCAAGCACATTAACTGCCCCATGCCGCTTGGATAGCCGACCGCCGTCTTCACCCAAAATCATGGGCAGATGTGCGTAGGCCGGCGTATCCCAATCCAGCGCCGTATAGATGTGTAACTGCCGCGGCGTGTTGTTTAAGTGATCGTCCCCCCTGATCGTATGCGTGATGCCCATGTCATGATCATCGACGACCACACCAAAGTGATAGGTTGGTACACCGTCCGCACGCATTATCACCAGGTCATCGAGTTCGGAGTTCTGATAGATGACCTGGCCGCGAACCAGATCGTTCACAACCATCTCACCGTGGGTTGGGGTCTTGAAACGGATTACCGGCTGAATACCCGGCCTGACGCGAGAACCATCACGGCAGCGACCGTCATAGCGTGGCTTCTCACCAGCTTCCATTTGGCGGGCGCGAAGCTCGGCTAATTCATCGGTGCTGCAGTAGCAGCGGTATGCGTTGTTCGAAGCTATCAGACTCGCCGCAACCTCCGCGTACCGGTCCAGGCGATCCATTTGAAAGTAAGGGCCTTCATCCCAGTCGAGGCCCAGCCAACGCAGGCCGCTTACGATCGCCTCGACCGAAGACTCCGTGGAGCGCTCGCGGTCGGTGTCCTCGACCCGCAACAGGAACTGCCCCTCATGACGACGCGCATATAGCCAGCAGAAGAGCGCCGTGCGCACTCCACCGATGTGCAGAACACCCGTAGGGCTGGGAGCGAAGCGCGTCTTTACGTTCATCTGAGTAAGGGTGATCGCAGGCGGGCAGCGATTGTAGCAGTCTGAATGTCGCCCTCTTGACGAGGACGCGCAGCGCGGCAAACTCCTGATGGATGAGCGCGGAGCCTCAAGCCGATCAACCGATTGACGCCTTGCTTAGCCGTTGGCTGCCGGCGGACATCGCGCGACACGTTTCGGGCAAACCTTCCATCGCAGGCCCGCTGACTGGGGAGGAGGCAGACACGGCAGCGGCGATGGCCCCTGCACGGCGCATAGAATTTGCGCACGGGCGGCATTGCGCGCGCGCTGCGCTTGCCGAACTTGGCGCCGCTGCGGCAAGCATTCCCGTCGGTGACCATCGGGCACCGATATGGCCCGAGGGCTTTCTCGGCAGCATCACTCACTGCGGTGTGGTGGCCGGCGCGCTCGTCGCTAGGCGCAGGGCCTATCAAGGCCTGGGTATCGACATTGAACAGGCCGGCACCATGGACCGAGACATGGCTCGCCTCATCTGCACTCCCGTTGAGTTGGAGCGCATCGATGCAGGCAATCGAGTCAACGAAGAGCGGCGTATTTTCGCCTGCAAAGAGGCGCTCTACAAATGTATCTGGCCGAGCCTGCGACGCTACGTGGACTTCCAGGAAGTGGATATTGAGATCGATCCGATGGAACAACGCTTCGTGGCTCGTCGCTCTGCAAGACAGGACGACTTGAGCCGGTTACCTCAGGTTTGCGGCTGGGTCGGGGTCGAAGGTGATCTGATCGTAGCGGCTGCTTATCTGGGACCGGATTCGCGCTCCTGATCGAGTCCAGCCGCAAGGTCCACCGCCACCAGGCGGCTCTCATCGGCTGCACGCCGCGCGACCCGGCGGCGATTCTGGGGCGCGCGGCGCTCTGGTCCGGCGTACGTGAGATCTTCTCCTGAACGACGATCCTCGCCACCACGGCGATCAGGGTGACTGCGGCGGCGACAAATCGACCGCTCAATAAAGCGCATGACCTTCCAGGAGCGAAGGACCATCCAGAAGTAGAGAATGCCCACAATGAGGAACGCGCCCGCAATAGTAAAGTCGGAGGCGCGCAAATCCATAGTCAACAGACCGATGCCAACCCCAATCAGCGCGGCCGCAGCCATCACCACCACAGTCTCGTTGACACTAAATCCAGCAAGAAGAAAGATGTGGTGAATGTGCTCACGATCGGCGGAAAACGGCGAGCGCCGAAGCATCAGGCGGCGGAGCATCATCGACACGGTATCGAATAGCGGCAACATAAGAAACCACAGCGCGGCGGCAGGTACCATTGCGCGTGAGGGTGACTGTGAAAGCGAAATGGCAAACCAGGTTAGGAGATAACCCAGGAACATGCTCCCCGCATCACCCATGAAGACTGACGCACGCTGACGACCCGGCAAACGCAGGTTAAACAGCAGAAAACCAATGATGCTGGCGCCCAGAACAGCCAGCATGACAAAGTCAGCCCCGGCACCTCCCAAGAGCGCCACGATCATCATGCCGGTCAGAGAAATAAGTGCCAGCGACCCGCTCAGACCGTCGAGGCCGTCGCACATATTGAGCGCATTGATTACGCCTAACGTTGCGAAGACGGTGAAGGGGACAGCGAGTACACCCAGGTACAGCACTTCGCCGTCAGGGCGCATACGGCCGAGGTCGTCCAATACCACGCCACCGCCATAGATCATGATGAGACTCGCAACGATCTGCACGCCGAAACGGAGTACCGGCGATAAATCACGCGCATCGTCGACGGCACCAACGAACAAGAGCAGCGCCCCCCCCGCAAACAGGCTGACCGTATACCGATCAAATGACACCGCACCCGCAGCGGCTGCAGCCAGAAATCCGATAGTGAAAGCCACAAAGATCGCCAGACCACCAATCAGAGGCGTCGGTTCGCGATGGCTACTACGCTCGTTAGGAACGTCCACCAGGCCCCATCGCTGCGCGGCCGGTCGCAGGGTAAGAATCAGCAACAGAGTCGCCGCAAACGCGATGATTGGGCCGGCGAAGAAGCTCATGGTAGCGCCGCACCCGCTAAGCAAAGACAGTTAACTAAGCGAAATAAGTCCAATTTAGATACCATTAGCCGCTGCTGGTGGAGCCGCTAGGGTGCGAATTGTACCGTGGCAGGCCACCAGCTGAAGGATGGAGTTGGGAAATGTTCACCCGCCATTCGTTTGCTGGTGCCGGACGTGGCCTGTGCGGCCTTTGAATGGCAACATTCACGCTCAGACAAGCTTCAAGTGACACCAGGGACTAACGGCGCACTATGTCAAAACCGAGTTTGTCTGGCACGGCAGAAGATCAAACTGCCGTTTCATTCTGACCTTCGGTCAACGGCGAAGCATCATGAACATGCAATTCAAGAGGACACTATGGGCAAGACACTACGCCACGTCATAACGTGGCACATCATTGGACTGGCGTGGTTCGCCCTTCTCCCCGCGGCTCTCGCAGATTCACACTCCGCGAAGGTGCTTGACGACTACGGCTTAAATCCAGGCGATCTTTTGGGCATCACCGTTTGGAAAGAACCCGACCTGGCGAGGCAAACCTTGGTGTTACCGGACGGATCGTTTACGTTTCCGCTTGTCGGCGATGTAGAGGCGGCAGGACGCAGCGTCGCGGAGGTTCGCACAGAGCTGACCGAGCGGCTCAATAACTACATCCCAGAACCGGTCGTCACAGTGACCGTCGAGCAGGCTCTCGGCAACAAAGTTTTCGTCCTGGGCCAGGTCGGCCGCTCAGGCGAGATTATCGTTGGCAGCCAGCTGGACATCACCCAGGCACTGGCCATTGCTGGCGGTTTCACGCCGTTCGCTCAGGTGAACGACATCAGCGTGTTGCGGAGAGTCGATGGAAATCTGCTATCGATCCCGTTCAGGTATAGCGATATTGAAAAAGGCAAACGCCTGAACCAGAACATTCTGCTGCAGCCGGGTGATGTCGTTATCGTCCCTTGACGTTGTCGGGTAACGACAACTTCCCCGGTATGACAGTGCAAACAGCAAACTTCGTCGGCGCACTTCTGCTGGCCGCGCTGTTGAGTGTCGCTGCCGAGTCGACGCTCGGCAACGAGTTGCAGATTACGCCTCAGCTGCTAACAGGCCTGACCTATGAATCCAATCCGCGACTGAGTCGCCAGGTGGAGGATGAGGCCCAGGGGCTCAGCGCCGACGGACGACTGGACATCAACTACGTCGGACCGCGCACCAGCGTGCGCCTGGCACCGCGGGCACGGTTCGCGCTGTACAGCGACGATGAAGACGAAGAGCTGGAGGACGAGGACATTTACCTGGACTTGGCCGCCAATCACAGAATCGGCAATCAGGAATTTGGGCTAACCGCCGAGTTCAGCGACATTGCCGTGCGCACTAGTGAGCTGGCGACAGCAGAAGATGCGGACGTTGGCGGTGCAGCCAACCTGCTGTTTGTCGATGACAGCCAACTGTCAAGGAGTGCTGGTGCTAGCTGGGCCTGGCGTCTGAACCCGACAAACACCCTGCGCGCGAGCGCCAACGCAACCAATGTCAATTATCGCCGCCTGCGGACCGGTCGATTTGACTATGACTATGCCGCAGGAAACCTTTCCTGGGAGCACAGACTCAGCGAGAAAGTTTCTGCCGGTGTCGGCGTCAATCTATCGGAGTTCGAGTCCGAGAACCGCGCGGCGTTGCAAACCAATGACAGCAAGACTTACGGTGGCAACGTCTTTATCAACTATGACTTCTCCGACACACTGCGGGGCCAACTCTACTTTGGCCAACGTACGACCGAGGTCGACGCAAACCTTGGCGAGGAGGAACAGCTACTCACACCATTCGGACTTGCAACGTTTTGTGTAAATGCATTGAACCAGCCCGTTGCCCTGGCACCATGTGAGATTAACTCAGAGACAGACAATTCTGTCGGCAACGCTTCGCTTACAAAAACCAGTGAGCGTACCCGCTACACAGCCTCGGTGAGCCGCAGCATCACACCGAGCTCCAACGGCACGGAAGCCATCCAGGATGAGCTACGGCTGGCGGTCACGCAGCAACTGTGGCGGCGCACGCAGATTAATGCTGGAGTGCTCTACCGAAAACTCGACCGTGCCGGCCTGACGATTGACGATGACCGTGAGTTCATTACTGCAAACTTTGGCTTTCGCTGGTCTCTGACCCGACACTGGAGTCTCTTTGGCCGCTATCGATACAACCGAATTGAGTACGCCGACAATGCCCTGAGTGTGAATCTGGACAACACACCAGAAAACCATGCGGTCCTCGTCGGCTTAACGTATCGAGGCAAGGGTTGGCGGTTCAGGTAGACCACCAGCCAGAGTGGTGGGCGATACTGGGATTGAACCAGTGACCTCTGCCGTGTGAAGGCAGCGCTCTCCCGCTGAGCTAATCGCCCTGTTCGTGGACGCGGCAAGCATACACCCGCCGCGAGCCGGCGCAAGACCATCCTACCAATTCGGGCGCAAGTCATTGGTCTGCGGGGCTAGGCGCCTGACTAACACGATCGGCAACCAGCGATAAGTGTCGGCTAAGCACGGGCAATTCCTGACGTTCTGTAATAGCATGGTGACCAGATCGCTGCGATGCGCCGACGGCTGCTGCCTCTATGTATGAAGAGTTTTTTGGGCTGAAATCTCGCCCTTTCGATCTGTCTCCAGATCCTCGCTTCATGTTTATGACGTCGCAGCACGCCCGGGCTGTGGCGAACATCCGCTTCGCCCTGCTCAACCGGGATAGCTTTGTCATCATCACCGGCGAAATAGGGATCGGCAAGACGACCATCGTCAACACGGTGCTGGACGAGCTCGGCGGCGACTACGTCATGGCCAAGCTGACCCACACCACACTCAACCGTATCGAGCTACTTCAGTCCCTGCTGTCGGCCTTTGGGATGCCGATGTACACCAAGAAGAAGGTCTTGCTGCTGGACACGCTACGGACCTTCTTTCTGGAGCGCCATGAGGAAGGCAAGCACGTCGTCATTATCGTCGATGAAGCACAAAACCTGAGCCCGCCAGCCCTTGAAGAGCTGCGTCTGCTCTCCTGTATCGATACGTCGGATCGCCGCATAGTCTCAATCGTACTGACCGGCCAACGAGGCCTGGATGACATGATCGATGCGCCCGGGCTACGCCAGCTCCGTCAGCGCTCACGCCTCCGGCAGAGGCTCGAGGCGCTAAACAAGGATGAAACCTTCGCCTATATCCAACACCGCCTGGAAGTCGCCCAAATAGAGCCACGTGAGATTTTTACGGAAGAAGCACTGGAGGAGGTGCACCGCCTGGCCTTCGGAATTCCGAGGCTGGTCAACACCCTGTGCGATACCGCAATGATGGCCTGCTTCGTTGAGGAGCAGCCGCAAGTTACCCTGGAGGCAGTTGACGCGGCCGCCCAGGAGCTGCGCTGGCGCTGGCTGGAAGAGCGAGATGAGGAGCGTGCAGAGCAAACAGCTGCTGCACACCGCGAGTCCGGGCAGCCGATTGCGACGCTCGTGATTCGCCGCCAGGGCGAGTTCGTGGAGCAAAAACACGTCTCAACCTGCCCACTCGTGCTGGGCCGAAGCAGCGCCAATGACGTGGTGATCCTGGAGAAAGAAGTCAGCCGCCGGCACGCCATGATCGATGCCATAGGCGGGATCTTCGTGATCGAAGATCTGAATAGTAAGAACGGGATTCTCGTGAACGGCGTTCGCCGGGCACGCGCCCTGCTCCGCTCAGGCGACGTCATCAGTTTCGGACAGGTTGATGTGACCTTTCATGCCAACAACGCTAATGCTGGCAGCACAGAGCGCAATGCAAGCCCGGATGACGACAGCGCTTATATCGCGACCGTCGTAGAACCGCCCCTTCTGGGGGACGGGGACAGCGACGAGACAGGGCACGAAATAGATGACACGGGCGAGCTACGCAACCGCGGCCTGGCCTGACGATAAAGGATTCGGCGTCCAGGCACGGCGGGACTGATTGCTTTCAGATAACTCGCCGCCGGCGCGACAAAAAAGTCGGCAATGAAAAACGCCGCTGCGCATTTACGCGTCACAGCGGCGTTAATTGTACTTTCCTAAGGGAACTCGCTGAACAGAGGCCCGTTGTCAGTCGACTACCCCAGAGCAGCGGCGCGGCGGCGTCTGGCAATCGGCACCAGTAATCCCAAGCCTCCCGCTAACAGGGGCAGAGCGGCTGGCAGGGGCACTACGCTAACGTTGCTGAGCATGAACTGCATGTCCGCGAAGTTCTCGTCGCCGTTAAAAGGCGTGTCATCAAAACCTACATAGGCAGTGTTGCCGCCAGTGTCGATCACCAGCGCGTGGGCCAGGCCGTCGGAGTTTTGCGAACCATCTCCAGAGAACCACTGATAAGTGAAGGACGGGAACGGGTCACCGGGGACATCCAATGCCTCCAGCCGAAATACCAGCTCCGTGCCGGCAGTAAAGAACCCCAGGTTCACCTGAGTGCCATCAGGCGTGCCGGTGCTGCACGTTGCCAGACGCGGGTCACCGGGCAACAGCTCCATACAGTCATCAGATTCAAAAATAATGCCCAAGCCGTTGGCAGGCGTTTCCAAATACAGGTCATTGAAGAAGATCGATCCCGATTTGATATAGGTTGCGATCACATCACCATCACTGGCAACCAAGATCCGGCTACCAGGTACGGGAGCGGCTTGAAGTGCCGCAGGGAACGCCAGCAGTGCAGCGCAAAAACCAAGCAAGCCCAACCGCAGGTCTGCGGCAATTCGGTGCATCATCGGATAGTCCTCTTCCCGGAATCTCTTCCATGAGACAGCCTGTAAGGCCGTCGGATTTCTTCTGCAGCGCGCCAGCAATACCTGACGAACCTTGCAGTAACGGTACCTCAAAGGTCTCTGCCACTCAAAGTATGGGCGGTCATAGTGTGAACCCGGTCGCACTATGGCTACTATTAAGTTAACTCCCGTCCGGCACGCCGCCCCGACTCCGTCGCAAGTACCTGATCGACATGGCCAGCTAGTACGTCAACGTGCGGGGCCAACAAAATGCTGCCGGAATCGGGGGCGTTGATATGTTCAACGGAATACCCGTCAGACGCTAGCGTCGCCCAATCGAAACGCGAGTCTTTCTCAGGATCCACCTCCCGCTGCGCAGCAATAAACAGATAGAGCTTGCCCGGATAGGCAGTCGGCGCGTACCGGGACATCGCCTCGTAGGTCGCTGAAGACACAGCGTCCTGATAAAGGATGCTGCGGTCTCCACGGTAGACATCCTTCTGCTCAATCATCTCTTTGACGATACCCAGCCTCGAGCGCACGTAGCGATACCACTGGGTGGGCTTGAGCTTGAACAGCTCCCCTAGGTGCCGTTGCACACCCTTCACGAAAAACAACAAGGGATGGAGCCGCGTCGCGAACTTGCGCCGGCGCAGCTGCAGGGTGCGGGGAGACCAAGTCTCGATTAGCAGCAGCGCAGCCACCTCTTCTCCATCCTGAATCAGCTGCTGTGCCATCTCGAACGCCACGGCCCCGCCGGCACAGGCGCCACCCAGGTAGTACGGCCCGCGCGGCTGAACCGCACGGACTTCCTCAATGTACAGGCGTGCCATGGCTTCGATTTCCCGGAGCGGTTCCGCGGTCCCATCCAGACCGCGAGACTGAAGCCCATACATAGGCTGATCGCCCCCCAAAGACTTAGCCAACTGCGCAAAGCAAAGCACGTTGCCGCCGACCCCGGGCACCAAAAAAAGCGGCGGACGGGCACCGAGCGGCTGGATGGTCACAAGCGAACGCCAGGCCGACTCCCACCCAGCGGCCTCAATCGAAGCAGCCAGGGACTCCACGGTAGGCGACTCGAATAGCATGGCCAGGGGCAGATCCCGGCCGACGACTTTGTTCAGTTGATTAAATAGCCGCACAGCCACGAGTGACGTGCCGCCAAGCTCAAAGAAATTATCCGCTACGCTGATTCGCTCGAGATTTAAGACCTGTTGCCAGATTGCGGCGATCTGTACCTCCAGCGGAGTCGTCGGGAGTCGCCCGGCAGAAACACCTCTACCCTTTGGTGCCGGCAACCGATTGCGGTCCAGCTTGCCATTGGGCGTCAGCGGCAAGGCATCCAGCCAGACGAAATCCGCTGGCACCATGTAGTCTGGCAATACTTCTATCAGCTCGTCTCGGAGACCGGGCGATTCGTCTTCACCGTCGGGTTCGCTGCCGACCACATACGCCACCAGACGTTTTTCCCCAGGATCATCTTCACGCAGCACGACCGCCGCCTGCCGCACCGACGCGTGTTGGGTGAGTACCGCCTCCACCTCTCCAGGCTCGATACGAAACCCGCGCAGTTTTACCTGGTTATCGGCCCGGCCCACAAAGCCAAGCGTTCCATCTGGCCGCCAGCGCACGATATCGCCGGTTCGATATAGTGTTGCTTCAGCACCCGGGTTGTGCGGGTCGCGAATGAAGCGCTCTTCGGAAAGCTCCGGACGCTGCCAGTAGCCGTCAGCAACCCCTGCACCCCCGGCGTAGAGCTCGCCGGCCACACCTGGCGGTGATAAACGGCCTGCCGCGTCTAACACATACACCTGGGTGCCCGAGATCGGCTGCCCGATCGGCACCGGGCTCGTAACGTCGGCCGGTGCTTCCATGCGATGACACGTTGTGAAGGTGGTGTTTTCGGTCGGCCCATAGCCATTGATGACAGCGCAGCCAGGCAGCGCTTCGAGCGCCCGGCGCACATGGTCCGGCGACAGCACATCGCCCCCGGCAAGCAGCTGCTGCAAGGATTCGAAGCCTTCCAGGCCGGCATCGACTGCCTGATGAAACAGGCCGGCCGTGAGCCACAGTGTGGTGACACCATGCTGCTTAACCTGCGCCCGCAATTCCTCAATGGAGAGCACGCCTGGCGGCGCAATTACCAACCTGCCGCCATTCAACAGAGGACCCCAAATCTCGAGCGTCGAGGCATCGAAAGACACGGGCGCCAGCATCAGGAAGGTCTGGGCGTGCCCCAGGTCAGCAAAATTTGCGCCGTGCACCAGACGCTGTATGTTCTGATGCATGACGGCGACGGCCTTGGGCCTGCCGGTAGAGCCTGACGTAAACATCAGATAGGCCAAATCCCGCGCACCAATGTCGGCCACTGGCTGCTGATCCGCGTAAGCCGACAAGTCAAGCTCATCCACACGCAACTTAGGCATCTGGGTTCCAGGCAAGCGCCCGGCCAATGCCCCCCCAGTCAAGATCAGCCGGGGCGTCGTCTCCTCGAGCATCAGACTGATGCGAGCAGCAGGATAGTCGGCATCCAGGGGAACGTAGGCCGCCCCGGCCTTCACAATGGCCAGGATCGAAACCACTAACTCAATCGATCGCTCCAGGCACACCGCAACGCGGTCTCCAGGCTCAACGCCGGCATTGGTCAGGGCAGCTGCCAACCGGTTGGATTGCGAATCCAGCTGAGCGTAACTGAGCCTCTCTGCTGCGAACTGCAGCGCGCAGGCTTCGGGCGTTGCCGACGCTTGCGCGGAAAACAGAGTCGCGATGTTGCTGGTGGCGGGGATATCTGACCGCGGAGGGTTAAAGTCGGCCAGCCGCGTGCGCTGCGCGTCGCTGAGTAACGGCAGATCTCCCAAGCGCTGTTGCTGATTACGGACGAAAGCTGTTGCCAGGGAGATAAAACTCTCGATCAGCTCGCCAATAGCTGACTCATCCAAGAGCTGAGTGTTGTATTCGAAAGCCCCCTGAATGCCGTCTGGTGTATTCCGCAAGTAGCAAGTCAGGTCGAACATCGAACCCCCACTGATCATGTGGTACTCGGCATTTCCGGGGGTGTTCTGGTACACAAACGAGGCTTGGAAAACAGGCGAGAACCCGGATGATCGATCCGGATTAACAGCCTCAACCAGCTGCTCGAAGGGTAGATCCTGGTGCTCAAACCCATCCAGCAACATGCGGTGATTGCGGGCCAGCAACTCGCCGACCGTGTGATCGGCCGGGCAATGGTTGCGCAGCACCAAGGTATTGACGAAAAGTCCGACCATGCCCTCAAATTCAAGCCGATTGCGGTTTGCAACCGGGGTACCGATCAGTACGTCATCGACCTGAGAAAATCGGGCAAGCAGCGTTCCGTAGATCGAGAATAATGTAACAAATTCAGTTATTTGAAAGCTATTACTCAGGCTTTTTATTGCCTCGGACAGTCCGGCTCCCAATGTAAATGTCCGCACCGCACCCCGGTATTGACCGGGCTCGCCATCGGTCTTAGCACGAGGGCGCTGGGCCAGGTAAGGCAGCACTAATGGAGCATCAGCAACCTGAGCCCGCCAGTAACCCAGCAGGCGCTCGAGTTCGGCCCCCTGCAGCCACTCGCGTTGCCAGACGGCATAGTCACCGTACTGAATCGGCAGCTCCCTGCGGCCCTGACCCTTGCCGGAAACGAGCTCGGCATAGGTTGCCGCGAGCTGCGAAAACAACACGCCGATAGACCAGCCATCAGCCACGATGTGCGGCAGGCTGAGATACAGCACGCTGGCATCGCCGCTCAGCTGGACCAGTCGGGCCCGAAATACTGGCCCCAGCTCCAAATCAAATGATAAATGTGACTCTTCTTGCGCGATTGTATGCAGCGCACTCTCGCCCTCTTCCGGCGTGTGTTCGCGGAAATCCTGAATCAGCAGCGGCACGCGCGACACTGGCGACACACGCTGACCAGGCTGGCCTGCCTCCTGCGGGAAAATTGTACGCAGCACCTCGTGTCGGCGGGCTAGCTCGTTGAGCGTCTTCTGCAGGACGTGCGGATCGATGCGGCTCTGAAAACGCCGCGCCGCCGTTAGGTTGTAGGCAGTACTCTCGGGCTCCAGCTTGTTCAAAAACCAGAGCCGCTCTTGCGAAAACGACAGCGGCAGAAAGCCGCTGCGGTCAGTCGGCGTTGGGTGAGGGACCTCATCGCTGGACTCCAGCGACTTCAGGAAGGCCATCAGCTCAGCTTTCCGCTCGGCGATGCGCCCGGAAAGCTGCGCGGTTAGTACGCCTTTCGGAGCCTTGCAGCGGAGCTGGTCATCATCCAGCCAGATCCTGACATTGGCCTCGCGAAGCTCCGTCAGGAATTCCGCTGTGGTCAAAACACTACTTCCTCAACGTCTTCGGGCGGGTCATCACTTTCCTCGTCTCCGCCTTGCGAGGCCCACCGCAGCGTCTGTATCCGTTCTGCAAGCTGCGCAACTGTCGGGGCCTCAAAGATGGTCTGTAACGGCAACTTTAGCGAGAATTCCTCCTGAATGCGCGCAAGGACCCGCGTGCCCAACAGTGAGTGCCCTCCCAGTTCAAAGAAGTCATCGTCAACACCGATCTCCTGGATGCCCAGCAAACCGGTCCAGATCGCGACCAGCTTCGCCTCATCATCGTTGCGGGGCGCGACAAACTCGCTGGCAAGAGCCGGCCGTTCGTGCCGACGCGTCGCGCCTGCAGACTCGGCCTCCTCATCAGCCGCCGTCGCCGCACTCGCGGACGTGGCAGCGGCCTCAAAGCGGGCTTTATCTGCTATGTCGTAACTGCTTAAGATCTGCCGCACGTCGCGAGTCGACACTACGATCTGCCCAACGGGCTGACTTAGTACACGTTGAAACGCCTCGACCCCTTCCTCTGGGAGAATGCCCAGGCGGAGTGCCTTGCGGCGGGCTGCCTGCATACCCGCGGGCAGAGTCTCCACGGCGTTGACCGCCATGCCAACAGACTGCCATGCGTCCCAGTTTACGGAGGTGACTGGCGCACGCGAGTCGCGGCGGCGGGCAACGGCGAAAGCATCCAGGTACGCATTCGCCGCCGCGTAATCGACCACGGCTGCGCCTCCATAAATAGAGTTGATCGACGAACACAGCAAAACAAACTCAAGTCGTGCCTCATCACCCAGCAGCGATTCCAGGAGCAACGTGCCCTGTACCTTCGACGCCAGCACCGCATCGGCTGCCGCCTGGGTCTTCATCTGCATAATCCCGTCGCCGGCGATGCCCGCGGCATGAATGACACCGTTGATCTCCCCAAATCTTTCCCGCGCGGCAGCAACCACGGCTGACATAGCATGCTGATCGGACGCGTCAGCGGCCATGACCAGTACTTCTGCACCCGCTGCCTCAAGCGCAAGTACGCTGCGTAGTTTCACCGCAGTACTATCGTCAGCGTCCGCAGACTCCAGGTAACCGGTCCAGCTGTCTCTTGGCGGCAGGCTGGAGCGGCTGGTCAGGACGAGCCGGGCCTGTGCTGTCTCTGCCAGGTATCCGGCCAGGGCCAGGCCTATGCCACCCAGCCCGCCGGTCACCAAATAAACGCCTTGGGTTCTGATCGGCGCGGGCCGCTCGTCCAGAGCCGGTAACGCGACCGGCTCATAGCTCTGCACCCAGCGATAGGCGCCGCGGTAGGCTGCGGTTCCGGTACCACTTAGACCAAACTCCGCCAGCAGATTTTGTGCGGTGCGCTCGGTATCCTCAGCCGCATCGGCGGCCAGAACATCCACCGCGCGGCTGGTCATGTTTGGGTACTCGCGCGGAATCGTCTTGGCCGGCCCAAGGATCAGAGACTGCCGTGGCTCGATAGGGTCGCTGTCGTTCACGGCGTGCAGCCGGGGCGCTGCGATGACGAACTGAATCGCTGCCGGCATGCGCTCGCCCAGAGCCTGAGCCAGAAACAGCAGCGCATAGAAGTCGCTGGTATCGGCTTCATCCGCTGCGGCAGTATCCGTTAGTGACCACAAGTACAGTACTCGGCAAGGCCGCTGATCCAACCCGCTAACCAGTTGAGCCAATGACTGACACTGCCCCAGATCGGTTCCATCGAGCGTGATCTCCTGGTCCTGCTGAGCGAACTCGCCACCGCGACGCACGAGCAGTGGGCGAATGTCGTGCTCGGCAAGTGCCGCCACAACCGTATCGGCTACACCCAGTTCGTCGGCAAAAATCAGCCAGTCAGAGGCCTGCGCCGCATCTGCATCGATCGCCGGCAACATGCTGACCGGCAGTGAGCGCCGCCACGATGGCAGGTAGAACCAATCGGCAACGCGCGGATTTTTTTGCGCAGTACCCGCACCTGTCGGCTTGCCCAGCAACTGCGAAAGCGGCTTCGGCTCAGCCAGAAACCGCTTGCGCTCAAAGGCGTAGCCCGGCACAGGAACCCGGCAGCGCTGCGCTTCACCCGCTACGCCGGACCAGTCAATATCCACGCCGCTTTGCCACAAGCGAGCCAGCGCCGACACCAGGAATCGCCCGTCGTCGTCCTGCTCAGTTGGATGAGGCAGCGACTGAACAACCTCAGCGCCACGCGGACCAGACGTTTGCCGGGCAAACGTGGCGAGCGTTTTGCCTGGACCAACCTCAAGCAACACACGCGAAGGGTCTTTGGTCAGTTCAGCAACACCGTCCGCGAAACGCACAGTGCCGCGCAGGTGCTCGCCCCAGTATTCCGGGCTCGTGGCCTGCTCGGCTGTTATCCATGTGCCGGAAACATTCGACAGATAGGGCAACACAGGCGCCTGTAATTCAACAGCGCGCACGGCATCGGTAAAGGCATCCAGGATGCCGTCCATCATGGAGGAGTGAAATGCGTGCGACGTGTGCACGGGGCGACAGTCGATATCCTGTTCGGCAAGCGCCTCAGTCACGGCGCGAATGGCCGAATCCGAGCCAGACAGCGTGCAGAATTCCGGGCCGTTGACCGCAGCTAACGAAACTTCGGCATTGATAAACGGAGTCAACTTCTCGGCACTGCTCATGACAGCCAGCATGTCCCCGGCAGGCTGTTCCTGCATTAATCGCCCGCGCGTTGCGACCAGCTGTAACGCCGCCGGCAGCGTTATGACGCCGGCGAGGCACGCGGCAACATACTCACCGATGCTGTGTCCAATCATGGCCTCGGGATGAATGCCCCATTGCATCCACTGCCGGGCGAGCGCGTACTCCACAACAAACAGAGCAGGCTGCGTGAAGCGCGTCTGATTGATCCTGTCAGCATCCGTGCCGTCGGCCGAGTGGAAAATGATGTCGCGGATATCCAAGTCAAGCAGCGACTGCAGAATGCTTGCGCACTCATCAACAATCCCGCGAAACACGGCCTCGTCCGCATAAAGGCCTGACGCCATGCCAGCGTATTGACTGCCCTGGCCGCTGAACATGAAGACGACCGGACGTTCCGACATTTCCTGCGTTACAGGCCGCGGCAGCTTGCCGGTCGCGCCGGCGATCACCTGTGCGGCCTCGTCGCGACTGGCGGCGACCAGAACCTGGCGGCAGGCAAAGCGCTGCCGGCCAGCCTGCAGGGTAAAGGCGATGTCCGCGAATGCGGCATCATCGGCCGTCGCCAGGAAGCTGCCCAGGTTCGCCGTTGCCGACTCCAGTGCCGCCTCCGTGCGTGCCGACCAGGGCAGCACCTGCCAGCGGCGGCTACTTTGAACGGGCCGATACGCGGGGGGCTGCTCGAGCACGGCATGCGCGTTGGTACCGCCAATACCAAAAGAACTCACGCCTGCTCTGCGAGGTACACCGTTTGTTTCCCACTGACCCAGCTCCGCCTGCACCCGAAACGGGCTATTGGCGAAATCGATCTGGGGATTGGGCCGCTCGTAGTGCAGCGATGGCGGGATCACGCCGCGCTCAACCGACAGGACTGCTTTGATAAACCCCGCAACGCCGGCCGCTGCATCAAGGTGTCCGATGTTGGTCTTGACGGAACCCAGCGCGCAATACTGTTTGCGCTCCGTGCTTGCCCTAAAGACCTGGGTTAGTGCAGCAATCTCAATCGGATCGCCCAGCGGCGTGCCCGTGCCATGGGCTTCTATCAAGGTAATCGAGTCCGGCTCGACGCCGGCCATGGCCTGCGCCATCGCAATCACTTCGGCCTGTCCATCGACACTCGGCGCCGTATAGCCCACTTTGTGGGACCCGTCATTATTGATCGCAGCGCCTTTCACGATGGCATGAACAGTGTCGCCGTCGCGCAACGCGTCATCCAGACGCTTCAAGACGACAATGCCTACACCCTGTCCACCCAGCGTACCCTCAGCATTGGCATCGAAAGCCCGACAGTGACCGTCGGGCGAGTTAATCATGCCTTCCTGGTAGAGGTAGCCCTGCTTCTGTGGCCAGAACAACGATACGCCACCTGCGAGCGCCATATCCGATTGGTAAGTCAGCAGGCTCTGGCAGGCGACCTGGATGGCAACCAGTGACGTTGAACAGGCCGTCTGAATGGTCAGTGCCGGGCCCTTTAGGTTGAGCTTGTAGGCAACCCGCGTGGCGACAAAATCCTTGTCGTTGCCAATCATCACCTGATACGAACCCGCCGCCGCCAGCACCTCGGGGCTCCACTGCAGGTTGCGCGTGTAGTAGCTGTTCATGCTCGCGCCGGCGAATACGCCTACCGGACCATCGTAGCCATTGCCATAGCCGGCGTTCTCGAGTGCGTTGTACGCGCACTCAAGGAAGATCCGGTGCTGCGGATCCATAGCCTCAGCTTCACGCGGACTAAAGCCGAAGAAGTCCGCATCAAACATGTCAGCATCTTCCAGCCAGGCGTTCGCTTTAACGTAGGCCGGGTTGGCTAACTGTTTTTCCGGGATACCCGCTTCGAGGAGCTCTTCCTCACTGAACTGGGAGATGCACTCGACGCCGTCGCACAGACGCTGCCAGAACTCTTCGATATTCGGGGCGCGCGGAAACCGCCCGGCGAGGCCCACCACGGCGATATCGGTCGATGAATACTCGGACTCTGCTGTCATGACAGGGACTTGTGGTTATCGTCGTTCCGTCCGCGTCAGCGCGGCCTGTTGCCGCTTGACCCGGTCCTGAACCCGGGTCATTGCCTCCGCACTGGGTTCGTCGGTTGACAGATGTTCAGCCAGGCTACGAACCGTTGGCCGCTGAAAAAATGCCACCAGGGGTATTTGCTGGCCAAGGCTATCTTTGAGATTACTCTGCAGCCTCACAATCAGCAGCGAATTGCCTCCCAGATCAAAGAAATTATCGTGTACCCCCACCCGCTCCAGGTTGAGGACTGATTGCCAGCCGGCGGCAATACTACGCTCCAGGTCGCTTTCCGGGGAGACATAATCCTGATCCAGGTCGGGCCTCTCAACGCTGGGCGCGGGGAGCGCTTTGCGATCGACCTTGCCATTAGGGGTAAGCGGCAGGCTGGCCATTTCCATATACGCCGCCGGCACCATGTACTCAGGCAACGCC
>JANQPY010000004.1 GCA_028285245.1 Gammaproteobacteria bacterium | reverse complement strand
CGTCCGTTACCAGGAGGAACCTGGCGCGGGTAACACCATCTGCGCAGGGCAGCGAATGGCCCATTAAGAAACCGCCCCCTGAATCAGGCAGCGGTCTCGCCTGCGGTCTTCGATGCGTTGCATTCCATTGCTGCCGAGTCCGGCCCGCTGCGCGGCCCATCTCCGGCACTTCCTTCCTTGCCATCCAGCCCTAAATCCCGGGGTCAATCCCCGAAGGGGCCAAGAATCCTTAAACCTGCCCGGCAATCGACCAGACCACTGGGGTCTGCTGTCATTGGCAGGGCTACTTGTCTCCTACAAACTCGCCTGATCCACCAGCACGCCCGGTCCCATCGTGGAGGAGACCGACAGGCGCTTCAGAAACACGCCTTTGGACGAAGCTGGCTTGGCTTTGTTCAGATCGGCGATCAGCGCACCGAGATTTTCTCTAAGCGCCTGCACGTCGAAATCAGCCTTGCCGATTGAGCAATGCACAATCCCCGCTTTGTCCGTGCGGAAAGTCACCTGCCCTGATTTCGCATTGCTAACGGCCGTCTCAACGTCCTGCGTGACCGTGCCGACTTTTGGATTAGGCATCAGCCCACGCGGACCCAGGACACGTCCAAGCTGGCCGACAATCCGCATCGCGTCTGGCGTGGCAATGACGGTGTCAAAATCAATATCACCGCCTTTCATCTGGTCGGCCAGATCCTCAAAGCCCACCACGTCGGCGCCGGCGGCCTTGGCTTTTTCTGCGTTCTCACCCTGCGCGAACACCGCCACACGGGCGGTCTTGCCGGTACCGTGGGGCAATACGGTCGAGCCGCGAACCACCTGATCCGACTTGCGGGGATCCACGCCGAGGTTCACGGACACATCTACCGACTCGGTAAACTTGGCCGTGGCCAGCTCTTTAACCAGAGACAGCGCCTCATCAAGCGGCTTCGCTACGCCGCGCGTGATGCGATCACGGCTTTGCTGCGCACGTTTGGTCAGCTTCGGCATCACAGGCCCTCCACTTCGAGGCCCATGCTGCGGGCGCTGCCGGCGATGGTGCGCACAGCGGCGTCCATATCGGCGGCGGTCAGATCCGGCTCCTTGGCCTTCACAATATCCTCGAGCTGCGCGCGAGTTACCTTGCCCACCTTCTTGGTGTTCGGCTCGCCGCTGCCCTTCTTAAGACCCGCCGCTTTCTTCAGCAAGACGGCGGCCGGCGGACTCTTGGTGACGAACGTGAAGCTGCGATCCGTATAGACGGTAATCACCACGGGTACCGGCATACCTTGCTCAACGCCCTGCGTGTGCGCATTGAAGGCCTTGCAGAACTCCATGATGTTTACGCCATGCTGGCCCAGCGCCGGACCCACTGGTGGACTCGGGTTTGCCTGCCCTGCCGGGACCTGCAGCTTGATGTAGGTTTGTACTTTCTTTGCCATGTCTCTCCTCCGGGTACGAACGCCTCTCGGCTCCCCTCACCGCTGGCAGCACCTTGGCTATGTGCTGCCGCTGAATAATTCAGTCGCTGCCGGGACTAGCCCTTTTCGACCTGGCCGAAGTCCAGCTCCACCGGCGTCGAGCGCCCAAGGATCTGCACGGCCACCCGCAGCTTGCTCTTGTCGTAGTTCACGTTCTCGACAACGCCGTTAAAGTCGTTAAACGGACCGTCTACCACTCGAACCACCTCGCCGGGCTCAAACAGCACTTTCGGCCGCGGCTTGTCGACGCCCTCTTCAACCCGATTCAGGATGAAGTTGGCCTCCTTATCTGAAATAGGCGCGGGCCGGTCACTGGTGCCACCAATAAAGCCCAGCACCTTTGGCACTTCCTTAACCAGATGCCAGGTCTCGTCATCCAGCTCCATCTGCACGAGCACATAGCCGGGAAAGAACTTTCTCTCGCTCCGGCGCTTCTGGCCTTCTTTCATCTCCACCACTTCTTCGGTGGGAACCATGATCTCGCCGAACTTGTCATCGAGACCCTTCAGCTTGATCCGCTCGGCCAGCGAATTCCTCACCTTGTTCTCAAAGTTCGAGTAGGCGTGCACGACGTACCACTTCAATGCCATGCTGCTAGCCACCTTGTCCGGTCAGGAAACGCGTAATCCACACGAGTCCTTTATCAAGCAACCAGAAGAACACGCCGAGAATCAGCACGAACACGAACACCATCAGTGTGGTCTGCAGTGTTTCCTGCTGATTCGGCCAAACCACTTTGCGCAGCTCAACGCGCGAACCCTGGATAAAGCGCCACAGTTCTTTGCCCTGTGTTGACTGAAACGCAACCAACAGAGCCACGATCAGCGCAGCAACCACGCCGCCGACGCGCAGCAGCACGGACTCGTCCGGATAGAGGTAGTAGCCAGCGATTCCTGCGATCAGGATCAGCGCGGCGGCTACCAGCTTGACCGTATCCAGCGGCCCGGCTTCGATTTCTGTCTTACCGTTCATTCACTACCCATGCTGCTGGGGCCAAGCGCCCAAACGGCGCTGCCCTCGCCGCGCAGCCGCCATTGCCTGCGCTAACTGGCAGGCCAGGAGGGACTCGAACCCCCAACCTGCGGTTTTGGAGACCGCTGCTCTACCAATTGAGCTACTGGCCTTTCGCACCCTGCTGTGTCGCCGCGCCCCTGCTTGCGCTTAACCAAGAGATCTTCTATCTGACCGCATCAAAATCTGATGCAGGCCTCACCGGGAGTCTTGCTCGCCGACCTCACTCAATAATCTTGGCGACCACGCCGGCACCAACCGTGCGCCTGCCCTCGCGGATCGCAAACCGCAACCCGTCTTCCATCGCAATCGGCGCGATCAGCTCAACCTTCATCTGCACGTTGTCGCCTGGCATCACCATCTCCGTGCCCTCCGGCAGCTCAACCGCGCCCGTCACATCCGTCGTCCGGAAGTAAAACTGCGGCCGATAGCCCTTGAAGAACGGCGTATGCCGGCCGCCCTCTTCCTTCGTCAGCACGTACACCTCAGCCTCAAACTTCGTGTGCGGCGTGATGCTCGCCGGCTTCGACAGCACCTGCCCGCGCTCCACATCCTCTCGCTTCGTGCCGCGTAACAGCACACCCACGTTGTCGCCTGCCTGACCCTGGTCCAGCAGCTTGCGGAACATCTCCACACCCG
>JANQPY010000057.1 GCA_028285245.1 Gammaproteobacteria bacterium | reverse complement strand
GCGATCTTCAAACGCGAGAACGATGCATGGCTGATTCACCGCCACATGGAGTCGACTTCGCCCACGTCGGACTCTGACCTGCCAGTGTTAATTGGCGAGTGACGTCCTAGCAGCTTTCTTCCGGAGCTGAACTGTGGCCGTCCAACTCGACGTAGCTAACTGACATGGAGCCCAGCCAGTCCAAGAGCTCAATCAGTTGCTCAGACGCTATGCATTTTTCAACACTGACAACGACCCTACCCGAACCCGCCGGAACGTGAGGTGCCAGCTGCGAAAGCGTGGCAACTAATTGTTCGTCGATCCGGTAACCTTCGTTGGTCACCGTTATCTCCACCGGATTTCTGGTATCACCCTGGCACCCTGACCCAACGACGCAAACCGAAAGAAACGCTAGAAAGGACAAAGGCGCCCAGGGGCGTACTTTATGACTCCTCCAGCATGCGTTCATCCGGGAACAACAGACGAGGCACGGGCATAGTAGTCCGTGGCTATCTTCTCAGCCAGCGCATACAGGGTTGAATCCCCTTCCCGCAACACGTTCAGCAGCTCCCGTTTCTCAGCCATGTAGACCTTTGCAAACCGGGGATCATGCTGAGTGATCGACCGGGAGTTGTCGATCAGGTCGGCCAGCTTGACTGTTTTCGCTCTCGCCGATGCGCTCCTGGTGTGTTCGCGATCGAGCTGTTTTCTGGCTGCCCGGTTGCCATCTTTTGGCCTGGAAACGTCGGTCAACTCGCTAACCAGCTGAGCGATGTCGTCGCCGAATTCCGCCGTGATCTGCTGCAGCGACACGTGCGTATCTTCCACCACATCGTGCAGCCAGGCCGCGCAAATCATCGCCTCGTCGTCAGTCACGCTGGCCACCAGCTTTGCGACCGCCGCTGGATGAACAATGTAGGGCTCATGCGTGTACTTGCGAAGCTGGCCTGCCGCTTCATGAGCCTGCCTGGCGAAGTCTCTGGCCTTGGTGATGTTGTCCGACATATGCACTGGCAGGAAGCTGCCGCAACGCTTGGTCGCGGGCGCCTTGCGCTCGTCTAATTCATGGCCGATTGATGCAGTGGAGACAATGCATGGGGGGCCCTGTCAGCCGCCGTGCGCGTTACGAGGCGGGCTGCGACTCCATCTGACCATCAATTACCCGGCCAAACCAATCAAGCATCGCGGCCACGATGATGGCGTGTTGCTCACCACGGGTGATGGAGGCTTTCCACTGTGTTGCTTCCCACTCCTCTTCGTCCATGCCCCGTATGAGCATGCCAAATTCCTTAAACATGCCGCCGACATTGTCGCCAAACTGCCCATGATCCCCGCCACGAACTGGCATCCATTCCGTTGCGGCTGGAAACAGGTGTTTTTTCTCATTGAATTTCTGCTCAGGCTCGCCCTCCAGAGTCGCGCGATAAAGCAACATAGTCGGCACGTCAGACTCAGCAAGACTGCTGGAGTCCGGCGGATACGCATCCCAAAAGGCCAGCCCTGCCAGTTTGTCGCCATGCTTTGCGGCGTATCGGCCGGCCATCGCCCCGCCGAGTGAGTGACCGGCCAGAAACCAGTGCTCAATGCGCGGATAGGCTGCAAAAACTTCCTCGGCGCGGTCCGGCGCGAGGAAGGCGTAGCCCAAAGGCATTTTCGTCGCCACCACCAGGTAGCCTGCCTCGGCAAGCTTCGTCATCACCCTCACATAGCCCCGCACCGCACTGTGCGCACCGGGATAGATCACCAGCCCAGCGGTGGGCTCAACAGCGGCGGGCCGGACTACAAACCAATCGCCATACTCCACCTGGACAGCGGCATTGCTCTCGATTTCGGCCAGGGCACGCATTGCGTCAGGCCCGGGAACGCTTTGCTTGGTCGTGCCCGCCCAGACAATAAACCCACACACTGCCAGGATCACCGCCAGTGCGCCGATTGAAACTACCCAGATTCCTCGTCTTAGTGCGACATGCATAGTGCGACCGCCGTGTGACGTTGCGAGTCAGTGCGGCACCGCAGGCGCATACCTGCCTGCCTTGCCGGCTACCGCTAGCAACTTAGATCCGCGCCTTTGCGTGCCAGGCGCACAGCTTTGCTGACAAATTCTTCAACAGACTCCGTCATTACTTCTTTTGTCTTCGTGAACCTGACGCAGCCCTTACCCGTGCTCAGTCCATTCAAGAGCTGCCCCTTTGGGTCAATTTTTTCGATATTTCCACAGTACAGGCTCACATAGCTGCGCTGTGCGTTGAGATGAAACACGGTCTTATCATCGAGCTTAAAGCACAACATCTTATAGCTTATCGATTCGATCAGCTTGGCGTCTTGCCTGAGAATCAGCTCGCGTAGCTGCTGGAGCTTCGTTTTCCTCCAGCCTGCCTCCAAAGACTGCAGGTATTCTTTGGGACTACTTACGTCATATTGCATTCATGACTCCACAAAGCTTGTGGTCAATAGCGCCTTTCGTCAGCACGGTCGCCTTCTGAAGCCTCGCTGCAAAGTCTCGTATAGTTTGCCAGCGCCTGCTCATCGTCAGGAAATGTACCATTGCGATAGTAGTTTGCTACCCAGCAGTTGAAGTCCCCGATATGCACCTTGGGTTCGAAGTTCCGCCAATACAAGGCCGCGACGGGATCTTCCTCAAATCCCAAGTACCCTTGGTCAAAGGCATGCGAAAGCAAGATTTGCCAATACGTCATGCCACAGCTAGCGGCCTTCTCGTAGAGGGTCTTGGCTTTTCCTAAGTTCCTGGGAACAGCCAGTCCATGCTGGTAGGCCCAGCCAAGCTTGCCGGCGGAATAACAGGACCCGTTTTCTGCTTCTTCTTCAATTACTGCAAGACCTCGCTTCATCTCATCAGGGTCGTCGGACTGAAACAGCCTTATACTCGCAAGCATGTGTGTGGCGCCTTCATTGCCGAATGCAGAAATCATCCACAGTGCCTGCTTCGCCAATGGGTGTTGGCTTGGTGATAACTGACCCGTCGTTAGTAGCAGGCCAGAAACCAAGAGGATTCCTCCTGTCCACACGGTTAGTCCGAATGCGCTCAAAAGCGTAATCGCGACCTTCGGGCTCATTGGCGTGCTAAACGCTCACAGCATCGGGAGCGCGCGCTTGGTGCGCGAGTTGCGGATGCAATTGGCGTGAAATGCAAAGGCATCCCCTTTCTGTGTTGATCCGGCTCTAATCGATCAAGGCTCATCTGATTTCGAAATCGTAACCATTGTAGTCACGTACTGACTTTGTGATTGCCCTGCCATTTAGATCCAGAGCAGATATTTCATACGAGTAAAAATACCCGGCCTCTAGATCATCTGAGTTAGCCGTAACCTCCCAACGCAACGCATTGGTTACTGGTAATTGCCCCCAGTCAAATAATGCTTCTCGATTCAATTCATCGAGGCTATTCGTTTTGTACATTTGAATTTTGTACTCAACAGCATCTGGCACTGGATCCCATGAGATGAATATATCTTCATTAAGGTCATAGCGTTCTGATTCAGTTCTCTTAATGACGGGTCTCACGAACTTAAGGTCCAGACCTTTGCCAGACGATTCGCTACTTACGGTGATTGGCTGCTTCCTATAAGGGCGCCCTGGGAAGTCCGTGTAGCCAGAGAGCACCCGATTTGCTGACGAATAGTCCAGTTCATAGCCGTCAATCCTATAAACCCCATATGGCACTCTTATGGAATAGCTTCCTGTCTTGTCAGAGACAGTCCATGCACTATGCACCTTTCCATTTAGTCCGAGCCTGAATCTCAGGCCCGCAACTGGCACTCCTTCGGCAGTAACTGATCCGGTTATTTGACCATCGCCCTCTACAAGCACGCCCTTAACTTTTCCTGAGAAGCCCCCGGTGTAAGCGGCAGCTGAACCAAGAAACCCTAGGGATGATCCATCAAGCTCCGGGACATTCGAGATTTCCTCGTAATCGACAATATTCGGCGCTGAAAAATAGATGAATATCGATGCTCCAATTACAATGGCAAATAGAAATCCAGCACCAAAGAGTAGTCCGCCGATAAACTTTTTGAACACCAGTCAATACCTATCTTGAACAGCTACCCCGTAATGGGGCTGGAGAAGGAAAGCGCACCTTCTCGGTCCGCTACCTTAACGAGTTAGGCTGATTTCCCACGATGGACACCGAACATGAACAAATACCCACCCAGGGCACCCCAAAAAGCAAACAACAAGTAGACCGCAAACAGAAAGTTATCTAACCGCGTGCTGAGAACAAAAGCGGCCAACAGGCCAACCACGGCTCCCGTGATCGGCAGCAACAGCCAAGGAAGCATGGCGACTCGGCTGCTGACAGCAAATGCAGGGAAGAAAACGAGCCCCGCCAGGATGGCGCTAATAAAAAATCCTGCAAGTGGCCCGATGGTCAGGAAACCGCCGGCAAGCATCCCTGCCCCTAGTGCGTTCCATTCAGACTGATCAGAGACGAGAAAATACAATGCCAGCCCAAACGATATAACGACGCCCGACAGAGAGCTGAACCAAAGGCCTCGATTCAGCGCGTCTTTTGAATGACCGTTGATGGCTATTCCTATCCCTCCAACGCCCGAGGCGACGGCACGAGCTCGTGCGCGCCGGGCGTGACTGCAAGCCGGGTGACAACCAAAGCTGTCGCTTGATTGCGCGGGTTAGGTGGCAGATCGCAGCAACGTGTATACATAACAGTCCTGCGGCTTATCCGAATAATTTGGAAACACGTGCCAACCCCGAAGAATGCCACCTTGCTCCATTCCGACTTTCACCAGAACCCGCGATGAGGCGACGTTTTTTACCGCACAAGTTGCCCAAAGAAGATTCAAATCGGTTTCTGAAAAGCACCACCTAATAAAACAACTTACAGCGGCTGTCATGATACCTCTGTTCCAAAAGGCCTGGCCCAGCACATACCCGATCTCCGCTTTGTGCCCGGAAGGCCTTGCGGACACGAGGCCAATACATTCGTTAGCATCAGGCGCGGTAATGCTCCAGGTCCATTCTTCGCCGGTCTCACACCTTTCAAGCGCCTCATACACAAAGGCTTGCGCCGTTTCGAGGCGTGTGTGTGTGGGCCAAAGCGCATATCGGGTAACGCTATCGTCGCTTGCATAATTTCGGAAGATTGCCTCGGCATCGCGAGGCTGTAGCGAGCGCAGATTACAGGCGCCAGCTTCAAGAAAACCGTCCATCATGGATGATGCACCGGGACCTGCCACCTAACGCCGCAATCGGCGCCCGACCCAAAGTGGTGCGGCTAGTGCCCCTGCAGAAGGCGTGACACTTAAGGACGTCCAGTGCATTGCCTGGTCAGGGCGCCGCTGCCTCGACATGTTCTTTGAGCCCCCGCAGTAGATCACGCATGCCCTTGCGGTAGGCCATACGGACCATCAGTGTGTCCAGGATCCTGCCAAAGGCCCCGAATTTCAGCTCGTAACGCGGCGAAACGACCACCGCCGTTGCGTTGGCCTGCTCGGACAACTGGAAATGAATATCGGCAGATTTGAAGGGCAAGTTCGTCTCCGTGATTCGAAACGTGATGTGCTGCGGCGGATCGAAAACCACAACCTCCTCGAGCAAGTAATTCGCGCCACCGAGTTCACAACGCCGACCCGAACCACAATCTGGATCGCCAATAGTTGTCTGATGTGAGCTCTTTACGCCCGGATTCCAGTCGGCGATAGCTCCGATGTCGGCCAGCGTTGCCCAAACCTCGGCGATCGAAGCGTTGATGGTGATGGATTCGCTAAATTCGGCCACTGCGGCCCCCTAACGCCTGTGGTAGCGGCTCTTGATGCGCGGCGGAGCCTTGCTGAAGCGAGGCGACGGCAGAGTCAACCGTCCGGCGACCGGCGGGAGCCAACTGCCCACACTGGTTAGATGCCCCTTTCAATAGAGCAGTTCCCCTGCAGTTCGAATATCGGCAAGCTCAAAAATATACAGAGCTATCTTCGCAAGCTCTTTCTCATGAGCATCTGCATCGTTACTGAACACGCTGGTACCAGTTAGCAGCTCGGAGTAGCCATTCTGGCTAATCTCTAATCGAACCGCCGAACCGTCTAATTGCACAGACTTCGTTTTACGTTGAAAGGCTTCCAAGACCTCATCATCATCGGCGAAGGTGATAATTGGAACAACGTCCTTCTCCTCTATATTTGTTGAGCGCACTTGAGAAAGATGGTCGCCGAAACCCTCTTCCGTTTGAGGGGTTATTTCGGAGACTACGTGCACGTTGTCAGGGGTATGTCGGATGATCGTAACTGTAATTCGATCATGGAAAGCGCGGTGGTATGTCAGCTGGACCCTATCAAAGCTCTCGAAGTCGATAGCAGGGGCCGCGGTGAAAACTAGCACACCGCAAGCTGCTACTAATAGGGATTTGGTCATCTAACGCCCACAGCACCGGCGGCTGCCGGCTGGCGCGACGCTTGCCCCTGCAAGTGGAGTGACAGACAAAGACGTCCGCTGCCTGTGCTGGTTAGGTGTATTTCTTGCCATACCTTTCAATGAACTCATCTCGGACATCGATATCACTTCTGTCCAGACGCCCGCTGATAATCTCGTTAAACAGAAACTTGCAGTTTGGAAACACTGCTTCGACTTCTTCCTTAGATCTAGCCCAAACTTCGCGATAGCGATAGCGCCCCCATCGGCCGATTCGTATCGGAAATATCTGTTTGCCCTCAGATTCGCGAGCAGTGACCTCCAATATGGCCTCGAGAAGTCCAGTAGGACTAGCAAGGTCATGGACGACGTGTTGAGCCGGGCTTGTGTATTTCCAGAACGAATGGTCCGCAATGCCCTCTGTGATTACCTCCCATTTATCCCCCAGCGCGAGCTCTAACTCCTCTGGACTGTCGCATCGCACTAGCATAGCGACGCCACCCTGCCCATAGTCGTGTGTTGCCAGTGCGATGACGCTCATATACACCTAACGCCCGCGGCAGGCGCGTTTGAGGATGCGCGACCGGAGTGGCAACGGAGGGAGCGCGTGGTCAAACGTCGCTTGCATGCGCTTGTTAGGTGGCCTTTGCATCGGTAGCGCCACAATTCGCACAATAATTTGCCCTCGGTGTTCGAAGCAGTTCGCCGCATTCATGGCATTCAATGCCCCAATCACTCAGCCGATGATGGTAGATCGTGTCAAAGTGAATACCGGGCATCCCTGTGATCTCCTCCAATTTGATCATGGCTTCCGGCTTGCAATTTCGTCGAGCAGTCGCCAAATCGCAATCGTGCTCCGTCCGATAACTAGTTATCGCTCTAGCGGCGTCAGCGAGTAGCGGAGAAATCGTTTCCCATTCGTCTTCTTCTAAGAAGGGCATCTTCTGCTCGCAGCGCCAGCAGTAGTATCGCCTCATTCCTTGTTGGCACCCTAACAACCGCGGTAGCGGTGGCGCGCTAGCGTGTTCCCGGAGCCGAGACTTCGCGTCCATCAAGCAGGGCGAGAACCGCTTCATCAAAATCCCCGCCCAGCAACTTGTCCGGCTTGGAGTCTACATACTCCCAAAGCAGGCTATTGAAATTGGACTGCGTGGTAATGAAGAAACCGTTTAGTTCGTCTTGCGACTTGGCATCTTTGAGTTCGACCTTAACGCTTATACGGTCAGCATTACCTGAGAATCCGACATACCGATTCTGATACTGCAACAGCCTTGGCATCAACGAGTAATTGATATTCTGCTGCGCGCATTCTTCTAATGACTTGACGATGAGGGGTACGCGTTCGGCCCTTTCAGCAGACAAGGCGACCCGTCTTCCTATTCGCTCCCCGCTATCGACGTTTATCTTTCCGTTGTAGGAGATATCTTCGGGTTGGACAACGCATACCGAGCCACCTTGTGCGACAGAGTAGCTGGCTACCTGGTCAACGGTACTCGTCAAAAATGGCTTGGCACCACCGCACCCGGCCAATGTCAGCGCTCCAACAGATACGATTAAGGCTCTCAAGATTCCGGCGGGCATGGCTAGCAACATGTGCATACTAAATTGCCGGCCCGGAGTACCGATCTGTCTCCCGGGCACAGGCACGCATTTCCAATTGCGCTACCTCCGGATTCACTTCCGCAAGCTCCACGCGAACGGCTAATCCCAAAGGGATCGATATCGCTTCTAAACGCAGGAAAATAGACTCGCCCGCCGCTACATCGACCTCAATAGGCTCATCGTCATAGGTAACCATTTTTGTGCCTATGACATGCTTGCCAGGATCAACTGGCACCACGAAGTAGCTACCATTGCCTAGTTTGGATACCTCTGTATCGCCTACGAAGACTGGAAAACTGACCGCCGACGCCAAGTATTTTTCCATCCGATACACATACACGAGCGCTTTTCCTTCTGGAACCAGAAGCGGCTCGGTAAAAGATGGCCCCGTCGCTACTGAAGAACAACCGGAAAGTGCGGCAAGAAAAAGAACCGATGTAACCGCGTGAACCCAAGATCTGAACATACTTACTCTCCGCAAAGAATCGCGTGCTGAATAGGTTGAAACTGCGTATTCGGCGCCGCCCAAATTAATTGCTGCTAATGGCTTGAACTTTAGGAGCTGACGCATTGCCTCGAATGATCGATGCCACCAGGTCGAGGATACGCCCACTAACGGACTGTTTCCAGAAAAGGGCTGAAGCCCGCGGGCGGCGAGAGCATGCGGCCAGCCATATCTATCGCGCTTGCGGCTTGCCTAGCCCAGGACGTGCTCCGGCGCGGGCGCGCGCAGATTGTAATGCGAACTCATCACGTAGCCGTACGCGCCAACGTTGGCAATCAGCAGCACGTCACCCTCGTGGCATTCGGGCAACAAACGATCATTACCCAGCCGATCCCCGGATTCGCAGTTTGGGCCAACAATGCTGACTACCTGTGTCGCTTCCTCGTGCAGTCGCGTGAGGTTTGCAATCTCATGGTAGGCACCGTAGAGCGCCGGACGGATCAGTGAGTTCATGCCGGTGTTCACCCCAACGTACTGCACGTCGCCCTTGCCCTTCACCTGGGTCACGGTGGTGAGCAACACACCCGCCTCGGCTGCGATGTACCGCCCGGGCTCTAGCCACAGTTCGTATTCAGGGGCGGCTTTGCGAATCGCGACCAGGCTCGCGTCGAGCGCGGCCATGTCGAGTGCCCGCTCGCCGGGCTTCTCAGGTACGCCCAGCCCGCCACCGATATCCAGGTACTTAACGTCAGGGAACCCCGCCGCAAGTTCGCGCAGCGTCTGTGCCACGTCTTCCCAGTTGTCGGCCTGGAGAATGCCGCTGCCGGTGTGCGCATGTAGCCCGATCACTCGTGCGCCGCAGGCCTGGACCAGGCTCCGCGCTTCATCCAGCTCAAACAACGGGATGCCAAACTTGGAATGCACGCCGGCGGTGCGCACATGTTCATGGTGACCGCGGCCCTGCCCGGTGTCGAGACGCAGGATAATCTCGCGCCCGTTGAACAGGTCACCCCAGTGGCGCAGCGGATGCAGATTGTCCAGCGTTACCCACACGCCCTGCTTCAGCGCATAGGCGTACTCATCGCGGGGAGCAAAGTTAGGGGTGAACAGAATGCGCTCGCGGTCGAGCTGCGGAAACACCTCGAGTACGCGTTCAATTTCCCCCGGGGAGACACACTCGAAGTGCACACCGGCCTCACCAACAGTGCGCAGCACATCGGCGTTGCTATTGGCCTTGATGGCAAAGAACACTCGGCTGACTTGCGCGAGGCCGGTCAGACGTTCACAAGCAGCCCGCACCGAGTTGAGGTCGTATACGTATGCCGCAGGTGAATCGGCCGCGATCTTGAGCAGCGCATCGCGCTGCGCCTGCCACCAATACTCACGCGCGGCGGGTTTCGGTTGCGGCCCGGCCTGCAAGGCCTCCCAACTCGGGCCGAATACCGGATCGCGATCACCCGGCTGGATGAGCGTTTCATGCAGCCGCTGCACCAACCGATGCGCCTGGCCTTCCTCAACCACAAAGCTCAGGTTCAGATCGCTGGCCGCCTGGCTAACCAGATGAATGCGATGTTCAGCAAAGGCTTCCAGAGCCGGGCCAATCTCATGCAAAGTGGCGCGAATCTTGCGCCCCACAAGGCTGACCACCTCGGCTGCATCAATAATGCTGACGCGACACAGTTGCTCAAGTCGCGTGCGCAACCTGGCCAGCAACTCAGCATCAATCACCTGCGCAGTGCGATCGAGTGTCACGGTGACGTTGCTCTCTGCGGTCGACACTAAATCAACCGACAGTCCCAGCTCACCAAAGCAGCGGAAGGCTTCGGCAAGAAAACCCACCTCCTGCCACATGCCGACGGTTTCCATGGAAACCACCGTGATGTTGCCGCGGCTGGCCAGGGCCGTAACCCTTGGCGCATCACTGCCCGGATCGTGACTGATCCAGGTTCCGCCGGCATCGGGATCGACCGTGCTGCGCACATGCAATGGGATGCCGTGGCGACGCACCGGCCGGATGCAGCGGGGATGCAAAACCGAACCACCGGTTGAAGCAATTTCCTGCGCTTCCTCGTAGCTGAGGACTTTCAGCAGGCGCGCGCCACTCACCACGTGCGGATTCGCGCTGAACATCCCCGGCACGTCCGTCCAGATTTCAAGCGCTCGAGCCTGCAGCTTCGCCGCGAGATAGGCAGCCGAAGTATCCGATCCACCGCGGCCCAGCAGCACCCCCTCGCCCTGCGCCGAGCTAGCAATAAACCCTTGCGTAAGAATCACGCCAGACAGCTCGCCGAAACGCTGCTCCAGCACCTCATCAGGGCTGAAATCGCAGCTTGCAGCCAGATACTGCGAGCGCTCATTCGCATGCGTGATGTCGATGCTCACCAGCACTTCGCGTGCGTCGGTCCAGGTCACGGCAACGCCCTGACTCTCCAGCCACGCAGCGCCCAGCTGCGTCGACATCAGTTCACCCATGGCCAGCACGCGCGCGTGCACGCGCGGGCTCACTTCTTTCACCAGACGAATACCGGCAAGCAACTGATCGAGCTCGGCAAACCGTTCCCCAAGTAACTTGTCTGCCGGCAAACCCAACTGATCGGCCAGCACGCGATGTCGCTCAACCACCTCGCCGGCCTGCTGTTCTCCGGCGCCTTCTACAGCCGCCGCCAGCGCGGCCTCAAGCAGATTCGATACGCCGGCCAGCGCTGAGTGCACAACCACCGGCCGCAATCCGTCATCCACGCGCGCGCGCAGCAGCCGGGCGATGGTCTGCCAGCTTTCGAGCGACGAGACGCTCGTACCACCAAACTTCATCACCACCCACGGCGATGCCTCGCGGGATGCAGCCGCGCCGGCATCGGCAGTTGAAGCAGTGGAATCGTTCATGACGTTGCGTTGACGCAGCTACCGCTGCGCGACATTACGCTTTGGTGGTGACCGCACCTTCCGAGGCGGAACTCACCAGAGCGGCGTACTTGCGCAGTGTGCCCGGGCCTTCCTTCGACGGCGGCGCCGACCACTGCTTGCGCCGCGTGGCCAGCTCTGCATCTGCTACGTCGAGCGCCAGCGTGCGCGCCGTGGCGTCGATGGTAATGCGATCACCGTCCTGCACCAGCGCCAGCGGCCCGCCCACGGCGGCCTCTGGCGTGACGTGCCCCACCACAAAGCCATGACTGCCGCCGGAAAAGCGGCCGTCAGTAATCAGCGCAACCTGATCGCCGAGGCCTTTGCCCATGATGGCGCCGGTGGGGCTGAGCATCTCGCGCATGCCCGGGCCGCCCTTCGGCCCTTCATAACGAATCACCACGACATCGCCCGCCACCACGGTGCCGTCGAGGATCCCGGCCAGCGCCGACTCCTCGGAGCCATATACGCGGGCACTGCCGGTAAAGCTCAAGCCTTCCTTGCCGCTGATCTTTGCCACCGCGCCTTCCGGCGCCAGGTTTCCGTAGAGCACCACCAGGTGACTGTCAGGTTTAATCGGATCGTTTAGTGCTCTGACGATCTTCTGACCAGCCGGATAAGGCGCCACGTTGGCAAGATTCTCGGCCACCGTTTTGCCGGTGACCGTTAAACAATCGCCGTGCAATAAACCGGCATTGAGTAACTGCTTCAACAGCGGCTGCAATCCGCCAATGGCGATCAGCTCCGACATGGCGTACTGACCGCTGGGGCGCAGATCCGCGAGCACCGGTACTTTCGCGCCGATGCGGGTGAAGTCGTCGAGCGTCAGTTCAACGCCGGCTTCAAACGCCATGGCGAGTAAGTGCAACACAGCGTTAGTCGAGCCGCCCACGCTGATCACCACCGTGATGGCGTTTTCAAATGCCTCACGCGTGAGGATGTGCGACGGGCGAATGCCACGCTTCAGCAAATTGACCACGGCTTCGCCGGCACTGCGGCTGTCATGACGCTTTTGCTCGGAGATGGCGTCCTGTGCCGAGCTGTTGGGCAAACTTAGGCCCAGCGCTTCAATCGCGGACGCCATCGTATTCGCCGTGTACATGCCGCCGCAGGACCCCGGGCCCGGAATTGCGGTCTGCTCCACTTCGAGCAGCAGCTCGGGCGACACTTTACCGCTGGCCACACCGCCAACCGCTTCAAACACCGACACGATGTCGCGGCGCTCGGCACCCGGTTGAATGGTGCCGCCATAGACGAATACCGACGGCCGGTCGAGCCGGGCCATGGCCATGACACAACCCGGCATGTTTTTGTCACAGCCGCCGATCGCCACGAAGCCGTCAAAGCCCTCACCGGCAACCACTGTTTCAATCGAGTCGGCGATCACCTCACGGGAAACCAGCGAGTAGCGCATGCCCTGTGTGCCCATGGAGATGCCATCGGACACCGTGATCGTATTGAACAGCACGGCTTTGCCGCCGGCACTGTCGGCACCGGCCGCAGCTTCGCGTGCCAGCTCATCAATGTGCATATTGCAGGGCGTGACCATGCTCCAGGTCGACGCAATCCCTACCTGGCTCTTATTAAAGTCCGCCTCGGAGAACCCCACGGCCCGCAGCATGGCGCGGCTGGGCGCCTGCTCAACGCCATCGACCACGATGCTCGAATAGCGCCGCTCGTCGCTGCCCCCGTTACCGGTTCCCTTATCTTTTGAAGTCATGGGGTTACCCCAGCCTGCCAAGGAGCGGCATTCTACACAGGATGTCTGCTTAAGCCGACAGCCGGGACCTGATCTGGCAGCCTTAGCGGTCTCGTCAGGCGTCCTCGAACAGGACCCCCGGGTTCATCAGGTTGCCGGGGTCTATGGCGCGCTTGAGGGTTTGCATTAGCGCCAGCTCAGCACCACCCCGATAGCGCGCCAGATCGTCGCGCTTGAGAATGCCCACGCCGTGCTCTGCGCTAAACGTTCCGCCGAGCTCAGCCACGATGTCATACACAACTTCGCCCAACTCATGCCAGCGGGCGAGAAACGCGTCCGCATCGCTGCCGTCCGGCTGATTGAGATTGAAATGCAGGTTGCCATCACCGAGGTGACCGAACGCCACCACCTGCACGCCCGGCATACGCTGCGTAACCGCCTCCGTCGCCGTGGCTAGCAGCTCAGGCACGCGCGACAGCGGCACCGCGATATCGTGCTTGATGCCTGCGCCGGCCAGTTTCTCGGCTTCGGAGATTGAGTGCCGCAGTCGCCACAGCTCCTCTCGCTGCTGGCCACTCTGAGCGACCGTGCCATCCGCAATCTCGCCAGCATCCAGACTGGCCTCCAGAAACGATTGCAGTCGCGTGCCCGCGTCGGCGTGGACGCTGTCGACCTCCAGCAGCACATACCAGGGCGACTGCGCATCCATAGGTAAGCGCGCGCCCGGGATATGCCGCGTCACCAGTTCGAAGGCCAATTGATTGATCAGCTCGAACGCGACCACGTCATCGCCCAGTGCCTCGCGGGCATGGGCATGCAGGCGCACGGCAGCGTGTGGATCGGCAACGGTGACCAGGGCAGTGGCCGAACTGCGTGCCCGTGGAAACAACTTGATCGTGGCAGCGGTAATAAAGCCAAGCGTGCCCTCTGCGCCGATAAAGAGCTGCTTTAAGTCGTAGCCGGTGTTGTCTTTGCGCAGGCCGCGCAGCAAGTTCAGGATCTCGCCGGTCGGCAGCACCACCTCAAGACCCAGCACGAGACTCCGGGTGTTGCCGTAGCGAAGCACGTTGATGCCGCCGGCATTGGTCGCGATGTTGCCACCGAGCTGGCAGCTGCCCTCCGCGCCCAGGCTCAGGGGAAACAGCCGGTCAGCCTCGGCGGCGGCTTTCTGCAGATCGGCCAGCACGCAGCCTGCTTCGGCCGTGAGCGTGTAATTGTCTGGGTCCAACGCGCGAATGCGCTTCAGGCGCCGCCCCGACAGAATCACCTGCGGGCGCTTGGTGACCTCGCGCGGCACGCCCCCGCCCACCAGACCGGTGTTGCCACCCTGGGGCACCATCGCGAGGCCATGCTGGGCGCAAAGCTTCACCGCGGCGGCTGCTTCGTCGGCACTGGCGGGGCTGAGCAGGGCCACGGCTGAGCCGGTAAACAGGCCCCGCCACTCCACGAGGTGAGGCGCCATCTGAGCCGCATCGGTGATGCAGCCGGCCGGGCCCAGCGCCTGTTCCAGCGCGTCAATTGCCGCTGCAGACGACGCGGGCGTCATGTACTATTCCTTGCGCATTGACCCAGTAAGTCCCTATGCTGCATAGACTTACGGGCGTGCTTTAACGTACTCATTGAAGTCATGGTATGGCCCCCGGGCAACCGGATCAAAGGATTGATCGCTGGCGATGACAGACAGTCTCCATAGATCCGGCTGGGGCACCGTACAGGCCGACGGTAACTCTCTCGCTGAGCAGATTATCGGCTTCGACGGCCCGCTGAATCTACGTCAGCGCAGCAATCTTATTGAACTGGACCGGCAGCTCCACGCGCACTGGGGGCTGGGCCGGAACTTCGTGCTGGGCTGGACGCCACAAGGCCCCGATGTACTGCTCCTTGTGGTGCCACACTATCGAATTGCAGACTATGCGGCCGCCACCCAGTCGGCACCTCCTTCCGAATCCCCGCGGCACGCGGATGAGATTCAGGCCTTTATAACCCGGCTGCTCTCCGGTTCGCGGCGCTTCTCATTGCGGCAACTACACAACGCGGCACGCCTGCTGGGTGCCGAGCCGGTCAGCCTGGCCCTGCGGCAACCGCTGACTGACACACCGGCGGAGCAGCGCATTCTGGACCGGCTGATTCGCCGCTACAGCGTGAGCTTCGCGCCGGCGCGCGCGATTGCCCTGTTCGATATTGTCGAGTTCAGTCTGCTCAGTCCGTTCGAGCAGATGACTCAGCTCAATAGCCTCTCCCATTCACTCAATTCCGCGCACAGCCGCATGCTGGAGCGGGATATGAATATCGACTTTGCGAGGTCGAGCACGGGCGACGGCTTCTACATCTGGAATCGTGATCTGGGTGTCGACGCAAGCACCCACCTTTACCATTTCATGCATCTGGTGCTGGCTGACAATGCGATCGCGCTCCGAAAGTCGACCGGCCGCACCGTGCCGATGCTCCGCGCTGGCTTTCACATCGGCAGCTGTTACGAATTCCATCACGCGGAAGGCCTGAACCCGACGCTATATACCGACATTGTCGGCGAGGCAACGATTGAGCTGGCGCGGATGATTGAACGTGCCCTGCCCGGCCAGATTCTGGTGGGTGAGTTTGCTTCGGAATCGCCGGTCGGCGATGCACAGGATGCCGATCGCGTGGCGCTTGATTCCGTGGGCTTTGTCGACCGGGCCCAGCACAGCCTCACACAGCTAAACGGGCTGGAACTCTCGGGCGACGCCATCGAATCCATCAAGTGCTATCTCACCGGCCAGGCCCGCGATGACGGCACGTTCACTATCCGCAAACTCGCGATTCACGATAAACACGGACTCAGCCGCAATGTGTTTAACGCCAAGGTAAACATCTATCGGCGCGCGGCAGATCCTATCCTGCTGGGCATCGAAGATCGCGTACTGCTGGCCAACTCCGCGCCGGTTACTACGACGGGTCACGTCGTAAGAAGCTAAGACCTCTTGATTGGGGGCAGACCTTGCCCCTCTCGGCATCACGTCACCGGCGTATCAGACTCAAACATTTGCCACGTTGCGAGGAACAGCGCGGCGATGACCGGACCCAGGACAAATCCTGTAATGCCGACGAGCGCGAGCCCTCCGAGCGTAGACAGCAGAATCAGATAGTCCGGCATCTGGGTATCGCGGCCCACCAGAACCGGTCGCAGCAGGTTATCCACCAGGCCGATCACCAGCACGCCAAATGCGATCAGCACAACGCCCTTGATCCACGCACCGGTGGCAATCAGGAACAGCGCCGCCGGTAACCACACCAGGCCGGCGCCGACCGCAGGCAACACTGATAGCAATACCATCACCACGCCCCAGAACACGGCGCCCTTAATGCCCAGAATTGCGAAAATGATGCCCCCGAGCAGACCCTGAATCAGCCCGACGATCAGCGTACCCTTGATCGTCGCCCGCGCGACCTCGGCAAACTTGTCGAACAACCGCTTCTCCTGAGCTTCTGAAAGCGGCATTGCACGATGCAGATGGGTGAGTACCACGTCGCCATCGCGCAGCACAAAAAACAGCAGGTAGAGCATCAGGAAGAACTTCACGACAAACAGAGCGGCGTTCTGACCGGCCGTTAGCGCGAGCGAACCGATAAACTGACTGCCGCGCACAGCCGCGGACGACAGCTTGGCTGTGAGGTCATTGAAATCGATGCCGATCGAGGCCAGCCACGCGGTCACCTCCGGCACCGATTCGCGGCCCCAGCGCACGACTGCGCCAAGATCAATCTCTCCGGATTGAATTCGGCCGTAGACGCCGGCCGCTTCCACCGTAACGGCCGATGCCACCAGCAAGGCCGGCACCAATACGGTGAAGAAGATAAGCAACACCGTTATCACTGCGGCCAGCGAGGCGCGCCCGCCGAACTGGCCGACCAACCTGCTCTGCACAGGGCGAAACAGGATGCCAATCACGGCGGCCCAGAAGATGGGTTGCCAGAAACCAATGAGTACGACAGCAAAAGCAACGGTTGCTGCGACTAACAACCCTAGAAAGAACGGATGATGGCCGACAGACTGCGGCATATACTCAATCGATCCCCTGTGTGTCCGATGCACAGCGCTGTGATCGGATCGGATGCTCCCCGTATGACGCGACATTATGCCAAATAGATTCACTGCAAATGCGCTGCAGGCCGGGGCGGCTGCCGCAGCTCCTCAATGGCCACAAATCAGCCCCCGACAGCACTCCAGGTGCGTCAGGCCTCGCCCCCAGACCATCCAGAAGCGAGCTGTGAACGCCGTCACAGAGATGCTGCCAACGCAGGTGTCCAATGGGCGCCTCTCTGGGGGGCCGCATGACCACAATCTGGCTACTACTGCTGATATTCGCGGTTGCTTTGATCGGCGTGCTCGAACTGCTCGATACGTGAGCTCCACGTTGTGACGATTCGCATCGCGCAGGCTGAAGCGATGCGCCTGGCAAGCTGCTCGGGCGAATTGTTTGCCGCGGTCTACGGGCGGCCAAACCTGGTGATTGGCGTAGAGCGGGCGGGCACCGCATTGACGGCCCGGTTCGCGACAGCAGCCGGCGCTGATCAGTCTGTGCTGATCCGGCAGCAGCGGCGCAGTACGCAGGGCAATACCGGCCGAGCCCGCAGACTCCTGGCGAGAATGCTGCCTGCCCTGGCCCGGCGTCTCTATAAACGCATGCTGTTCAAACCGGCGGTCCGCGTGTCCCGCCAGCTTCAGCGGCGCCTGCCGATCGTGCTTGACGACGATAACCGGTCGCATCTGGCCACCCGCATGGACCGGCAAAGGCCGCAGCTCATCGTGATCGTTGACGATGCTATCGATAGCGGCGGCACGGTGCAGGCCATTTTGAACACCCTCGGCGAACTATCCCCACAAAGCCGCGTGGCCGTATTCACACTCACAACGACCGCCGGCAATCGCGTGACGGCCCATCAACTCAATCTGTTCGCCGATCTGGTTGACTATCAGGAGGGTGACCTCGGCAATCTTGCTGATGACTATCGCAGCGAGGCCGCATGGCAGGCTACCCGGCCACGCCCGGTGGAGAATCCCGGCAAGCGTCTCATCTACCTCGATCTAAACGACACGCTGGTGCCCAACGCTGACGGCGTGGCGGCACGCTGTCTGCGCAGCCTCCTCTGGTCACGGGGCAACCTGTTTGCACTCGGCCGGCTTGCCTCGCAGGGGCGTCAGGGGCAGTGGCTGCACGCAGTGGATGCTGCCTGGCGACGGCTCAGTCCTGCGCTGCGTAAGCAATTTGTAGACCGGCTGGCGCGCGAGCTTGCCAGTGAGATGCGCTGGAGCCTGGCGGCCGTGTGCCGCGCGCCGCGGGTGCAGGCCAAGCTGGTGACTGCCGCACCTGCGTATTACCGGGAGGCCGTGGAACAGGCACTGGGTATTGACGTACTCGTGGCGGGAACGCCGGCCACCCGGGCGGCACTGATCGCCGACGACGTTCAACAAACCAGCCAGGACTCGACCGTGACCAGCACCCTGATACTCGGCCGCCGCCTGGGGCAAGGGCTCGAAGCAATGCCAAATGTCGTCACGGCACCGCTTGGGCCCGACGATGCCACCGGTTTACAGACGCTGCTAGCAGCAAAGGCGTGGTGGCAAAGCGCCAGGGGCGGGACAAGAAAAAGCCCCGCCGAGGCGGGGCTTGAATCCTCCACTCCCCTTTCGCCGCTTAGCTGTTCCGGTAACGCACCCAGCCAAGCAGGCCAAGCGCGCTCGTAAACAGCCACACCGCCGGCGGCACAGGCACGACGGCTGCGGACGTAGTCAGCTCGCGAATCTTGAAACGATCTTTCTTCCTGTTGGGCGGATACAAAGCCCCGAACAGCAACACATTACCCTGCAGGCCGAGCAGGTCGATGGTCAGGGCGCCGCTGCCGATGCCGTTGTAGTCGTCGTTCTGTGCCCCAAAACCGATACTCCCCAGCTGACCAATGCCAACGCCGTCCAGGCTGAGGTTGAGCGGATCAGGAACGGTACCTACCCAAAAGGTCACATCACGGTCGAAGCTACCGAACGGGTCAATGACGATGGAATCGAACGTCTGCAAGGTACCAAAGGAAAACAGCATCAGATCCTGCTGACCCACGTTGTCGACCTGATGCAGGGGGTCTGAGCAGTAGCTCAGCGATCCCTCTCCTTGGTTGCAGATGCCCAGGCCCGTGCTGAACCGACCCACCCAGGCCTCATCCAGCGCTTCGGGTGGTGGTGGAATGCCGGTATCGGCCCACGCGGTCACTTCAACGGACTCACCGTCCTGAGTAAAGGTACGCTCGTTACCATAGTTTCCGGCGCCGGTCTGAGAATGCGCCGTGCCGCTGCCGGGTCTGAAATCCCACGTTGTCGCGGCGGACGCCAGGCCAGGAAGAACGAACGTTACAACGGCTATCCCAACTAATCGTTTGATCAGTCGGACCCCTTTAAGCCGCACGCGTCCGCACCCGAATGGATGACAGGCCGTCATACTTATCCCCTTCTCCAGCCCGAGGGGCTGGTCTTCCCACTGCTACGTTATTGTTTGGACGACCTGTCCAGAAGATTGCGTCATCGGGATAGGTCTACTGGCGTTTATGCGCCCGGCCGCTGTCAAAGTCAAAGGACCGCGCCACAGGTGGGTGGCGACGACTACGAAACAATCGCTTAGAGGTCTGCAGTTAAGGTAGCGCGTGAAGCTCGGATCAGCTTACTGCGCAACACGACCGGGCCCAGAATCAAGAGCCCATCTGCGGCTTTCGCTCCATGCAGCGTGCGTCATTATGCGTCGGCTTGTTCACGTAGGTCGCTACTGGCCAGGCTTCCATGCGGCTGGCGGGATAGGCTTTGATCAGGGATTCTGCCTCGATTGTTTCTCCATTTAGCCAGACGTCAAAATCCTTGGCGTCAACAATCAGCGGCATGCGCTGCCTGGTATTGTGAATCTTCGCCAGCAGTTCGTTGGCGTCCAGCGTGATGATCGTGCCCGACTCAACCTCCCCACTGCGCTCCCAGAGCCCGCCCAGCGCAAAGCGAGAAGCGTCAGCAACGCGAATAAACCACGGTTGTTTGCCGGTTTCGGTCGACTGCCACTCATAGAACCCGGTAACCGGAAATAGACATCGCCGGCCTGCCTTCCAGGCACCCCGATAACTCGCCGCACTCGCAACCGTTTCGGCGCGGGCGTTAATGGTCGAGTACTTGCCCGCCTTGCCCTCGGCCCACTGCGGAATCAGTCCCCAGCGAACCATCACGGCCTCCCGCCCGTCCTCGGCCTGCCGCACGATCGGCACCTGCGTGCTGGGTGCGACATTAAAGGACTCAAAAAAACCGGGCGAACGAATCAGCTGCCACTCGCGTTCCAGGGCATCGTCGAGACGAGTGACGTAGCGGCCGCACATGGTCAACACCGAGCAAGATAGACACAGACATGGCAGCGATGGCCATAAAGCTGGCCTGAGACCGTGACGTCTCGGTAGTCATCTTCGTTCGCTGCCATTCCCCCGCGGGCCTCCAGGATACGACCAACCACAATATCCATTGGTAGATTGTGCTACCGGCGTGTCACAAGAGTAGGCTTTGGGATTAGCGCAACAAAATGACTAATTCCAGCTTCACAATGAGACCAAAATATTGACTACCAATATCATCCTCAGAGTTTGGCCCGCCATTCTTATGGCGCTACTAACCTCGTGTTCCCCTTTCTTAGGCGGATCAGGCGACAATGGAATGACTGCTGACGGGGTAATGAATCGTGCGACGCTTGCCAAGTTAAGTGGAATTAGAGACTCCGCACAGCGATCACGCGACTCGGCTTTGGCATTTTCTTTGCAAGCGCAAGATATGGCACATGCGGCAGCGCGCTCAGCTGAATTCGCCGCCAAACGCGCAGATGTGGCCCTATTCGGCCCTCGAGACCTAGATTCACCGCCACGCAAGAACGTCAATGTTCAGATCACAGCGGAGTCGATTCGCCAAGATATTCTCCAACAGATCATTGATGCCAACATCGACCTTCAGGAGCCAGAAGATCTCAATCAACTGAGGTTGATTGTGGAGCGCCTAGTAAGTCGATATATCTCAACGATTGAAGTTAACCCAACCAGCCTTCAGCAGACTCTAGAAGACATTAACAGCGCGATCTACAGTCTAAGGGATGCAACCAAGGGGCTTACACCCACAGAAGCAGTACTCGAATCTTTCGCAACCCAGATCGGTAATGCGATTGTTGAATCGACTAGGGCAATTGTCGCCAGAGATTCGAAAGACGGCGAGAACACAAGTGGTGATGGCTTGGGAAGCGACAACGTTAACTCTATTCTAGATAGGTTTCTTGCCAATGTCGGGCCGCTTGTACGGGCCGAAGCTAAGGACAGGCCTGTAGCCACCACAGCAATCGCTAGTCTCTTGCTAGGCGGAATTTACTTCTTCATCCGCCTCATGGCGACTTCAAAACAAGCCTATTACCGCCACCTATCCGGTGTCTGGTATGACCGAAAAGCAGAGACGCTGGAGGACCCAGAATTTGCGGATCCGGAGATTACAAGCATGTATGGAATCGGCTGGGAGAACTCCGGTAGAGCGCAGCCGAGCAAGTATGACAATCATGCTTGGGCCTGCTGGGCACTGGTAGAGGACTGGTACTTTACCTGGGGTCGATGGAGAGATTTCAATGCAAGATGGATCAGGGCAAAGCCTCGTTTGACCGGAAAACCTTGGTGGCAGCGATCGTTTCTAATGGCGTGGACACTAGGCTGGTTCGTGGTAGCTCAAATCACACGAGTAGTGAGAGCTGCATGGTCAGTGCTGCCGCAAGGAATCCTCGGTCAGTTTGAAGGCACTGCCCGCAATGTCTATGAACTGCATTGGGCATGGCTGAGAGTTCCAGAGCACAAAGTACGATTTGACGCGAACTTCCTAGATTGGGTGGGGCGTTACTTTGACGCAAGCGAGTTTGGTGTGTCGATTACAGAGGACCCTGCGAAAATCAAGGCCAGCCGCAAGAGAATTACGAGGTCTAGACGCATTGCGTGGCGCCGGCTCGTCAAAGACGAGAAGCCCAACGATTTCGTAGCCGCCAACACAGATATCCTGGCTGGAATGTTTCTCGGCCACTTTGACGGCAAGCTATCTCGTCAGGCGGGGGAGCACACGATTCAGGTTGGGCCAAGCATGCACGTGACTGCAGATACTGTGATGAAGTTCCTGAATCATTCCAATCAGCCCAATGCCGTAGTCAGAGGACTAAGCGTTTTCGCGCTAAAGGACATACGTAAAGGCGAAGAAGTATATATTGACTACAACGCCTCGGAATGGAAGACGACTAATGACTGCGCGGGCCACGCGCCAGGGTATGCCGCCTTGCTGAAAGATGAAGCCAAACGACAGGAAATGTGGCACAGAACGCACAGATGGATAAGGACCACGTTGTATCCGGGCATCCCATCAAAGAATGGTCTAACGACACTACCGGATGGTTTTTCTATCACGGTTCCCAGCGATATCACGTAGATCGCTCAGCTGTAGCCGAGGCTAACAGCACCGAGAAGTAAACAGGCAAAGCCAAGCTTGATTGGTTGGCGTGCACCCGTTTCAGTGAATCCAATGTGGTCGGGGCGAGAGGATTCGAACCTCCGACCCCCTGCACCCCATGCAGGTGCGCTACCAGGCTGCGCCACGCCCCGACACTAGAACTTCGACTACCGGCGAGCTGGGGTAGAACCTCTATCGGTGCGGCTCGCGGCGGGCGCAATGATAACCCAGCCGATGCTCAACGCAGCATGACGCCACTCAGAAACGTTCTTTGGGAAGACTAGCGGCGGAGGAGCTTGAGAATCTCTTCCAACTCCAGCCGCATCTGGCGGATGATCTGCTGACTCTGGGTGACATCACTCTTGGCGCCCTCGCCCGTGAGCTGCTGCCGCGCTCCGCCAATGGTAAAGCCCTCGTCATACAGCAGGCTGCGGATCTGGCGAATGATGATGACGTCCTGCCGCTGGTAGTAGCGGCGATTGCCGCGACGCTTCACGGGCTTGAGCTGTGGAAACTCCTGCTCCCAATAGCGCAAGACGTGCGGCTTTACCGCACACAGGTCACTGACTTCGCCGATGGTGAAATACCGTTTGCCCGGTATCGGCGGCAGTTCGTCGTTATTTGCTGGTTCCAGCATAGGCTTCTACTCGAGCCTTTAGTTTTTGGCCGGGCCGGAATGTGACTACCCTTCTTGCCGTGATGGGAATTTCTTCCCCGGTTTTCGGGTTGCGGCCGGGCCGTTGATTTTTATCCCTCAGATCGAAGTTGCCGAAACCCGACAACTTCACCTGCTCCCCACTGGACAGGGAACTGCGCAGGTCTTCAAAAAAGACATCTACTAGCTCCCTGGCTTCTCGCTTGTTCAGGCCCAGCTCATTAAACAGAGACTCGGCCATGTCCGCTTTGGTCAGCGCCATCTTACTTATTCTCTAATGGTGGCATCGAAATCGCGGCCCAGGCGGCCGATGACATCGCGCATTACAGCGTCAACATCAGCGTCAGTTAGGGTGCGCGATGTATCCTGCAAAATCAAGCCTAAAGCGACACTCTTAGATCCATTCTCGACCTTGTCGCCCGCGTAAATGTCAAACAAATTGAGGTCTCTCAGCAGGGGTCCGGCCGCCTCTCGAACAGCGGCCAGGAGTTCACCCGCAGGCACCTCCTCGGCCACTACCGCGGCCAGGTCACGACGTACTCTGGGAAATCTAGAGACAGCCGCATAATCCGGCAGGCTGGCCGCCAGTACTGGCGTGGCTTCCAACTCAAACAAGACCGGCGCAGCGGCAAACTCCAGCCGCTGCACCAGTTCGGGATGCATCTCGCCGAGCCAACCAACCACCTGATCACCACGCAGTACCTTGGCGCTGCGCCCGGGCCGCAAGGCGGGATGCTCCGCGGCGGTCATGGAAAACTCTGCTTCCCCGCCGGTCAGTGCAAATAGCGCGGCCAGATCGGCCTTTATGTCAAACACGTCAGACGCGCCGGCGGGCCAGTCCCACTGCTCCGGAGCGAGGTTGCCTGCTGCAATCCCCGCGATAACGAGTTGTTCTTTACATTCATTATCTTGGCGAACAAATCTCACGCCTGTTTCAAACAGGCGCACCCGCGGCTGCTGGCGCGCAAGGTTGCTGCGGGCGGCCTCAGACAGCCCGGGCCAGAGCGACTGGCGCATCACACCCAGCGCACTGGAGATGGGGTTGGCCAGGGGAAGTCCTGATTCACCGCCGGCGAACAATGCATCCAGCTCAGGCTCACCAAAGCTCCAGGTGACTGCCTCGGTGTAGCCGCGTTCGACCAGTGTCACGGCCACCCGGCTGAGCGGCACCTGGTCTTCTGAGACCCGGCCCAGCGCCATGGGGATCAAGGTCGGTGATTCTGGAATTTCGTCGTAACCATGAATGCGCGCCACCTCCTCGATCAGGTCAACCTCCTGCTCAATATCGAAGCGCGCCGCGGGGGGCGTCACCGCCCAACCTTCGCCGACGGCCTTCACCTGCATGCCCAGGCGCTCGAAGATGTCTTTCACATCGGCCATTGGCACCACGGTGCCCAACAGGCTTTCCAACCGGCTGGCACGCAAGGTGACAGGCTCGCGTTTGGGCAGATGCTCGGCATGCACGGCCTCGCTCACTGGCCCCACGCGGCCACCGGCGATCTCCTGAATCAGCGCAGTTGCCCGCTCCAGAGCACGGACCTGTCCAGAGGGATCAACGCCTCTCTCAAAGCGCATCGACGCATCGGTGTGCAGTCCGAACCGGCGGGCTCGTCCTGCCACGACCGACGGGCTGAAAAAGGCGGACTCCAGATACACGTGACGGCTGGCTTCACTCACCCCAGTGGCTTCGCCACCCATGATCCCGGCCAGGCCAACCGGGCCGCTGGCATCGGCGATCACCAACAGCGATGCGTCCAGCTCGAGCGACTCGCCGTCGAGCGTGGTCAGGGATTCACCAGCGCGCGCGCGCCGGACCGAGATACCACCTTGCAGCTGGTCAAGGTCGTAGGCGTGCATGGGCTGACCCAGCTCGAGCATCACGTAATTGGTGACATCAACAATCGGATGAATCGGCCGCACGCCCGCTCGCTGCAGGCGGTCTCTAAGCCAGTCAGGTGTTTCTGCGGCAGGATTCAGATCGCGCACCACGCGGCCGGCGAACCGGGGACAATCCGCACCGTCCTCCATTTCCACCGGGAGGATCTCTTCGGCCGCCGGCAACACCGGCAACACGGGCGCGGGCGTCAACGCCTGACCAAGGCCCGCGGACAAATCGCGGGCGATGCCCAGCATTGAGAAGCAGTCTGCGCGATTGGGCGTCAGATCGACATCGATAACGCTGTCGTCCAGGTTGAGCGCGGTGACAATCGGCTCTCCGACACGCAGCCCCTCGTCGAGCTCCATGATGCCCTCGGCGGTCTCGGCGAGCGCCAGCTCGAAGGAAGAGCACAGCATGCCATGCGACTGCTCCCCGCGAATCTTGCTGCGTTTGATCTTGAGTCCGCCGGGCAGCCTTGCCCCCACCAGTGCTGTTGGGTAGCGGCCGCCTGCCTTTACGTTCGCTGCGCCGCAAACAATGCGCAGCGGTTCACCGTTACCCACATCCACTGCACACAGCGACAACCGATCAGCGTTGGGGTGCGGCTCAACCGTCAACACCTGCCCGACGACGATGTCGTCCAGACTCGCCGCCACCGGTGAGACGTCATCCACCTCTAAGCCGAGGCCGGTTAGTTTCTCCGCGATCGCAGTGGCATCGAGCCCGGTGTCGAGCCATTCCGAGAGCCAGTTTGTGCTGACTTTCATGCTCATCCGAATTGCTTCAGAAATTCGAGATCGTTATCGAAGAACAACCGCAAATCGTCCACGCCGTAGCGCAACATGGCCAGACGCTCAACGCCCACCCCGAACGCATAGCCGGTGAATTCCTCTGCGTCGATACCGCAGTTTGTCAGCACGTTGGGGTGCACCATGCCGCAGCCCAGAATCTCCAGCCACTTGCCGGATTCGCTGAGTACATCGACTTCAGCCGACGGTTCCGTGAACGGAAAATAGGAAGGCCGAAAACGCAGCCGCGCCTCACGTTCAAAGAAACGCTCGATGAACTGGTTGAGCACTGACTTGAGATTCGCAAACGACACACCGCGATCAACGACCAGTCCCTCTACCTGATGAAACATCGGCGTGTGGGTTTGATCCGAGTCGCAGCGGTACACACGGCCTGGCGCAATCAGCCGGACCGGTGCGCCGCCTTCAAGCATGGCGCGGATCTGCACGGGTGAGGTGTGCGTGCGTAGCAGCTCGCCCGACTCGAAGTAGAACGTGTCGTGCATGGCCCGTGCAGGATGATGCTCGGGGATATTGAGCGCCGTGAAGTTGTGATACTCGTCTTCGATCTGCGGTCCGGTATGCACGGTGAAACCGGCGGCCGAGAAGATGGCCTCGATCCGCTGCAGGGTGCGCGTCACCGGATGCAGCCGGCCAGGCACCTGACCGCGCCCGGGCAAGGTCACATCCAGCGTACCCTCAGAAAGCTCGGCGGCCAGTTGCGCGGCGGTCAGCGACTCGCGCTGTCCATCTAGCTCTTCCTGCAGCGCCTGCTTGGCTGCATTAATCGCCTGGCCCGCCGCGGGCCGCTCAGCCGGGTCTAACTTGCCCAGCGACTTCAACCGCTGAGTGAGCTCGCCCTTCTTGCCGAGTAGCTGGACGCGCACGTTGTCCAGGCTGACCAGATCAACGCTGTCGCGGATGGCGGCACGCGCCCGCTCGACCAGTTCTTCCAGGTCCTGCATCAGCTTCGCTCATTGGCCCGGCAATCCGGGCCGGGCTTAGTTGGCGTTGAGCGCGGCCTTTGCCTGTTCGGCCAAGGCACCGAAAGCAGGCGCATCGTGAACCGCCAGATCCGCAAGAATCTTTCGATCCACCTCGATTCCGGCGCGATTCAAACCGTTGATGAAGCGGCTGTACGACAGGTCATGCAGCCTCGCTGCTGCGTTGATCCGCTGGATCCACAGCGCGCGGAACTGACGTTTACGCTGACGACGGTCGCGATACGCGTATTGGCCGGCTTTGGTGACCGCCTGTTTGGCAACCCGGAACACCGTGCTGCGGGCACCGTAGTACCCCTTGGCTTTTTTCAGGACGCGCTTGTGACGGGCGCGCGCGACGACGCCTCGTTTAACTCTGGCCATGATGAACTCCTGTTATTGGTTTCGTGTCAGCGCTAGTCCGGCAGCATGCGCCGGACGCTCTTCAGATCGCCTTCAGCCACCTGCACCAGGGGGCCGAGCTGACGCTTACGCTTGGAGCTCTTCTTGGTAAGAATGTGTCTCAAATGCGACTGGCGTCGCTTGAAACCCTTGGCGGTGCGGCGAAAACGCTTCGCCGCGCCGCGATTGCTTTTCAGCTTCGACATCTTCTCTCCTTAAGCCTGATCCGTATCTGTCGCGACCGGGGCAGGCGGGTTAACGGTTCGGGCTTAGCCGCCCTCGCCTTCAACTCACTTTTTCTTCGGTGCCATCACCATGATGAGCTGACGGCCCTCAAGCTTTGGAAATTGCTCAACGGCTGCCAGCTCTGAGAGATCTTCTTCCACCCGTTTCAATAGCTTTACGCCAAGATCCTGATGTGCCATCTCTCGCCCACGAAAACGCAGCGTTATTTTCGCCTTGTCTCCCTGGGTCAGGAAGCGGACGAGGTTGCGCAGTTTGACCTGGTAGTCGCCTTCCTCGGTTCCTGGCCGGAACTTCACTTCCTTAACTTGTGTCTGCTTGGTCTTGCGCTTGGATTCGTGCGATTTCTTGTTTTGCTCAAACTGAAACTTGCCGAAATCCATCACCCGGCATACTGGCGGTTCCGCATTGGGTGAAACTTCTACCAGATCCAGGCCAGCTTCGGTCGCGATGTCCTGAGCCGCAAGGCGGGTCATCACGCCTACCTGTTCACCATCGTCGCCAATCAATCGAACTTCCGGAGCATCTATCTCCGCGTTGCGACGAACGCGCTTTTTAGCAGCGATATTTCATTCCTCCATAACATTAAGGCCGCGGCTCGCGACTTCGGCCTGGAGCCTGTCGACGAAGTCTTTCGCCGGCATGCTGCCCAGATCGTTACCGTCTCGCGTGCGCACGGCCACGGTGTTGCTGTCCGCTTCCCGATCCCCCACCACGAGTAGATATGGAATACGCTGCAACGTGTGCTCGCGGATTTTAAAGCCGATTTTTTCGTTTCTCAAGTCCACCTGTGCCCGAACACCCTGATTTTTCAGCAGTTGTTCCAGCTCCTGCGCATAACCTTCCTGGCGATCGGTGATATTCATGATCACTGCCTGCACTGGCGCCAGCCAGGTCGGAAAGCGGCCCTCGTAATGCTCGATGAGGATGCCGAAAAATCGCTCTACTGAACCGAGCAGCGCCCGGTGAATCATGATGGGCCGGCGGCGCTCACCGTCGCTGGCCACATACTCCATGTCGAACCGCTCGGGCAGGTTGAAGTCGAGCTGCACGGTCGAGCACTGCCACTCGCGGCCGATGGCATCGCGGATCTTGACGTCGATCTTGGGGCCGTAGAACGCGCCACCACCCTCGTCAAGCACGAATGGCAGCCCCTTCGCCTCCAGCGCTTCGCGCAGTGCCGCGGTGGCTTTCTCCCAGATCTCGTCCGAGCCTACCGCTTTCTCAGGTCGAGTGGAAAGATTAACCTCGAAGTCATTGAATCCAAAGGATTCTAGTATCTCTAAAGTCAGATCCAGAATCCGCAGGATCTCGTCGGCAATCTGGTCCTCCCGGCAGAAGATATGGGCGTCGTCCTGGGTAAAACCGCGCACCCGCATCAGCCCATGCAGCGCGCCTGACATCTCATGCCGGTACACCGTACCGAGCTCGGCCCAGCGCATCGGCAAATCGCGGTAGGAGCGCAAGCCCTGTTTGTAGATGAGCACGTGGAACGGGCAATTCATGGGCTTGAGCTGATAGAGCTGGTCGTCCTCCTCCATCGGCTTGTACATGGATTCCCGGTAGAAATCGGTGTGGCCCGAGGTGTCCCAAAGTGTCTGCAGGGCAATATGCGGCGTGTACAGAAGTTCATACTCAGCGGCGATATGCCGCTCGCGCCAGAAATCTTCGATGACGCGGCGGATCCGCGCGCCCTTGGGGTGCCAGAAGACCAGGCCTCCGCCCGCATCCTCCTGGATGCTGAACAGGTCCAGTTCCTTGCCGATCCGGCGGTGGTCCCGCTTCTCGGCCTCTTCCAGACGTTTGAGGTAAGCCTTGAGCGCTTTCTTATCGGCCCAGGCAGTGCCGTAAATGCGCTGTAGCATTTCATTACTGGCGTCACCCCGCCAGTAGGCCCCGGCCAGCTTGGTCAGCTTGAAGGCCTTCAAATGGCCCGTGCTTGGCACGTGCGGTCCACGGCACAGATCCTTCCAGTCGCCCTGGCCGTATAGACCGATTTCTTCGTCGGCTGGAATCGCGCTGATGATTTCTGCCTTGTAGTGCTCTCCCTGGTCAGCAAAGAACTCCACAGCCTTATCGCGATCCCAGACTTCGCGAGCCACCGCCAGATCCTGGTCTGCCAGCTCGCCCATGCGCTGCTCGATTGCCTCGAGATCCTCAGGCGTAAACGGCTGCTGGCGGGCAAAGTCGTAGAAGAACCCGTCCTCGATGACCGGGCCGATCGTCACCTGCGTGTCGGGGAAAAGCTGCTTCACGGCCTGGGCAAGCAGATGCGCGGTGGAATGGCGGATGACTTCCAGACCGTCTTCATCTCTGGCAGTCACGATGGCCAGCGAACTGTCTTCCTCAATCAGGAAACTGGTATCCACGAGCTGATCGTCAACCCTGCCTGCCAGGGCAGCCTTGGCCAGCCCTGGACCGATGTCAGCGGCAACGGCAGCAACAGTGACGGGGTTTTCGTATTCGCGGCGACTGCCGTCGGGAAGAGTAATAGCGGGCATTCGAGCTACCTCACTGTGGCCGGATACAAAGCGGCCTCCAGCGCACGGCGCGACTCTCGTCTGCACCGAACAGTTTGTTACCTGCAACCGCAGTGTTGCGATTAGCGCACGTTAAAGAAAGTGGTAGGCGCGATTGGAGTCGAACCAACGACCTCTACCATGTCAAGGTAGCGCTCTAACCAACTGAGCTACGCGCCTGCGATACGCTCGCCAATCGAGCGGAGCGCAACCATACCCAGCCGGGCAGCCGCCCGCAAGACGCCATTTGCGTGTTGCCGGCCGGCGGGGGCTAGCCGGCCTTGGTCTCAGGCAGGCCGAGGCTGGCCTGACGCAGGCCCTGAATCTCGTCGCGCAGTGCCGCCGCCTCCTCAAACTCCAGGTCCCGCGCGTGCTTGAGCATGGCTTTTTCCAGCTTCTGGATCTGCTTGAGCGCCTCAGCCGGTGACAGCGCCTGGTAGGCGGGCTTAGGCTCGGCGGCGCGGCGGCCACGCCCGCGCCGCGGTGCGCTCGAGCGCGCACCTTCCATAACGTCGCGCACGTCTTTGATGATGGTCTTTGGCTCAATTCCATGGGCCTCGTTGAATTCCAGCTGCCGGCGGCGGCGGCGTTCAGTCTCGGCGATGGCGCGCTGCATGGAACCGGTTTCCTGGTCCGCATACAGAATCGCGGTGCCGTTCACGTTGCGCGCCGCGCGACCAATGGTCTGAATCAGCGAGCCCTCAGAGCGCAGAAACCCCTCCTTGTCCGCATCCAGAATGGCAACGAGTGATACTTCAGGCAGATCGAGCCCTTCGCGTAACAGATTGATGCCCACGAGCACATCGAATTCGCCCAGCCGCAGGTCGCGAATAATCTCCATGCGCTCGACGGTTTCCACATCGGAGTGCAGATAGCGCACGCGGATGCCATGCTCCAGCAGGTAGTCAGTGAGGTCCTCCGCCATACGTTTGGTGAGCGTCGTGATCAAAACACGTTCTTCACGTTCCGTACGCAGCCGAATTTCCGACAACACGTCGTCAACCTGACTGCCTGCTGGCCTGACTTCGACGTACGGGTCGACCAGCCCCGTGGGGCGGACCAGTTGCTCGACCACTGCGTCGGCCCGCTCGCGCTCGTAGGGACCGGGCGTGGCTGAGACGTACAGCGTCTGCGGCGCGAGACGTTCCCACTCGTCAAATCTCAGCGGCCGGTTATCGAGGGCCGAGGGCAAGCGGAAACCGTACTCGACCAGCGTCTCCTTGCGCGACCGGTCACCCTTGTACATGCCGCCGAGCTGCGGCACGGTCGCATGGCTCTCATCGACAATCAGCAGTGCATCGGCGGGCAGATAGTCGTAGAGGCAGGGCGGCGGCTCACCAGGTGCGCGGCCCGAAAGATAGCGGCTGTAATTTTCGATACCCGTGCAGTAGCCGAGCTCACGAATCATCTCCAGATCGAACATCGTGCGCTGTTCAAGCCGTTGTGCCTCGACGAGCTTGCCGGTTTCACGCAGCTGGGTTAAGCGTTCGCGCAGCTCCAACTGAATCTTGTCGACGGCCGCCAGCATGACTTCCCGCGGGGTCACATAGTGGCTCTTGGGATAAATCGTCAGCCGGGGCGTCTTGCGCAGTACCTCGCCGGTCAGAGGATCAAACCACGAGAGCTGCTCGATCTCGTCATCGAAGCATTCGACGCGGACCGCCTCGCGCTCGGATTCTGCAGGAAAGATATCGACACTCTCCCCACGCACGCGATAGGTGCCGTTACCAAGCTCGATTTCATTACGCGTGTACTGCAGCTCGGCCAGTCGGCGCAACAAATCGCGCTGATTGATGCGGTCACCACGTGACAGGTGCAGCACCATGCTGAAGTAGGCCTCCGGATCGCCCAGGCCGTAGATGGATGACACCGTGGAGACAATCACCGCATCCTTCCGCTCCATCAGCGCTTTGGTAGCCGACAACCGCATCTGCTCGATGTGCGCATTTACCGAGGCATCCTTCTCTATATAGGTATCAGACGAGGGCACGTAGGCCTCGGGCTGGTAGTAGTCGTAGTAAGAGACGAAGTACTCGACCCGATTGCGCGGAAAGAACTCACGCATCTCGCCGTAAAGCTGCGCGGCAAGCGTCTTGTTATGGGCCATGATCAGCGTCGGGCGCTGCAATGACTCAATAAGGTGCGCCATGGTGAAGGTCTTGCCGGATCCCGTCACACCGAGCAAGACCTGCCCCGCAAGCCCGGCTTCGAAGCCCTCGAGCAACGTAGTGATGGCGCCGGGCTGGTCGCCTGCGGGCTGAAACTCTGCTACCAATTCGAAGCGATCGGTCATCAGCGATTCTGTTTGGTAAGCCGGCCTGAATGCACTAGTATCTGCCCCCGTTTCGGCAGGCCCGCGGACCACAGGAAGCAACCGGTGAGTGTATCAGTATCGCAACGTGTACAACGCGTGAAGCCATCACCCACAATGGCCGTGACCGCACTGGCGGCTGAGTTGCGGGCGGCTGGTCGCGACATCATCGGCCTGGGCGCCGGCGAGCCTGACTTTGATACCCCGGAGCACATCAAGGCCGCCGCCATAGACGCCATTAACGCGGGACACACAAAGTACACGGCTGTTGATGGCACGCTCGAGCTGCGGCAAGCCATTGCCGATAAGTTTGCGCGTGACAATCAGCTTGAGTACGCGCCAGATCAGATACTGGTGTCGTCTGGCGCTAAACAGACGTGCTACAACGTCTGCGTCGCAGTACTGAATGCTGGCGATGAGGCAATCGTGCCAGCGCCCTACTGGGTGTCGTACCCCGACATGATCAAGCTGGCTGAAGCTGAGCCGGTCATCGTGCCGGCCACCATTGAGGATGGCTTCAAGATTTCTCCGCGTGCTCTGGAAGCCGCCGTCACCGAACGGACGCGACTGGTCTTTCTGAACAGCCCGTCAAATCCAACCGGCGCCGCCTATACGCGCGAGGAACTGGCCGCGCTGGGCGAGGTGCTGCTGAGGCATCCAAACATCGTCGTCGCGACCGACGACATGTACGAACACATCTATTGGGCACAGGCACCGTTTGCCAGCCTTGGTGAAGCCTGCCCGGAGCTACTGGAACGCATCATCACGATTAACGGCGTGTCCAAGTGCTACGCCATGACCGGCTGGCGCATTGGCTATGCGGGCGGACCCAAACAACTCATCGGTGCGATGAAGAAAGTGCAGAGCCAAAGCACCTCTAATCCGTGCAGTATCTCGCAGGCGGCGAGCGTGGCAGCACTCAATGGTGACCAGACGTGCATCACGACCATGCTCAAAGCGTTCAAAGAACGCCACGATTTCCTAGTTGACGCTCTGAACGACATACCAGGCCTGACCTGCTTGCCGGGCGCCGGCACCTTCTACGCCTTTCCCGACGCATCAGAAGCAATCAAGGCAAAAGGGTTAGCTGACGATACGGCTTTTGGCGAGATGCTGCTCAATGACGCCGGCGTGGCTGTGGTTCCGGGCTCAGCCTTCGGCGCGCCCGGCTATGTGCGGCTTTCGTTCGCCTGCGGCCTGGATACGCTTAAGGACGCGGTCGCTCGTATTGCCAGGGCGCTGACCTAGACAGCGCCGCCGTTCCTTGACTTGATTCAGGGTGTCCGAGAGAATCCCGCGGCGCTATAGGCACTTACAGCATTCCCCGGTAGCTCAGTTGGTAGAGCGGTTGACTGTTAATCAATTGGTCGGTGGTTCGAGTCCGCCCCGGGGAGCCAAACACTGAAAAAGGGTCCTTAGGGACCCTTTTCTGCATTCTGCTTGCGGGCGGATTCGCCACGACGAGCTCTCGTCAGTCCGGCAATGGGACCGCTTCGACAACCCTCTCGGGCAGCATTGGCAACATTGTTACCTTTCCACCTCAATCGCGCAGAGCACTTATCGCGCTGGTTGGCGTCGCACGCGGCTTGGGTAGCTCAGAAGTACCAATGCAGATGCCAATAGCCACGCGGCTCCCGGAACGGGCACCGGACGAACCAAGTAGTGTCCCGGGCGGGGCAGATCGCGGTCGGTCATCAGTACGCCAACGACAAAGGCAAGACCATTGGTGCCGCCGTTAAATGAAAACGGAACCACCTCAGCCCGCCAATAGATAGAAGCCTCCTGACCGAAGAAAATCCCCGAGCTGATGTCGAATGGATCAGGATCCGGAATGACGGGATTAGGTCGCGGCATGGCCTCAGAAGTCACGCCAAATAACTCTATGAATTGCTCCGCGACCGACTGCTCGATTGAGGTACTGAACAATGCCAGACCCTGGGCCGCACAATTCAGATCATCAGCGGAGTTGAGGCTGTCGAAAAGACTACAAACTTCCTTGACGGCTGGATATCGCCAGTCAGAGAGATCACCACCCGGCGATAGTCGACTTTCGATCGCTGCACTGCTTTGACCACTGGTGACAGTCAAGTCGAGCCATTGAAGTCCGGCATCAGTATCGAGCGTTACTGCTGAAGACCCAAACACAGGATCGTCTACTTCGACGAGGGCGCCATCAGCCTGCATGGACAAGAGCAAACACAGAGCAGCGCTAAACAGACTCCTAGGAAGCGACAACGAGGTGACGCCAAGAGACCAATCAAGATTTTGAAGCATGAACATTTCCCAATCGGTGCGTCATCGGGGGTTGTTCAGTAGCTGCGAGAATACAGAATTATCCCGCCGAAGCTCCAATTTTCAGTGAGGCTGAAGCGCCCAAGCGTCTCACATTATGTTCAGTCCACGCCGCACGCGATTGCTCAGCCACTGGCGACCGCCCCCCACAACCATAAACGGCGTCCGACCGTCGGAGATGGATTGGGGTAACCCAGTATCAGGATCGTTATGAGTGGCATCTGCGCCGTCAACAAAACACGTGCACTTGGTGCCGGTGTCACCCAGTAATCGTCGCTGATGATGATGTCCTGACTAGAAGCTCTAGCCCGCTCATTCCACGACTACGTTACCGTCCTCGTCGTAGGCCACGATGTCACCGTTTTCCAGTCGCTGACGGACCAGCTTGCCGCTCTCATCATACTCGGACGCAATGGCGCCGGGCTCAGCACCGCCACGTTCGACAAGGCGCCCCTGCCGGTCAAAGACTTCGGGGACCTCCTCGCCGAAGGCGATCCCGGTCACGAAAAGTGTGAGGAGGAACCCGATGACTAGTCCAGAGGCTGAGCCACGGATATCTGCGGGAAAGTGTTGTGTTTCGATGCTCATGTTCATGCTCCGGTATGTGTGCCAGCTGCTAGCGGGCCGCGCAACCGATTGCGCTCCAACCAACTCCGGACCGATCAAAGGTCAAGCGGCAGCGCCGAGCGCCAGTGTCGGTGATGGCGCGCCAGCATTGCCGGAAATTTGCCAGGCTGTCGACCGAGATTGCGCCACAATATTGCTCGTTTGTGCAGCCATCCGCGCCAACGCCGGCACCGACCGGTGTACCAGGACAGTCATCGGCAATATCCACCACGCCATCCTCGTCGGCATCGCCGAGTAAGCTGCGGAGTTCCTCGTTCTTCGACTGTAGTTCGGTAATCGTGTCCGACTGTTCATCAACAATTTCCCGGAGCCCGTCACCATCGTTCAGGCAGGCTTGGAGATTGTCGGCCTCGAAGGGATATGGGTCGCAGACATCGCCCAGGTCGTCGCCGTCACTGTCGCCCTGAGCGGCGTTCGGCGTTTCAGGGCAGTTGTCCGCCGGGTTGATAACGCCATCAGCGTCCAAATCGAATTCGCCGGCGCCTGCGATTTCGGAATTAACGCGAACGATGCCGAACAGGGCCGCTGATCCGCCCTCACAGTTTTGCTGAAAATCGGCTGCAAAGTTTTGGATGCTACCGTCGGCGCGGCGGTTAATTTCCAAGATCTCGAAGCGCCCTGTTAACGTGTTGCATCCGCGGCCATTGCCGGATACCGACAATCCGGGTTCCGTCGCGCTGTTGAATGGATAGCGGGTCGCGCCCTCGTAGACGCCGACGGCCAGGGGCTGGGTGCCGATCGATGCGAATTCATAATTGAACCCGCCCGCTCGGACGGAGGCGCGACCGGAGCTCGTGCCCTGGATGGTCACTGGGCCGCCGTCGGTCTGCGTAAAGAGTTGGGTCTGGCCGCCGCCGATGTAATCCCCTGGCTCGCTATCCAGATAAACAAAGGTGGCACCCTGGACCGGGTCGCAGACATTGCCGAGACCGTCACCGTCGGAATCGGTCTGGTCGGTGTTGGGCGTTGCGGGGCAGTTGTCCTGTATGTCCCGTACCCCGTCGCTATCGGCATCTATTACCGGCGTTGAGGAGTTATAGCGAATGAAGCCAAACACCGCAGGGACGCGGTCCTCGCAATGCTGTTCGAAGTCAATGGCCGCAGTGGCAAGATCACCGGCCAGATCGTAGCTGATCTCAAGCACGTTGAAACGGCCTGTCAGCCGATTGCAGCCGCGACCGTTGCCCGAGACATCCAATCCGGGAATACCGTTCAGATTGAACGGGTAACGCGTGGCATTTTCATAAGCGCCTGGCAGCAGAGGGCCGTTATCGGATTCGAAGCGGTAGGAGTAGCCGCCACCTTGGAACGAGACTACGGCGCTACCAGCCTGACCGGTACCGGTGACGTCGGTAAAGGTTGTGGACTGTCCCTGGCCAATATAGTCGCCTGGTTGACTCTCGAAGATAATGAAGGTGTCGGCAGTTGCGACCGTGCTAATGCCCAGCAGCAGCAAGCAGATCGTCGGCAGGCGGATCAGATCAAAGCAACAGGCGCGTGCGCGATATTTGGGCATAACTAGCGGTTCCAAAGACTGAATTGTTCTGGTTTTTCGATCCAAAGCGTACGCGGTGAGCCTGGGTCGATGCAAGATCGCAGCATTGCCACGGGATCAACGGGGTCAGGTTAAGCTCTGAACGGTCACGAACATTTGACAATAATGGTCAAGCTACGGATTTTCCTCGCATAGAAGGAAACCTTTCACGCATGCCATGCCAACGACGAGTATGCGAACGTCAACAGAAGTTGATCCGGTCCGGCTCACAGTGCCTCGCCCAGGCTAAGGCATCCGAGCTAGCCATTCGCCCGCAGCTTAACCACCCTCCCATTGGCGGTAGATGGCGCGGAAAGCGCACTGAAACGCACAGTGGCCTCAAGCGCTTAGCGTTTCACTAGCACTGCAATCCCTGCCTCGGGCTGGAAGCAGACGTTCACCCGCCGGCCACCGCCCCAACAATCATGAATGGGGTCCGCCCGTCTGCAATGGCGTTCGGCAATTCAGTATCTGGATCATCGTGAGTAACGTCTGCACCGTCGGCAAAAAAGCGCACGCGCGGGCGGCGTTTAAACGTGACGTGCTCGCGGACGGTGCCGCGGAGCATAGGGAACTGTTGCTCTAGCGCATCAAGTACTGAACGCTGGGTCACGGCGCCTGAAACGTCCACCGCTACTTCGGCGGGCGCCGAGGCGAGGAGCTGCAACTGATACGGCAGCGTGACGCGGATGGCGCAGTCCTCACTCAATGGTTTGCACTTCGACGGAAAGCACGGCGGGCAAATCGCGGACGATGGGTTGCCAATGGTCGCCTTCGTCGTTCGATGCGTAGACCTGGCCGCCTGTCGTGCCAAAGTAAATGCCGCAGGGGTCGCCGCGGTCCACGGCCATAGCGTCACGGAGAACATTCACATAGCAGTGTTCCTGCGGTAAACCATTGGTCAATGCTTCCCAGTCTTCCCCGCCGGTTCGGCTGCGATACACCCGCAGCTTGCCTTCTGGCGGGTAATGCAGCGAGTCGCTGAGGATGGGAACAACGTAGATGGTTTCCGGGTCGTGAGCATGCACGGCGATGGGAAAACCAAAGTCACTGGGCAGATTGCCGCTGACTTCCCGCCAGTTCTCGCCGCCATCATCGCTGCGCATGATGTCCCAGTGTTTCTGCATGAACAGCGTATCGGGGCACGTTGGGTGAATCGCGATGCGATGGACGCAATGTCCTACTTCCGCAGTTGGGTTGGGAATCTGCTCAGAATGCAGCCCATGGTTCACAGGCCGCCAATTCTGCCCGGCGTCATCCGTCCGAAATGTACCCGCGGCCGAAATGGCGCAGAACATTCGATCTTTGTTCTTTGGGTCGAGCACAATGGTATGCAGACACATGCCGCCAGCACCGGGCTGCCAGTCGGGCCCTGACTGGTGTCCGCGCAGGGCCGCCAGCTCGTGCCAAGTCACACCGGCGTCGGTAGTGCGAAACAGCGCGGCATCCTCAACGCCCGCGTAACAGGTATCTGGATCGTCCAGCGACGGTTCCAGGTGCCAGACGCGCTCAAATTCCCAGGGATGCTGAGTGCCGTCATACCACTGGTGCGTCGTGAGCGGCCGCCCAGTCTCCGATGACGTGTCATATTCAAACTTATTGCTTTCCCCTTGGGGCGTGCCATCGGGACCAGTCTCCACGACACCGGTTTTGGTCCCCGGCTGGCTCCATGTGCGGCCGCCATCGTCAGAACGCTGAATCACCTGACCAAACCAGCTCGAGCATTGAGAAGCATAAATACGGTTCGGGTCGGCTGGCGAGGCGTTCACATGGTAAATCTCCCACCCAGCGAACAGCGGCCCTTCGACGGACCACTTGGCCCGAGCGCTATCGGATCTCAGAATGAACGCGCCTTTGCGCGTGCCGACAAGCAGGCGTGTCTCAGCCATTTCTGCCCCTCCGCTAAGCGCCGACGAACCTCGCTATCACGCTGCGGGCGACAGCAATTTCATCCGTGCCCTTGACGATTGCCCGGCCGTTAGCAAACACCGTTAACTCAAAGTCATGGCCGCTGTCTGTAACAGTCGCCTGCACCAGCAGGTCGTTCTTGCGAACCTTGCCATGGCCTGCGAGCCGGGTCGCCACTGACTCCAGGTCCGTTACGCCATCGTCGCCGGCCGGGCGCAGCTGCACAGCATCTCGTCCGCAGAGGGACTCCGCCCGAGTGCCGGCTCTGCCTTCAAGCCAGTCGTACTGGCCATGTACACAACACGGGCAGTCCCCCGAATCCCGTGCCTTGCTGACATCCAGCGTCATGAGCTGCTGCGACCAGACATCGACATTCATGAGCGAATGCTCAAGGTCAGCGAAGTTTCTCGTCAGCACCTTGATGGACTGGGCTACCTGATAGTTGGCGACCATGCCGACCGCCGGAGCCAGCACGCCGACCGTATCGCAGGTAGGGGTGGTGCCAACGGGTGGCGGCTCGTCGAACAGACATCGAAGACACGGGCCCGCTGCCGATTCCGGCCAGCGGCTGCCTGCGCCGGAGTGCGGGAGAACGGTAAACGCCATGCCGCTGGTACCAACCGCAGCGCCGTAAACGTACGGCACACCGTGCTTCACTGCGTAGTCATTTGCCAGATAGCGCGTATCGAAGTTGTCGAGGCCGTCAACAAGCAAGTCGGCGCCCTCAGCAAAGCTCTCGATGTTGCTTTGATTGATGTCATCGACAATTGAAACGACCTTCACATCGGCGTTGATGTGGGCAATCCGGCGCCGCGCTGCCTCGGCTTTCGGACGCGCGGCCGCGACATCGTCCTCGTCAAACAATACCTGCCGCTGTAGGTTGGTCAGCTCGACCAAATCGCGGTCAACGATCACCAATGTCCCGACGCCCGCCCGCGCCAGCAAGTCGGCCACCACGCTGCCCAATGCACCGCAGCCCAGGACCATCACCTTGGCTTCTCTTAGATGACGTTGGCCGGTCTCACCGATGCCTTGCAGCAACATCTGGCGGTGGTATCGGGTAAGCGAGGTCATTGCAGAGCGCAGCCTAGCATGCGGCTGCTCCCGCGAGCCGGTGTAGCACAGAGCACCGGACGCGTTCAGTCAGCGGGCGAACTAAACCACTTGGGATCCGGGACGAAGCCATCGGCAACAATCACCTCCAGCTTACCGTTGCCCGCTCTAAGTGGAATCGCTGCCTGGTACTCATCGGAGTAATAGAAATCACGTGCCGCCTGTAGGGAGGGGAACTCGAAGACTCGAATCGAGCCCGGAAACGGGCCGCCCTCGATGACGTCCGTTTCCCCCTCCTCTGTCGTGAACAGCAGCTTGCCGCCGTAACGAAGCAGCAGGGGCACCGCCGCCTGTGCATACGCACTCATCTTTGATGGATCAACGCCATTGCCAATCACAACCATGTAGCCGGGCCGCGGGGTCTCCTCGTCGGCAAGCACGGGCCCTTTGCAGACCAACACCAACAGGATGGGCACGACGAGGTGCGCCAGCACTCGCAAGACATCACGGTTGCGTATCATGGAGCCTCACTCACCTACTTGAGTTGCAACCCCCCAGCAATAGCGGGGTCTGCCAGCGCATAGTCAATCTGGGCTTGCACGTAGCCAACCTTATTGCCGCAGTCATAACGAGTCCCATCGAATCGATAGGCATGCACGCCCTGCTCCTCGAGCAGGTCAGCGATCGCGTCGGTTAACTGAATTTCGCCACCTGCGCCCCGACCGGTCGTTTCCAGCTTGTCGAAGATGGTGCCGGTCAGGACATAGCGACCCACCACAGCTAACGTTGACGGCGCAGACTCAGGCGACGGTTTTTCAACAATGGCCCGCAGGCGTTGCGCATCGTCTACCGCGACGATGCCATAGCTACTGGTTTTCTCGCGCGGCACATCTTCGACAGCGATTACGCTCTCACCGTGTTCGTCGTAAGCGTTCACCATCTGCCGCAGACATCCCGGCTCCGCACGAATCAGATCGTCCGGCAAATGCACCATAAACGGCTCGTCACCCACGGCCGGCCGTGCGCACAGCACCGCATGTCCCAGCCCCAGCGGCTCGCCCTGACGAATAAATACACAGGAGACCGATGCGGGAATGATGTCGCGCAAGGCTTCGAGCTGCGCCTGCTTGCCACTGGCCTTGAGCGCGTGCTCTAGATCTGCATCCTGATCAAAGTGATCCTCAATCGCCCGTTTGCTGGAATGCGTTATGAAGACCAGCCTGGTCGCGCCTGCCTCAATCGCCTCGTCTACCGCATACTGAATAAGCGGCCGATCAACAATGGGCAACATCTCTTTTGGTACGGCCTTGGTGGCCGGCAAGAATCGCGTGCCACGACCGGCGACGGGGAATACGGCTGTGCGAACGGCTGCGGGCATGCCCGGCTCCTGTGGTTGCAGAGTCGCGATTCTAGCTCGCCGTTACAGGCCATGACAGGCGCGCCGTGGGTTTTCAGATTGAGGGTCCGCCACGGCACGCTGCCATGGCGGACTACTGCTCGCCAATCAGGATGTTGCCGCGGTTGTTATTGAGAATATGTTCACCAATGCCGTTCACGTTGAGCAGCTCCTCGGCTGACGTAAACGCGCCGTACTGTTCGCGGTAAGCCACGATGGCCTCGGCGCGGGCCATGCCGATACCGTTGAGTTCCGCTGCCAGCGCGCTGGCATCGGCCACGTTGATATTCACCGGCCCGGCGTGGGCGAACACCGAAAACAAAATGCAAAGCACAGCCACGAATACTTTTGGCATGATCAGCTCCTCTGTGAAGAATTGCAGAAACGATGCGTGCCAGTACGGCACGGCTCATGCAATCTAGACTGAGTCCCGTTCGCCGGGAAGCGACAAAACTGCTGCGAATCTCTGGTTTAGGAGAGCGCCCGCGCGGGCAACTAGCTCACCACGCGCAGCTCAGACTGAGGGCGCTGAGTCTCCCACTGGCGGCAGCCCGGACATTGCCACTGCAGCGTCAAGCTGGCGTAGCCGCACTGGCTGCAGGTATAGCGGGGCGCAGACTGCAGCACCCGCTGCAGCGCCTCGCGGATGCGCGTCAGGTCTGCCTGTCGAGTCGAAATGTCCGCCCTGCGCAACTGCTCGATGTTCACCAGAGCGCCGAGCACGCGATCACCGGCCAGATAGTCCTCCAGCGCCTGCAGTGCGACCGGATCATCGATCTGACTGTCCGCGATCACGGCCATCGCCACAGCAGGGGCAGCATCAGGCTGACGCGCCAGCAGCTTCTTCAGCCACGCGCCAAGGCCTGCCTCATCCGCCTGTTGCCGATACAGCGCGGCGACCCGGGGCACAACCTCTGCCACAAGGCTGGGCGCCTCATCGGCCACGCGGCGATAGAGCTTGAGAGCATCACGTGTCTCTCCCGCCTGACGCGCCAGATCTCCTCTCACCAGCAAACCGCGTACCGATTTCGGCCGGACTGCTGCGGCGCGCTTCAGGAAATCACGCGCCACGGTGAGTTCGCGACCGGCCAGTGCCTCATCGGCGAGCTCACAGTAGTAGTGTGCCAGCGGATTGACACCGGACTCCCGGGGCCGGACCTTTTCGAGCTCCGCGTGTACCTCAATCGCTTCCTGCCAGTCCTGAGTTTGCTCGTGAATACGCGTTAGCCGGCTAAGCGCACGCGCCTTCAGCTCGGGCGCCTCCCGCAGATCGCTGAAGAGCTTCTCCGCCCGGTCCAGCAATCCCGCGCTGAGATAATCTTCGGCCAGCGCGAACTGCGCCTGGGCTAGCTGCCCACGCTCCAGTCCTGGGCGAGCCATGATGTTCTGGTGAATGCGGATGGCCCGATCCACTTCACCGCGCCGGCGAAACAAACTACCCAGCGCGAAGTGGATCTCCAGCGTCTCGGCGTCGGTCTCCGCCATTTGCGCGAAGACCTCAAGCGCGCTATCCGCATCTTCATCCAGCAGAAAGTTCAGACCACGCAGGTAGTCCCGATTGACGGCGGGTGCGTCCTGAGCATCGCGGTCGCGCTCACCAAACCACGCAAAGACATAACCGAGACCGGCAGCAACAAACAGCAGTCCGGCGAAAAGAAACGCTGATTCAGTCGGCATCTTGGATCGGCAGCTTGCGCAGCGCCTGCACCTCCGCCTCAGCAAGCCCCAGGGACTTACGGAGGCGACGGCGCTCGCTCACCGATCGAATCAGCATCAGGCTGGCGCATAGCACACCGAAGAGCCAACCGCCGGCGAACACCAGCGTCAGCGCGAGAGATTTTTGCAGTTCTACCTGCTGCACACCCAAATCCAGCACCATGGTGCCCGGATTCCACGCAGCGAAAACCACAATGCCGCCCAGCACGACAAGCAGCAACAGGAAATAGATTAACTTGCGCACCATGCGGAATATCGCTGAATCAACGCCGCCGACGAACTACGTGGCATTGTAAAGCACGACGCGGGCCAGTCGAGCGGATGTTCTGTGATTACTGGCGAATAGGCAGGTGGCGGTTGGCGTTCACGCGGTCGCGCAGGTCCTTGCCGGGCTTGAAGTGAGGCACATACTTGCCGGACAAAGCCACTGCCTCACCTGTCTTCGGGTTGCGCCCCATGCGGGGTGGCCGAAAATGCAGGGAAAAGCTGCCAAAGCCGCGAATCTCGATGCGCTCGCCCGAAGCCAGCGCGTCGCTCATCAAGTCCAGCAGATGCTTAACCGCCAGCTCCACATCTTTTGCTGGCAAGTGTTTCTGCTTGCGCGCAATGATCTCGATCAGTTCTGACTTTGTCACCGCCAAGGTACTGCTCCCCTTCTACTCATCCACAGCTGAGCTGCGGAAGTGAATGGACCGGGAGGCCGGCCCATTCCCCCATCGTGTTAGTCGTCGCTGCTGCCCGAAATCTGCTGCTTCAGCAGATCACCCAGACTGGTGCCAGAGCCCCCCGAGGATCCGGTGTCCGAGCGATAACTCTCGACAGCTTGCGCTTCTTCATGCACTTCCTTGGCCTTGACTGATAGCGACACCACGCGCGTTTTTCTGTCCATGCCGGTAAACCGCGCTTCTACGGCGTCGCCCACTTTCAACACGGTGCGGGCATCCTCGACCCGATCCCGTGAGAGCTCGCTGGCCCGAAGCTGACCTTCGATGCCGTCTGCCAGCTCGACAATCGCACCCCTTGCGTCCACTTCCTTGACGGTACCCTGCACGATCGAGCCCTTGGGATGCGCCGCCAGAAAATTCGACAGCGGGTCCTGATCAAGCTGCTTGATGCCTAAGGAAATGCGCTCACGCTCCGGATCGATCGCCAGCACCACGGCTTCAACTTCTTCGCCTTTAGTGTAGTTGCGCACCGCTTCCTCACCTGGCAAATCCCAGGAAATGTCGGAAAGGTGAACCAGCCCATCAATGCCACCGTTCAGGCCGATGAAGATACCGAAGTCAGTAATTGACTTAATGGTGCCGCTGATCTTGTCGTTGCGGTTGTAGCTGGCGCCAAACTCAGCCCACGGATTCGATTTGCACTGCTTAAGGCCGAGTGAAATACGCCTGCGATCTTCATCGATGTCCAGCACCATCACCTCGACTTCATCGCCCAGGGCGACAACCTTCGAGGGATTGACGTTCTTGTTGGTCCAGTCCATCTCGGAGACGTGCACCAGACCCTCTACGCCATCTTCAATCTCAACGAAGCAGCCGTAATCAGCAATATTGGTGACGCGCCCGAACAGCCGGGTGTTGGGCGGGTAACGGCGGGCGATGTCCTCCCAGGGATCCGCGCCCAGTTGCTTGATGCCGAGCGAGACGCGGCTTTTCTCGCGGTCGAACCGCAGAACCTTAACGTCTATCTCATCGCCGACGCCGACCACTTCGGACGGATGCTTGACGCGCTTCCACGCCATGTCGGTGATGTGCAACAGGCCATCGATACCGCCAAGATCAACGAATGCACCATAGTCCGTGAGGTTCTTGACGATGCCCTTCATGGTGGCACCTTCCTGCAGCGACTCGAGCAGTGTCTCGCGCTCGGCGCTGTATTCCTCTTCCACAACGGCGCGGCGCGATACGACCACGTTATTACGTTTCTGGTCGAGCTTTATGACCTTAAACTCTAAATCCTTGCCCTCTAGGTAAGAGGGATCGCGCACTGGTCGCATATCGACCAGCGAGCCGGGCAGGAATGCCCGTACGAAATCGATATCAACGGTAAAGCCGCCCTTCACGCGGCCGCTGATGATGCCGTTAACGATGCTGCCCTTCTCAAACGCCTCTTCCAGGCGCTCCCAGGTGCGCGCACGCTTGGCGCGCTCGCGCGACAGCCGCGTCTCGCCTGACCCGTCTTCGACTGCATCAAGCGCAACCTCGACCTCGTCACCGACGTCGACTTCTATGTCGCCGTGTTCGTTGCGAAACTGGTTGGCGGGGATAACGGCCTCGGACTTGAGACCTGCGCTGACAATAACTACTTCGGGAGAAACCTCGATAACTTGCCCGCTCAAAATGGTTCCGGGCTTGATGCGCTGACTGGCAAGGCTCTCTTCAAATAACTCGGCAAAACTCTCGGTCATGATTTACGTCGGGTGCCCTTTCGGCACAATGTGTTGTTCGCCACCGATATCCGTTCGGCGACGGGTTTATCGCTTCCCGCGGCAATCCTTTGCCCGGGTCCTTAGCTTTCCTGACCCAGCCGGTAAGCCGACCGCGCCCACGCACACAACTGTGCGACCACCGCCTCAATACTCATCTCGGTGGTATCGAGCAATCTGGCGTTTGAATCGGCCCTTAACGGGGCGACTGGGCGTTCAGCATCCCGCCGGTCACGCTCAGCCATGGCCTCAGAAAGCGCCGGAAGGCTAGCATCAATACCCTTTTCTTTCAACTGCTTATATCGCCTCAACGCCCGCTCCTCAACGCTGGCTGTCAGAAAGACTTTGAGGCCTGCATCGGGAAAAACAACTGTTGCCATGTCGCGGCCGTCGGCCACGAGTCCCGGGTCCCGCTGAAAGTCACGTTGGCGCTGAACCAGGGCATCGCGGACCCCGGGCAATGCGGCGACCGCGGAGGCGAGCTCCCCGATCGCCTCGGAGCGGATTTCCCCCGTTACGTTGGCACCCTCGAGGAGCACCAGTGGCGCCGAATGATCGCCGCGAAACTCAACGTCGAGCTCCCGGGCGACCGCGGCAAGCGTGGTTTCGTCGCCCTCCGCCAACCCTCGACTCCGTGCCGCCAAGGCGACGAGCCGGTAGAGAGCGCCACTGTCGAGGTAGTGCCAACCGCCCAGCTGCTGGGCCAGCGCCCGGCAGACCGTCCCCTTGCCGGCACCGCCCGGCCCGTCGACCGCGATCACCGGCGCCGCCGTGTCGGCGGGGCTCATGCCGACGCCTCGATCGACAGCCCGACATCGCGGGCGCGAGAGACAAAATCCGGAAAAGAGGTGGCCACGTTGGCGGTATCGAGAATGCGTATCGGTCCCGCTGCAGCAGCACCCGCTGATGCAAATGCCATGGCAATGCGATGATCGCCGCCACTATCAATTGCACCGCCCTGCAAGGTTCCGCCCTGGATATACGCGCCGTCGGGCTGCTCATCGATATCGATGCCCAGTGCCGTCAGGCCTGCCACCATCCGCGCGATACGATCACTCTCCTTGTGCCGCAGTTCCTCAGCGCCGGCGATTACGGTTCGCCCGGACGCCAGGGCCGCAGCCACGAAGATCACGGGAAACTCATCAATTGCCAGGGGCACCAGAGCCGCGGGGATCACCGCACCGCGCAGCGGGCTGGCGCGCACTATCACCCGCCCCACCGGTTCTCCAGACACATCGTTTGCAGCAGGAATCACTTCGAGGTTGCCGCCGAGACGCCGGAGCACTTCAAGCACACCAGTGCGTGTCGGGTTAAGGCCGACATTTTCAATGACCAGCTCACTGCCCGGCGTGATTAAGGCGGCGAGCATGAAAAACGCGGCCGAGGACAAATCGCCTGGCACGCTAACTGCTGTACCCGTCAACGTTTGACCACCGCATAGACGCGTCACCAGCCCAGCGCGCTGCACATCTAAACCAAAGGCCGCAAGCATGCGCTCAGTGTGATCACGCGTAACGGCGGGTTCCGTGACGACCGTTTCTCCCCGGGCGTACAGCCCGGCGAGCAGCACCGCCGATTTCACCTGCGCGCTGGCCACCGGCAGCTGATAGTCGATCGCCTGCAGACGCTGCCCACCCGAGACACGCAACGGCGGACATCCGTCGGTTGTCTCGATCTTTGCCCCCATCGCCCGCAATGGAGATGCGACACGCTCCATCGGGCGCTGAGACAGCGAATGATCGCCGACTAACTGAGCATCGAATTCCTGGCCCGCCAGGACCCCCGTCATCAGCCGGATAGCGGTGCCAGAGTTCCCAAGATCCAGTGGCCGGGTCGGCGCGCGAAGCCCGTTGAGCCCCACGCCTTTGACAACCACGTCCGTTGGTGAGGGTCGCGCGATGGATACACCGAGCTGTTCCAACGCTGCCAGCGTCGCCAGGCAATCCTCTCCGGCAAGAAAACCCGACACTTCCGTAACGCCATCAGCCAACGCGCCCAACAGCAGCGCCCGATGTGATATCGATTTATCGCCGGCGACGGTAAGCGTGCCACGCAGCGCCCCTCCCGGCTGTGTCAGCAGCTCTGCCATCAGGCGGCGGCCAGGGGCAGCTCGGCGAGGGCTGCCAGCAGCCGCTCGTTTTCCGCCGGCAACCCAACACTGATGCGCAGGTGATTGGGCAATCCATAGTTGCCGAGCGGGCGCACGATGACGCCGGCGCGCAGGAGCTCCTCATAGATGCCGTGCGCAGGCTTGCCGAAATCAACCAACACAAAGTTGGCTACCGAAGGCAGCACTGACAAACCCAACCCGCGTAAGCCTGTCGACAACTGCGCCAATCCAGCCCCATTGGCGGCACGGGCGGCGGCAACAAATTCTGGTGTATCGAGCGCAGCCCGGGCGGCCGCCTGAGCCACGCTGCTCGTGTTGAACGGCTGGCGGACTCGATTGAGGAGCTCAATTAGCTCCGCACGCGCAATGCCATAGCCAACCCGCAAGCCGGCGAGCGAGTAAATCTTCGAAAACGTGCGCGTAACCAGCAGATTGGGATAGTCCTGCAGCAATGCCACACCGTCCGGATACTCCGGCTCCGTTACGTACTCGGCATAGGCTTCGTCCAACACGACAATCGTCTCAGGACCTGCGTGATCCAACACGCCGCGAATCTCAGTCTCGGTAAGCCAGCTCCCTGTCGGATTGTTGGGGTTGGCGATAAATACGACTCGCGTGTCGGCGCGCGCTGTGGCGATCAGCCTCTCGGGATCATGGCCCAACGGCTGAGTTGGATGATGCGATGCGCGCGATGTACAGCGCAGCGCTGTGGCACCGGTCGCCTGCGTCACCAGCGAGTAAACGATGAACGCATGCGCATCAAACACCGCGCTGGTGTCAGGCGTTAAGAAGGTCTCCGCGACCAGGGCAAGCACGTCGTTGGAACCGTTGCCCACGATCAGCTGTTCGACCGCCACGCCATGATGTTTTGCCAGCCGTTCTTTCAGTTCAAACGCGCCACCGTCTGGATAACGCATAAGGTTGTGTGTGGCGTCAGCAATTGCGGCAACGACCGAAGCCGGCGGCCCCAATGGATTCTCATTCGATGCCAGCTTGACGATGTCTTGCACGCCGTAAGCACGAGCGACCTCCTCGACTGGCTGCCCTGGCTCGTAAGGTGACAATCCGGCAATCCCCGGCGCGGCCAGAGAGGTAAGCGGGTGGCTACTCATGACGTCGCAGCGCCGTGGCCGGCCGGGAAACCAAATCTCTGTGAGAATTTATGGGCCAAAGAATGAACACGCTGAGGGTGCCCGCCACAACGTATCGCGCCGGCTGAGCGCTTTCAAAGGACCGCTTTGGGGTAGGACCCTAATACCCGAAACAACTGGGCACCTGACTCAAGTCCGGCGAGGGCATTTGCCACAGGCTCATCAGTGACATGCCCGTCGATATCAACGAAGAACACATAGTCCCACTTCTTGCGCCGCGAGGGCCGCGACTCGATGCGCGTCATGTTGATCTTGTGCTCTGCCAGCGGCGCCAACAGCCGGTGGAGCGCACCGGCATCGTCGGTACCCGACGTGGACAGCAGCAGGGTCGTCTTGTCGTCACCGCTAGCCGGAAACAGCTCGCGGCCAATGACCAGGAACCGGGTCGTGTTGTCGGGGCGATCTTCGATATCCGCGACCAGCTTTGCTAGACCGTACACCTCTGCCGCAGCGTCGCCCGCAATGGCTGCAGTCCCCGCCTCATCACGCGCTCGTCTCGCGCCCTCGGCGTTGCTGCTGACTTCCTGCTGCCCGGCTTCTGGCAGGAACTCCCGCAGCCACGCACGGCATTGGGCCAGTGACTGCGGGTGTGCACACACTCGCTCGACACCGGCGAGATCATCCATAGTGCCCAACAAGTGCTGGCGTATGCGCAGCTCCAGCTCGCCGCAGATTTTCAGAGGCGACGTAAGAAAACTGTCCAGCGTGTGGGAAACCGACCCTGCCGTGGAATTCTCAATCGGCACGATGCCGAAATCGGCGGAACCCGATTCCACCTCATGAAACACCTCGTTGATGGTCGCCAACGGCAAAGCCCGAACTGAGTGACCGAACTGTTTGTAGACTGCCGACTGAGTGAAGGTACCCTCTGGCCCCAGATAACCCACCTTTAACGGTTCTTCCTGGGCGAGGCACGCGGACATGATTTCGCGAAACAGCCGGACCATCTCTTCGTCGCTGAGCGGCCCATCGTTGCGCTCCGTCACGGCACGCAGCACCTGCGCCTCACGCTCAGGCCGGTAATACTCGATGGCACCGCCGCCCTCGCCTTTTGCAACCGCGACCGCCTGCGCACAGCGAGCCCGCTCGCTGATGAGCTCGTGGATCTGCCGATCAATGGCATCAATGCGCTCGCGCAAATCGGCAAGCTGCGGCGACTGCGATGCGGGGGACCGGGACATCTTTCCGATTATACGGTGGGGTCAGGCCTCGGCACGGCCAAGATCGCGGACTTTCAGTACGCCTTTGATCTGCGTCAGCGCATTGAGCGTGTCGGCCGGCACTGCACCATCCAGGTCGACGATGGTATAGGCCACATCGCCCCGTGACTTGTTAAGCATATCGGCAATATTGAGCCCGGCTTCGGCGAGCACCGTTGACATTTGCCCGACCATGTTCGGCACATTGGCGTTGGCTACGGTGATGCGCCAGGCATCCGCGCGCGGCATATCGGCTTCGGGAAAATTGACGGAGTGGCGAATAACGCCGTGCTCCAGGTACTGGCGTAAATTGTCTGCCACCATAACTGCGCAGTTTTCCTCCGCCTCATGGGTGGACGCACCAAGATGCGGCAGGGCGATGACGCCGGCATGGTCAATACCATCGCGAGTGGGAAAGTCAGTCACATAATTCTGCAGCCCGCCAGCATCCAGCGCCGCCAGCACCGCTTCTTCTTCCACGATGCCGCCGCGTGACAGATTGATAAGCACCGCCCCCTTGGGCATCGCCTGGACCTGTGCTGCGCTGATGAGGTTCCTGGTGGCATCAACCAGTGGCACATGCACGGAGATGATGTCCGCACGCCGCACCAGATCGTCAAGACTGCGAGCCTGCTGCACGCCGGATGACAGCTCCCAGGCCCGCCGAACGGTAATCTGTGGATCGAAACCTACTACTCGCATGCCCAGCGACAGCGCTGTGTTAGCGACCTGCACGCCGATTGCGCCGAGACCAACGACGCCCAGCGTCCGCGATGGCAGTTCAAAGCCGACGAACTGTTTCTTGCCGGCCTCTACGGCTTTGTCGAGCTCGCCACCCTGAAGGTCGAGCTCGCGCACATAGTCCCAGGCAGAACACAGATTGCGGGCCGCCAGCAGCATGCTGCCAACCACCAGCTCCTTAACCGCATTGGCATTCGCGCCAGGGGCATTGAACACCGGCACACCGCGTTTCGACATTTTCGCAATCGGGATGTTGTTGACACCCGCGCCTGCGCGTCCGACCGCCAGGACGGAACCCGCAATCTCCATATCATGCATCTTGAATGAGCGGAGCATGATGGCGTCAGCCTCAACCGCGTCGTCCGTTACCCGATACAGTTCGGGTGGCAGGCGCTGCAGGCCGATGTCAGAGATGTTGTTCAGCGTTTGTATTGTGTACATCGTCAACTTCTTTCAGTGCTAGCCGTGTTGTTTTTCGAACGCCTGCATATAGTCAATCAACGCGGTCACGGCCTCGGCCGGCACCGCGTTGTAGATACTCGCGCGCATACCGCCAACGGACCGATGACCCTTAAGATTTGTTAGTCCGGCTTCTGCCGATCCAGCCAGAAAATCGGCGTCTAGCTCCGGCCTGGCCAACGTGAATGGCACATTCATCCAGGAACGGTGCGCTGGCACCACCGGATTCGCGTAGAAATCCGACCCATCGATTGCGGCGTAAAGTGCCTCGGCTTTCGAACGGTTCACCTCCGCCATGGCCTCCAGGCCACCCTGGCGCCTCAGCCAGGCGAAGACCAGGCCCGCGACGTACCAGGCAAACGTGGGCGGTGTGTTAAGCATTGAGCCGGCATCCGCCTGTGCTGCGTAACGCATGATGTTTGGCAGATTGGTCTGCGAACTCGCCAACAGATCCTTACGCACGATCATAATGGTGAGCCCGGCCGGACCAATGTTCTTTTGTGCCCCCGCGTAAATCACCCCGAAACGCGAAACGTCGACGGGCCGCGAGAGAATCGTCGAAGACATATCGGCCACCAGGGGCGTATCGCCCATGCTCGGCGGATCAGCGATCTCCAGCCCGTGAATCGTTTCGTTCGGGCAGTAGTGAAAGTAAGCCGCGCCGGCGGTGCACTGCCAGTCGTCGCGTGCGGGCACATCAGTGAACTTACCGTCTTCGCCGGTTGCCACCACCTTGGTCGTGCGCACCGCAGCGGCTTCCTTCGCAGCCTTCTTTGACCAGGAACCCGTGACCAGGTAGTCGACTGTTTCGCCTTCCTTGGCCAGATTCAGTGGCAAGAGACCAAACTGCATCGTTGCGCCGCCCTGCAGGAACAGGACAGCGTAGTCATCGCCAATGTTCAGCAGCGCGCGCAGATCGGCCTCAGCCTGCTCGGCCACGCCCACGAACGCCTTGGAGCGATGACTGACCTCCATCACCGACATGCCGGAACCTTGCCAGCCCGGCAGATCCGCTTTGATCTGCTCCAGTACCTCGAGTGGCAGCGCTGCCGGTCCGGCACTGAAGTTAAAGACTCTATTCGTCATGTTGTTGTTTCTGCCCGTCAGCCAAGGTGCCAGATAAACAGGCCCAGGTTGTCTTTAGGATTCGTCTTCGGGAAGCGGAATGATACGGTCTAGTCCGACCAGCTGATCACCCTCATCAACACGGATGAGCCGCACGCCCTGAGTATTGCGCCCCTGCGAGGAAACCTCCTCGGCCGCGGTGCGCACCAGCGTCCCGCCGGCGCTGATCAGCATGATCTCGTCGGTCTCATTGACCAGAATGGCGCCAACCAGCTCCCCGTTCCGCTGCGTTGTCTGTATGGCAATGACACCCTGACCGCCGCGGCCGTGCACCGGGAACTCGCTGACCGGCGTGCGCTTGCCATAGCCGTTGGCTGTGGCTGTCAGCACCTCTCCCTCAGTCACGATCAGTAGCGATATCACGCGCTGGTCATCGGCAAGGCGAATGCCGCGCACACCCGCTGCGGTCCGGCCCATTGGCCGCACGTCCGATTCATGAAAGCGCATGGCCTTACCGGAACTGGCCAGCAAGACAATATCCTGATCACCATCGGTGATGGCGACATCGACCAGCCAATCATTGTCGCGCAGTTCAACCGCGCGGATGCCGTTGGTCCGGGGCCGCGAGAATGCCTCCAGGCTCGTCTTCTTAACGGTGCCCTGGCTGGTCGCCATGAACACATACCGGTCAGTCTCAAAATCGCGGACCGGCAAGACCGCATTCACGCGTTCGCCATCGTCCAGCGGCAGCAGGTTAACGATTGGCCGGCCGCGGGCACCGCGCGAGCCGCGGGGCACCTGATAGACCTTGAGCCAATACACCTTGCCGAGGCTCGTGAAGCACAGCAGCGTATCGTGGCTGTTCGCGACGAACAGCTTGTCGATAAAGTCCTCATCCTTCACTTTGGCCGCCGCGCGGCCCCGTCCACCGCGACGCTGCGCCTGATAGGTGTCCAGCCCCTGGGACTTCGCATAGCCACCGTGAGACAGCGTAACGACGACATCTTCTTCGGGAATCAGATCTTCTATGGTGACGTTGTCGTGGCTTTCCAGGATCTCGGTGCGGCGCTCATCGGCATAGCGCTCGCGGATATCCTCAAGCTCTTCCCGAATGACGGACAGCAGCCGGTCTGGCTGCTCCAGAATCTCAATTAAATCCTCAATAGTATCTAGTATTTCTTTGTATTCACTGAGGATTTTATCTTGCTCAAGCCCAGTCAGTCGGTGCAGGCGGAGGTCCAGAATCGCCTGGGCCTGGGCCTCTGACAGCCGATAGCCGTCTTTCTGCAGTCCGAACTCCCCTTCGAGGTCGTCCGGACGCGTCTGTATTCCCTCGGCGCGCTTGAGCATGGCCGTGACCGAGCCCGGCGCCCAGGCCTGGCCGATGAGTCCGGCGCGGGCTTCGGCTGGCGTAGGTGACTCCTTAATAAGTGCGATAACCGGGTCGATATTGGCGAGGGCAACCGCAAGGCCCTCCAACAGGTGCGCACGCTCCCTGGCCTTACGCAACTCATAGACCGTGCGGCGGGTAACGACCTCGCGGCGATGGCCTACGAACGCCTCCAGAATCTCCTTGAGGTTGAGAATCTTCGGCTGGCCGTCCCGCAGGGCCACCATATTGATGCCAAATACGGATTCCAGCGGCGTTTGCTTGAACAGATTGTTCAACACGACGTCGGTGTTCTCGCCCCGGCGAAGCTCGAGCACGATGCGCATGCCGTCCTTGTCGGACTCGTCGCGCAGCTCGGAGATGCCTTCAAGCTTCTTATCGCGCACCAGCTCCGCAATCTTCTCGATCAGGCGTGCTTTATTCACCTGATAGGGAATCTCGGTGACCACGATTGCCTCGCGGCCCCGCTCGTCCACCTTCTCGACATGCGTGCGGCCGCGCATGTACACGCGCCCGCGACCGGTCATGTACGCCGCGTAAACCCCCTGGGCGCCATTGATCAAGCCGGCAGTCGGGAAATCAGGCCCTGGTAACTTCTGCATCAGGTCGGGGATGGTGACGTCCGGGTCATCCAGCACCGCGAGCGTGGCATCGATTACCTCGCCCAGGTTGTGCGGCGGGATGTTGGTGGCCATACCCACCGCGATGCCTGAAGAACCGTTAACCAGCAGATTCGGCACCCGGGTGGGCAGCAGGACCGGCTCGGTACCGTTGTCGTCGTAGTTCGGGACGAAATCAACGGTCTCTTTGTCGATGTCCGCGAGCAGCTCGCCGGCAATCCGGGTCATGCGAACTTCGGTGTAGCGCATCGCCGCAGGCGGATCGCCATCTACCGAACCAAAGTTGCCCTGCCCGTCCACGAGCAAGTAGCGCATCGCAAACGGCTGAGCCATGCGCACCATGGTGTCGTAAATCGCCGAGTCGCCGTGAGGGTGATATTTACCCATCACATCGCCGACAACACGCGCGGACTTCTTGTAGGGCTTGTTGTAGTCGTTGCCGAGCTCGCGCATCGCATACAGCACGCGCCGATGAACAGGCTTGAGCCCATCGCGAACGTCCGGCAGCGCGCGCCCGACGATGACGCTCATTGCGTAGTCCAGGTAGGACTGACGCATCTCGTCTTCAAGATTAACGGACAAAATTTCCTGGGCCACTTCGTTCATCGGTGGAGTTCGCTGTTGCTAATTCGAAGACGCAGGTTCGCGCGCGCCTGGCTGTCTGACCAACCGCGAGGTGCTGCTGAAGCTCTAATCAAGAGGCCCAATTGGGGATAGAAATTAGCCTGAAATTTTAGCACAGCGCCCCGCTGACCCACAGTCCGGACGCGGTCCTCAGCAGCCTCGCCTAGGCCCGCGCAGGCGTACCTGCGCAGAGCCATCGATGCTAGGCAGACCACCGAGCATCAGGCATTATCTCCGGTCCCGGCGCACGCCGGGCGTGCGCGTTCATGGACACTAATCACCTGCTGATCAATGCCCGCTGGATCGTTCCCGTGATGCCGGCAGGCGTTGCGTTGGAGGCGCACGCCCTGGTGATTGAGGACGGCCGTATCGCTGCGATCCTGCCTCAAGCCGAGGCGGCCGCGAACTATCCCAGCGCGTCCGTAATCAATCGTCCGGAGCACGTCTTGCTTCCCGGCCTGGTCAACTGTCACGGACACGCCGCTATGACCCTGTTTCGCGGCATGGCCGATGACCTGCCGCTAGAGCAGTGGCTCACGCAGCATATGTGGCCGGCCGAGGGACGCTGGGTTAGCCCGGAATTCGTGCGCGACGGTGCGGCGCTCGCTGGAGCGGAAATGCTCTTAAGCGGCACCACCGCATGCAATGACATGTACTTCTTCCCGGATGTCTGCGCGCAGGTGATGGCCGAGCTGGGTCTGCGTGCAACCGTCGGCATGATCGTGATTGAACAACCCACGCCGTGGGCGTCGGACGTAGCCGATTACTTCGACAAGGGGCTGGCTGTACACGACCAGTTTCGCGGCCATGCACTGGTGCGAACCGCATTTGCACCACATGCACCCTACACAGTCGGCGACGAAGCGCTCGCCAGAATCCGCATGCTGGCAGACGAGCTGGAGGTACCAGTGCACATGCACGTGCACGAAACATCAACCGAGCTGGCCACCGAGGACGGCCGACGCCCCATCGCCCGGCTCGACGAACTCGGTCTGATCAATCCGCAGCTGCTGGCCGTCCACATGACCCAACTCACTGACGCAGAAATTCAGCTTGTCGCGGAGCGCGGCGCACACGTCGTGCACTGCCCTGAGTCCAACCTGAAGCTGGCCAGCGGTTTTTGCCCGGTCGGCCGGTTACGCGAAGCGGGTGTGAATGTGGCGCTGGGCACCGACGGCGCGGCTAGCAACAACGATCTCGACATGCTCGGCGAGATGCGTACCGCGGCGCTGCTGGGCAAGGCCGTGGCAGAAGACGCAGCCGCCCTACCCGCCGCCGCAGCGCTGGAGATGGCCACGCTCGGTGGCGCGCGAGCGCTGGGGCTGGAGCACGAGATCGGTTCACTAGAGGCCGGCAAGTCCGCGGACGTGATCTGTCTCGACTTATCCGGTACCTCCACTACGCCGGTTTATGAGCCGCTGTCGCAGGTGGTCTACGCGGGCTCGCGTGATCAGGTAACTGACGTCTGGATTCAGGGCAGCCCGCGTGTCGTGGAACGCGAACTGCAAACCGGTAATCTCGAGGACATTCACGCCCGTGCTCAGGGCTGGGCCAAACGCATTAGAGATGCAGCCAATGGCTGAGGGACAGCGGAATGCCGACAGTGCAGAGGTGGAGAAATTTGCGGCACTCGCCAGCCGCTGGTGGGATCCCTCCGGGGAGTTTGCGCCGCTGCACAAGATCAATCCGCTGCGGCTCGACTACCTGGAAAGCGAAGCTGGCGTTGCAGATCGGCAATGTTTGGACTGTGGCTGCGGCGGCGGCCTGCTGACGGAGGGTCTTATCGCGCGGGGCGCCCGTTCAGTGCTCGGCATCGATCTCGCCGCGGCCTCGCTCGAGGTCGCGCGACTGCATGCACAGTCGGCTGATCTGACCGGCATCGATTACCAGCTGATATCCAGCCATGAGCTTGCCAAGACGCAAGCGAACAGCTTTGACTTGGTAACCTGCATGGAAGTGCTGGAGCACGTGCCTAACCCGGGTGAACTGATGGCCGATCTCGCGCATCTGGTACGCCCTGGCGGCGACATCGTGGTAACGACCCTCAATCGCAATGCACGCGCATTCGCTTTGGGCATCGTTGGCGCGGAGTACGTTGCCGGGCTGTTACCCAGAGGCACACACGAGTACCAGCGGTTTATCCGGCCAGCTGAACTGGCTGAGTTTGGCCGCGCTGCCGGGCTTGAGCTATGCGATCTGACGGGCATTGAGATGCAGCTGACAACCGGGGAGTTTCGCCTCAGCGACGATGTGCGCGTCAACTACCTGGCGCACTTCAAGCGTCGCAAACCGGCATGACTGATAGAGACCTGGCAGGTCTGCTGTTCGATCTCGACGGTACGCTGCTTGATACGGCGCCGGACATGGCGGATGCCCTGAACCGGCTGCGCGGGAAGCATGGACTTGAGCCGCTGGATTTCGCACTGGCACGCACCCAGGTTTCCAATGGCGCCGCAGGCCTGCTGCGCGTCGGCTTCCCCCACCTTGACGATGAAGGCCGCGAAGCGCTCCGCGAACCTTACCTTCAGCTCTATGCAGAAAATCTCGTTGCGCAAACGACCCTGTTTCCTGGCATGGACCGCGTGCTCAAAAAGCTGGACCAGATCGGCTGTCCGTGGGGTGTGGTAACCAACAAGCCCGCCTACCTGACCGAACCACTGCTGGCTGGGCTGGCCCTGCGCAGCCGCTGCGCATGCGTCATCAGCGGTGATACGCTGCCGGTGCGCAAGCCGGATCCAGGGCCTTTGTTACACGCGGCGAAAGAACTCGGTATCAAAGCCGAACAGGCAGCTTATGTTGGCGATGCGCCCAGGGATATTGAGGCGGGTCGCAGGGCCGGCATGGCAACAGTTGCCGTGACTTACGGCTATCTCGAAGACGGCGCAGATCCCAAACGGTGGCAGGCGGATCATGTGATCGAATTGCCCACAGACCTTCTGCATGTACTTGGCGTACGCGGCGCGACGGCAGGCTGACATGACGGATGCGTGGGCTGGCTATCTCGAAGCACTTGGCCTGAGCGGTCTGGACCCGCTCAGCGGCGCGCTGCTGGTGGGTCTGGGTCTGGCAGCGGGACTCATCATCTTTTACCTCAGCGCGCGCCCCTCACGACACCGCGTGGCGCTGGAACTGGCCGAGCTACGCGCGCGCATTAAGTCTGACGATGCGATTCAGGCAGAACGCGAAGCTGCTCTGGCTCAGGCGGAACAGCGGCTGGCGGAAAGCGTTGGCCGCCAGACTAACGCGAGCATGGCCCGGCAGAGTGACGTGCTGCTGAAACTGGCGCAGGAAAACTTTGGCAAACAACAGGAGCAGGCTGCAGCAGACCTCGGCAAGCGCCAACAGGCCGTGGCGGAACTCGTAAAACCGCTGCAGGAGACGCTCGCCCGCACCCAGGCGCAAATCGCTGAGATCGAGAAGGAGCGTCAGCAGGCTTACGGCAGTATTCGTGCGCAGCTGGCGACGATGGCGGAAGGACAATCCACGTTGCGCTCCGAGACGCAACAGCTTGTAAAGGCTTTGCGACGGCCCGAGGTGCGCGGACGGTGGGGTGAGTTAACACTGAGGCGCACGGTTGAATTGGCAGGCATGGTCGAGCATTGCGACTTTAATGAACAAGCGCACACCCAGACGGATGCTGGCGCCATACGTCCCGACCTGATTGTGCAGCTACCCGAGCGCGGCCAGATCGTTGTAGACGTAAAGACACCGCTAGACGCCTACCTGGATGCCACCGAGGCCAATGATGATCAGGCGCGCAGTGAGGCATTGCGCCGGCACGCGCGCAACATGAGTCAGCGCGTGCGCGAGCTGGCCGCCAAATCCTATTGGGCACAGTTCGACCGCAGCCCGGAGTTTGTCGTGCTGTTTGTGCCGGGTGATCAGTTTCTCGCGGCGGCGCTCAACGAACAACCGGAGCTCATGGAGGATGCACTCCGCCAACGCGTGATCCTGGCCACGCCAAGCAGTCTGATTGGCCTGCTGAAGGCTGTCGCCTTCGGTTGGCGTCAACTGGCACTGGCGGACAATGCTGAACAAATACGTCAACTGGCCGTCGAGCTGCATCAGCGCCTGGGTGGATTTACGAATCACCTGGTGACGCTCGGCAAGCGCCTGGACGGCGGCGTTAAGGCTTACAACGAAGCGATTGGTTCTCTGGAGAGAATGGTTTTGCCGGGCGCCCGCAAGTTCACGGAACTTGGCATCCCTGCCAAGACGGCCATCCCGGAAACAACTGCCGTCGAGCGCAGCGCGCGTGAGCCTGCAACGCGGCAGCTCGAGCAAACAGATGATGAGAAACCCGCAAACGATGCCGAGCCTGGTAAACCGCATTGACGCGTATGGCTAACTTTGATCCCGCCGGCTACCAGCCGGCACAGAACCTTCTGGAAGACCGCGTCATTCTGGTTACCGGCGCCGGCAGCGGGCTGGGTCGCGCTGCCGCGCGCAGCTTTGCGGCGCGCGGCGCATCGGTCATTCTGCACGGACGAACCCTGAGCAAGCTGGAACGGGTTTACGACGAAATCGTCGCCGACCAGTCACCCGAACCGGCAATCGCACCATTGAATCTCCTGAAAGCGAGCGCGCCTGACTATTTCGCGTTGCGCGACCGGATACAGGATGACTACGGGCGGTTGGACGGCTTGCTACACAACGCAGGCATATTGGGTACGCTGACGCCACTCGCGCAGTACGACGTGAATACCTGGGCAGAAGTGATGCACGTGAATCTCACCGTGCCCTTCGTGCTAACCCAGGTGCTATTGCCACTGCTGGGCAACGCGGCTGACGCGTCGGTTGTCTTCACAAGCAGTGGCGTGGGCCGGCGCGGGCGCGCGTACTGGGGTGCGTATGCTGTGTCCAAATTCGGTATTGAAGGACTTAGCCAGGTGCTGGCCGACGAGGCTGAGGAAGCCGGGCGCCTACGAGCGAACGCCATTAATCCCGGCCGCACGCGAACCGGCATGCGGGCCGCGGCCTACCCGGCCGAAGACCCCAACTCGCTGCCCGCACCCGAGAGTTTGATGCCGACTTATCTTTATTTGATGGGACCCGACAGCCGCGGTGTCACCGGCGAAACTTTCGATTGCCAGACTTAGCGATGCGGGCTCGCCGCCGTCGAGGCTGGTCAGGAGGCGCCAGCATTGCCGCGCGATAGACGTCGGCCCGGTCGGCACCGTGTAACTCCCGCCAACGACCACGCGGCAGGTCGCGTTCCAGATGCACAGGCCCATAGCGAACCCGCAACAGCCGGCTTACCTGCCCGCCAACTGCCTCCACCATGCGCCGAACGACTCGGTTACGCCCCTCGTCCAGGACAATGCGGTACCACTGGTTGGCGCTGTCACCACCGTTGTGCATGATCGAAAGACATCGCGCGGGGCCGTCTTCCAGTTCGACTCCGGTGCGCAGTCTTTCCAGATCGGATTCGCTTAGGTGGCCGTGAACGCGCACCGCGTACTCACGCTGCAGGCCAGAACTGGGATGCATGAGCGCGTTGGCTAGCTCGCCATCGGTTGTGAATAGAAGCAGACCCGCGGTGTTCACGTCCAGACGCCCAACGCTGATCCAGCGCTGCCCTTGCAAAGACGGCAACCGCTCGAACACGCTCGGGCGACCTTCAGGATCGCGGCGCGTGCAGATTTCTCCGCTTGGCTTGTGATAAGCAAGTACGCGGGGAGTCGTATCGGTGCTCGCCTTAATGAGGCGACCGTCCACCTCAATGCGCTCGCGGCCGCTGACCTGCTGGCCAAGTTCTGCCGGTTGGCCATTTACGCTGACACGACCTGCGCTAATCCAACGCTCGATCTCGCGGCGTGAACCCTGACCCTGCGCGGCGAGCCATTTTTGCAGCCGCTCCGGCAAGGTCAGCTACATCGACTTGAGGGGCACGACCGTGGCCGAGGAGTACGCATCATCTTCAGGGTCCTCGGGCTCCGCATCTCCCTCAGGATCCGGGTCATCCTGCGACGGCGGATTCTCACCGGCATTGGCACGCGCAGCATCCAGAGATGCCACCGAAGCACTACTCAGACCCTCCGCGGCTTCGGCGCCAGGCGTGTGCGTATCCGGCAGCTCAAGCTGGACATTCAGCGACTCCATCTCCTTGAGTTCCGGCAGGGTGGGCAACTCGTCAAGCTTCTTCAGACCAAAGTAATCAAGAAACTCGCGGGTCGTGCCAAACATCTCCGGTCGCCCGGGCGCATCGCGATGACCGACAACACGGATCCAGGCACGCTCGAGCAAGGTGCGAATAATGTTACTAGTGACGCCAACGCCGCGAATCTCTTCGATCTCACCGCGGGTTACCGGCTGGCGATACGCCACAATGGCCAACGTCTCCATCAGTGCTCGCGAGTATCGAGGCGGGCGCGCCTCCCATAGCTTGGCGAGCCATGGACCCATTGATGGCTGGACCTGGATGCGAAAGCCGCTGGCCACTTCTTTCACGGCAATGCCACGTCCAGCGTACTCCTCCTGGAGTTGCAGCACGGCTTTCTTGAGATCCTGGCGCGGCGGTGCGTCGTCATCCTTGCCGAACAATCCGCGCAGCTCGTCCAAAGACAGCGGCCGGCCCGCGGCCAGTAACGCGGCTTCAATGATGTGCTTGAGCTCGGTGGTATCCATGCTAGGCCTCTCTAATCAGTGGCGCTGTCGGCTTGGTCTGCGGAGCTGCTTGTTGCTGCACGCACATGCAGCGGCGAATACGCCTCCGCCTGCACTACGTCAATCAGTCCCTCACGCAGAAGTTCAAGCAGAGCGATGAAGGTTACGGCGACGCCCATGCGCCCCTCCGCCGGATCGAACAGCTCCGAGAAGTCGGCAAATTTGTCGCCCTGCACTCGCGAGAGCACTTCTGCCATGCGCTGACGCACCGACAATGGCTCGCGTTGCACATGCAGGTGCGCGTACATCTCCGCCCGCGCGACGACGTCCTTAAACGCAACCAGCAACTCTTTCAGCGTGAGATCGGGTAGCTGGGTAACGACCTGGCGCTCAACTACCTCTGCCTCGGCCTGGTAAGTATCGCGATCCATGCGGTCGAGGCTGTCCATTTGCACAGACGCCTCTTTAAAGCGTTCGTATTCAAGCAGCCTGCGAATGAGCTCAGCGCGAGGATCGTCTTCCTGCTCCTCCGTCTCTTCAACGCGGGGCAGCAGCATGCGTGATTTGATTTCCGCCAACATGGCGGCCATCAACAAATACTCGCCTGCCAGCTCCAGCTGCAGGTCCCGCATCATTTCGATGTAGTCGATGTACTGCTGCGTGATGTCGGCAATCGGGATGTCGAGTATGTCGAGGTTCTGACGGCGAATCAGGTAGAGCAGAAGGTCAAGCGGCCCCTCGAACGCCTCGAGAAATACTTTGAGCGCATGGGGCGGGATGTATAGATCTTGCGGGAGCTGAGTAACGGGTTCGCCATCAACGACGGCGAATGGCATCTCACCCTGACTGGGGTTACCACCAGCCGCATCGGCACTGAGCACAGCTTCTTTTTCGGGTGGCTCAACCACCCTCAAGTGCGCCCTTGCCTCAGGACTCTGTTCCATATTTACGCACTCCCGCCCCCAGCGAGCGCAATGAGCAAACTGATGAGCGCGTTAATCGCCGGCACGAGAACCGGCCGGATCACACCCGTCAGCAACAACAACACCACGATTATAAGGCCGTATGGCTCAATTGCATCGAGCCTGCGCCCGAAAGGCTCCGACACCAGCCCGCGAAGCACGCGGCCACCATCGAGCGGGGGCAACGGAATTAGATTAAATACCGCTAGCAGTGAATTGAAAAATATGCCGATTTGGCTCATCTGGATTAGAAACAGGTACGCATCGCCCGGTGGCACCAACTTGCGCGTCAGCTGGTAAACAACTGCCCAAAACAGCCCCATCGCGACATTCGCCGCGGGCCCGGCAGCCGCCACGGCGATCATGTCGCGCCGGGGCTTATTGAGGTTTGAAAAGTTGACCGGGACCGGTTTGGCCCAACCGAAGATGAAGTTGCCCAACGACAGCGTGAACACCAGTAGCGGCGTGAGGATCGTTCCGGTCGGGTCGACGTGCCGAATCGGATTCAGGCTCAATCTGCCCAGCATAGCTGCCGTCGAATCGCCGCATGCGCGGGCAACCCATCCGTGCGCTACCTCATGCAGAGTGATCGCAAACAGCACCGGAATGGCACCCGTAGTGATCCCGCGAACGATGGCGGCAATATCGATTTCTGACATCAGCGGAGTATATCCAGCAGCGGGATGCGCTTAGCTAAACAGCGCTGCATCGCCTTTCCCTTCGCGCAAAACGACTGGGTACTCCCCGGTCATCTCCACGACAGTGGAGGGCTCAAGGCCGCAGCTGCCGCTGTCGATGACCATGTCGATGCGGCCGCCCAGCTTTTCAGCAATCTCGACGCCGTCGTTCAGCGGTCGATCACCACCGGGAAGAAGCAAGGTTGAACTCATGATCGGCGCCGCTAACTCATCGAGAATCGCCATGGGCACCGGATGGTCAGGCATCCGAATGCCGATGGTTTTTCGTTTCGCATTCTGCAGTCGGCGAGGTACTTCCCGCGTCGCCGCCAGAATGAACGTATAGGGCCCGGGCGTGTGCGCTTTTACCAGCCGGTATGCCCAATTGGGGATACGCGCGTAGCTCGACACCTGCGCGAGATCCGCGCAAACGAATGTGAAGTTGTGGGCCTTGTCAATCTGGCGAATTCGCGCGATCGTCCTCGCGCCGTTGGGAGCGTCCAATGCGCAACCCAGCGCGTAGCAGGAGTCCGTTGGGTAAGCGATGAGGCCGCCACTTCGCAACACATCCGTGGCCTGCCTCACGAAACGGTGTTGCGGATTCCGCGGATGAACTTCGAGCCGGAGCGTCATGGAGCGATAGTTTAGTCGCGATCGCGCGGGCTGGTATCCATGGAATGCGGCTGACCCCCGGGTTGCACGACCGGGTTAGCATGGCCAGGTCAAGTTGTGTCGAAGCAGTGAGCGTGAAAATGCTATACGCAATCATTTCCGAGGACGTTCCCGAGAGTGGTCCACTGCGGGCCAAAGCCCGCGCCCAGCACCTGGAACGGCTTGAGGCGTTGCGGGACGCCGGGCGGCTGGTGCTGGCAGGACCACATCCCGCAGTCGATAGCCCGGACCCCGGCCCCAGTGGCTTCAGCGGAAGCTTAATCGTTGCAGAATTCACCGACCTTGCCGCCGCGGAAAGCTGGGCGAATGACGATCCCTACGTTGCGGCCGGCGTCTACGCCAGCGTGCGCGTCAAACCGTTCAAGCGCGTGTTGCCATGAGCGAGTCGCGGATCACCGAAATGCAGGCGCGGTTGCACGAGGCGCTCGCTCCCACGCGCCTCGAGATTGAGGACCAGGGCCACCTGCACGTTGGCCATGCCGGCGCCAGAGACGGCCGCGGCCACTTCCTGGTCCGAATTGCCTCTTCAAAGTTCGCAAACCTCCGCCCCCTTCAATGCCATCGCCTCGTCTATGATGCGCTGGGAGATCTCCTGGAAACCGATATTCACGCTGTGAGCATCGAGATATTGGGCGGCAGGTAGGCTGATGCAGCTCTAACATAATGTTTGGAGCTGCCGGCAATAATGCTTAGCCCTATCGCTTCATTATGTTATTTACCCAATCTAAATAGGTAAGAACAAAAACGCTCCATCTATTTGATTAAATTAATTTTTTATCAATTTCTAAGAATCTCCGCTAAGTAACCGAAATCGTTTATGTATAGAGGTTGACGAAGCGCACGATCTGCCACTAAATTACTGATTCAGGTCCCATTATGTATAAACATGGATTTACGGACACAGTCGGGCCTGCTAGCGGCCTATAGGCGCTTGCTCACCCCGCTGGTCCGGATCCTCATAAAAAACAAAGTTGGCTACAAAGAATTTTCTCAGTTAGCGCAGAGCGTCTTCGCGGAGGTTGGCGAAGCTGCGCTAGTCGACAAGAAAGAACAGTTTAGTGACCGCGAGCTCAGCGCGGTCTGCGGACTCTCTGAAGAACAAATAGATAGGTGGAGAAGCAATAAAGCTCTCGCGCAAGACGAAGCGGGATCGCTTGATCAAGTTACCCGAGTGCTAAGTGGGTGGCACACAGACGATCGGTTCACCGGTCCCTACGGGCTGCCCCTTGAACTCCCGAGGAAGGACGCTACGACCGCAGACTTCGGCGAATTAGTTGAACGGCATAGCCCCGGGGCAGACGCAGACGAGGTCTTGCAGGAACTGATTCGTAACGAGGCCGTAGTAGAAACAGATAGCGACTGGTTCAGAGTACTGACGAGGACTTATCTCCCGAGTGTCGATGCACCAGATAGCCTCGAGCATTTGGGTAGATCCGTAGCAAGCTTCGTTGAGACGATAGATCACAACAGAACAGCTTCCGATGCTGAGGAGCGACTTTTTGAGAGAGTGGTGGATGCAGACGACGGTATACGGGCGGAAGACCTTCCGCGCCTAAAAGCCTACGTTCGCGATCGCGCGCAACTCCTCCTCGAGGAAATAGACAACTGGCTAAGCCAACTGGATGAACCAGACAACAACAGACAAATTAGAAAGAAAGTCAGAACCGGTCTAGGCATTTATCACTATGTCGAGACGGAAGAAGACATTCAGTAATTGAGCGCGGAAATATGACTAGACAAGGCACCAACCACAGCCTGACAGATGACCAAGACAATAGTCGTAAGACACATAGCAGGTCGATAGCAAACTATTGCTCAGTGCTGGTATTTCTCTTATTCGCGACGCCAACAATGGCAGATCTCTCAGGCATTCAGCTGGAGGGCGTGGACAGTTTCGGAAACGTTGTACTGTCATCATCCCTGGGATCGTTAAATGGGATTCGGGGCAGCGGACTCCGCGACAGCAACGACAGCGATACGCTAGGCATTCGCGGCAGTGGCCTGCGAGGCATCCGTGGCAGCGGCCTGCGGGGCATCCGCGGCAGTGGCCTGCGAGGCATCCGCGGCAGTGGCCTGCGAGGCATCCGCGGCAGTGGCCTGCGTGCCGACGCTGCTGTCCAGGAGTTTTCCGCCGGAAAAGGCATTCCACTCTTGGCCCTCGGACCAGTCGACTTCTGGGACTCCACAGAAGGTGTTGTCTATGTGCTTGGGCAATCCGTGGTTGTCCTCAATGACACCCGGATTCTGGTGCCCGCTGACCTAACGCTTGAAAGCGAGGACGCGTCGATCCTAAGCGAGGGGCGGCGAATTGCTGTGGCCGGAGATCTGCTCGATGGTGCGATGGCTGCCTCGGTTATCGTGGTACTAACTTCAGACAACGCACTTGGCAATCAAGACTTAGTGTATCTGCGCGGACGAAAACAGGCCTCTGAATCCGGAGAGCAAGAGTTTCTTGTTGGAGGCGTGGACGTCGACTATCAGAACACCCTATTTGACACAAGCGCATACGACGCGGAGCCGGGCTCGCTTGTAGAGATCGCGGGATTCCGATACTCGGTGACAGGTCCCGTTTATGCTGATGGGGCATCAGTTTTGGGCATCCGCGGCAGCGGCCTGCGAGGTATTCGCGGCAGTGGACTGCGCGACAGCGACGACGGCGATACGCTTGGCATCCGCGGCAGCGGCCTGCGAGGTATTCGCGGCAGTGGACTGCGCGACAGCGACGACAGCGATACGCTTGGCATCCGCGGCAGTGGCCTGCGAGGTATTCGCGGCAGTGGACTGCGCGACAGCGATGACAGCGATACGCTTGGCATCCGCGGCAGCGGGCTTCGCTAGATTCTTAGGATTTAGCGACGTTGCCGTCAGCTTTACCTGACGCAGCCTGGGAATCTTCGAACAAATAGATTCCTACGCCTACAAACGGCGCAGGACTGGTTGACATTGTGTCCGATTCCATCTTGTCTCGTTCTTTGTCCCCGATCCAAACATCAAGCTCTGATAACAGTTCCTCGGCTTTCTTCTCAGCCAATGTCAGAAATGCTTCGCGGTCGGCAGGTCTAAGGCATTGCGCCCACACATAGCGCTCTAGCAATCCCTCTCTGAGCAGAAGCGACTTATCGCTTGCTTGCGAAAGCTCTGCATTCCTCGCAAGGGTGGCCGTCAGGTTAGAAAGCGAAAAAGTCATGGAGCGAACGAAAGACTCGTCGAATTCCGTCGGCGCATAGTGCCTCTTCAGGGGAAGCAAGTATCTTTCCTCAATGACTTCCACCGCGTTCGCCCTCTTGAGCTCTGCTAGCATCGCACCCGGAGGAATATCTCCTGCCAATCTTCTTGACAAACTGTCGAACGACTTAGCTTCCGGCCCCGAAATCTCCAGAAGGATCGGCTTTCCCTGCCTGTCAAGGTACTCTGGGTCGGTGTGCCAGTGATGAAGTATCTGGGCAAGTGGATTCCAGTTTCCGACCAGCTCCGGTTCGCTGGCACCTGATGACACCCGCTCACGTACGGCACGCACCTCTTTGCGCGTAATTCCGGTGATGGCAGCGACTCTTGATACATTCGTGGGGCGCCCCCTGAGTCCATAGGAGTTCGTAGCCTGGACGATAAACTCCTCTTTACACGCTTCGATAAGCTGCCGATAGCTAACGCCCGCGCTCAAAAGAAATCGGACGAAAGGCCGAACAAGGCCCGTCAAGTGATTCGAGGAGCCGACAACCATTTACAAGCTCAAGCGATCCGAGGTGAAACCGGATACGACCCGCTACGTTCCGCCCAGCATCTCAACCAACTCATCTTCTGATAGCTCCGTCACACCAAGCTTGCGGGCCTTCTCTGCCTTAGAGCCTGGCGAATCGCCGACGACAACATAGCTGGTCTTGCCGGAAATACTAGATGAAACTTTTCCGCCCATGCTTTGTATTCGCGACTTGGCCTCATTGCGCGTCATGCCTGACAGTGTGCCGGTTAGTACGAAGGTCGAGCCCGCAAGCTTGCCCTTGGCCGGCTCGGTCAGCGGCTCTGAACTTGGCCAGTTTACCCCGTACTCCTTGAGCCTGCTGATCACGCTCAGGTTGCGCGGCTGGCGCAGAAACGCGCGGATATGGCCGGCCACTATCGGGCCGATATCCGGCGCTGCCTGCAGCGCCGCTTCATCCGCACGCTGCACGGCTTCCAATGATCCAAACTGCTCAGACAAGCTTGCCGCTGTCGCCTCACCTACTTCTCGAATTCCCAGCGCGTAAAGCAGCCGTGGCAGCGTGGTTTGTTTGCTCTTCTCAATAGACTGCAGAAGATTTTTGACCGACTTCTCCCCCATTCTCTCCAGACCCAGCAGCTGCTCACCAGAGAGCCGATAGATGTCAGCCGGAGTCTCGACAAGCTTTGCCTCCACAAGCTGGTCAATCAGCTTTGTGCCTAACCCCTCGATATCCATCGCTAATCTGGACACAAAGTGGCGCAGCGCCTCCTTCCGCTGAGCGGGGCAATCCAGTCCGCCCGTGCAACGGGCCACCGCCTCGCCTTCGATCCGCTCAACATCTGAGCCGCACGCGGGACACGTGGATGGCAGACGAGGTATTCGCGTGCGTTTCGGTGGACGCCGATCGAGTGCCACCCGCACTACCTCGGGGATAACATCGCCGGCGCGCCTTACGTACACCGTGTCACCGGCACGCACATCCTTGCGAGACAGCTCATCGATGTTGTGCAGTGTCGCGTTGCTCACCATCACACCGCCCACGAGAACGGGCTTCAAACGGGCCACGGGGGTTAGCGCTCCCGTCCGCCCCACCTGCCACTCGACGGCTTCCACAGTCGTCACCTGTTCCTGCGCCGGGTACTTGTGTGCAATCGCCCAGCGAGGTGCCCTGGATACCTGCCCGAGCTCTCTCTGCCAGGCGAAACGATCGACTTTGTACACGACGCCGTCGATGTCGTAGGACAGCTCATCACGCAATTCACCAATTTCGCGGTAGTACGCGAGGCAACCCTCAGCGCCACTCGCCAGCCTGGCCAGAGGGTTGATCTTGAAGCCCCATTCCCTCAATCGCTTGAGGCTCTCGAGGTGGCCACTAAGCCCCTCTACGTCGGCGGGCCGAGCCAGTCCATAGATGAATATATCGAGCGGCCTGGTCGCAGCCACCTCGGGATTAAGCTGCCGCAGGCTTCCCGCCGCAGCATTGCGGGGATTGGCGAACACCTTCTCGCCAGCTGCGCGCGCGCGTTCATTGAAGGCCTCAAAGCCATCGTGTGGCATAAAGACCTCGCCGCGAACTTCAAACCGCTGTGGATAATCCGAGCCCTGCAGGCATAGCGGCACCGAATCGATCGTGCGCGCACTGTGCGTCACATTCTCGCCAATTCTGCCGTCGCCGCGCGTCGCCGCGCGAACCAATTCGCCATCGACATACTGGAGGGCGATGGCAACGCCATCCAGCTTGGGTTCCGCGGCATAGCTGATCGGTCCCGCTTCATCCAACCGTTCTCGCACGCGCCTGTCAAAATCGCCAATTTCCTCATCAGAAAACCCGTTGTCGAGCGATAGCATCGGCGCTTCATGCTCGGCGGGCGCGAAACCGGCGACCGGTGCCGAACCCACACGCTGCGTCGGCGACTGGGGCACCACCAGTTCCGGGTGTGCGGCTTCCAGCTCAGTCAGCTCGCGAAACAGCTCGTCATACTCGCGGTCAGAAATCTTCGGCTCGCTCAGTGCGTGATATCGATAGTTGTGCTGATCGATCTCCTCACGCAGCGCCGCGGCGCGCTCGGCCACTTTGTCAGGTATACCGCTCATGCGCCCAGGTTACGGGGCGGCGAGCTCGGCGACCCGGTGCATGTATTGGAGCACTTCCTCACGCAGGTAGCGTTCCCTCTGAATGCTTAGTGAGCTGCCCTGCTCATCCAGCAGGTCACCGTCGAGCTTGCGCACAAGCTCGCGGCTCGTCAGCATCATGCGGTCGAAATCCTCGACGGCCTCGCCGGCCGACGGGAGGCCCATAAAGATGCTCACGCCCGGATAGCGGGTTTCTTTCAGCCCGCTTAGCTCAAACGAACCGGGCTCAACCAGACTGGCGACACTAAACTGCACGGGGGCGGTCTCGTCTCCCGCGTGTGCGTGAAAGATGCCGAACTCGCCATGCCGGAGTCCAGCTTCACGCAGCGCCAATACCAATTCCTCGCCTGGAAAACCCTCCCGCTCCCGGGCGATAAGCCGCAGCGCCACCACACGGTCGGCCGGCGGAGCCGACAACGATGGCTCATCGGTCGCAGCGGTCGGTGCCGGAGACGACGGCTGATCAGGCTCTGTGGGGGGATCGCCAAGAACTGGCTCGCGCCGCGGCGCCGGGGCCGCCGCGCGACTGCGTGCGTAGCGGGTGTAGATGTAAACGCCGGCTAAAACCGATAGCCCGGCTAGCAAAAGAATCCAACGCAACTCGCCCATCCCGCCGGCTCCAGGGCGAAATTAGCTGGCTACTAGCTGAACAGCTTCATCGATATCCACAGATACCAGCCGCGACACGCCTGGTTCGTTCATCGTGACCCCGGTGAGCTGACGAACCATCTCCATGGTGGTCTTGTTGTGGGTGATGACAATGAACTGAACCGTTGAGGACATTTCTTTGACGATGTCACAAAACCGGCCCACGTTGGCCTCATCCAGCGGCGCGTCCACCTCATCGAGCAAACAGAAAGGTGCCGGATTTAACTCGAAAATAGAGAAAATCAACGCGACCGCCGTCAGCGCCTTCTCACCACCCGACAGCAGGTGGATATGGCTGTTCCGCTTACCCGGTGGCTGCGCCATCACGGTGACACCCGTGCTGAGCAAGTCCTCACCGTCCAGACTCAAGTAGGCTCGCCCGCCGCCAAACAGCTTCGGGAACAACCGCTGGAGACCGGCATTCACCTTGTCAAAGGTCTCTTTGAAGCGGGCTCGCGTCTCTCTATCGATCTTTCGAATAGCCTGCTCGAGCGTCTCAAGTGCAGCAGTTAAATCTTCAAACTGCGCATCCAGATACTCTTTGCGCTCGGACTGCTCAGAGAATTCGTCAATCGCGGCCAGATTGATCGCCCCTAAGCGCTCAATCTTTCGCTGCACGCTGCCGAGCTGTTCGGTCCAGGTCTCTACGGTCGCAGTCTCATCCAGAGACGCAATGAGCTCCTCGGGATCACTGCTCCCGCTGGCCTTGAACTGCTCCGCTAAACTCTCGCGCCGCACCTCCACTTCTCTGACTGCCATGCGCAGCTCGTCGGCCGCGACCCGGGCCGCCTCGACCTGTTTCTCGCTATTCGCGCGACGCCCTTCATCGTTGCGCAGAGCGAGGTCTGCCTCCTCAAGCTCCCTGCGGCGTTCATTCATCAGGCGATCGACTTCAACTTCCGCAGCAAGCTGCGTTTCGAGATTCGACTGCAGATCAGCCAGCGGCGTTACGCTCGCACTGAGCGCGTCACGCAGGTTGGTCATCCGCGCCTCTAGATCAGCGCGCTGTGTTTGAATACGCCCCAGCGTAGTGCTTGCAGATTCCTTAGATGCGCGCCGACTTTCGTACTCAATTGCAATGCGCGCCGCATTCTCCCGCTGCGTCTCCGCCTCATCACGCACCCGGTTGTATTCGTCCACTAGCTCTTGCTGCTGACGTTTCAACACCGGACGCCGGTCCTCGGCACGCGCCGTCGCCTCGGTTGCCTGGTTTAGCCGCGCCCTGGCATCCCGAATTCCTGCCTCGAGCGAAGTGAGATCAGCCTTTACACCTTCCTCGTCCCGGCTCAGAGACTGCAACCGTTCACGCGCCCGATCGAAATCCTGACGATGAGAACTCAAGCGAGCAGCTGCTTCAGCAAGCACGCGATTGGCTGAAGTCACCCGCTCCGCTGCGGTTGATCGATCTCCTTCGAGGCTCGCAAGTTCCGTTCTCGCGGCACTGCGTTCCTCGCCCAGACGCTTGGCATCATGCTCGCCATCACGAATCTGGTCGCGCAGCTCCCGAATATCTTGCTCGCGGCTGATGAGTCCGGCCGCTTCACGCTGCCCTCGATGCACCCGCACCCAACCGTTGCCCAGCCACAGTCCGTCCGGCGTGACCACTGATTCTTCAGCCCGCAAACGCGATCTCAACGCGAGAGCTGCCTTCAGGTCTGGAGCAGTCTTAACCTGCTCGAGAATTCGCGCGGCCTGGCCAGCCTGCTGAACCACCGAGGCTAGCGTGCCACTTTGCGCGGCGCCGCCGGTCTCATCATGCTGATCCAGCAAGGTCAGATCCGTGCCGGGCAACCGCTGCAGATGTTCGTCGGGACGGGGGACACACACCGCCTGCAGAAACCCGCCCAGCACCGTCTCAACCGCGCGCGACCATTCCGGCTCCACCTGGAGCCTCTGGGCAAGTCTGGGATGCTCCGCGAGTCCATTACCCTTCAGCCAGCGCTGCGCAACCTCTTCATCCTCGCCCAGCGCAGCCGCCTGGACGGCCTCCAGGGTCTCGACACGCGCCCGCCGGCTGGCGAGCTCCTCGTGCGCCGTCTGCAGCCGTTCGCCCAGATCGCGCTCTGCCTCGCGGAGTTTGGCAATGCGCGTATCGACCACCTCAAGCGCCTTCGTGCATGACGCTGCCGTCGCCTGAGAATCCTGCTCCGCCCGGCTCGCTGCTGTGAGCATGGACTCGAATTCGTCGAGAGAAATACCGCTGCCCTCTGTGGCCAGCTCTTCTCTTCGATCACACAGCCGCGCCACTTGCATCTCAAGCTGCTCGATGCGGGTTTGCTCAACCTCGGCGGTCCGCTGGTACTCCTTAGTCTCCAGATTGAACTCATGCCAGGTCGTCTGCCAGGCCTCCAGTGCATCCTCGACGCGCTGGAGGTTGGCGGAGGAGGTTTCCTCAACCGCCTTGGCCTGCTCCAGATCAGGCGCAAGCCTGGCAAGCTGCTCCTCAAGGTCGGCCAGCTGTGCCGTGTCTTTGTCGATTTCACCCGCCAGATCGCCGCGCTGTGCCTCAGCTTCGGCCAGGTCGGCCTCTTGCCGGGAGCGGGTGTCGCGGCTGTGGGTAATCGACTGTTCCAGTCTCGAGATCTCGCTTTGCACAGCGTAGTAGCGGCCCTGAATCTCATTAAAGGCCTCGGTTGACTCCGTATGCGTCAGCCGGGCTTTCTCTATGGAAGCCTCGATGCTGCGCTGCTCAGCAACGGCCGCCTCCATCTGATTCTGTGCCTGGGCGAGCTGACTTTGCGAGGCACGCAATTCGTCGCCCATGGTGCTCATGCGAATGGCCAGCAGTTCGCGCTCGAGGCGCCGCTCGTCTTGTTTGAGCTCCTGATAGCGCTCAGCCTGACGAGCCTGCCGCTGAAGATGCTTGATCTGCTTATCGACCTCTTCGCGCAGGTCGTTCAATCGATCGAGATTGTCGCGTGTGTGGCGAATGCGAGTCTCGGTCTCCCGCCTGCGCTCCTTGTATTTGGAGATACCGGCGGCTTCCTCAATATAAACCCGCATATCGTCGGGCTTTGCCTCGATAAGCCTGGAAACCATGCCCTGCTCGATAATCGCGTAGCTGCGGGGGCCGAGACCAGTGCCGAGGAAGATTCCGGTAATGTCTTTGCGGCGGCAACGCGTGCCGTTCAGAAAGTACTGAGACGTACCATCTCGGGAAACCGATCGCTTAATAGAGATCTCGCTATAGCCCGCGTATTGCCCGCCGATAGCGCCATCAGAATTATCGAAGAACAATTCGATGGTCGCCGTGCCCACCGGCTTTCGACCTGCTGAGCCATTAAAAATGACATCGGCCATAGAATCGCCGCGCAGATGCTTGGCGGACGTCTCGCCCATCACCCAGCGGATGGCATCTATGACATTGGACTTGCCGCAGCCGTTCGGCCCCACGACACCCACCAGGTTACTGGGCAATGGAATCGTGGTCGTATCGACGAACGACTTGAAGCCGGAAAGCTTTATCTTGCTGAGTCGCATCGGCTCAGCCCACCTGTGATCTGTTCAGCTGGATCGCGCACACGATCTTCAACATGACACGCAACGCATTCCCCCAATCCGGGCCGCTGACAACGGCCGGAAACCCGCACTTTTTTTCTGAGGGGCATGCCTCAACAACAAGGCGATGACCCGCGCACATTGGCTAGTGTAAAGTAAAAACTATTGCCAGACACCCGCATAACCCTTACCGGATAAGGCGCGCTTTGCCCGCTCAAGCAAAACCTAAACCTGCAGATAGCAATCTGCTAGAAACCTTTGAAAACCCGCGTTTTGATCGGGATTTCTTGATTCGAATTCGGATCCCCGAGTTCACCTGCCTGTGTCCGCGCACGGGCCAGCCGGACTTCGCCACCCTGCACCTTGAGTACATTGCCGATGGCAGCTGCGTCGAACTAAAGGCTCTGAAAACCTATGTCTGGTCCTTCCGTGATATCGGAGCTTTTCACGAAGCCGTGACAAACCAGATTCTCGACGATCTTGTCGATGCGATGGCGCCCCGCTACGCCCGCTTGACGGCAAACTTCAATGTTCGCGGCGGGATCTACACCAGCGTCGTTGCCGACTACCGCAAGCCCGGCTGGCAACCGCCGTCGCCCGTCCAGCTACCCCCGGAAGCTTCCGCATCCGGGCCCGAGTAAAGTCCTTATTCCAGGCCTTTAAACCCCCGGCCGCATCTGTATAATCCGGCCGGTTTCAGAATCGGCGCGAGAAATTATCATGGCCGCGAAGAAGACTTCTTCCCGGAAGAAATCTGCATCCAAAGGGCGCAAGAGCACCAAGCGCAAGACCGTCGCCAAGAAAAAAGCGGCCAAGCGCAAGGCGACTGCCCGCCCGTCCAAGAAGAAGTCGGCCAGCCGTAAGAAAGCTGCCAAGAAGAAGCCTGCCCGGAAGAAGGCTGCGAAGAAGAAAGCTGTAAAGAAAAAGGCCAGCAAGAAGAAGACATCCAGGAAAAAAACATCGCAGAAAAAGACCACCAAGAAAAAGGCGTCCAAGAAAAAAACGGTAAAAAAGAAGCCGGCCAAGAAGAAGACGTCCAAGAAAAAGTCGGCACCTAAAAAGCCCGCTAAGAAACAAGCCAGCAGCAAGGAAAAAGCCAAGGCGAAAAAGCAGACTGCGCCCGCTGCTGCCAAACGGGACAAGCCCGCTAAACAATCTGCGCCAGCGAAGACCGGCGTGGCGAAGCCCGCTGTGTCTCAGAACGAAGCCAACCAGGAAGCAATTCGCAACGCAGCCGCCCGCAGGCGCGCGGCTGCGGAAAGGGGTATGGATGCCATTATGGTTGCTGCACAGCGCCGCCCGGCGCGCAGAAAAACCGGAAAAAGCGCCGGGGACAATCTCATTCACGGCATCGAGCCGTATCGCCCCGCCAAGGGTGAGGAATATATGAGCCCGGGACAACTGGATCACTTCCGCGAAATCCTGAACGCCTGGAAACGCGAGCTCATGGAAGAAGTTGACCGCACGGTCCACCACATGCAGGACGAGGCAAGCAACTTCCCCGACCCCAATGATCGCGCAACGCAAGAATCCGAGTTTGGATTAGAGCTGCGTACCCGTGACCGCGAGCGCAAGCTACTGAAGAAAATCGACTCAGCCATCGCGCGCATTGATGATGGCAGCTACGGGTTTTGCGAAGAGACCGGCGAAGAAATCGGGCTCAAGCGTCTGGAAGCCCGGCCCGTCGCCACTCTGAGCGTGGAAGCACAGGAACGCCGCGAGCTGGCCGAACGTCAATACAGCGACCGGGAAGATCAATACCGTTAGCAGGGCAGGACCAGGGTCATCGACTCGAAGCCACCGGACCAGGGTTACCGGGGCCGGTTTGCCCCCTCCCCAACCGGGCCCCTGCACTTCGGTTCACTGATCGCTGCGACAGCCAGCTATGTTCAGGCTCTGGCGGCCGGCGGCGAGTGGCTGCTCCGCATCGATGACATCGATGCAGCGCGCAATCCTCCGGGCACGTCAGACCAGATTCTGGATTGCCTGTTGACACACGGCTTCGCCTGGTCAGGTGAGGTTCGGTATCAGAGTGCAGGCTTGGCCAGGTATCAGGAAGCCGCCGACCGCTTGCTCGACAACCAGCAGGCCTACCCATGCCGCTGCTCCCGGAAAACCATCAAGGCGAAGGCTCGCCGCGGTCCGGCTGGCTACATCTATCCAGGCACGTGCCGGCGCAAGACGCCTGCGTTCAGCCAGAGCACGTCGTTGCGCTTTCGCTGCCGTGACTCAGTGATCCAGTTCAATGACCGGCGACAAGGCCCCATATCATCCCGGATATCCGACACGCTCGGAGACTTCGTCATTCAGCGCCGCGACCGCCAACCGGCCTACCTGCTCGCCACGGTTGTTGACGATGCGCTGGATGGAATCACGGAGGTGGTGCGCGGCCGAGACTTGCTCGCTCATACGCCGGCACAGATTGCGCTTCAGGAAGCATTGGGATTGCCGACACCGGGCTACCTGCATACCGCTGTGGTCATGAACCCGCATGGACAGAAACTAAGCAAGCAAACTGGGGCGGCGCCGCTGGATGGCCGCCGGGCCAGCGAGAACCTCTGGCGGGCGCTGCGGTTCCTGGGCCAGTCACCCCCCACGAGTCTGGCTCAGGCCCCAACCAGCGCCTGCTGGGAGTGGGCCGCAGAGCATTGGCAGGCTGCGCGGCTGCCGGCCGGAAACGACCCGGTTTGAGCTCCGCAGCAGGCTGACAATTATTGTTAGATTAGCCTTATACGTAATTGATTTATAAGCTATTGAAATCAAAAATATCGCCGAAATGCTGGCTATCGAACTTGTACCTGCCGGCCCGGTCTATAACGATATCGCCATGGCTGGCATTGAGCATCGGCGGGCGGAACGACGCCCGAGAGGTATAAGGAAATGACGCAACCCCGGCTAATTCGAAAGTATGTCAATCGGCGGCTCTACGACACGGCCGAGAGTCGCTACGTCAATCTGGAAGATCTTCGCCGACTAATAATTGATGGCCAGACGATCAGAGTCGTCGAGCGCGCATCGGGCGAAGACATCAGTACGGCAGTACTGCTACAGATCATTGCGGAAACAGAGCGAGGCGCCGCCTCAATCTTCGAGCCTGGCTTCTTGTGCGACCTGATTCGTCTCAGCGGCAGCGGCCAGGAACAAGGTATTGCCGAGCACCTGCAGGCCGCCTTGCAGGATGTACTGGTGCGTAATGCTGGCCGCCCTGTAGCAGCCACCCGCCCGGCGGGCCATGGACTGGGTGGCGCATCTATGTAGAGCTAACCGGCGGGCCTTGCGTCCACGGGTGCGCTGGCACTTCACCATTGCGGAACCTGGAAGCTGCCCTAGGCGGCCTCCAGGTCTCGCATGCTCAGGCGAATCCGACCCTGGCGATCGACCTCCAGCACCTTGACCTTGATGATCTCGCCTTCCGATAGCTTATCGCTGACGCGCTCAACACGCTCCGAGGAAATCTGCGAGATGTGCACCAGACCGTCTTTGCCGGGCAGGATGGTAACGAAGGCGCCGAAATCCATTAACTTCGCAACGCGGCCCTCGTAGATTCTGCCAACCTCAACGTCGGCAGTGATCAGCTCGATGCGGCGTTTCGCTTCGCGGCCTGCCGCACCTTCGACCGATGCGATGCGCACCGTACCATCGTTCTCGATATCCACCGTAGCGCCGGTTTCCTCGGTGATGGTGCGGATGGTGGCGCCACCCTTGCCGATGACGTCCCGAATCTTCTCCGGATCAATCTTCATCGAAATGATGGTCGGCGCCCATTCGGACATTTCTTCACGGGACCGGGAGATAACCTTGGCCATCTCCCCAAGAATATGCAGCCGCGCCTCGCGCGCCTGACTGAGCGCATCAGACATGATCTCCTGCGTAATGCCGTCGATCTTTATATCCATCTGCAAGGCAGTGACGCCGTCGCTGGTACCGGCCACCTTGAAGTCCATGTCGCCGAGATGATCCTCGTCACCGAGGATATCCGTGAGAACCTGGTAGCGGTCGGCATCCTTCACGAGTCCCATGGCCACGCCAGCCACCGGTGCTGCAATCGGCACGCCGGCATCCATTAGCGACAAACTGGTGCCGCAGACAGACGCCATGGAACTGGAACCGTTTGATTCCGTAATCTCGGACACAACGCGAATCACGTACGGAAACTGATCGGCCGTTGGCAATACTGCCTTAACGCCGCGCCGTGCCAGGCGACCGTGACCGATTTCGCGGCGCTTAGGAGAGCCAACGAAACCTGTCTCGCCCACGCAATACGGCGGGAAATTGTAATGCAGCATGAAGCGATCCCGATACTCACCCTCCAGCGCATCGATAATTTGCGAATCGCGCTCCGTCCCGAGCGTCGTCACCACGATTGCCTGGGTCTCACCGCGTGTGAACAGCGCTGAACCATGCGTCCGCGGAAGCACCCCGGTTTGCACGGTAATCGGGCGCACGGTCCGCGTGTCGCGACCGTCAATCCGCTGCTCGCCGGCCAGCACGCGCTCGCGCACGAGGTGGCTCTCAAGCTTGCCCAGCTGTCCGTTGACCTCCTCTTCTGACCAGCGCGCGTCGTCGCCGCCGGCCAGCGCCTCTCTCGCGGCAGATTTCACCTCCGCAATGCGATTGGTGCGCTGTTGCTTCTCCTGAACAGTGTAGGCCTCGGCAATGCCAGCCTCTGCCTGACTGGCCACGGCAGCCACCAGCTCCGGATCGGCCTCGGGTGCCGCGAACTCCCACGCCGGTTTGCCAACCTCGCCAGCCAGATCAGAAATCGCCGAAATAGCGGCCTGCATCTGTTCATGACCGAAAACCACGGCGCCGAGCATCACATCTTCCGGCAAAACGTCGGCTTCCGACTCAACCATCAACACGGCATTGGCGGTACCTGCGACGACCAAATCAAGCTTTGAGTCCGCCAACTGAGCGTTCGTTGGGTTCAACACGTAGCCGTCGTTGATGTAACCGACACGCGCTGCACCAATGGGGCCAGCGAATGGCATGCCAGAAATCGCCAGTGCGGCCGATGCACCAATCAGTGATGGAATATCCGCATCGATGTCAGGATCCACCGACACGACGGTCGCGATCACCTGCACCTCATTGCGAAACCCTTTCGGAAATAGCGGCCTGAGTGGCCGGTCAATAAGCCTTGAGGTCAGCGTTTCCTTCTCGCTGGGGCGCCCCTCGCGGCGAAAGAAGCCGCCGGGGATACGGCCCGCAGCGTACGTGCGCTCCTGATAGTTCACCGTGAGCGGGAAGAAATCCCGGCCCGGCATCGCAGACTTCTGCCCCACTGCGGTCACCAGCACGACCGTGTCACCCATGCTCACCGTCACAGCCCCATCGGCTTGACGGGCAACGCCGCCGGTTTCTATCGTGACTTCGCGGTCACCGTACTGAAAGGAACGTTTAATCGATTTCACTTTGCTTTCCTGTTTGCCTGCGCACGCCCGGACGGCCCGCCGTTTGGCGGCCGAGCAACCGGATTACCGTACGCGTGATGTGGCGGCGCCTAGCGGCGCAGTCCGAGGCTTTCGATCAGTTTGCGGTAGCGCTCACTGTCGTTCGCCTTGAGATAGTCCAGCAGTTTTCTGCGCTTGTTGACCATGCGCAGCAACCCTTGCCGAGAATGATGATCTTTCTTGTGGGCCCCAAAATGTTCCGTCAGCTCGTTAATGCGAGCTGACAACAATGCGACCTGTACTTCAGGTGAGCCGGTGTCTTTGTCTCCCCGGCCATACTCACTAATTATTTCGCTTTTCCGCGCTCCGCTCAGCGACATTCGCCTTTGCTCCTAGCCCTACAGCTTTGATTGCTCTTCAAAAAAACGCCGTATTGTACCTGTCTCAATCGCTCAGTGACAGGCCCATCAGGGCCTGCTCAGGCCCGGCTCAGCAATGGCCGTGAAGAGCCGCCTCGGCACCAGCTGCCCACCTGGACGCACCTCACCTATGCCCAGAAATCGGGGACCCGGGCCGTAAACCCGAACCTGCCCCAGCTCCGGGTGATCAGGGCCGCAGCTCACCACCTGTCCCAGGCCAAGCCGCCGGCTCGCGTCTTCGCCAAGGCTCAGACGAGGCCAGCCGGCGAGCGCACTGTCGGCTGGCAGCAGATACGGCCCCAGTACGGGCTGGGGTGCAGAGGCAGCCGCCTCAAGTTCAGCAAGGCTCACCATCGCAGGTTCGGCAAACGGTTCGACCGATAGCCGACGCAGTTGCCGGACGTGCGCCAGGCTGTCACAGGCCACAGCAAGGTCCTCCACCAGGCTGCGGATATAGGTGCCTTTGCTGCAGCTGACCCGCAGCCGCGGCCGACGCGGGTCGTACTGCGCAATGTCGAGCTGATTGATGTGCACGGTGCGTGGCGGCCGCTCAACCGTCTCACCCCGGCGCGCCAGTTCGTAGAGCCTCTGACCCCGGTGCTTTAGCGCTGAGTACATGGGCGGCACCTGCTGGATCTCGCCGCGAAACTGCGCAAGCGCAGCCCGCAGATCTGGTTCCGGAACCTCCAAACGGGACGCTGTTGCACAGACCGCACCCTCAGCATCACCGGTCTCTGTCTGCGTGCCGAATTCGAGTTCTACTTCGTACACCTTGGCCGCATTCAGCAAAAAAGCGGAAACCTTGGTTGCCTGCCCGAGGCATACGGGCAGCATGCCGCTGGCGAGTGGATCCAGACTGCCGGTGTGGCCGGCTTTCGCCGCCCGGAATAATCTTTTTACTTGCTGCAGGGCCTGATTCGAAGTGCAGCCGGTTGGCTTGTCGAGCAGGACGATACCGTCGACCGGTTCGCCACGACGCCTGTTTCTGGGGCGTCGCCCTCGTGCGTGCCGGGCGGGATGCGATTCAGCTGGCATCATCGCCGTCGTCCTGGTCGCGCGCCCGCGACGCCTTGATTAACGCATCCATGGAATTGGCCCGCGCCGAGGTGTCATCGTATTGAAACCGCAGCTCCGGCACCTGGCGCACCGTCAATCCATTCGCCAGCGTCGAGCGCAAAAAACCGGCTGCGTGCTTCAGCGCATTGCACACTTCTTCCGGATCATGGTCAGGATCAAGCGAGGTCGCGTACACGCGGGCGACGCCTAGATCGCGGCTCAATCGCACACTGGTGACGATGGCCAGCCGCAGGCGAGGATCACGCGCGCCTTGCAGGCTTTCACTAAGCAGCCTTTGGATCTGCTCTTCGACCCGGCGGCTGCGTGGAAAATCGCGGGGCATCGACCGCAGAGCCTAGATGCTTCGGGCTACCTCAACGCGCTCGAAGCATTCAATCTGATCGCCTGCCCGGACGTCTGTGTAGTTCTTAACGCCGATGCCGCACTCAGTGCCCGAACGAACTTCGTTCACGTCATCCTTGAATCGCCGCAGGGATTCGAGCTCACCTTCATAAATGACCACATTGTCGCGCAGCACGCGGATGGGATTGCTGCGTTTGACGTAGCCGTCGACAACCAGGCAGCCTGCGATATCGCCGAATTTTGGCGACTTGAACACCTCGCGGACCTCCGCCAGGCCGACGATTTCATCGCGAATCTCAGGCGCCATCAAGCCACTAACAGCACCGCGCACATCATCGATTGCTTCGTAGATGATGCTGTAGTAACGCACGTCAACGCCGGTTTCCTTAATGGCGGTGCGTGCGGATGCGTCGGCACGCACATTGAAGCCAATCACGATTGCTTTCGAAGCTGCTGCCAGGTTCACGTCGTTTTCGGTGATCCCGCCCACGGCGCTGCCAATGACGTTTACCTGAACTTCATCGCCGGAAAGATTGACCAGCGCATCGCGCAGAGCCTCTGCGCTGCCATGTACGTCAGCTTTGACCATGATCTGTAGCGCTTGAGTCTCGCCGGATTTCATCTGATTGAAGACGTCGTCCAGCTTGGTGGCCTGCTGCTGCGCTAGCTTGCTATCCCGCGACCGTGTATGCCGGATCTGCGCGAGCTCGCGCGCCTTGCGCTCATCGGCCAACACCAGCACTTCGTCGCCGGCCTCGGGCGTGCCTGACAGACCCAGCACGGCGACCGGCGTCGACGGTCCCGCCGTCTTCAGAGGCTTACCGGCATCATCGAGCATGGTGCGAACCCTGCCATATTCCTGACCCGCGAGTAGCGTGTCCCCCTGAGATAGCTGCCCACGAGTGATCAGCACGGTCGCCACCACACCGCGGCCTTTCTCCAGACTCGACTCGATCACGACACCGGCAGCCGGGCCCTCATCAACAGCCTTCAGATCAAGCACCTCAGCCTGCAGCAGCACCGACTCAAGCAGCGTGTCGATACCCTCACCCGTCATCGCGGACACGTTCACGAACAGGGTTTCGCCACCCCACTCTTCGGGTACGAGCTCTTTGGCGGCTAACTCATTGCGTACTCGCTCGGGGTCCGCATCGTTCTTGTCGATTTTGTTGACCGCGACGACTACCGGCACGCCAGCGGCTTTGGCGTGTTCAATCGCCTCTTCAGTCTGCGGCTTCACGCCATCGTCAGCAGCAACCACCAGGATGACGATATCTGTCACGCCTGCACCGCGTGCCCTCATCGCTGTAAAGGCAGCGTGGCCCGGCGTGTCCAAAAATGTAATCTGGCCCTTGTCCATCTGCACGCTGTAGGCGGCGATGTGCTGAGTAATGCCCCCCGCCTCGCCATCCGCAACTTTGGTGCGGCGGATGTGATCGAGCAGCGAGGTCTTGCCGTGATCGACATGGCCCATGATCGTAATCACTGGCCAGCGCGGCTGCCCCTCGCCTTCTGCCGGCGTAGCCTGCAGCAGCTCCGCTTCGAGGCCCTTCTCCTCTGCCGCCTTCGCGACGTGCCCCATTTCCTCCACTACCAGCGTGGCAGTATCCTGGTCGATGACCTGGTTGATGGTGGCCATCACGCCCATCTGCATCATCTGCTTGATAACGTCATTGCCCTTGACCGCCATGCGCTGCGCCAGGTCGCTGACCGTAATGGACTCCGGGATCTCAACCTCGCGCTTAACCGGCTCGGTTGGCATTTCGAAACCGTGCTGGCTATCCATGTTGACCGCCACGGGGCGTCTTCGGGCCTTGCGTTTCTTGCGACGTCCCTTGACGTCGGAACCCACATGTAACTCTCTGCGGCCGTAGCGCGTACCTTTGGCATCCTTCTCGCGGTCCTTGCGCTGCGCCTCCTGGCGCTGACGCTCTTCGCGGGCAGCCGCATCCCGACGCTCCTGTTCTTCGCGCTGCTGACGCTCGACCGCGGCCCGCTGTTCGGCCTCCGCCGCCACTCTGGCCGCCTCTTCCTGCTCGGCACGCTCGCGATCCGCCTGCTCCTGTTCAACTTCGGCGGCTTTGCGCTGCGCTGCCGCCTCTGCCTCCTGGGCAGCCTTGCGCTGTTTCTCAAGCTCCGCCTCTTCTTCCTGACGGCGCTTGGCGTCCAGTTCTTCCTGCTGCTGACGCGCTTCTTCTTCAAGCACGTCACGCTTGACGTAAGTGCGTTTGCGTCGCACCTCGACGTTAACCGTTCGGGCGCGCCCCTGGCCGCCGGACAGTTTCAGCTCGCTTTGCGAGCGCCGTTTCAGGGTGATCTGGCGCGGTGCCGCGCCCAGTGCCTCATCCTTCCGACCGTGACTGCGGCGCAGGAAAGTCAGCAACTCCATCTTGGCATCGTCGCTGATCATGTCTTCGGCACCACTCACCTGGATACCGGCCTCATCCAGCTGACTAAGCAACCGGTCAACCGGTACCTTAAGTACCTCAGCAAACTGCGCTACCGTGACATCCGCCATACCTGTTGCCTCGCTGCGGCTGGCCTAGCCGGCCGCCTGTTCGTCAGACTCGAACCAATGTGCCCGGGCCTTCATGATCAGGTCGCCGGCCCGTTCTGAGTCCATATCTTCGATATCGAGTAAGTCGTCCACCGCCTGCTCGGCCAGGTCCTCGCGTGTCACGATACCGTTGGCCGCCAGGAGAAAAGCCGTCTCTCTGGTCATACCTTCGAGCTCCAGCAAATCTTCGGCCGGCTCGGCCTCATCGATGACTTCTTCCGTGGCAATGGCGCGCGTCAGCAGCACGTCACGGGCACGGTTGCGCAGCTCCTCAACGATGCCCTCGTCGAACTCATCGATCGCCACCAATTCGGCCTGCGGCACATAGGCAATCTCTTCGATTGTCGAGAATCCTTCCTGCACCAGGATCAGCGCGACGTTCTCGTCGACATCCAGCTGCTTGCGGAAATTCTCGAGTAGCTCGCGGGCTTCACTCTCACTTTTCTCCTCAGCGTCCGCCTCGTTCATGACGTTGAGCTCCCAGCCAGACAGCTCGCTCGCCAGGCGAATGTTTTGCCCGCCCCGGCCGATGGCCTGCGAGAGTTTCTCCTCCTCAACAGCCACATCCATGCTGTGCGCTTCTTCATCCACAACAATTGAGGTGACGTCCGCGGGCGACATGGCGTTGATCACGAACTGAGCCGGATTTTCATCCCACAGAATGATGTCAACGCGCTCACCGGCCAGCTCGTTGGACACCGCCTGCACGCGTGAACCACGCATACCGACGCATGCACCCACCGGATCGATGCGCCGATCGTTGCTCTTGACGGCGATCTTGGCGCGCAGGCCGGGGTCCCGAGCTGCACCCAGGATCTCAATGAGACCCTGCCCTACTTCGGGCACTTCGATCTTGAACAAGGACAACAGGAACTCAGGAGACGTCCGGGTCATAAAGAGCTGCGGCCCGCGCGGCTCGGAACGCACTTCATACAGCAGCGCTTTCACCCGGTCGTTTGGACGAATCGGCTCCCGCGGAATCATCTGCTCGCGAGGGATGAAGCCCTCGGCATTGCCGCCTAAATCAATAAACACGCCGTTGCGGTCAACGCGTTTGACGATACCGCCCAAAAGCTCGCCAACGCGCCCACCGTATTCCTCTACGACAATTTTGCGCTCGGCCTCGCGAACTTTCTGCACAATGACCTGCTTGGCGGTTTGCGCACCAATCCGGCCGAACTCCACGGATTCAATTGGCTCCTCAACGTAGCCGCCCGGCTGCACGTCGGGATCAACATCAACCGCATCAATCATCCGTAGTTCCTTTTCAGGAAACTCCAGTTCAGTTGACTCATCCTCAAAGACCAACCAACGGCGGAACGTTTCGTACTCACCGCTTTCGCGATCAATGGCGACCCGCACGTCGATGTCGTCATCGCCATAACGCTTGCGCGTAGCTGAGGCGAGCGCAGCTTCGATAGCCTCAAAAATAATGTCTTTGTCGACGCCCTTTTCATTGGACACGACCTCAACCACCATCAAAATATCTTTGTTCATGGCATCAGCCCGGCTGACCGGGCCCTCGCTGTTGCGCATGGGTATCCAGGTCCGGCACCAGCCGGGCCATCTCAATATCAGTCAGACTGACTGACAGTTTCTGACCGTCCGCCGCGAAGATCACATCGCCATCTACGCAGTCCAGCAACTCAGCATGAAAGCGACGCCGCCCATCGAGCGCGCGCCGCAGGCGTAGCTTGATTTCGTGGCCCTTAAAACGTCCGAAGTGCTCGGGCTTACTCAGGCGCCGATCCAGGCCAGGTGATGAAACTTCCAGCTGGTAGTCGCCGGGAATCGGGTCTTCGACGTCCAGCACCGCGCTAACCTGGCGACTTACTCGTTCACAATCTTCCAGACCGATGCCTTCATCCCGGTCGATGAACATGCGCAGCAAACTGCGCCCGCGACCGAGCCTGACCTCAAGGTCCCACAACTGGTAGCCCAACGCCTGAACGGCGGGCTGCAGAATTCGCTCCAACTCCACCTGTCTTTGCACTCTGCTGCACCTGTGCAAACAAAAAATGGGCCATAGGCCCACTCAACTGCCGCTAACACCCAGATCCAACCCAACCGACCCGGGCCTGCCGCGACGCGTAAAAAAATGGCCCCATGCGGGGCCTTTTCCTACCAGTCTTGGTAGCGGGGGCAGGATTCGAACCTGCGACCTTCGGGTTATGAGCCCGACGAGCTGCCAGACTGCTCCACCCCGCATCCGCAGGGCCGGGATACTACCGATTTCGATTTAGACCCGCAACCAGCGGGGCCGGGCGGCGGGAGGGTTCAAACCCGTCAGCCCAGGGCGCGCGCGCACAGCTCAATCAAAGCGTCCGGAAACAGGCCGATCCCAAGGACCAGCAGTGCATTCGCGCTAAGCACCGCCCGCAAGTCGGCGCCTGAGCGAAGGGCGCTGTTGGACTGCGCCCCGTCGAAGTACATGAGCTTGATGACCCGCAGGTAATAAAAAGCCCCGACGACGGAGAAGACCACGGCGGCGAGCGCCAGTCCGATATGCCCGGCGTCGATCAGGGCGGCCAGAACCCACCACTTCGCGTAGAACCCGGCCAGCGGTGGAATGCCAATCATGCTCACCATTACCAGCAGCAGCATGGCGGCGAACCAGGGACTGCGCTGGTTCAAACCTCGCAGATCATCAAGCTGGTCGGCTTCGTCCCCGCGTCGCCCCAGCAGAATCAGTGTGCCGAAAGCCGCCGCCGCCATGATCACGTAGACCACCGTATAGAAAAGCGCCGCCTCGGTTCCATCGCGGCTGGCGGTGGAGAAGCCCAGCAAAATAAAACCGACATGACCGATCGTTGAATAAGCCAGCATGCGCTTTACGTTGGTCTGGGCAATCGCCACCACGTTGCCGAGTGCCAGTGACGCGACCCCGACAAAAGCCAGCACAAGCTCCCAATGAATTGCCAGCGGTGCCAGGCCATCCGAGACGACGCGCAACATAAGGGCGAACGCAGCAAGCTTGGGCACCGTGCCGATCAGCAAGGTAACGCTCATGGGCGCGCCCGCATAGACGTCCGGAAGCCACATATGGAAAGGTACGCCACCGAACTTAAACGCGACCCCGACGATGATCAGGGCCAGTCCGGCTAACACGGCGAGATCATCACCCCGCCCGCTGGCGAGAGACGCAGAGACTTCGGTGAGTGTGACGCTTCCCGTGACGCCGTAGATCACGCTGATTCCATACAGCAGGCATCCGGAAGCAATCGCGCCAAGCACAAAGTATTTCATGGCGGCCTCTGCTGCCATGGGCGAATCGCGGTCGAAGGCCACCAAGCCGTAAAGGGCAAGCGACAGCATCTCGAGTCCGAGATACATGGTGAGCATGCTACCCGCCGACACCATTACCTGGATCCCGAGCAGAGCGAACAAACTCAGCAGGTAGTACTCACCTTTGTAGTACTCCTGATCCCGCAAGTAGGCGCGCGAATACACGAAAATGACGGCCAAGGTAATCAGACTAAGGGACTTAAGGAATGAGGCCAGCGGGTCACTGACAAAACTGCCAGCGAACACCTCCAGCGTGCCCGGGCCGGTGCTGGCCATGACCGTCATGACGCCGAACGCCGTGGCCAGCAACGTAGCAATTGCCAGCAGATAGGTCAGATCCCGCCACTTATCGCTAATGAACAAATCGACGAGCAACAACAGGCAAATACAGCCAGCCAAAATCAGCTCGGGCAGTGCAGGCAAGTATTCCAGTGGCAGCACGTTCGCGACCTAGAGCTTGGAGCTCAACATTTGCTCAACCAGACGGTCAGCGCTGGCGGCCATCACGTCGACCAGTGGCGCCGGCCACAAGCCGAGCAGCAACACCATCAGGGCCATGATCGCCAACAGGCCAAATTCCCGCACGCCGATATCGTTCAGGCCCGCTACGGTGTCATTGGTCACGGCACCAAATACCACTCGCTTGACCATCCATAGGGTATAGGCGGCACCCAGAACCAGCGTTGTTGCAGCCAGCGCTGCGTACCAAAAGCTCGCCTTAAAGCTCGCCAGAATCACCAAGAACTCGCCAACGAATCCGGAGGTACCAGGCAGGCCGGCGTTCGCCATCGCAAAAAGCACCAGTAATGCAGCAAACTTCGGCATGGTGTTAACGACGCCGCCGTAGGCAGAAATGTCCCGTGTGTGCATGCGGTCATACAGCACACCAACACAAAGAAACAAGGCCGCAGAGATAAACCCGTGGGAAATCATCTGCACGACCCCGCCCGTCACCCCCATCGCGCTCCCCGTTGACTGCCCAGTGTTGCTTAAGATGCTCCAGGCAACAAAGAGTCCCAGCGTGACAAAGCCCATATGAGCAATGGATGAGTACGCGATGAGCTTCTTCATATCCTGCTGAACCAGGGCAACAAAGCCGATGTAGACCACTGCCATTAACGACAGGCCGATCATCAACAAGTCAAGGGTTGCGCTGGCATCCGGTGCGATTGGCAAACTGAATCTCAGGAAGCCATAGCCACCCATCTTCAGGAGCACGGCAGCCAGCACAACAGATCCACCGGTCGGTGCCTCAACATGCGCATCCGGCAGCCAGGTGTGGACCGGCCACATCGGTACTTTGACTGCAAAAGCGATCAGAAACGCCAGAAACACCCAGATCTGTTCGCTGAGCCGCAACGGCAGCTCGTGAAATGCCAGGATGCTGTAGCTGCCGGCCTGCAGATAGAGGTAGATGAGCGCGATCAGCATAAAGACCGAGCCGAGGAACGTGTACAAGAAAAACTTAACTGTGGCGTAGACCCGCCGCTCGCCTCCCCAGATACCGATGATCACGAACATCGGCACGAGCATGGCTTCCCAGAATACATAGAACAGCAGCGCATCTAATGCACTGAAGACGCCAATCATCAGCCCTTCCAGAATCAGGAAGGCACCAAAGTACTGCGCTGGGCGCTGCTTGATGGACTCCCAGCCTGCCAACACGACGATCGGCGTGAGGAAGGTGGTGAGCAGAATCAACGGCATCGAAAACCCGTCGACCCCGAGAAAATACTCAACCCTGAACGCGCGGATCCAATCAACGCGCTCAACAAACTGCATTGCTGCCGTGCCACGCTCAAAGCCAATCCATAACGGGATACTCAGCAGGAAGGTCGCCACGGAGATGCCCAGCGAGAGCCAGCGATCGCTACGTCCGCGCCCGCCGAGCAGCATCACGGCCAGGCCGCCAAAAATCGGCAGCCAAATCAGGACCGAAAGCAATCCCACCGTCACCATCAACCTATGAGAAGCCAGAGCATCAGGGCAGCCAGACCGAAAATCATGGCGAAGGCATAGCCGTAGAGTTCGCCCGTCTGAATGAGCCGGAGCTTGCGTGCGGCCCAGCCCACCAATCTCGCCGAGCCATTTACCGCCAGGCCGTCGATCACAGCCGCATCGCCGAAGCGCCAAAGCAGCTTGCCCACGCCGCGACTGCCGGCAGGCACAACCTGTTCAGCCAGGGTGTCAGCGTAATACTTCTTCTCCAATAGCAGGCGGATGGGCTTGGCGGCGTCCGCCAGACGTTTGAGTAACGACGGATTGCGCAGGTACAGGTACCAGGCCAGACCCACGCCAGCCAGCGCGAGGTAGAGCGCAGGCGTGGCAAAGCCGTGCAGCACGAACGCACCCGGACCTTGCCAGATCTTGCTGCCTAAGACAGACACCACATCCTGCGATGGCAACACCTGCAGACTGGCGCCAAAAAAGTCTCCAAACAGCACCGGGCCGGCGGTCAACCAGCCCAGCACGACGGATGGAACGGCAAGCAAGACCAACGGGAGCGTCACAACCCAGCCGGGCTCGTGCAGATGCCCGCGAGCATCGTCACTGATGCGCTCGGGTCCGTGAAAAACCATAAAGAACATACGAAACGTATACAGCGCCGTGATGAACACGCCAGCCAGCACGCACGCATAGGCCAACCCGGCCCCAGGGGTCGTGGACAAATGCACCGACTCGATCAGTGCATCTTTTGAAAAGAAGCCGGAAAACGCTGGAAATCCAATCAGTGAAAGACAGCCCAGCAGGCAAGTCCAGTAGGTAATTGGCAAATAGCGCCGCAGACCGCCCATTCTGCGCATGTCCTGCTCGTGATGCAGGGCAATGATGACGGAGCCGGCGGCCAGAAATAGCAACGCCTTGAAAAAGGCATGCGTGGTGAGATGAAACATGCCTGCGCCATACGCCGATGCGCCCTGCGCCACCATCATGTAGCCAAGCTGCGAGAGCGTGGAATAAGCCACGACGCGCTTGATGTCGAACTGCACCAGGCCCAGCAGGCCGGTAAATAAGGCCGTGATTGCGCCTATACACAGCACTACCGATAGCGCGGCGACGGAATGCTCGAATAGCGGTGACATGCGGGCGATGAGGAACACACCAGCGGTCACCATAGTGGCAGCGTGGATGAGCGCGGATATCGGTGTGGGCCCCTCCATCGAGTCTGGCAGCCACACATGCAGCGGGACCTGCGCGGACTTACCCATGGCGCCAATAAACAAGAGGATGCAGGCCACCGTTAGTGCAGGCCAAACCGTGTTCGGACCGACCTGAAGCTCGGCATCAGCCAACTCAGGCGCCCGAGCAAAAATCTCCGCGTAGTCCAGACTGCCGGTCATGTACAGAATCGCCGCAATGCCCAGGATAAACCCGAAGTCCCCTACCCGATTTACCAGGAACGCCTTGAGGTTCGCGAAAATAGCGGTCGGACGCGTGTACCAAAAGCCTATTAGCAGGTAAGACACGAGACCTACCGCCTCCCAACCAAAAAATAGCTGCAGCAGGTTGTTCGCCATGACCAGCATCAGCATCGCAAAGGTAAACAGCGAGATATAGCTGAAGAACCGCTGGTAACCGGGATCGTCGTGCATGTACCCGATTGTGTAGACATGCACCATGAGCGATACGAAGGTGACGACCACCATCATGAGCGCCGAAAGCCGGTCTACGAGAAAGCCCACCTCCATGCGCACGCCATCGCTGATCAGCCAGGTGTACACGCTGACGTTTTCTGCCGGCGCGCCGCCAATGGCCTGCTGATACAAGACATACACACTCAAGACTGCGGAGATACCTACACCCAGGATGGTGACGCTGTGGGCGCCGGCGCGGCCAAGCAGGCGCCCGCCAAGCCCGGCGAGCAGCGCCGCAACGAGTGGCGACATGACAATAGCGAGATAAATCTCCTTCACGGCTACCCTTTCAGGCTCGTCAGGTCCCGAACGGCGATGGTTCGACGGGAGCGAAACACCACCACGAGAATCGCCAATCCAATAGCTGCCTCGGCCGCCGCCACCGTGAGGATAAAGAAGACAAATATCTGGCCCGTGGAATCGCCGAGAAATCTCGAGAATGCAATGAAATTGAAGTTGACCGCGAGCAGCATCAGCTCAACGCACATTAGCAACAGGATAATGTTCTTCCGGTTTAGAAAGATGCCAGCCAGGCTGATAACAAACAGTGCAGCGGACAAACCCAGATAGTGGCCCAATGTGATCATTCGTCGGTTTCCGCCGGCATACTGACAAGCCGCACACGATCCTCAGCGCGAACCGCCACTTGCGCGGAGATGTCCTGCGCCTTCAGACCGGGCCGGCGGCGCATGGTTAGAACGATGGCTGTCACGATGGCCAGCAGCAGAATCATCGCGGCCAGTTCAAATGCATAGACATGCTGCGTATAGAGCACGGCTCCGAGCTCCCGCGTGTTGCTGTAACCCGCATCACGTGGCGCCTGAAAGCTGGTCATCGGCATGCTTCGGCTCTTGAGCCAGAACGCCGCGATCAGCTCTCCGGCCACAACAAAGGCCAGGGCCGCACCGACAGGCGCATAGCGCGTGAAACTGGCCTGCCGCTCGGCGCGCTCTACGTCCAGCATCATCACGACAAACAGGAACAACACCATGACCGCGCCGACATAGACCAGCACTAACGCGATGGCGAGAAACTCTGCCTCCAGCAAGAGCCACAGCACGGCGCTCGTAACAAAGGCCAAGACAAGGTATAGCACCGAGTAAACAGGATTTCGCGCCACGATCACGCCGGTTGCCGCAGCCAGGAGAATCGCTGCGAGCACATAAAAGAAAATCAGCGATAGCACGTTATACGGTCCTGGCGGGCATCAACGGCGAACTATCGGTAGCGCGCTTCAGCAGCCCGGTCGGCAGCGATTTGCTGCTCAAACCGATCACCGACGGCCAACAGCTTGTCTTTCGTCATGATGTTCTCGCCACGCTGCTCCATGTGATATTCAAATACTCGCGTCTCGACGATGGCATCCACAGGGCAGGCTTCCTCGCAAAAGCCGCAGTAGATGCACTTGAACAAATCAATGTCGTAGCGGGTCGTGCGCCGCGTGCCGTCATCGGCAACGTCCGACTCGATGGTGATCGCGGCGGCCGGACAAACTGCCTGACAGAGCTTGCATGCAATACAGCGCTCTTCGCCGTTGGGATAGCGTCGCAGCGCGTGCAGCCCCCTGAAACGGGGCGACTGCGGGGTTTTCTCCTCCGGATAACTCAGCGTGACCTTGCGCCGAAAAAAACTGCGCAGCGTGACCCGCAGACCGCGTATCAGCTCCCAGAGGGAGAAAGTCCGGAACAGATTGATGAAGTGCTTCACGTCATGCGCTCCAAGGCCCCACCTGCATCACGACCATCGCGCCCTCAACAAAAATCCAGACGATCGTGACCGGAATAAACACCTTCCAGCCAAGCCGCATTATCTGATCGTAGCGATAGCGGGGGAACGTAGCCCGGAACCACAGGAAACAGAACAAGAACACCGCGATTTTTGCGGAAAGCCACAGCAGGCTATCGTGCCGGATAAACTCCAGGACGCCGCCATCGAGAAACGCATACAGTGGACCGGCGAACGGCGACTCCCAGCCGCCAAGAAACAGTACAGCCGTGAGCGCGGCGATTAGTATCATGTTGGCGTATTCCGCGAGGAAGAACACCGCAAACGCCACACCGGAATACTCTACGTGGAACCCCGCCACAATCTCCGATTCGCCTTCGGCTACGTCAAACGGAGCGCGGTTGGTCTCCGCAACGCCGGAGATGAAGTACACAACAAATAGAGGAAACAGCGGCAACCAGAACCACTGCGCGGGGCCACCTGCCTGAGCAGCCACAATTTGACCGAGGTTGAGGCTGCCGCCGGCCATGAGCACGCCAACCAGCGCAAACCCCATGGCGATCTCATAGGCCACGATCTGCGCCGCGGAACGCATCGCACCAAGCAAGGCGTACTTCGAATTAGTGGCCCACCCCGCGAGAATGACGCCGTAAACACTGAGCGAAGTTAAGGCGAGCACATAGAGCAGCCCGGCATCGATATCGGCAATGGCAAAGCCCGGAAACAAAGGCACGACCGCCCACGCGGCCAGGGCGGGAATTATCGATAGCAGCGGCGCGATAAGAAACAGTATGCGGTTTGATCGGGCCGGCAGGATGACTTCTTTCAGCAACAGCTTGATCACATCCGCAAATGGCTGCCCGAGCCCGCGCGGACCGACTCGGTTGGGCCCAACGCGGCTCTGCATGGCGCCGATCACTTTGCGCTCAGCCAACGTCAGAAACGCGACGCAAAGAATCAGCACCACAACCAACGGCACGATTTTCGCTGCGCTCACAACGATAGTGAGGAGCACGGGCGGCAAAAAATCGAGCAAGTTGGTGAGTTGCTCAATCATGCGACCTTGTTAGCCTCGTCAGCGGCCCTGCGGCCAACTTGCTGCAACGCCGGCGCGCGCCGCACGATGCTATCGATCTCGTACGGCCCTAACTCAAGATTTCTTGCCGCAGATGCGACCGGCGGCGGCGGCAAGTCCCCGGATACCTTAAACGTGGTGTCACGCGCCCATTCACCCATACCGCTCAGCGCTGCAGCGAGCACGGCATCGGCATCGGCGTAGTCACAATCCGGCACTGCCAACAGGTTGCCGAGAACTCGAAAAACTTTCCACGCAGGCCGGCTGTCGCCAACTACCGACGCGATAGCCTGAAAAGACTGCTGGTCGCCCCCCAGATTCACGAACGTGCCCGCGGTCTCCGCCCAGGTGGCGATGGGCAGCACAACTTCTGCATGCGCAGCTGTTGACTCATCAACAAATGGGTTCACTGCAATGATTCTTGATTGCGACAACAGCGCTTGAGCCGCTTCCCGTTCTGCGCAGTCGTGTACTGGTTCAACATTCAGCAGCAGCAGCGTTTCTGGCGGACTACGCAGCAGTTCATCCAACGCCTTACCCGAAACAGGACGACTGCCACCGCCGGGCGCCCGGTGCGGAAGCACCCCAGCGAGCGCCAGGCCAGCCGCGTTCGCACCTTCTGCCAAATAGCCAAGCTGTGATCCGGTCTCTGTAGCCAGCGCTGCTGCGGCCCGGCGCAGGGCGGCATATTCAGGATGGCGCAGAGCAATCTGGCCCAGCCAAATCTGGGCGTCTTCTGCCGTGCGCAACGCATCGACCGTCGCCTGATGCTGCGGCTCGCCCTGGCCACCCCGCGCAACTTCCAGCAGTGTCTCCAGCTCCGCTTGCAGCTCGACATTGTTGTGCCTGGCCAGGACGGGAAACAGATAGTCGTAGGCACGATGCTCAACGAAGCTGACGCGCGCGCCGGCTAACGCCGCGGTGCGAACCCGATGGGCGAGCAACGGCAGCTCGCTACGCAGATCGGAGCCGACAACCAGCAGCGCGTCAACCGAGTCCACCGCGCGGATATCGCACGGCAAAGACGGCATCACAGGATCGGCCTCCTGGTCGCGAAAATCTCGTTGCCGCAAGCGATGGTCGATGTTGGCAGAGCCTAAATGTTCAAAGACCCGTGCAACCAGAAAGCCCTCTTCGACCGTTGCGCTCGGCGACACAAGCGCTGCAGCGCTCGCGCCTGCGGTACGCAACAAATCGGCGGCCGTCTCCAGCGCCTCCTGCCAGCTGCAGGGAACCAATCGTCCGTCGCGCCGGCGCAGGGGCGTGGTTGCCCGCTCGGGCGCACCCAACCCCTCGTAGCTGAAACGATCACGGTCACTGGCCCAGGTCTCATTGAGTGCCTCGTTCCGGCACGGCACAACCCGCTTTACCTTTCCACCCATCACGTGTGCAAACAGGCTTGCCCCAAAGCCATCATGCGGAGATACCGTCCGGCGCTGCTCCATCTCCCAGGCGCGGGCAGAAAACCGGTAGGGCTTGTTGTTTAGTGCGCCCACCGGACACAGATCGATGATATTGCCCGATAGCTCATGCTGGACGGCGCGCTCAATGTATGTGCCGATTTCCATCGTCTCGCCGCGACCGAGCGTGCCGAGCTCCTGAATGCCGGCGACTTCATCGCCAAATCTGACGCAGCGCGTGCAGTGAATACAGCGGGTCATGTCTGTAGAGACCAGCGGACCCAAATTCTTATCAGCTACTGAGCGCTTGCGCTCCGTGAATCGAGAAACATCGCGCCCGTATCCCATGGCGAGATCCTGGAGCTCGCACTCGCCGCCCTGGTCACAGATTGGGCAATCCAGAGGGTGATTGATAAGTAGAAACTCCATGGTCGCTCTTTGTGCAGCGATTGCTGCCTCCGACCGCGTGAAGACTTTCATGCCGTCGCTCACAGGAGTCGCGCAGGCGGGCAATGGCTTGGGCGCGTTTTCCACTTCGACCAGGCACATGCGGCAGTTGGCCGCAACGGACAGCTTTTCGTGATAACAGAAACGCGGCACATAATCGCCGCACGCATCAGTCACCTCAATGAGCATTTGCCCAGGTCTGGCCTCACGCGGCTCGCCGTTGACCTCAATCGTGATGCTGTCGTCTGCCATACCCGTCTCAAGCCGCCCGTGACTGGGCATCAACTATCGATCGCCCCCCGTGCTGCACCATGTACTCAAATTCGTGGAAAAAGTGCTTCAGGAAACTTTGCACCGGCCAGGCAGCAGCATCCCCGAAGGCACAGATCGTGTGACCTTCGATCTTATTGGCCACATCAACCAACAGCTCCAGATCGCTCGCCGTGCCCTGTCCCGCAGAGATCCTGACCAGCGTGCGGTACAGCCAGCCCGTACCTTCACGGCAAGGCGTGCACTGTCCGCACGACTCGCGATAGTAAAACCGGGCGATGCGCTGGAGAGCTGACACCATGCAAGTGGTTTCGTCCATGATGATCATGGCACCGGTACCCAACGCCGAACCAGCATCACGCAGGCTGTCGTAGTCGAGCGTCAGGCTCTCGATCGCAGCCGCCGGCATGACCGGCACCGAGCAACCGCCCGGAATGACCGCCTTTAGCGAATTGCCGTGAAGAATCCCACCGCACAAATCGATGACATCCTGAAAGGCCACGCCCAACGGCAACTCATGATTGCCCGGGCGATTCACATGGCCAGACACCGAAAAGATTAGCGTGCCTCCAGAATTTTCTGGCCCAAGCCCCGCAAACCAGGCTGGACCGCGGGTCAGAATCATCGGCACAGAAGCGAAGCTTTGGGTGTTGTTAATCGTGGTTGGCCGCCCATAAAGTCCGAAGTTCGCCGGAAACGGCGGCTTGAAACGCGGCCTGCCAGGTTTGCCCTCTAAGGATTCAAGTAGTCCGGTCTCTTCACCACAGATGTAGGCACCCGCACCCACAAAGGTATGCAGATCGAAATCGACACCGGAACCCTGGATGTTCTTGCCGAGCAGCCCCTCCGCATAGGCTTCGGCAAGGGCCGCCTCGAAGACCGCCACCGGTTCATCGAGAAACTCGCCACGTATGTAGTTGTAGCCAACTGTCGCGCCCATCGCGAGACCGCCCAGCGCCATGCCCTCTATGAGCGCATGCGGGTTGTAACGAAGGATATCGCGGTCGTGGCAGGTGCCCGGTTCACTCTCATCAGAGTTGCACACAATGTACTTCTGCCCATCGGCATCGCGGGGCATGAAACTCCACTTCACACCGGTGGGAAAACCTGCGCCACCGCGACCGCGTAAACCAGAAGTCTTGACCTGTTCGACGATCTCGGCGGGACTCCACTCACCTGCCAGCGCTCGTCGCCACGCCTCATACCCACCGAGTTTTCGATAGGTCGATAAAGACGCAGGCTCACCCTCTGCAACCGTGCGCAAACATACCTGGTTCTGTTGGGACGCTTCGATCATCGACTATTGCGCTCTAATCCCGCTATGCCTTCAGTCCAGCCCATCCAGAATCTCATCCACCCGCTCGGGCGTTAAATTCTCGTAGTACTTGTGATCAACCATCATCATCGGTGCACCTGTGCAGGCTGCCAGACATTCCCACTCGGGCTTCAGATAGCAGCGACCGTCGCCAGTGGTCTGGCCGGGCTCAACGCCGAGCTTTTCCTGGACGTATTCAAGAATCTCATCGCCCCCCCGCAACATGCAGGAAATGTTGGTGCAAACAGAAATACTGTGGCGGCCTATCGGCTTGGTCTCGAACATGGAGTAGAACGCCGCCACCTCAAACACCTGGATGGCCGGCAGATCAAGATAGCGCGCCACGGCCTCGAGCGCGGCCGGCTCCAAATGCCCCCGTTCGTGCTGCACCGCGTGGAGTGCCGCTAATACCGCTGAGCGCTGGCGGCCTTCCGGAAACTTCGCTTTCCAGCGATCAATCTCATTGCAAACACTGGCCGACAGTTCGTATACGGCCGAGGTCATCGATCGATTTCTCCAAAGACAATATCCTGGGTGCCAATCACGGCAACAACGTCGGCCAGCATGTGCCCAACAACCATCTCGCTCAACGCAGACAAGTGCGCGAAACCCGGCGCTCGAACCTTAACGCGATAGGGCTTGTTGGCGCCGTCCGAAACCAGGTACACCCCGAATTCTCCCTTGGGGTGCTCCACTGCTGCATAAGCTTCGCCGGCCGGCACCGTGTAACCCTCAGTAAACAGCTTGAAGTGGTGAATCAGCGCCTCCATGTCGTCTTTCATTTCAGCGCGATCGGGCGGCACGAGCTTGTGGTCATCGGCCATAACCGGCCCCGGATTCGCCCGCAGCCAGTCGATACATTGTTGAATGATGCGCGTTGACTGCCGAAGCTCTTCAATGCGAACCAGATAGCGATCGTAACAATCGCCGTTCACACCAACGGGGATATCAAAGTCCAGCTCGGCATACACCTCGTAAGGCTGCTTCTTACGCAGATCCCACTCAACGCCCGAGCCTCTGAGCATCGGACCGGTAAAGCCGAGCTGCATGGCCCGGTCTGGCGAGACAACGCCGATATTGACCGTGCGCTGCTTCCATATTCTGTTGTCTGTCAGCAGCGTCTCGTATTCATCAATGCAGGCTGGAAACCTGTTTGCAAAATCTTCGATAAAGTCGAGCAGCGAGCCGTTGCGCGCGGCATTCAGCGCATCGAGTTCATCTGCATTGCGGAACTCTGATGCCGAGTACTGTGGCATCTCTTCCGGCAGATCACGGTAGACACCTCCGGGACGATAGTAGGTGGCGTGCATACGCGTACCAGATACCGCCTCGTAGCAATCCATGAGGTCTTCCCGCTCCCGGAAGCAGAACAGGAACATGGTCATCGCCCCGATATCGAGCCCGTGGGCACCGAGCCACATCAGGTGATTCAGAATCCGCGTGATCTCATCAAACAGCACGCGAATGTACTGAGCCCGCACAGGCACCTGAACGCCAAGCAACTTCTCAATTGCCAGCACATAGCCGTGCTCATTGCACATCATGGATACGTAGTCCAGCCGATCCATGTAGCCGATGCTCTGATTGAATGGCTTGGTCTCTGCCAGTTTCTCCGTCGCACGGTGCAACAAACCAATATGAGGGTCTGCGCTTTGTATCACCTCCCCGTCCATCTCCAGCACCAGGCGCAGCACGCCGTGGGCCGCCGGGTGCTGCGGCCCAAAATTCATCGTATAGCTCTGAATCTCACGCACCGGGCGGCCGATCCTTCAGGCTGGCGGTGTACCGATTGTCGTCACGGATGACTCGCGGCACGAGGGTACGCGGCTCGATGGAGACCGGCTGATAAACGACCCGTCCCTGCTCCGGATCGTAGCGAACTTCAAGATTTCCGCTGACGGGGAAATCCTTGCGAAACGGATGACCAATAAATCCGTAGTCAGTCAGCAAACGCCGGAGGTCCGGGTGGCCCGCAAACAGGATGCCGAACAAATCAAACGCTTCGCGCTCGTACCAGTCGGCAGACTGCCAGATGGTTGTAACAGAAGGCAGCATCGGTGGATTGGCATCACCGGTGAAGCAGCGCAAGCGCAAGCGGTGATTCAGGCTTAGCGACAACAGGTGGTAGGTGACTGCGAAGCGCTGTGGAGGATAGCTCTCGTCTGGATCGGGAATAATCGTGGCCCGTTGGGCAGCGCGGCTAAACCCCTGGTCTGTCGCATCCTCCGTCTGCCACTCGGCAACGCCAAAACCGAGATAGTCAACGCCGCACAGATCGACCAGCATCTCAAAGCGCAGACCTTCGTCGTCCCGCAACGTAGTGCAAACCTCAAGTAGCTCGTCACGATGCACATCCACCGCGATTTCTTTCGCTGCCGCGGGCGCTGGCTGCAAGCGGTCTCCAAAGCGCGCAGAGAGATTGGCCGCCAGCGCCTCGCGACGTTCGCTCATGAGTGGCTCACCGGGCTATCGATTGCGTGCGGCGGATTTTGTTTTGCAGCTGGATAATGCCGTAGAGCAAGGCTTCTGCTGTGGGAGGGCAGCCAGGCACATAGACATCAACCGGTACGATACGGTCGCAACCTCGCACGACCGAGTAGGAATAGTGATAGTAGCCGCCTCCGTTGGCGCACGAACCCATCGAGATGACCCACTTCGGGTCGGGCATCTGGTCATACACCTTGCGTAAAGCCGGCGCCATCTTGTTGGTCAGCGTGCCGGCCACGATCATGACGTCTGACTGGCGTGGGCTGGGCCGAAAAATGACGCCGAAGCGATCCAAATCGTAGCGAGCAGCGCCAGCCTGCATCATCTCGACGGCGCAGCAAGCCAACCCGAATGTCATCGGCCACAGCGAACCGGTGCGTGCCCAGTTGATCAGCGTATCGAGCTTTGTGACGACATAGCCGCGCTCCTGGAGAATCGCATCGGTATCGAACGCTGGCGGCGATGCACCAAAAGTCTCCGCACGGTCAGTCAATCCCATTCGAGCGCGCCCTTCTTCCACTCATAAATAAAGCCGACCACGAGAATCAGCAGGAAGATCGCCATGGCGCCCAGGCCAAAAAGGCCTATGAGATCCAGGGAAACTGCCCAGGGAAAGAGAAAGGCGATTTCCAGATCGAAGACGATGAATAGAATCGCCACGAGATAGTAGCGCACGTCAAATTTCATGCGGCTATCTTCAAACGGTTCGAAACCGCACTCGTAGGGAGAATCTTTCTCGCTGCTGGCCTCACCTCGGCCGAGAGCCAGGCCGAGGCCCATCAGAAGTAATCCGAGCGCAGCCGCGATGCCAAGAAAGACAATTACGGGTAAGTAACCTGCGAGCAACACCAGTCCCCTCAAGCCGGTGCCCGCATTCTAGCAACGTCGCTGGCGTGCACGCACCTGCCGGATGCCCCCGCCACAGAGAACCAACGGGCCCCGCCAGGGGCCCGCTTCGTTTGGTGCCGATCTAATGACTCAATGAGGCCATCTTTTCAGGCAGCGCGCCGCGGTGACTGGAAAGATTCGAGGCCGAATTAGTGCCGCGCAGGCGCAGAGCGGCTGTGCGGCCGCTTCCGGCGCGGCCAGAGAAATCTGTGGCGGAATGGATGCCTGACGAGAGCACCGCTCTTGTCAGGCGGGCCGGACTCCTCAATGAGCCCATGTTTATGGGCGTCGCCAAGCGGCGACCGGAAACATTCTGTGGGCGAATTAGCACTGAACAAGCGCGGAGCGGTTGCTCAGCGAAACCGGCGCCCGCCTCCAGCCAACACCCCTTGCCGAATGTCCCCGTCGCAGAAAACGAACGGGCCCCGCCAGGGGCCCGCTTCGTTTGGTGCCGATGGCCGGACTCGAACCGGCACGGCTGTTACGCCACTGCCCCCTCAAGACAGCGTGTCTACCAATTCCACCACATCGGCTTTTTTCAGTGCCCAATCACAGAGAGACCGGACCTCTAATCGGCAGGTACCTCGGACTCTTCTGGCACCGACAACTCAGGCATATCGGGCACGGTCAATTCGAGCTCGCTGTCCTCAGTTGGCATAAGCTGTGCCTCTTCCGCTGGTACTTCCAGATCGTCCAGAATGCTGGTCGCTACCGGCTGCTGCGCGCCCAAATAGGCAAGCCCAAGGCTGGTAAAGAAGAACAGGGTCGCCAGTGCAGCGGTCGAGCGCGACAAAAAGTTTGCCGAGCCTTTGGCGCCAAAGACGGTACCTGACGCTCCGGCGCCGAAACCGGCCCCTGCATCGGCACCCTTGCCGCGCTGAAGTAGCACCAGCGCCACGATGCCCAATGAAATGAGCACGTGCGCCAGCCTCACAATGAAATCAAGCTCCATAAGCTATGCAGTTCCTGCAGCGGCGGCGCAAATCGCGAGAAAATCTTCCGCCACCAGCGACGCCCCGCCGATCAGGCCGCCGTCAATATCGGGCATGGCCAATAGCTCGGCAGCGTTGCCCGGTTTCATGCTGCCGCCGTATAAGATAATGAGATTCTCGGCGATTTTAGCATCAGCCGCCGCAACACGAGACCGAATGGCGCTGTGCACTGCCTGCGCCTGCTCCGGTGTTGCCGTAAGGCCAGTGCCGATTGCCCAAACGGGTTCGTACGCCACCACGGCGGTCGCCAGCGCATGCACAGACGAGGCATCGAGAACGGCTGCAAGCTGCCGGTCGACTACCGCCTGAGTCTGTCCAGCCTCTCGCTCGCTGAGCGTCTCGCCTACACACAGGATCGGTATCAAACCCGCTTCCTGGGCCGCAATGAACTTACCCGCAGTGACGTTATCGGTCTCACCAAACAGCGTCCGGCGCTCGGAATGCCCGATCAAAGTGTGTGTGCATCCCAACTCCGCCAACATCGCCGCCGAGACTTCGCCGGTAAAGGCACCGTCGGGTTGCTCCGCGACGTCCTGAGCTGCCAGCTCGACCGATGTGCCCTGCAAACGCTGGGCAATGTCTGCCAGGTAGACGTAGGGGGGGCATACCATGACCCGACACTTGCCGGCGGCCGGCACCCCTGCAAGCACCGCATCCACAAGCTGGGCATTCGCCGGACGACTGCCGTTAAGCTTCCAATTTCCGGCAACTAGGGGCGTACGCATCGCAGTCCTGGGACTCGCTTAGCCCCGACAGGGCCCCGGCAGGGGGCCAAAAAAAGAGGCGCGAAGGTTAGCGACCGGACCGGCTGAAATCAATGCTCGGTGGCAGTCAGCTCCCGGATGCTGTCAGCCAGGGACTCCGCTACAGCCGTGACCTCGCCATCATCCTCCCCCTCAACCATGACCCGCAGCACAGGCTCGGTGCCTGAGGCGCGCACCAGCACACGGCCACGTTCCGCGATGCGGCGCTCCGCATCCCCGATTGCGGAGCGGATAGACGCCGTGGAGTCGACATCAACACGCTGCGGCGTGCGGATGTTGATAAGCGTCTGCGGGAAGCGCCGCATGGGATAGACGAGTTCCGCGAGTGACTGCCCTGTCTCCGCAACAACCGCCAGAACCTGCAGCGCGCTGATCAGCCCATCTCCGGTGGTGGTCTTATCCAGGCACAGCAAGTGACCTGACGTTTCCCCGCCAAGCTGACCACCCTCGCGCCGGAGCATCTCCAGCACATACCGGTCGCCCACATTGGCGCGTTTCAAACTAATTCCCAGCTCTCCCAACGCCCGCTCAAGACCCAGATTGGTCATCAGCGTACCGACCACCGGCCCGACCAACGAACCTGCCCTGTGCCGCGCGTTGGCCAGCACATAAAGAAGCTGGTCCCCGTCGATGAGGCGTCCCGCATGGTCAACCATCAACAGTCGATCGCCATCGCCATCCAGAGCAATGCCCAGATCTGCGCGAACCGCCTGAACCGTTAGCATCAAAAGATCTGGGTTTGTCGATCCGCAGCCGTCGTTGATGTTGCGTCCATTGGGCGAGCACCCGATCGGAACAATCTCAGCACCCAGAGCACTCAACACTCGCGGGGCAACTTTGTAGGCCGCACCGTGCGAGCAATCGATGACAATCTTCAGCCGCTCCAGGCTTAGGTCACTGGAAACCGACGACAACGCAAAGCGCTGATAATCTTCGATGGCCGAGTCAATGCGCTTCGCCCGCCCCAGCTCAATGGAATCACGGGTAATTGCCGGATCCTTCAAATACCCCTCAATCTGCTCCTCCAGCGAATCTGGGAGCTTCGCGCCGTGCCGATCGAAGAACTTGATTCCATTGTCATAGTAAGGATTGTGAGAAGCGCTGATGACGACGCCCAGGTCAGCCTCCAGCGCCTGGGTGAGATACGCAATGCCGGGCGTGGGCAACGGCCCAAGCATCAGCGTGTCCATACCTGCCGCCACAAAGCCAGCTTCCAGAGCTGCCTCGAATAAGTACCCCGACACCCGGGTGTCTTTACCTATGACTACGCGGCCGCCTTCGGGGGCCAGCACCTGGGCGGCTGCACTCGCCAACCGCAGCGCAAATTCGGCGGTCATCGGGTGTTGACCGACGCGTCCGCGAATACCGTCCGTGCCAAAGAATTCCCGGGCCAAAACTCTCTTCCAGTGGGTTAGCCGCCTGTTACGGCTGCCAATACTCGCAGGGCATCAACGGTTGGCGCAACGTCATGTACGCGCACGATCGAGGCCCCAGCCTGCGCCGCCAGCAGCGCGAGCGCGGCACTGCCGACTACTCGCTGGTCAACCGGCCTGCCCGTGATCTCACCCAGCATCGATTTACGTGACAGTCCGACCAGCACAGGTTCGCCTTGTCTGGTCAGCTGGCCGAGGCCTCGCAGCAGCGCCACGTTGTGGGCCAGGCTCTTGCCGAAACCAAAGCCTGGGTCAACGCAGATCTTGTCGGGGTCTATACCGCCCGCCCGGGCAGCCGCGACGCGCTCCTTCAGGAAGCCTCCTACGTCAGCGACCACGTCGTCATAGCGAGGCGCAGCCTGCATGCTGCGCGGTTCGCCCTGCATATGCATCAGGCAAACCGGTACACCAAGCTCGGCGGCAGTCGCCAATGCTGCTTCGGCGCGCAAAGCATTGACGTCATTGATCATAGCGGCACCGGCCCGAACCGCTGCGGCCATCACCGCCGCTTTGCTCGTGTCCACGGAGATAGGCACCGACACTTCGGCGGCTAATCGCTCGATGATGGGCACCACCCGGTCCAGCTCTTCCGCTTCAGACACGGGCTCTGCGCCCGGGCGCGTAGATTCTCCCCCTACGTCGAGAAGATCTGCTCCTGCGGCAACCATTTCGCGGGCGCGGTTGATTGCGGCCTCTGTCGTCGGCAACTCGCCGCCATCCGAGAACGAGTCCGGCGTGACGTTGAGAATGCCCATGACCTGCACGGGGTCGCCGGCGGCCCTGTCGGGCAAGTTCCAGTTCATCAGGCTGAGCTAAGTGCCGCGGACCGCAGCCGCGCGACATACGAGCGCGCAGACCCGCGCATCGTGTTGTGGCGGTCGTTCCTGGACGCGCCTAGTGCTGGCTTGCAGGTTCGCCGATGTTTGGATCGTCTTTCTTGCGATCCTTGCCCGACAACGGCGTTGGCGGGGAACCATCGCTGTCCCAGTCTTCCGGAGGCCGCGGTTCACGCCCCGCCATGATGTCGGCGATCTGGTTCTCACCGATGGTTTCGTATTTGATCAGCGCATCAGCCATGGCATGCAGCTTCTCCATATTGTCCTTGAGAATCTGATCCGCCCGCGCGTAGTTCGTGTCGATGATCTTGCGAACTTCCTCATCGATGTCGTGGACCGTCTTGTCTGAAACCTGCTTGTGCTGAGTGACACTGCGCCCGAGAAACACCTCACCGTCTTCTTCGGTGTACGTTTGTGGACCCAGGCGCTCGGACAGACCCCACTTGGTGACCATGTTGCGTGCAATCTCGGTGGCCCGCTCAATGTCGTTTGCGGCCCCGGTAGTCACTGCGTCCTCGCCGAAAATAATCTGCTCCGCCAGCCGCCCGCCGTACAGGCTGGATATTTGACTGTTGAGCCGGCGCTTGCTGTGGCTGTAGCGATCTTCCTCCGGCAGAAACATGGTCACGCCCAGCGCGCGCCCGCGCGGGATGATAGTGACCTTGTAGACAGGATCGTGATCGGGAACGCTCAAGCCCACGATGGCATGGCCGGCTTCGTGATAAGCGGTGAGTTTTTTCTCATCCTCACTCATAACCATTGAGCGGCGCTCCGCGCCCATCATGATCTTGTCCTTGGCTTTCTCGAATTCTTCCATTGTCACCGTGCGCCGGTTGGCTCGCGCGGCAAACAATGCGGCCTCGTTTACGAGGTTTGCCAGATCTGCGCCTGAGAATCCCGGTGTGCCCCGCGCGATGATCGACGGGCGAACATCGTCATGGATGGGCACCTTGCGCATATGCACGCGAAGGATCTGTTCTCGGCCGCGCACATCCGGCAGCGGCACAACAACCTGGCGATCGAACCGGCCAGGTCTTAGCAGAGCCGGATCCAGGACGTCTGGGCGGTTGGTCGCGGCGATGACGATGATGCCTTCGTTACCCTCGAAACCATCCATTTCCACCAGGAGCTGATTCAGCGTCTGCTCACGCTCGTCATGACCACCACCCAAACCGGCGCCGCGGTGCCGGCCGACGGCGTCAATCTCATCGATAAAGATGATGCAAGGCGCATGCTTCTTCGCCTGCTCAAACATGTCGCGGACGCGCGAAGCGCCCACGCCGACGAACATCTCGACGAAGTCAGAGCCGGAGATCGTGAAGAACGGCACCTTGGCCTCACCGGCAATGGCTCGAGCGAGCAACGTCTTGCCGGTGCCGGGGGAGCCCACCATTAGCACGCCCTTGGGAATTTTGCCGCCCAGCCGCTGAAACTTGGATGGATCACGGAGGAAATCGACGATCTCCACGACCTCTTCTTTGGCTTCTTCAACACCAGCGACGTCCTGGAACGTCACGTTGACCTGGTCCTCACCAAGCAGGCGCGCCTTGCTCTTGCCGAAAGACATCGCCCCTCGGCCAGAACCGCCGCCCTGCATCTGGCGCATGAAGTACACCCAGACCGCAATCAGCAGCAGCACCGGGAACGAGTTAATGAACAGACTGACCAGCAAGTTCTGGCTTTGCGGCGGCGCCGCCTTGATCTGCACGCCGCTCTTAGTGAGTTCGCCGATCAGCGCGGTATTGTCGGTCTCCGGACTGTAAGTCTTGAACCGCTCACCGGTGGCCAGCTCGCCAGAAATCTCCGGGCCCTCGAAAACCACGGCACGAACCTGGCCATTCTCTACCAGGCCTAAGAATTCGGAATAGTTGTAGGCCGCAGGCTGCCTGCCCGGCGTGCCAAAGCTCTGGAACACCGTTAAGAGCACCATCGCGATGACGATCCAAAGGATGATGTTTTTTACTAGATCGTTCAATGACTTAACCTGCTAAAAATGGCCTGCTGGGGCATATCGTTGAGACACTACTACAACCGATAGGTTCTCGCTACCAGATAGGTCTCGCGACTCTCCGGCCGGGATGCCTCAGGTTTACGGACTTTCACCTGCTCAAAACGCTCGCGCACCTGCCGCACAAACTCATCAAACCCGGCGCCGTGAAACAGCTTTACCACGAGATTGCCGCCAGGCCGCAGAACACCCTCCGCCAGCTCCAGGGCCAGCTCCGCGAGAGCCATTGCCCGGGGCTGATCGACCGAGCGTATCCCTGAGATATTGGGGGCCATATCTGACATTACAACCTCCGTGCGGCGCTCGCCGGCGAGCTCCAGCAGCTGTGAATAGATGGTTTCGTCCGCGAAGTCCCCCTGGATGAAGGAGACGTCCGGCACCGGATCCATTGGCAGCAGGTCGACCGCGATCACCTGCCCTGTCGGGCCGACCAGCCGCGCTGCAAACTGGCTCCAACCGCCGGGCGCCGAGCCCAGATCAATCACGACGGCGTCGCGCCGAAACAGGCGTTCCCGCTCATGAATCTCGGCGAGCTTGTAAACGGCGCGCGACCGCCAGCCCTCCTGCTGCGCTCGCACCAGATACGGATCGCTCTGCTGATCGCGGCGCCAGCTAGCGGATCGCTTGGCCATATCGGCGCATACCCGAGGCGCCGTTATACTGCAGCGCATGAGTTTGAGTGGCCAGCAAAAACGTCAGCTTCGCGGCCTCGCGCATGCTTTGAAACCCTGTGTAACGGTGGGCAGCGCCGGCGTAACCGAGGCGCTGCTCACGGAGTTGCAAAGCCAGCTTGAACATCACGAGCTGATTAAAGTTCGCTGCCGCGGGGGAGATCGGGACGGGCGGAGTGACACGCTGCAGCTTATCGCAAGTCGCAGCGATGCTGAGCTCGTGACCCAGATCGGCAATGTCGGGGTGCTGTACCGGCCGCGGGCAGACCGAACCGGGATAAAACTGAGCCGGTAGTTTGCCCGGTCAGCCTCCGACGAATCAGACGTAGCGGACTTCGACAATCTCGAATGCCTGGCGCCCGCCCGGTGCATCGAAGGTCACTTCATCGCCGTCCTCTTTGCCAATGAGCGCCCGGGCGATCGGCGACGTCACTGATATTAGCCCGGCGCTGATATCAGCCTCATCCTCACCAACGATACGGTACGTGACCTCATCGGATCCGTCTTCATCCAGCAGGACGACAGTTGCACCGAAGACGACCCGGCCCGTCGCACCGAGGCGCGTCACATCGATAATCTCTGCATTTGAAAGCTTCGCCTCGATCTCTTTAATGCGACCCTCTGTGAAGCCCTGCTCTTCCTTGGCCGCGTGATACTCCGCGTTTTCACGCAGGTCGCCATGCGCGCGCGCCTCAGCTATCGCATTGACAATCCGCGGGCGATCCTCCGTCTTGAGCCGTTTGAGCTCGGTACGCAGCTGTTCCGCTCCCCGCACGGTAATCGGAAACTTGCTCAAGCGGCGGCCTCCTCGTGCAAATCCTGCAGGCGCATCACGTCGCTGCCATCGGCATGATCCAGCGTCATACTGGTCGCCATGGCTGCCGCAAGCGTTGTGTAGTAAGTCACTTTACGGGTGACCGCGGCGGCGCGTATCGCCTGCGATTCGCGAATGGCCTGCTTGCCCTCAGTGGTGTTGACGATAAAGGAAATCTCGCCGTTCTTTATCATGTCGACGATATGCGGCCGACCCTCGCGCACTTTATTCACTCGCCGACAACGCACGCCTTGCTCAGCTAGCGCCACGGCAGTGCCGCTGGTGGCCACCAGATCGAAGCCGCGCTGCTCAAGGACACGGGCCAACTGTACTGCGCCCGACTTATCGCGGTCCCGCACCGACAGGAGCGCTGTGCCTCGCTGCGGCAGAAGATGACCTGAGGCCACCTGCGCCTTGGCATAAGCCTCGGCGAACGAGCGTCCAGTGCCCATGACTTCGCCCGTGGACTTCATCTCGGGTCCCAAGATGGGATCAGAAGTAGGAAATTTGTTGAACGGGAACACGCAGGCTTTAACGGAGTAGTAAGCCGGCGCCTTGCGCGGGCTAATGCCCTGCTCCTCCAGGGTGCGCCCCATCATCGCCAGCGCGCCGACTTTCGCGAGCGGCACACCGGTGGCTTTAGAAACAAAAGGCACCGTCCGTGACGCGCGTGGATTGACCTCCAGCACATAAATGATGCCGTTCTGTATGGCGAACTGCGTGTTCATGAGGCCTTTAACGTCGAGCGCGCGTGCCATCGTGATGACCTGACGAGCGAGTTCAGCCTGAACTTCTTCAGTCAGCGTGGCCGGCGGCAGCGAGCAAGCCGAGTCGCCGGAATGCACTCCCGCCTGTTCGACATGCTCCATGATGCCGCCCACAACCACCTGGTGTCCGTCGGAAACGCAGTCGACATCAACTTCAACGGCCTGGTCCAGAAAACGGTCCAGCAGCACGGGACTGTCGTTGGATACCTGCACGGCATCGCGCATGTAGGCTGCCAAGTCATCCTCGTTGTGCACAACCTCCATGGCACGACCACCCAGCACGTAAGAAGGCCGCACTACCAGGGGAAAACCGACCTCCCCGCTCATCTGGCTGGCTTCCTCAACTGAGCGGACCGTGCAGTTGGGCGGCTGCTTGAGGTTCGCCCGTTTGAGTAGCTGCTGAAAACGCTCGCGGTCTTCCGCCAGATCGATAGAGTCAGGTGATGTGCCGACGATGGGCGCGCCCGCGCGCTCCAATGCGCGCGCCAGCTTGAGCGGCGTCTGCCCGCCATACTGAACAATCACGCCTACAGGCTTCTCCACTTCGATTACCGACATCACGTCCTCAAACGTCAGCGGCTCGAAGTACAGGCGATCTGAAGTATCAAAATCCGTTGAGACCGTCTCCGGATTACAGTTCACCATGATGGTTTCGTAACCTGCCTCGCGCAGCGCCAGCGCGGCGTGCACGCAGCAATAGTCAAACTCAATGCCCTGCCCGATCCGATTGGGACCACCGCCCAGGATCATGACCTTCTCAGCGTTCGATGGCTCAGACTCGCACTCCTCCTCGTAGGTGGAGTACATGTAGGCCGTGGTCGTCGCGAATTCGGCGGAACAAGTATCGACACGTTTAAAGACGGGGCGCAGGCCCGCCTCCTGACGGTGCTCGCGGACTACCTTTTCATCTGTCCGCAGCAGCTTGGCGAGGCGGCTGTCCGAGAAGCCTTTGCGCTTGAGCGTCCGCAGGCTGTCAGGCTGCAGTGCCGCCAGTCCTTCGCTACGCACCTGCTGCTCGCGCTGAATGAGATCTTCGATCTGGGCCAGGAACCACGGATCGATGCCGCTCAGCTCAGCCACCCGCTCCAGTGTCCAGCCGTGCCGAAACGCATCGGCGACGTACAACAGGCGTTCCGCCCGGGGCAAGCGCAGCTCCTGGGCCAGTTCTTCGAGCTGATCTTCGCTGGGCATCGCCGGCAACCGTTCGCTGAGGCCGTCGATGCCGGTTTCGAGGCCGCGGAGTGCTTTCTGCAGCGATTCCTGAAACGTGCGGCCAATGGCCATCACTTCGCCGACCGATTTCATCTGCGTCGTTAAGCGATCGTTGGCCCCTGGAAACTTCTCAAACGTAAACCGCGGAATCTTCGTCACCACATAATCGATCGCCGGCTCAAACGATGCCGGTGTGGCGCCACCCGTGATGTCGTTGCGCAGCTCATCCAGCGTGTAACCGACGGCGAGCTGGGCTGCGACCTTGGCAATAGGAAAGCCGGTGGCTTTGGAGGCCAGTGCCGAGGAACGGGACACACGCGGATTCATTTCAATGACCAGCAAACGGCCATCCGCTGGGTTCAGCGCAAACTGCACGTTAGAACCGCCGGTATCCACCCCGATCCGGCGGAGCACCGCGATCGATGCATTGCGCAGGAGCTGATACTCCTTGTCGGTTAGTGTTTGGGTCGGTGCGACGGTAATTGAGTCACCGGTGTGTACGCCCATGGCGTCAACATTCTCGATGGCACAGACGATGATGCAGTTGTCCTTGTTGTCACGCACAACCTCCATCTCGAACTCTTTCCAGCCGATCACCGACTCTTCCAGCAGCACCTCCGTCGTCGGTGACAGATCGAGGCCGCGGGCCACAATTTCCTCGAACTCATCCAGGTTGTAGGCAATGCCGCCACCACTACCGCCCATGGTGAAAGACGGCCTGATGATGGTTGGGAAACCGATTAGCTGTTGAGCAGCCAGCGCCTCTTCCATCGTGTGGGCGATCTCCGCCCGGGGGCACTCCAGCCCGATGTCGGCCATGGCCTTGCGGAATAAATCACGATCCTCGGCGGTATCGATCGCATCGCGCGAAGCCCCAATCAACTCCACGTTATGGTCTTTCAGCACGCCCTCGCGCACGAGGTCGAGCGCGCAATTGAGGCCTGTCTGGCCGCCCATGGTCGGCAGCAGCGCATCGGGCTGCTCGCTGGCGATAATTTTTGCCACCGCCTGCCAGTTCACCGGCTCAATGTAGGTGGCGTCGGCCATCTCCGGGTCCGTCATGATGGTCGCCGGATTAGAGTTGACCAGAATGACGCGATAACCCTCTGCCTTTAGCGCCTTGCAGGCCTGCGCGCCGGAGTAATCGAATTCGCAGGCCTGGCCGATCACGATAGGGCCGGCCCCGATGATCAGAATACTTTTTATGTCAGTGCGTTTAGGCACGAAGAGAACCTCCGATCAATGCTCGTTTGCTCGGGGCTTTAGCCACTCGCCTGGGCCGAGGGCGGTGCCGCGGGCGATTTGTTCTCCCGCCGCTGCCGCATCGCTGCGGTAAAGCGGCCGAACATCAACCGCACGTCGTGGGGCCCCGGACTGGCCTCCGGGTGACCCTGAAAACCAAAGGCAGAACAATCAGTTCGCTCAATTCCCTGAAGCGAATTATCAAATAGGGATCGGTGCGTTGGCCGAAGATTCTCGGGCAGGCTTTCCTCGTCCACCGCGAAGCCATGGTTCTGGCTGGTGATTGCCACCCTGCCGGTGTCGAGGTCCTGCACTGGGTGATTGGCACCGTGGTGGCCAAACTTCATCTTCTTTGTCTTGGCGCCGCTGGCCAGCGCAAGCAGCTGATGGCCAAGGCAGATACCGAAAGTCGGCAGGCCCGCTGCGAGGATTTCACGAATCGCTTCAATCGCGTAGTCGCAGGGTTCCGGATCACCCGGTCCGTTCGACAAGAAGACGCCATCGGGTGCCATATCCAGGACATCGGCGGCCGGCGTGCTGGCGGGCACGACGATGAGCTGACAGTTCTGGTCGACCAACAGACGAAGAATATTGCGCTTAATGCCGAAGTCGTAAACCACGACGCTGAGCGAGTTCACGCGCTTGCGCGGCATCCCGTTCACCGCCGGCCAGTCAGAGCCCATACTCCACTGGTAGGCGCCCTCAGTTGTTACCACGCGAGCCAGGTCCATCCCCGCCAGACCGGGGAAGCGTCGCGCATGCGCAACCGCCGCTCCCTGATCCACCTCGCCGGTCATGATGCAGCCGGCCAGTGCGCCTTTATCGCGCAGAATGCGCGTGAGCTTTCGCGTATCCAATTCTGCGATCGCCACGGTATTTGCCCGGCGCAGGAACTCAGGCAGGGACAGCTCCTCGCGCCAGCTACTCGTCAACAGCGGCAGATCCCGGATTACCAAACCCGATGCATAAACCTGCTGGCTTTCATTATCAAAGCTGTTCGTGCCCGTGTTGCCCACGTGCGGGTAAGTCAAGGTTACGATCTGGCGGCAATAAGAAGGGTCAGTGAGAATTTCCTGATACCCCGTCATCGCCGTATTAAAGACAACTTCGCCGATGGTCCGGCCCGAGGCACCGACTGAGATACCGGACAGCACGGTGCCGTCCTCCAGCGCCAGTATCGCCGGCTCACTCATCAATTAACGCTCTCGAAATTCAGATACATGGGCACGACAAACGGGAGGCTCCGCGAAGGGATCCCTCCCGCCCTGAACGACTGAAAGACCAATGGGACCCGCGCTATTGTAAGCCAGCGCGGCGACCACGCAAGCGCTCAGGCCGCGAAGCCTAGTACGTCACGCATCGAGTAGCGCCCTGGGGGCTGCTCCGCGACCCAGCGCGCCGCGCGCAGAGCGCCCCGTGCGAAGACCGCGCGGTCCGTAGCGCGGTGCCCAAGCGTGACAATCTCCTCACTGCTCGCGAACAGGACGTCGTGATCACCCACAACCCCCCCGGCCCGCAGGGCGACGAAACCAATGGCGCCCGCATCCCGGGCGCCTGTGCGCCCGTGGCGTGCGTAAACCGCCACATCACCGAGGGCGACACCACGGCCCGTCGCGGCCGCCTCGCCCAGCTGCAGAGCCGTGCCGGAAGGCGCGTCTACCTTGTCGCGATGGTGTACATCGGTTATCTCAATATCGTAGTCGGTGCCCAGCTTATCTGCCGCCACCCGGACCAGCTCGGTCACCAGATTGACCCCAACACTCATGTTGCGTCCATAGACCAGCGGAATCTTCTTTGCGGCCGCCGTTAAGGCGGCTTCCCCCACTTCATCCAGGCCGGTTGTGCCGATCACCATCGGCACCTTTGCCGCCAGACAGGCATCGACGTTGCCCGCTGTGGCTGCCGGCAGCGTGAAATCGATTGCGACATCGCAGTCGGCGACCGCGGCTGAAGGATCATCGGTCAGCGCAATTCGCAACGAAGGCAATCCGGACAGCGTGCCGGCGTCCTCGCCCAGCCTGGGATCGTTCGGTTCAGTCGCGGCCCCCGCCAGCGTCAAATCATCGCTGGCGTCAATCTGCTGTAGCAACGTCCGACCCATGCGGCCGCTGGCACCGAAAATTGCAACGCGCAACATGGCTCCTCTCCTATCCCGCGACTAGGAACTGATTTTCTCGAAAAACTCTCGCACGTTGTCAGTCCAGGACTGTGAACGAGGCCGGTGCCGATCACCTTTTGCCATCAGGGAGTCATTGAACTTCTGCAGCAACTCTTTTTGCTCGCTGGTCAGGTTGACCGGCGTTTCTACCTCTACGGTGCAGTACAAGTCTCCCGTGCCACCCCCACGCACCGGCTTGACCCCCTTACCGCGCAGACGAAAGACACGTCCGGACTGCGTCTCCCCCGGTACCTTAACAGTGACCTCTCCATCCAGTGTCGGCACGGTCACGGAACCGCCCAGGGCGGCAGTGCTAAAGGCGATTGGCACACTGCAGGCAAGGTTAGGCCCTTCGCGCGTGAATAGTCGATGTGGACGCACAGCGAGATCGACATACAGGTCACCGGGCGGACCACCGTTCTGGCCGGCCTCGCCTTCGCCGCTAAGGCGGATGCGATCGCCGTTGTCGACGCCCGGCGGTACCTTAACCGCCAGCGTTTTATCTTCCTGAATGCGGCCACGCCCTCCGCAGCTCAAGCACGGCGTTTCAACCACCTTGCCGGCGCCACGACAGTTGGGACAGGTTTGCTGAATCGAGAAAAACCCCTGCTGTCGGCGCACCTGGCCGGCGCCACCGCAGGTCGTGCAATCCTTAACGTCAGTGCCCGGCTTCGCGCCGGAGCCTTCGCAGGTCTGACATGCGTTGAGGGTGGGGATATTGACATTCACGGTGTCGCCGAACACCGCCTGCTCGAGATCAAGTTCCAGGTCGTACCGTAGATCAGCACCTCGATAGACGTTCGTACGCCCGCGGCCGCGGCCGCCACCAAAGATGTCGCCAAAGACATCCCCAAAGACATCGCCAAACGCGTCACCGGGGTTGAAGCCACCGCCCATGCCGCCGGCTGCCTCCACACCTGCGTGACCATATTGATCGTAGGCCGCCCGCTTCTGCGGATCGGTCAAGACCTCGTAGGCCTCCTTGGCTTCCGTGAAGCGCTCCTGGGCCTGCGCATCGTCCGGGTTGCGATCGGGGTGGTACTTCATGGCCAGGCGCCGATAGGCTTTCTTCAGGGCAGCGTCATCCGCGCCCCGCTCCAGCCCAAGCACCTCGTAGTAGTCTCGTTTGGCCATAAAGTTATCTGCCGCCTATACAACGGTCCCGGCGCAAGCGCCGGGACCGTGATGCGTCTCCGTCCGTGCGAGGCAACTTAACTGCCGGACTTGCGTTCGTCCTCGCGCACTTCCTCAAACTCCGCATCGACAACGCCATCGTCGCCGCCGCCGGCATCTGACTGGGTATCGCTGCCAGCCGACTCGCCGGCCTCGCTCTGCGCCTGCTCGTAGGCCTTTTGTGCGAGCCCGGCCGAGGCCTGAGCCAGCGCCTCAGACTTCGCCTCGATGGCAGCCTTGTCATCGCCCTTCAACGCATCCTTAAGATCGTTCAATGCCGCCTCTACCTGCGAGCGCTCCTCGGGAGTTACTTTCTCGCCGAGATCGCTTAACGACTTTTCGGTGCCGTGAATCAATGCATCCGCCTGGTTACGGGTATCCACCAGTTCGCGGAACTTGCGGTCTTCCTCGGCGTGCGTTTCGGCATCGTTCACCATCCGCTGAATTTCGTCATCCGACAGCCCGCTGGACGCCTTGATAACGATTTTCTGCTCCTTGCCCGTGGCCTTATCCTTGGCCGACACGTTCAGGATACCGTTGGCATCAATGTCGAAAGCCACCTCGATCTGCGGCATACCGCGCGGTGCGGGCGGAATATCGGTCAAGTCGAAGCGTCCCAGCGACTTGTTGTCCGGCGCCCGCTCGCGCTCACCCTGCAGCACGTGAATGGTGACTGCCGTCTGATTGTCGTCTGCCGTGGAAAACGTTTGGTTCGCTTTTGTCGGGATCGTAGTGTTCTTGTCGATCAGGCGCGTCATCACGCCACCGAGGGTTTCGATGCCGAGCGACAGCGGCGTCACATCGAGCAGCAGTACATCTTTGACATCGCCGGACAGCACGCCCGCCTGAATGGCCGCGCCAATAGCAACCGCCTCATCAGGATTCACATCACGCCGCGGCTCTTTGCCGAAGAAGGCCTGCACTTCCTCGCCGACCTTCGGCATACGCGTCTGGCCGCCGACCAGGATAACGTCATCAACTTCACCCACCTGCAGCCCGGCGTCTTTCAGTGCGGTCTTGCAGGGCGCGAGGGTACGGGACACCAGCTCTTCGACCAATGACTCGAGCTTGGCGCGCGTCAGCTTGATGTTGAGATGCTTGGGCCCCGACTGATCAGCCGTAATGTACGGAAGATTTACTTCGGTTTGCTGCTGTGACGACAGTTCGATCTTGGCTTTCTCGCCGGCTTCCTTAAGGCGCTGCATGGCCAGCGGATCCTTGCGGATATCTACACCGCTTTCCTTCTCAAACTCATCAGCCAGGTACTGAATGATCCGCAGGTCGAAATCTTCACCGCCCAGGAAGGTATCGCCATTGGTCGCCAGCACTTCAAACTGATGCTCGCCGTCAATCTCGGCGATCTCGATGATCGAGATATCGAACGTACCGCCACCGAGATCGTACACAGCGATCTTGCGGTCGCCACGTTGCTTATCCATGCCGTAAGCCAGCGCCGCCGCGGTTGGCTCGTTAATAATGCGCTTTACTTCAAGGCCGGCGATCTTGCCAGCGTCCTTGGTTGCCTGGCGCTGCGAATCATTGAAGTAAGCCGGCACCGTAATCACGGCCTCGGTCACGGGCTCGCCGAGATAATCCTCGGCTGTCTTCTTCATCTTTTGCAGGACGCGCGCGGAGACCTCAGGGGGCGCCATCTTGTTGCCGTTCACTTCGACCCAGGCATCGCCGTTGTCGGCTTTCACGATGTTGTAAGGGACCATGTCCATGTCGCGCTTAACAACCGCATCGTCGAAGCGTCGGCCGATCAATCGCTTGACAGCGAACAGCGTGTTCGCGGGGTTGGTAACTGCCTGGCGCTTGGCCGGTTGCCCGGTAAGGACTTCGCCGTCCTTAGTGAATGCCACGATCGATGGCGTCGTGCGATCGCCCTCGCTGTTCTCGATGACCTTGGCCTTGTCACCTTCCATGACGGCTACACACGAATTCGTGGTGCCCAGATCAATGCCAATCACTCGTCCCATTACTTCTCTCCGCAGGCGTTGAGCAGCCTCATGCTGGCCGCTGATAGGTCATATATTGGGTGGAAATCGATGCTTTCAAGCGTTTCTTAAGAATCGGTCGAGTCAGACTCGTCGGCATCGCTGGGCGGAGGCGGCTCGGCGGCCACCACAACGCGGGCCGGCCGCAGCAAACGCCCGTTGAGCGTATAGCCTTTTTGGATCACCGTGAGCACAGAGCCGGGCTCTGCGGTCTCTGAAGGCTGCATCGTCATGGCTTCATGCAATTCCGGGTCGAAGTTCTGGCCTTCCGGATCGACAACCTCGACACCCGCTTTCTCCAGACTCGAAGTCAGCAGCCGCAGGGTAGCCTCGGAGCCCTCGAGCAGCGCCTCGGCGGATGCCCCTGACGCAAGACCCATTTCCAGACTGTCAATCACAGCGAGGAGCTCGCTGGCGAAACGCTCGATCGCAAAACGTCTGGCGTTGTCAATCTCACGAGCGCTGCGCTTGCGCAGGTTGTCGATCTCGGCAACTGCACGCAGGTGCAGTTCGCGCTGCTCCTCCAGCGCAGCTCTCGCCGCAGTGAGCTCTGCCGCATCGCTCGATTCAGCACCCGGGGCGCCATCGGTCTCCGGGCCGGCTGGCTCTCCCGATGCATCTGCCTGGGGCTCATCTACAGGGGCGTCTTCCGGCTTCTCAGGTACTGACTCGCGTTCCGCCGACGAGTTACTCATACAAAAACTCCAACAATCCAGCTTGCCCCAGACAATGTATGGTTCTGGCAATAGCCATCAGCGCCGGGCGGCGCCTATGGGCGGGTAAATGGGGGCTATTCCTGGGAATTCAAGGCCGCGCCGACAAGCCGGGCCGTGATATCCACAATTGGAATAACCCGCTCGTAGGCCATGCGCGTCGGTCCGATCACGCCAAGCACGCCAACAACCTCATTATCGACGCGGTACGGTGCAGACACGAGGCTGACGCCGTCCATCACCTCATAGCCGGATTCTTCGCCGATAAAAATCTGCACGCCGTTGGCCGCGATACTGCGATCCAGCAGATACAGCAGATCGCGCTGCTGATTGAAGACGTCGAACAAGTGGCGCAGCGTCTCGATGTCCGACAGCTCCTGAAAGTCCATCAGCTTGGTCTCGCCAGACAACACAAATTCAGTCCGCGCCACGTCCGGTTCCAAGGCCTTCTCAGCGATTCTCACGGTGTCGATCATGAGTTCATTCATGGACTGGCGAGTGTCGCTTAACCGGCCGACGACAGCCTGGCGAACACGGCGCAGATCATGGCCGGCGAACTCTTCATTCAGGTAGTTCGCTGCCCGCCGCAATTCTTCGACAGAGTAATCGCGTTCGACATGCAAAATGCGGTTCTGCACCTCGGCATCGTTGATCACGAGAATCGCCAGCACGCGCTGGTCCGACAGCGGCAAAAACTCGACCTGACGGAACTGGGCATGCGCTGCCCGGGGAACAGTCACTACACCGGCCATACTCGTAAGCGACGACAGGGCTTCCGACGCCGTTGCAGCCAATACTTTCGCGTCGGTGTTGCCCTCTTCTTCAAGCTGATGCTGCAGCAACTTGAGGTCGCGCCCGCCCGGAGGCTTTAGCTTGACGAGGCTGTCGACAAAAAACCGGTAGCCCTTCACCGTCGGCACTCGCCCGGCCGAAGTGTGCGGCGCGGCGATGAACCCCAGGTCCTCAAGATCCGCCATCACGTTGCGAATGGTTGCGGGGCTGAGCGCCAGATTGGTGTTACGCGACAGAGTACGCGAGCCGACGGGCTGACCGTCCAGCGCATAGTGCTGAATGAGAGCGCGAAGAATTTCCCGGGCGCGTTCCGAAGGCTGTCCGCTGTCGTTGTCTGTGGCCATGCGCCGGTGGTCGGTATCTCTGGGGCGAAAGTACGCTAGCAATGGCCTGATTACCGGTCAAGATCGGCCTCTCTTTAGGTCTTGCCGCCGTCAACGCAGCAGCGTTACTGTTGGTCCACCAGCCATGGCCCGCCGGGCCGAGGCTCATCAGGCCTACGGATCCTGCGAAGTTATGGAAAGCCGATTCGAGTCGATCGCCTTGACGGGCAACTGGCGTGATCCACGCGTCACGGAGTCTGTCAGCACTATCCAGGCGCATCTGTCTGCGCGCGACGTCGCCTGGCAGGTTAGCGCGGAGTATCCGGGGACTGATATTGCGACGGACCGCAGATTCGCCGAGTCCGCGCTACCGCAAACCACCGACCTGCTGGTGGCTGTCGGTGGCGACGGCACCATGCTTAAGGCGGCTCAGCTGGCCGCGGCAGCAGCGGTGCCGCTGCTGGGTATCAACCGAGGGCGTTTAGGCTTCCTTGCAGACATCACGCCAGACGCAATGCTGGCCGCAGTCGATCATGTGCTGGCTGGCGATTACGCTCGCGAGGAACGGATGCTGCTGGCGGCGGAAGTGACGGCGCCTGGTGTGGCAGCGCAAACCGGACTAGCCCTCAATGACGTTGTGGTCAAGCGACTCGACAGCGGCCGCATGTTTGAATTTCAGACCTTTGTGGATGGCAAGTACGTCAACACACACGCCGGCGACGGACTCATTGTGGCAACACCGACCGGATCCACGGCCTATGCGCTGAGTTGTGGCGGACCTATCTTGACGCCAACGCTGGATGCAATCGTGCTGGCACCAATTTGCCCCCACACTCTAAGCGACCGGCCAATTGTCGTACCCGGCGCAAGCGCCATGGAGATCAAGCTGCGCAAACAGGATGAGGACCAGGCCGCGGTCTGTTGCGATGGCAATGTCATCGGTGACCTAAGCGCGGGTGGCTCATTATCCGTGCACGCAAGCACGCGTCGCCTGACGCTGGTTCATCCGCCCGGGCACGACTTCTACGAAGTTTTGCGCGGCAAGCTGCATTGGGGACGAAACAGCCGCAACGGACCGGAAACGGACTAGCAGTCATGCTCTCGCAGCTGCATGTGCGTAACCTGGCGGTGATCGACGCCGCCGAGCTGGAGTTTCGGCAGGGCCTCACAGTGCTGACCGGAGAAACGGGTGCGGGCAAGTCGATTCTGGTTGACGCGCTTGCGCTTGCGCTCGGCGCTCGCGCCGATAGCAAAGCAGTGCGTAACGGTGCCGAGCGTTGCGAGATCAGCGCCACATTCATGCTCACCGAGACTGATCAGGCGCTGCGGGCTTGGCTTTGCGACCGCGACCTGGACGCAGAAGATGAATGCCTGGTCCGCCGGGTCGTGACGCGGGAAGGCCGCTCACGTGGATACATCAATGGCCAACCCGTCACCATGCAGAGTCTGCAGCAGGCCGGTGAGCAACTACTCGACATCTGTGGCCAGCAGGCCCACCAATCGCTGCGCCACCGTGCGCGCCAGCGCGAAATTCTGGATCAGTTCGGGGGACAGATCGCGTTGACCAAACAGGTCGCCACAGCACATGCCGAATGGTCGCGCGCCGAGGAAGCCCATCGGGCATTGGCGGCGGCAGGCGACGAGGCCAGTGCACGTCAGGAGCTGTTGGGTTTTCAGCTTGCCGAGCTCCAACGCCTCGATTTGCGTGCCGGAGAATTCGCCGAGCTCGAGCAAACAGTACAGCGGCTAAGTCACAGCGCGCAGATTCAATCCAGTTTGCACAGCGCCGTGCAGCGGCTGTATGAAGCGGAGGAGTCGGTGCAGGGACAGCTTGGCCACACGCGCGGGGAACTGGAGGCAACCGCGTCGCTGGACTCTGGGATCACGCCGGCTTTAGCGCTTTTGTCCGAAGCAGAGACGCTGATTGGCGAGGCAACCGACACGCTACGCAGCCGCCTGGATGACAACGCACATGATCCCGCGGAGCTTGAGCGGATCGAACAGCGAGTAGCCGACACCCGTCAGCTCGCCCGCAAACATCAGTGCGAGCCGGAGGAACTTGTCGACAGACAAGCGCGGCTGGCGGCTGAACTCAACGACCTGGAAGGCCGTAAGGACCGGCTCGAAGTATCTGCCGAAACCGCAGCACGGGCGTTGACTTACCTGCAGGAACTGGCCGGGGAGCTCACCACCAGACGCCGGGCTGCGGCCAAGCAGCTCGCGGAGAAGGTGACCAGCAACATGGCGCGGCTCGGCATGAGCGGCGGCCAGTTCTCAGTGGGGATACAGACGCCTGCCGGAGAAAGCATCCACGCGTACGGAGCGGATGAAGTTGAATATCAGGTAGCGGCTAATCCAGGCCAGGCAGCAGGCGCTCTCGCGCGCGTCGCCTCGGGCGGTGAGCTGTCGCGTATCAGCCTGGCGCTGCAGGTGGTTGCTCTGGGGGGCGAGTCTATCGGCACGCGCATTTTCGATGAGGTTGATGCCGGGGTCGGCGGCGGCGTGGCCGAAATCGTGGGCGAACAGTTGCGCCAGCTCAGCACACAGGCGCAGGTCTTGTGCGTCACTCACCTGCCCCAGGTTGCCAGTCATGCGCACACGCACTTGCGCGTGAGCAAAGTTACGGACGGCAGGTCTACCCGTACCACCGTTACCGAGCTTCAGCCGGATGAGCGGGTTGAAGAGATTGCGCGGATGCTGGGTGGCGTTGAAATCACCGCCAAGACGCGCGCCCACGCGCGCGAGATGCTCAAGCTGGCCAGGTCGAAACGCGAGACCGGCGAGCGCGCGCTAACCGCCTAACCGGAGCCGTTGCGGCGCACGTAGAGAACGAGGCGGTGATCAACCAGGTCGTAACCGTGCTCCTCGGCCACCTCGCGCTGCAGGCGCTCAATGTCATCGCTGACGAACTCGGTCACTTTGCCGGTATCAAGACAAACCATGTGATCGTGGTGGCCGCCGCTCTCCAGCTCGAAGACAGAGTGACCGCCTTCAAAGTTATGCCGCGTGACGAGGCCGGCCTCTTCGAACTGAGCGAGCACGCGATAAACGGTCGCCAACCCGATTTCCTCACCCTGGTCCAACAGACTCCGGTAGATATCTTCCGCACTAGGGTGTGATTGATCACGGCCCTCGAGGAGCTTCATGATCTTCAGGCGCGGACCCGTGGCGCGCAGGCCCGCTTGCTTCAGATCCTGACCGGACAAACCGACCTCCTCGACTGGGCTTCGGGTATCATCCGCTCCGGATTATCCTCCACCGTTGATGGATCCACCAGTATGTCCAGCCCGACACGCCCGTACCGCAAACCGCCAATCATCAAGGCGCTAGCGATTGGTTCGTTAATGCTGCTCACGCTGCTTACCGGCTGCGTGTACAGGGTTGATGTCCAACAGGGCAATCTGCTGGAAACTGAGGAGATTGAATCGGTGAAGCCCGGCATGACACGCAGCCAGGTACGCTTCCTTCTCGGCAGCCCCGTGGTGGAAGATGCTTTCAATCATGATCGCTGGGACTACATTTACTACTACCGGCAAGGCCGCAGCCGCCGGGCGGATCGACGCTGGCTGATCGTGGTTTTTGACGGTGATCGCGTCAGTGAAGTTCGGCGCGACGTACCTGTCCAACCTACCTAGATTCGGAAGTGCCAGAGTAGATCGGGTTCTGCCCCGAATCTGCGCCACAGCTTTCTGCCCGGCCGCTCCGCACCGATTGGTGCCTGCCCCCGTCTCACGGCTTTTTTCCTGACACAGCTTGAGAACCCATCGTTCGCCCCTCGGCTGCCAGTTGCCGGCGGCGCTCGCGGGGGTCTTCCCGCAGCGGCCTCAGCACTTCAACCCGGTCCCCGGCGGCGAGCTCATGATCGTCATCAACCGGGGAAGCGAAGATTGCCAGTGGCATCGCCGCGATATTCATCTCCGGGAACAGCGCCGCCAGGGCGCTCTTGTTGATCGCACCGCGCGCGGTTGTCCCTCTGCGCACCTCCAGATTGAGAACGCGCTGACGCTGCGCGTCGCCAGCGGCAACCTGAACGTGCATGCGCTCGCCTCCCATCTCGGTTATCCGTAGAGCGCCTCGGCGCGCTCGACGAAAGCGGCGATCATGCGGGCGCAGGCCTCTTCGAATACTGCACTGAGCAGCCAGTCCTTTAGCGGCGATGTGAACTGAAAGGCCAGCTCAAGTGACACCTCGCAACCGCCCTCCCCGACAGCATCGAAGCGCCATTGCCCGGTCAGTTCGCGGAACGGACCATCAACCAGCAACATCGTGATGGCGTGCGGACGATCGTGCTCGTTTCGCGTCGTGACGTCGGCAACCAATGGTCCTTGCGACATGCCCAGTCGACCAACGACCAGATCTTGCTCACTCTCAATCAGCTCAGCCCCCGTGCACCACGGCACAAACGCCGGGTAGCTGGCAACATCAGCAACCAGGTCGAACATTTGCGCGGGACTGAACGGCACGATCGCGCTGCGCTTGATCTCATGGACTGCCATCCGCGAACACACCAATTGCGTTTAGAAACACCAGCAGTACAGCGATAGGTGCGACGTAACGCGCCAACATTCGCCATACCGTATACACCCAGCCGGACGAAAAACCGATTTCCTCAGCGCTGGACTCGCGGCTCATCACCCAACCCGCAAAAACGGTGATACAGAAGCCGCCCGCTGGCAGCAATATATTGGACGTCAGGTAGTCGATGTTGTCGAACCATGTGCCACGCAGAAACTTCCAATCCGCAGCGACGTTGAACGACAGCAACGTCAGGAAGCCAAGCAGCCAGACGGCTGTTCCGCAGAGCACGCCCGCGCCGGCGCGGCTCATGTCGCGGGCCTCAATGAGCCAGGCCACCACGGGCTCCATGAGGCTGATCGAGGACGTCAGGCCGGCGAAAGCCAGCAACAGGAAGAACATCGCGCCGACCACGGTGCCGCCTGGCATCTGATCCAACGCCAGCGGCAAAGTCTGGAAGACGAGGCCGGCACCCTCCGCAGGATCCAGACCGTTCGCGAACACGATCGGAAAAATAACGAGCCCGGCCAGCAGCGCCACGGCGGTGTCCGCAGACACCACAGCGAAGGACGTTTGCACAATCGATTCCTGCTGCGGCAGATACGCGCCATACGCCATGACGGCACCCATACCAACGCTCAGGGAAAAGAACGCCTGACCCAGCGCCGCCAAGACCCCGTTCGCCGTCAGGGCCGAGAAATCCGGACGGAACAGGAACGTGACGCCGCGCGCGAAATCGCCGGAGGTGATTGAGTAGACCAGGAGCCCAAGCATGATCGCGACCAGCGCAGGCACCATGATCCGCACGGCCTGCTCAAGCCCGCCTTTCAAGCCACGGGCAACAACCAGCGTGGTCACCGCCATAAACACGCTGTGCCATAAAGCCTGACTAGATACGCTGCCGACCAGTCCGTCGAACAACTGGCCGATCTGATCAGCATCGGCTCCGGCAAAGCTGTCGCCAACTGCCAGAAGAAAATAGTGCAGAGTCCAGCCGGCGATGACGCTGTAGAACGACAGAATCAAGAACCCGCAGACCATGCCCATCAGGCCAACCCACTGCCAGCGGGTGCTGCCGGACTCCTCCCTGCCAAGAATGCGCATCGTGGAGAGTGGATTGCGACGTCCGCGCCTGCCCAGCAGGATCTCAGCAATCATGATTGGCAGGCCTACGCCAAAGACACAGAGCAAATAGACCAGCACGAAGGCACCGCCGCCATTCTGGCCAGCGACGTAAGGAAACTTCCAGATATTGCCGAGACCCACGGCTGAGCCAGCCACCGCGAGAATGAAAACCAGCCGCGAAGACCACTGGCCGTGCACGGACTGCCGCCGGTCTACGGACGCGTTTGCTTGAGCCATCAGCTTTTCGCGGGCCTGGAAAGTTGGCAGGATTGTGAACGAATCACCCCTACGCAACAACAATGCGTCTGGCTGATCGCTTTACAAGATTGAGTTCGGCGTTCCATCCATGGCCTCAGGTAAACAAACATCCAAGTCCGCGAGCAGCACGATTGCCGAAAACCGCAAGGCCCGGCACGACTACTTTATTGAAGAAGATCTTGAGGCCGGACTCGCGCTAGAGGGCTGGGAGGTGAAAAGCCTGCGCGCCGGCCGGGCCAACCTGGCGGAGAGCTACGTGGTGGTTAAGGACGCCGAGGCCTGGCTACTGGGCGCACATTTCACGCCGCTGAACAGCGCCTCAACGCATGTGCGCACTGATCCCACGCGAACCCGAAAACTTCTGCTGCATCGCCGGGAGTTAGACCGCCTCATTGGTGCGGTTGAACGCAAAGGCTACGCCCTGGTTCCCCTGAGACTCTACTGGGCGCGAGGCCGCGCCAAGCTGGCCGTTGGATTGGCCAAGGGAAAGAAACAGCATGACAAGCGTGCGACGCAGAAAGACCGGGATTGGCAGCGGCAGAAGGAACGCCTGCTCAAGCATAGCTAGCGGCCGGCCGTGAGTCCGCACGGACGAACGGTCGAACTCCACCACCCGTGTCGCGGTCGACATAGCCGGGCGGTAGACTTCAGCACTGATTGCCTGCTTTCTGGTATTCCGCCCAGAGCAACATCATTCGCATTGGGAGCCCTGCATCATGCCCTTATTCAAACACTCGACACTGAACTTGATCGCTGCCGCTGCGCTGACCACTGCGCTTCTCGCTCCATCAACTGCCTACTCTGGGGCTCACAACACTCCGGGTCGCGTGATTGATCTGATTGAGATTTCAGACGAGCAGATGAGAGTTCTGCGCAACAACAATCCGGCTTTCAGCCAGATGGATGACGAAGAACTGACCAGACTCGTTTCCATCCTCAAGAACGAAGAGGGCATGGTCAGCGAGGAGTCGGTCAGCAATGAGATAGGCGTGCTCGTTCTGGCGCACGGATTCCACGGCGAGGGGTATGCCGAGTTTCGCGCGGCCTTCAAGTCGATCGCGGATGTTTATCCAACCGGCTACGGTTTTGGGCTGAGTATCCTCGAGTCTGACCACCTCCAAACCGTCATCGATCAGATAACTTCGCAGGGCGCGAAGAAGATCGTGTTGTTTCCCGCCACCACTGCATTGAACTCCGGCATGGTCAGGCAGTGGGAATACGCGCTGAACTTCCGGGAAGAGTTCGCCTATACAGGCGTAGACCGAATTGAAACCGACGCCGAACTGATCTGGGCACCCGGGCCCATCCCTCACCCCCTGTCCGGAGAAATATTGCGCGATCACGCCAAGGCACTGAGCAAGGACCCCGCGAATGAACTAGTCATCATTACGGGGCACGGCCCGCAGCGCAAAGCTGACAACGACCAGGAACTGGAAATTCTGCAACGACACGCTGACTTCATTAAGAAAGATGGCGGCTTCTACGATGTGCGGCCGCGTAATGTCCAGGATGATGCGCCCCCGCAGGTGCGCGCCGAGAATGTGAAAGTCATTCGCAGCTGGGTGAATGAGGCCAAGGCCGACGGCAAGGACGTTATTGTGGTCACCACGGTGCTGACTGCTGCCGGCGTGCTGAAGAAGCTGGAAAACGACACCAAGGATCTGGGCGTGCGCTTTAGCGATGCCGGATTGATGACCAATGAACGCTTCGGCGATTGGCTGAACTTCGCCATTGAGGACACCCTCGCCCGGGCAAACAACTGAGCTAAAATAATTATTTATTATTCATATATTTATTGAATATAATTAATATTTTTTGTATGTCATGCCCCGTCCATTGGTGCACCACTCGCCCTTGAGATTTGGTCACCAGGCGCCATTTTTGGGAAACCGCGCAGTAGGCGCCTGTCACCGGGGCGGCTAAACTGCAGGGCACATCGGGGGCGATCGGCTTCGACGAGGGTCGCGAAACTCCAGGTGCATGCCGAGGTGCAGTGACCTCGTTAATCCATCTGCAAACCTTATAGTTGCCAACGACGACAACTACGCCATCGCTGCTTAAAAACCAGTAGATAGCCGTCCGACTGAAGCCGTGCTTGTGCGTTCAGATTGCGGGCGTCATTCTCACAAGATCGCCGGAAAGCGTGTCCAGCGTGGACCGGTTAAAACTTATCTGGGCTCAACGGCTGTCTTCCCTGCCCGTCGGGTAGCAGTCGTCTAAATTAATAGACGTGGATAAGCATGTAGATCCTGTAGCGGAGGGCCAGCGGACGCGGGTTCGATTCCCGCCGCCTCCACCAAGTAACAGCGGGCCGCTTGTTGCGGCCCGTTGGCATATTGGACGGTGCGGATGAGAGCACGCGTTCCGGGTTCGACGATATACAGGGATGTATGAGTGTCGCCGAGGCCAGGGATGGCCGAGAGCGACGTCCCGCCGCCTCCACC
>JANQPY010000028.1 GCA_028285245.1 Gammaproteobacteria bacterium | reverse complement strand
CAGGAGCGCGTATGAGCGCGGATATTGATCCGATGGCCGTTGCTGCGGCGCTGGCCAGCGCCCTGGCGCGCCGATCGCGGCGACTCACCCTGGCTGAGTCATGCACCGGCGGCGGAATAGCCGAGGTGGTTACGTCCTTACCTGGCAGCTCGGCATGGTTCGAGCAGGGCTGGGTCACCTATAGCGACGCGTCAAAAACCCAGCAGCTTGGGGTGCCGGTCGAACTGATCGCACGCGACGGGGCCGTGAGCGAGGCCGTCGCCCGCGCGATGGCGTCCGGCGCGTTGGAGCGTAGCGGCGCCGATCTGGCGGTCGCCGTCACGGGCATTGCGGGCCCAACCGGAGGCACTGTAGAGAAACCGGTCGGAACTGTCTGGTTTGCCTGGGCTGGACCAAAGCCTGAGGTCGTCAGCGTGCGCAAGCAGTTCGCCGGACAACGCGACGATGTACGCCGTCAGGCTGTGTTGTTTGCCCTGCAAGGCTGCCTGGAGTTCGCTGCGTAGCGGGCTTCGCGCGCATCGAGTCGGGCTCAGCAGTTGAGCCTATTCTCAACTAAGCTTGTGTTTTCGTGAGGCTGCCGGGTAACGGGATCTGTGAAATAATCCTGCACATTGCGGCCGCCCGGGTTCGCTATTTGTTGTTGCCACACATTCTACGAAGACATTAGAACTATGGATGAAAACCGCAAAAAAGCCCTCGCGGCCGCGCTTGGCCAAATTGAAAAGCAATTCGGCAAGGGCTCCGTCATGCGCATGGGCGATGCCGATTCAGCCCCGGATATCGAGGTCATTTCCACGGGTTCTCTGGGACTCGACGTAGCGCTCGGTGTGGGTGGTGTACCTAAGGGCCGCGTTATTGAGATCTTCGGTCCCGAGTCATCTGGCAAGACGACATTGACTTTGCAGATCGTTGCGGAATGCCAGAAACAGGGCGGCACCGCGGCTTTCGTGGATGCGGAGCATGCGCTTGATCCGCAGTACGCCGAGAAGCTTGGGGTGAACGTCGATGATCTGCTTGTCTCTCAGCCCGATACCGGCGAGCAGGCGCTGGAGATCACCGATCTGCTGGTCCGTTCAAGTGCAGTCGATCTGGTCATCATCGACTCAGTGGCAGCGCTGACGCCAAAGGCTGAGATCGAAGGTGAAATGGGCGATACGCATGTGGGATTGCAGGCCCGGCTTATGTCCCAGGCGCTGCGCAAGCTGACCGGTAACATCAAGCGCTCGAATACCGTCGTAGTCTTCATTAATCAGATTCGCATGAAGATCGGCGTGATGTTCGGTAGCCCGGAAACCACGACCGGTGGCAACGCGTTGAAGTTCTACTCCTCGGTGCGACTCGATATCCGCCGCATTGGTTCGATCAAGAAGGCCGACGAGGTAATTGGTAACCAGACGCGCGTTAAGGTGGTCAAAAACAAAGTTGCGCCGCCGTTCAAACAGGCGGAGTTCGAGATCCTGTATGGGCAGGGAATCTCGCGTATGGGTGAGGTGATTGATCTCGGCGTAAAAGAAGGCATCGTGCAGAAATCCGGTGCCTGGTATAGCTACGAAGGCGATCGTATTGGTCAGGGTAAGGAGAATAGCCGGGAGTTCCTCCTCGATAACCCGGAGATTGCCAGCGAGATCGAGGCGCGCGTGCGGGAGCGTTTGTTGCCCTCCAAGGAATCCGCTGCTCAGGCGGCAGCACTCGACGCAGAGGCGCCGGAGGCCGCAGAAGCTTAAGTCCCAGTGGCTCCGCTCGCCCGAACCGGGCGCTCGGCCCGGCATGTGGCCATGGATTTGCTTGCCCGCCGGGAGCATTCGCATCTGGAGTTGCGCACCAAGCTGTCTGCGCGGGAATTCAGCGCAGAAGAAGTCGAGGCGGCCGTCACCGGGCTGAGTAATGAAGGTCTGCTTAGCGACCAGCGGTTCACAGAGAGTTTCGTCGCTGCCCGGTTAAGAAAGGGTCAGGGGCCTCTGAAAATCCGGGCTGAGCTGGGCCGGCGCGGTATTGAAGGCAGCGTTATTGATGAGTCACTAAGCGGCGTAGATTGGGATGGCTATGCCCGCGAGGCGCGAGCCCGCAAGTTCGGCGCGGCACCGCCCGCTGAGTACCGCGAAGCGGCGCGGCAGGCCCGGTTTCTTGAGGGCCGCGGCTTCACCGCGGAGCAGATAGCGCTGGCGCTGGCCGCCGCCGCGGAAGAAAATTAGCGCACTATGCCTAGAACTACCTCTGAGCTGCGCCAGTGTTTTCTGGACTACTTCGCGCAGCGGGGCCATCAGCAGGTGGCCAGCTCACCCCTCGTACCCGGAAATGATCCCACGCTGCTGTTCACCAACGCGGGCATGGTCCAGTTCAAGGACGTGTTTCTCGGGCTGGAGCAACGCGACTATTCGCGCGCGGCGAGCTCCCAGCGCTGCGTGCGCGCGGGCGGTAAACACAATGATCTTGAGAACGTCGGGTATACAGCGAGGCATCACACCTTCTTTGAGATGCTGGGCAACTTCAGCTTCGGCGATTACTTCAAGGAAGACGCAATCAAGTTCGCCTGGGAGTTCATCACGGCTGAGCTTGGGCTGCCGGCCGAACGCCTCTGGATAACCGTCTATCAGGATGACGATGAGGCGGCAGCGATTTGGCTGGACGACATAGGCGTAGATCCCACCAGGTTTAGCCGACTTGGTGAGAAGGACAACTTTTGGTCGATGGGCGAGACGGGCCCTTGCGGTCCCTGCTCAGAGATTTTTTACGACCATGGTGCACAGGTGCCTGGAGGTCCGCCGGGTTCACCGGATGACGACGGCGATCGCTATGTAGAGATTTGGAACCTGGTGTTCATGCAGTTTGAGCGCTCGGCCGGTGGCGAGCTGACGCCGCTGCCCAAGCCGTCGGTCGACACCGGTATGGGCCTGGAGCGCATCGCCGCGGTGATGCAGGGCGTGCACAGCAACTACGAGATCGACCTGTTCGCCAATTTGATTCGCGATGTGGCATCCGTCACCGGGAGCCCGTCTGTAGATCAACCGTCGCTAAGGGTGATTGCAGATCACATTCGTGCCTGCGCATTCCTGATTGCCGATGGCGTATTGCCCGGCAACGAAGGCCGCGGGTATGTGCTGCGCCGGATCATCCGGCGGGCGCTGCGCCACGGCTATGAGCTGGGCACCAACGAGCCGTTTTTCTTTCGCCTGGTTGAACCTCTTGCCCGGGAGATGGCCGCAGCGTACCCGCAGCTCGCCGAGTCGAGGGCGCATATCGAGCGCGTTCTGCGGGCGGAGGAGGAGCGTTTCGCAGAAACCCTTGCGCAGGGCATGAAGATTCTTGAGGAGGCCTTTCCGCCGGCCGGGGGCACGCTCTCCGGCGACCTCGTCTTCAAGCTCTACGACACGTATGGATTCCCGGTAGACCTGACCGCCGACATTGCCCGCGCGCGCGATGTCTTTGTGGACCGCGAGGGCTTCGAGCAGTCCATGCAGGCACAGCGCTCGCGTGCGCGGGCCGCCGCAAAGTTTTCTGCGCATGCCGACGGGCGTTCCCGCGTTGCAGGTCAGTCAGAGTTCGTCGGCTACGACCAGCTGACCGGATCAGGCACTGTCATTGCGATGCTCGGTGGGCAGGAGCCTCTGGACCGTTTGACGCCCGGTGTCGAGCAGGCTGCTGTGGTGCTGGATCGGACGCCGTTTTATGCCGAGAGTGGCGGCCAGGTTGGCGATCGCGGGCTGCTCAGGAACGAGCAGGGATTGCTGTTCCGGGTGGACGATGTTGTGCGCGATGGTGATGTGCATGTTCACCTCGGCGAGTGCGAGGCCGGCAGCCTCGCGATCGGCGATACTGTCACCGCAGAAGTAGACGGGCCGACGCGACAGGCCACCACGCTGAATCATACGGCAACACACCTGCTGCACGCCGCGCTGCGCGAGATATTGGGTAGCCACGTCACGCAGAAAGGTTCTTTGGTCGCGCCGGACAGGCTGCGCTTTGACTTTTCGCACTATGAGGCGGTTAGCGAAGCGGAGCTGCACGGGATAGAGAATCTGGTCAACGCGAAGATTCGCGAGAATCAACGCGCTGACACTTCGCTCATGAGTTATGACGCAGCGATTGAGTCGGGCGCGATGGCGCTGTTCGGGGAAAAGTACGGAAACGAGGTCCGCGTTTTACAGATTGGGGATTTCTCGACCGAGCTATGCGGTGGCACGCATGTCAACAGGGCGGGCGATATTGGTTTGTTCAAGATAACGACCGAGAGCGGCATCGCGGCCGGGGTGCGTCGCATCGAGGCCGTCACCGGCGCAGTCGCGCTGGCCGAGCTGGCTAAGAGTGACGAGCTGCTCGGTCGCATCGCCGGGTTGCTCAAGAGTGGCCGCGGGGATGTCGAGCAGCGCCTGTCGCAGGCGCTGGCCCGTGCAAAAGAGCTTGAGAAAGAGAATCAGCGTCTGAAGGCTGAGCTTGCTGGGGATGGCGCCAGCAACGGTGGGACCGTCGAGACGGTTGCTGGCGTACAAGTGCTGGTGAACCGTCTGGGTGATGGTATGGATGCCAAGACACTACGTGATGCAGTTGACCGCCTGAAGTCGGAACTGCGCTCTGGCGTTGTCGTGTTGGGTAGCGCAAGCGGCGACGGCAAGGCGCTGCTGGTGGCCGGCTCCACCAAAGATTTGACCGATCGATTGCCCGCGGGCGCCCTCGTCAAGGCAATCGCCGGCCATGTGGGAGGCCGTGGCGGCGGCCGCGCGGATTTCGCCCAGGCGGGGGGAAATCGTCCCGAGGGACTGGACCAGGCCCTTGCGGCGGTTGGCCCATGGGTCTCAGATCAGTTGGGCTGATCTAGGTCGGATGCCACGACTAGCGTCCAAATCATTGATTGAAAATACCTTTGCCGGGCCTGCCGGCGGCAAATCGCTGGTCAGCCGCGATATGCTGGGGTAGGATGAGAGTCCCGCGGCTCAGGAGGAGCCACCGCGCTGAGGCTAACGGCCTCTAGGGTATCCAGGCAGGTTGGGCTGAACCGGTCTTTGGGTTACCCGCGGAATTCCCCCTTCGCCCGGGGTGGCACACCAGGATGGCTGTGTCTTGGGGGAAATAAAAAGAATAACAACGAGGGGGCAGGCATGCTCATTCTGACTCGACGGGTGGGCGAGACCGTCATCATTGGCAACGATGTAGACGTCACTGTGTTGGGCGTGAAGGGAAACCAGGTTCGCCTGGGCGTCAAGGCGCCGAAAGACATCGCAGTGCATCGCGAAGAGATCTATCAGCGGATCTGCCAGGAGAAGTCCGGCAATGGCGTAGCGGCTGAGTTATCCAACGGTGCTTCGTCTGGTTCTGCGCGAAATGGTTCTGCAAACGGCGGCACCACAAAACCCAACGGGCATGGCACTGCAGTCGTTCATGAAGTTGGTACCAGCGCCGACTAGACCCCGGCTCTGAGGCCGCGTTCGGCGGCGGA
>JANQPY010000025.1 GCA_028285245.1 Gammaproteobacteria bacterium | reverse complement strand
CACTACATTGTTTGTTATTCACGACTGTCCAGATTGCGTCATCGGGATTAGTCGTGTGGTCATGCTACGAAACCGTTGGGGCGGGCACAACGGCATTTCGTTAACCGCGCCGACAAATTTCGGGAATATGTAAAGTCAGATCTCTCTGTAACCCAAGGTCGCAGACTAGCGCTTTGAACTGCGCACCCAGCCCAATAAACCGAGCGCCGAGCCGAATAGCCAAACGGCCGCCGGTAAGGGAATGACAACGCCACCCGTCACAACTAGGTTGGCTGCCCGTATTGTTCCACAGGTTATAGATGCTCCGTCGTACCGAACCTGGTCGATGCAGACGAACTGATCATTGCCCTGCCGAATTTCGCCCGCGCTGGTGGAGATTGATCCGTCGGCTCCAATCGTCAAATCGGCAAGTACGCCGGAAAGAGTATCGATTAGTACAGTGCCATCAGCGTTGTACACCTGAATCTCGTTGATCTGTCCGGGAATACCGCCGCCACCGGGGCGGGGATCGTCCCCCCAGCTAAGAAAGCTGCCAGTCCCATCCCCCCGTTGGGTGCTTGAGCAAAGCACTCCAGAAAAATCTGCGACCGCGCACTGAAAAGACGAATCGAAAACCCTTACGGTGCCACCCGTGATACGCCAGTTCGTTTCCGTGAACGTCCCCCGAAGGTCCACGATCAAAGAAGTGTCACTGCTTAGCCCGTACCAGACATTCTTGAACGGTGAGGTATCGGCGGATCGTATGTTTAGGGCTGCGAACGTAGTCCCTGGCTGCGGCCCAAATCCCTCATCGCTGGTGGAGACCAGGCTTAGTGACCCTGTGAGCGTTGTGCTCGTTGCCACCAGAGTGCCGGCGGCTTTGCCGCCCGGGCCTATATCAGAAACCGGAAACACTCCAGGCGATGCAGTCTTGCAAGCGTACTGCGCCCTGAAATCGGTGGGGCCTCCGCTAGCGTCTGTACAGCCGCTAGATGAATAAAAGGTCGAGGTTGCAAAGTCCGGGTTGTAGTACTGATTCGCATTACGAACGTTACCGGCGCCCGTCAATGACGTGAAGTAGACCGAGTCCGACACCGTGGTAATCGCGTTTGGCGAACTGCCGTTCCAACCCGACGACACACCATTGGTTGCCCACTCGAAAGTGACATTCGCGGTCGCGGAGTAGGCCCCTGCTTGGAGGGATGCTCCTAACAGAGCCGCTCCCGCAATTAATTCAGTCTTCACCAAGACTCTCCCCTTCAGAACCAAAAGCTACACCTGCCCGACTACTAGGGGCAACGCTGCATCAATCGAAACATCAGCGAGTAGTCCAGTCCAGGCTCCGCCGAGATTATGTAAATGGATTCAGTCAGGACAGAATCTCTTGGAGGCAATATGTAAAGCCCAGGGACAAATCCCGTTCGCCTCACAAAACCATCAGCCCGTGCTAAGCGTTTACCTGATAGAACTTGCCGCCAACCAATCCGTCGGAGGAGCTTTGAGCATAGAGGACCGGCGCCCAAACCTCTGCCGATCCACCCTCGCTTATTTGCCAATACAAAAGCGCGAAAAGATTTCCCCGAGCAGATCGTCGCTGCCGAATTCGCCGGTAATTTCGGCAAGGCTGTTCTGCGCCTGCAGCAGTTCTTCAGCCAACAGTTCGCCGGCTCGATGTTGCTGCAGCTGATTTCTGCCGGCCTCGAAGTGCTCGCGGGCGCAGCGCAGGGCATCGAGATGGCGCTGGCGGGCAATGATGCTGCCCTCGCCGGGTGACTCGAAGCCGAGTTGTTTGGTCAACCGCTCTCGCAGGGCGTCCAGCCCGGCGCCCGTGTGCGCAGAAATGCTGACCCACTTAGCTTGTCCGGTCATGGAGCCTGCGGGTAAGCCGGTTACATCCTGTTTATTGCACGCCACGGTGTAGGCGAGCTGCGGGGGCAGCTCCTTAACCAGTTGAGTAGCGGCCGTCTCCGGCGCATCGCTGCCGTCAACGACGAGCAATGCATGATCGGCCAACGCAAGCTGTTCCCGCGCGCGGCGCATGCCCTCGGCTTCTATCTCCTCCGCGTTATCCCGCAGACCGGCGGTATCAACGATGCGAACGGGCAAGCCGTCGAGCGACAGCTCGGCTCGCACCAAGTCACGTGTGGTGCCAGGCGTTGACGTCACGATGGCCAGGTCTTCACCAGCGAGCGCATTCAACAGACTGGACTTGCCGGCGTTTGGCAAACCGGCGATGACGATCTGGGCGCCATCGCGCAGCAGCACACCCTGATGCACTGCGCGCTCGAGCGCGGTGAAGCTTTCCTCAAGAGACTGCAGCTGCTGCATTAGCGCCGCGTCGCTCAGGAAGTCGATCTCTTCTTCCGGGAAGTCCATGGCGGCTTCCACGAATGCGCGCAATTCGGTCAGAGCGGTGTTGAGCGACAGCACCCGGCTGGAAAACTCCCCCTGGAGCGAACGCTGGGCAGCAACCGCCGCCTGGCGTGTCTGGCTGTCAATCAGATCGGCCACGGCCTCGGCCTGGCTGAGATCGAGCTTGTCGTTGAGAAACGCGCGGCGAGAGAACTCGCCCGGTTCAGCCAGCCTCGCGCCGTGCTTTAGCACGGCTTCCAGGACGAGCTCACCAACTATCTGACCACCGTGGCAGTGCAGCTCCAGGACATCCTCACCGGTATACGAAGCGGGCCCCGGAAAGAACAGCGCAATGCCCTCATCGAGCGCTTCGCCAGACTGATCCCGGAAGTCGCACAGCGTCGCCATGCGTGGTGAAGGTGTCTGCCCAAGCAATCGAGTGCACAGATGGCGCACGGCTGGGCCGGAGATTCGAATGATTGTGATGCCGCCGCGTCCTGGAGCCGTCGCGCGCGCGGCGATGGTTTCATCATGCTTCACGGGGACAGTTTACTGATCTCTCTTGGCAGGCAAGTAAACTGTGCGCGAAGACTATTTGGCCGCGGCGGGCCGATTGACCCGCAAGCGTCGTCGGCGAAGAGCGAGCCATGGACGGCGTTTAGCGATGAGCCGCCGATGCGGAGCGCGACATGGAGGTCGCGCGAAGCTTAAGCGCGCGGGTCAACCGGTGCGGCGTGGCGAATCGAACGAACTTCAGGATCAGTCCGCGCCGACGACCTTATTGATGCGCCACTGCTGCGCGATGGACAGCACCGAGTTGGTCAGCCAGTACAGCACCAGACCCGATGGGAAGAACGCGAACATGCCGGTAAAGATAACCGGTAAGAACTGCATCACTTTTGCCTGCACCGGATCCGGTGGCGCCGGATTGAGCTTCTGCTGAAACCACATCGCCGCACCCATCAAGAGCGGCAGAATGAAGAACGGATCACGCGTGGACAGATCCGTTATCCAAAGTGCAAAGGGTGCCTGGCGCATTTCCACGCTTTCCAGCAACACCCAATAGAAGGCAATAAAGAACGGGATCTGGATCAGCATCGGCAGGCAACCGGCCAGCGGGTTGATCTTCTCCGTCTTGTATAAATCCATCATCGCGCGGCTCAGGGCTTCGCGGTCGTCTTTGTACCGCTCCTGCAGCGCCTTGAGCCTGGGCTGCAATTTGCGCATCTGCGCCATCGACCGGCCGGCCGTTTCCGTCAGTTTGTAGAACACCAGCTTGATCAACAGCGTGACCAGAATAATGGTCAGACCCCAGTTAACGACGACGGACTGCACTTGCTTGAGAATCCAGAACAGCGGCTGCGCAAGAATCGTCAACATGCCGTAGTCAACGGTCAGCGCCAGACCATCCGCCGTGGCTTCGAGCTGTTCCTGCAGTTTTGGTCCGACAAAGAACTGTAGATTGAAGCTCTGGGTGCTGTTTGGCTCGATAGTGGTCAGAGGCGTCGCAATACTGCTCGCGATGTAGGTATCGCCGTCAGAACTTACCTGGTAGCGCGCCTCGAACTCCGGAGAGGGAATCGCCGCAGTAAGAAAATGATGCTCGATTGAGGCGATCCAGCCGCCGGCCACCGTCTGCACCAGAGGTTCGTCGCGCAGATCGCCGACGTCCAGCTTGTCGTATTTGTCGCCGTCGTATACCACCGGGCCGTTGAACGAATAGGAGTCCACGTCGAACATCGAACGTTCCGGTGGCCGGTGGCGCCGACGAATCTGCTGGTACGGTGCGGCACGATAGGGCGTGGCACTGGCATTCGTCACGCGCTGCTCCAGCCCGATGGCGTAGCTACCGCGTTCAAAGCGAAATATCTTCTGGACGCCGATTCCGTCATCGCCGGCCCAGCTCAACGGCACCTCGAGAACATCATTGCCAGGCGTGAGCTTGAATTCAGTCGAAACGCTCGTGAACGGCGTTTTCGGACCAGCCTCCGGCCGCTCGTCGGCAGCCCGCACGCCGCTTTCCAGTGTGTAGAGATAAGCGGGATCAGTGCGCATCAGCTGCACCAGATTGTCCGGGTCATCCTTGCGGACCGGATAGTTGAGCAGCGTGGCGGCCACAATTTTCCCGCCGACCGGATCAATGCGCAGATCGAGGACGTCCGTCACGACACTGATGAGCTCGACGGGTGGCGCTGCCAGCACCTCATCACCAGGCAAGTCGCCGGGCTCTTCCATCGCGATGCCAACTGGCAACTCAGGTAGCGTGTCGTCTGGCGCGGCGGGTGCATCGTCGGTCGCCACTGGTTGCACCGGCACCCGCGTGCCGTAGTCGGCTTCCCAGGTTTGCGCAGCTATCCACAGCAGCAGGCCCAGGCCTACCCAGAGAAACACGCGTACGTTATCCATCCAACTCCTCTAGTCCGATCAGCAAGCGCGTCGCCGAATTGTCTGCCAGTGATGTTGCAGGCTGACGGCAAGTTCCGCTCGGCTGGCCTGCGCCGCAGCAGACCTGCTTAACACCACGATATCGACGGCAGGCAGTGTGGGCCGGGAGCGCCGAAAGCTTTCTCTAACGATCCGCTTTATGCGGTTGCGGCCAACAGCCCGACGCACGCGGCGTTTCGCGATGGCGAGGCCCAGCCTGGCATGGTCAACCTGGTTGCTGGCAAAAAGCAGCGTGAAGAACCTGTCACTGGAACGAACTGGCCGATCAAAAACCCGTTGAAACTCCGCCGGGTTAAGCAGCCGGTGTGTTCTTGAAAATCTGCCAGTGCGTTGTTCAGCCGCGGCCGACATGAGGTTCGGCAGCGGCTGCCGTTCTTATCGGTTTACGGCCGGCGCGATGCTTTCCGGCTGCCTAAACTGCCAGCCGCGCGCGGCCCTTTGCGCGACGACGTTTAAGGACCAGCCGCCCACCTTTCGTCGCCATGCGTGCACGGAAGCCGTGGGTTCTTTTTCGCTTTACGCGACTCGGTTGATAGGTGCGTTTCATGATCCAGAAATCTACGTTAAAACAAAGGGATGGGGGCAAAAGAGGGCGGAAGATTACGCAGCGCTGTTCACCGTGTCAATACCGTGTGGCGTTGTGGATAACTTTCCCGACCGGGTATAGACTGAAAGCCTTCTTCTAATAACAACACTTCACCGGGAATTTGCTGTGCAGGCCTCCGTATGGAATCGCTGCGTTCGTCAGCTACGCTCCGATTTACCTGAACAGCAGTTCAACACCTGGATTAGACCGCTTCAAGCCGTAGAGGAAAGCGGCAAATTGAGGCTCCTCGCGCCCAACCAGTTTGTGGTCAACTGGGTCGGCACCCACTGTATCCAGCGCATCCGCGAAGTAGCCGGAGGCCAGCCGGATCCCCTCCAGGTAAGCATTGAGGTCGGCAGCCTGGCCGTGGCCGAGAAGCTCGAGCCAGCGGCGCCGCTGGCACATCCCGCGCCGGAAGCGTTTTCTGGCGGACGGCTTAACCACGAGTACACCTTCGACCGTTTCGTCGAGGGCAAGAGCAATCAGCTGGCCCGTGCGGCGGCCTCTCAAGTAGCCCAGAACCCTGGCGATGCCTACAACCCCCTGTTCATCTACGGGGGCGTGGGGCTGGGCAAGACACACTTGATGCAGAGCATCGGCAACGCCATTCAGGAGCAGCGGCCCGATGCCAAAGTGGCTTACGTGCACTCCGAACAGTTTGTGGGCGATATGGTCAAGGCGCTGCAACACAACACCATCAACGAGTTTAAGCGGGTCTACCGGTCGCTCGATGCCTTACTCATTGACGACATTCAGTTTTTTGCCCGGAAGGAACGCTCCCAGGAAGAATTCTTCCATACGTTCAACGCCCTGCTGGAGGGTCAGCGCCAGATTGTCCTGACCTGCGACCGTTATCCGAAGGAGGTCGATGGCCTGGAGGAGCGGCTGAAGTCGCGGATGGGCTGGGGTCTGACGGTGGCCGTGGAACCGCCGGAACTGGAGACCAGCGTTGCCATCCTGATCAGCAAGGCCTGCGACGAGAACGTCGAGCTGCCGGAGGAGGTCGCTTTCTTCGTTGCCCAGCGCATCCGTTCCAATGTTCGGGAGCTGGAGGGCGCGCTGCGCCGGATTGTAGCGACGGCGAGCTTCACGGGTAAGCCGATCACACTGGATTTCGCGCGCGAGGCGTTGCGCGATCTGCTGGCCTTGCAGGACAAGTTAGTCACCATCGTTAACATTCAGAAGACTGTGGCGGAGTATTACAAGATTCGTGTCGCAGACTTATTATCCAAACGGCGCAGCCGATCGATAACCCGGCCGCGCCAGGTAGCAATGTCTTTGTCTAAGGAATTGACCAGCCACAGCCTGCCGGAAATTGGCGATGCGTTTGGTGGCAGAGATCACACCACGGTATTGCATGCATGCCGTCGCGTGCGCCTGTTGCGGGATACCGAGCAGCGCGTGAATGAGGACTATCAGAATCTGTTGCGGGTGTTATCCACTTGAGGCAAGTGAACTCTGTCAATTGTTGCTGAGTAAGTTGTGGATAGTTATCGGTGGTAATTCGCCGCACAGGTTATGCACTGGCTTTACGCGGTAACTCAACACTCCTGGCACAGCGCAGATTAGTTTAAGATATTGAAATATATAGATAATTTCTCTTTATACCCAGCTGAATAGCTGCTTAGTAATAACAATAAATTAAAAGATAAAAATCTAAATCATTATTGGTCTTGGTGAATGACATGAAGTTAAGCATCTCCCGTGAAGCGTTACTGAAGCCTTTGCAGTCGGTTATCGGTGTCGTGGAACGGCGCCAAACCATGCCGATACTCGCGAATGTTTTGCTGATTGCGAAAGGTGACGCGTTGTCCGTTACGGCGACGGACCTTGAAGTCGAGTTAGTCGCGGCAGTAGATCTCGATGCGCCGGCCGACGCCGGCGAAATCACCGTGCCGGGCAGAAAACTTTTGGACATTTGCCGGGCATTGCCGGCCGATGCCAAGGTGAAACTCCAGCTCGATGGTGATCGGCTGACCGTGAGTTCGGGCCGCAGCCGATTCGTGCTGTCGACTTTGCCGGCGGCTGACTTCCCGGTGATTGATGATATTGAGGCCGGGCCAGCGCTGGAGTTGGGCCAGGACGATGTCGCCGGGCTCTTGGAGCACACGCACTTTGCGATGGCACAGCAGGATGTGCGCTATTACCTGAATGGATTGCTGCTGGAAGTTGGTGAGGGCCGGCTTAGAGCGGTGGCTACCGACGGTCATCGGCTGGCGCTGTCAGAGATTGGACTGGGCTCGGGTGATGACGAGCAGCGCCAGGTCATCGTGCCCCGCAAGGGTGTGTTGGAGCTGCAGCGCCTGTTGGGCAGTGATGAGGCCATTAGCCTGGCCATTGGCGCAAAGCACATTCGCGCCACCCTGGGCGCAATCCGCTTCACGTCAAAACTGATCGACGGTCGGTTTCCTGACTATGACCGCGTGATACCTAAGCCCGACGGCAACGTGCTGAAGGCCGAGCGGGAGAATCTGCGGCATGCCCTGCAGCGCGCGGCGATCCTTTCGAATGAAAAGTATCGGGGTGTCCGGCTGGAGCTGCTGGCAGACAAGCTGAAGATCCAGGCCAACAATCCCGATCAGGAAGAGGCCCAGGATGAAATCGAGGTAGAGTATGCCGGTGGAGATATAGAAATTGGCTTTAATGTCAATTACTTACTGGATGCCCTGGGCGCGGTTACCGGAGATGACGTAGAAATCGGTTTCATTGATGCCAATAGCAGTTGCCTGATCCACGCGCCCGGCGTCGACCACACGCGCTACGTCGTCATGCCCATGCGGCTGTAGCACTGCGCATCGCAGGCCATCCCTAAAGGCAAGGCGCGCTGCTGATGTCGCTGCGTCGCCTGCGCGTCACCCAGCTCCGCTGTCTGGAGCAGGCTGAAATCTTGCCCAGCCCAGGCATCAATCTGATTGCCGGTGCCAATGGCTCGGGCAAGACCTCACTCCTCGAAGCCATTTATTTACTCGGGCGCGGCCGCAGTTTCCGCGCGCCTCGCGCCGCCTCGGTCATCGCAACGAATGAGAGCAGCGCCGTTATTTTTGCTGAGCTGAACCCGGGTGAAGAACTTCAGCGCTTGGGGGTGGAGATTCAGCGGCAAGGGATTCGCCGGCTGGTCAACGGCGAAGCAGACGTATCCGTGGCCGAGCTGGCGGCGGCGCTGCCGGTGCAGCTGATCGATCCGCAGGTTCACGATCTGGTGCAGGGAGGACCCGGGGAGCGGCGTGAATTCGTCGACTGGGGGATGTTTCACGTGAAACATGAGTTTCTTCCAGCCTGGCGTCGTTACAGGAGGGCCCTGCGTCAGCGGAACGCTGCGCTGAAAATGACCGACAGCAATGCAATGGATTCGGTAGCTGCGTGGGACGATGAACTGAACGAATCCGGCATGGTCGTGGATACGCTGCGTCGCCAGTACATAGAAGAAATTACGCCGATCATGGCGTCAAAAGTCGAGAAGATCCTGCAAATGGACCTTAAGGTTGACTATCAAAGCGGCTGGTCGGCGACCGCCAGTCTGGCAGAGGCCCTGGCAGCGGGTCTGGACCGGGATCGCGCACTCGGATCCACGCAACACGGGCCGCATCGCGCGGAGATTGTGATACAGGTGGACGGGGAGGCAGCCAGACACCGCTTGAGCCGCGGCCAGCAGAAGCTTCTGGCGGCGGCGCTGGTTCTGGCCCAGAACGACCATGTGCAGTCCTGCACCGGCCGAAACACTCTATTGCTCGTCGACGAACCCGCAGCGGAACTTGACGATCATCACCTCCACCAGCTTGTTGAAGCCGTTCATGAGGCGCCGGCCCAGGTCTTTATCACTGCGCTGTCCGACACCGCTCTGGCGTCGCTGAGCCCCGACGAAGTGTTTCACGTGAAACGTGGCGAGGGCGGCATTCTGGTATAATTGATCGGTTGTTTTCAGGGGTAGCGCATGGCCACTGCAGAAACCTACGATTCCAGTAATATCAAGGTCTTAAAGGGCCTCGACGCCGTGCGCAAACGGCCCGGCATGTACATCGGCGATACCGATGACGGCACCGGCCTGCATCACATGGTTTTCGAGGTCGTCGATAACTCCATCGACGAAGCACTCGCCGGCCACTGCTCATCAATCAGCGTCACGATTCACCCGGATGAATCCATCACGGTGTCGGACGATGGCCGCGGCATCCCGGTCAGTGATCACCCGGAAGAGGGACGGTCCGCGGCGGAAGTCATCATGACGGTGCTGCACGCGGGCGGAAAGTTCGACGACGACTCCTACAAAGTGTCCGGCGGGCTTCACGGAGTCGGCGTATCGGTGGTCAACGCCCTGTCTGAATCGCTCCATCTTACGATTCGTCGTAACGGCAAGATTCATGAACAACGCTACCAGATGGGCGAACCTTTGGCGCCTTTAGCGGCAATTGGCGACACGGACAGTCCTGACCACACGGGCACAACGGTCCGCTTCAAGCCCAGCGATACGATTTTTAGCAATATCGAGTTTCACTTCGAGACACTTGCCAAGCGACTCCGCGAGCTCTCTTTCCTGAACTCCGGGGTGCGCATCCATCTGCGCGACGAGCGCGATGGTCGCGAGGAACTATTTGAATTCGCTGGTGGAATCCAGGCTTTTGTCGAGCATCTCAACCAGAACCGCACGCCGATACATCCCTCGGTCCTGCACTTCACCGGCGAGCAAGACGGCATTTTTGTGGAAGTGTCTCTTCAATGGAACGATGGGTATACAGAAAATATGTTCTGTTACACCAATAATATTCCTCAGAAGGATGGGGGCACCCACCTGGCCGGTTTTCGCGCCGCCCTGACCCGCACGCTCAATGGCTACATAGAACGTGAGGCGGGGGCCAAAAAAGATCGGGTCGCCACTTCCGGAGACGATGCCCGGGAAGGCTTAACCGCAGTGCTCTCGGTGAAGGTACCGGATCCGAAGTTTTCGTCCCAGACCAAAGACAAGCTGGTGTCTTCCGAGGTCAAAGGGGTGGTGGAAACCGCGTTGGCGAGTCAGCTTGGTGACTATCTGCTAGAGCATCCCGCCGAAGCCAAAGTCATCGTGGCGAAAATCATCGACGCGGCCAGGGCGCGCGACGCTGCACGCAAGGCCCGCGAGATGACTCGCCGCAAAGGCGCGCTGGATGTTGCCGGATTGCCCGGCAAGCTGGCCGACTGCCAGGAAAAAGACCCGGCTCTGTCAGAACTGTTCCTGGTCGAGGGCGATTCGGCCGGCGGCTCCGCGAAGCAGGGCAGAGATCGCAGAACGCAGGCTATCCTGCCATTGAAGGGCAAGATTCTGAACGTCGAGAAGGCCCGCTTCGACAAGATGCTGTCGTCCGCCGAGGTGGGCACACTCATCACCGCCCTGGGCTGTGGCATCGGTAACGACGACTTCGATCCGGACAAGTTGCGCTATCACCGCATCATCATCATGACTGACGCGGACGTTGACGGCTCGCACATTCGCACGCTGCTGCTGACTTTCTTCTTCCGCAATATGAAAGAACTGATTGAGCGTGGCCATGTCTTCATCGCTCAGCCGCCGCTGTACAAAGTTAAGCGCGGCAAGCAGGAGCACTACGTTAAGGACGACGCAGAGCTCAACGCCTATCTGTTGAGCGTGGCGCTGCAGAACACTTCGCTGTATGTCAGCGCCGATGCCCCGGCGATCACCGGCACGGCGCTGGAAGCGCTGGCCGAGTCATTTTTTGCCGCCATGAGCATCGTGACTCGCCTCGCCCGCCGGTATGACCCAACTGTGCTCGAGCAGTTCATTTACCAGCCATCACTGCGGGACGAGGCAGCGCGCGAGGACACGGCACTGCAGGCGTGGGCTGCCGGTTTGGAGACTGCGCTCAAGCACGCCGTAAATGGTTCCGGCAGCCGCTTCAGCGTCGAAGTGCAAACCGACGACGCGACCGCCACGGGGCTAGCAATCCATCGCAGCCGTCACGGCACGACCGAAACCGTCGTGGTTCCCATGGCGTTTTTTGATTCGGCTGAATACAAGAAGCTGGCGGAGTTGGGCGAACAGCTGCTCGACCTGATCGGACCAGGAGCACGAGTGCAACGCGGTGAGCAGGTTCGGGAGGTCGCCAGCTTCACCGAAGCGATGGATTGGCTCATGGCCGAAGCGCGCAAGGGCCAGTCGATCCAGCGCTACAAGGGTTTGGGCGAGATGAATCCCGAACAGCTATGGGAAACCACCATGAACACCCAAACGCGCCGGCTCATGCAGGTGCGCATCGAGGATGGTGTGGCGGCGGACCAGATCTTCACGACGCTCATGGGTGATCACGTCGAGCCACGGCGCGACTTCATTGAGCGCAACGCACTCACCGTCGAGAATCTCGACGTTTGACGTTCCGGGACCCCTATCCCTGCGCGCGTAGCTCCGCGACCTGCGCTTCGATCCACGTCTGAATCGTTTCGTTAACCTCGCGGGGGTCTCGGCCTGCGGTATACACGGGCTCACCAATTCGAAACACGACGGTGCCTGGCCGCTTGCGCCAACCACGCCGGGGCCAGAAATCGCCGGCATTGTGAGCAATTGGCACGATCGGCGCCCCGGCAGCTTCTGCCAGCACAGTTCCGCTGATCCCGTAGCGCCGGGTTTCTCCAGGCGCCATGCGCGTGCCCTCAGGGTAGATGACGACCCACAATCCCCGGCCAAGCCGTTCCTTGCCCTGGGTGACAACCTGTTCCACGGCGCTGCGCCCCGCGCTGCGATTAATCGCGATTGGCTGCATCACAGCCAGCCCCCAGCCGAAGAAAGGTGCCCACACCAGTTCGCGCTTTGCCACCCACACCTGCTGCGGCAGAAAATTAAGCTGCGCCATCGTCTCGTAGGCTGACGAGTGCTTCATCAGCACCACGGACGCCTGCTCTGGCAGGTGTTCCTTGCCCTCAACACGAAAGTCGAGGCCGCATATTGTGCGCGCCAGCCACATAACCAGCGTTACCCAATGCAATACCGCGCGATACCCGGCATTTACGCCGAACAGCCGCCCGAAGAGCACCCAAAAGGTGTATGGAGGGATGCTCAGGAAAAACAGACTGGTGAATAAAATCGAGCGGAACATGCCTATCCCTGGTCGTCGATCAGGTAGTTCGCTACCGCCGTCAAATCGTCAAACACGGCCACCTCGTCAATTCTCGTGAAATCAACCAGGGTGCGATCGCCGTTACCCGTGCGCACCAAAACCGGTTTGGCCCCCACGGCCAGGGCTGCCTCAAGATCCCGGCCGGAATCCCCCACGACGGGGACCCCGGTCAGTGTCACATCGAAAGCCGACTCAATTTGTCTGAGCAGTCCCGGCCTGGGCTTGCGGCAATCGCATCCATCGCCGGGTGCGTGCGGGCAAAAAAAGATGCCCGCGAGTCTGCCCCCCGCCTGCTCCACCATGCGTTCCATCTTGGCGTGAATCGCCCGCAGATCATCGGCGCTGAGCAGGCCGCGGCCCACGCCGGATTGATTGGTCGCGACCGCCACGGCGAAGTCCGCACGACTGAGTTTCGCAATTGCATCCAGGCTCCCGGGCAGGGGCTGCCATTCGTCCGGGTTCTTTATAAAGGCGTCACTATCCCGGTTGATCACCCCGTCCCGGTCCAGCACGACTAGTTTGCGCGTGGCCGTTGCCTTACTGAGCACGGCGTCAGAACTTCAATTGACTGGCAGCACCGACAAATCGGCCACGTCCAGAAACAGCCCGCGCAGCTGACTGAGCAGTGCCAGGCGGTTCTCGCGCCGCGGTGCGTCCTCCGTCATGACCATGACGCTGTCGAAGAACTGATCAACGGGGCCCTGAAGCTGGGCCAGGTCCGCGAGCACGCCGGCATAGTCCCGGCGCGCCAGCCTGGCGCTGTGCTCTTTCTTAAGCCCGGTCAAGGTGACGTGCAGGGTTTGCTCTGCTGCCTCTTCGAAGAGTTCGGCAGTGACGTGACCGTCGGGTTGCTCGCTGGCACCCTTGAGGATGTTGGCGATGCGTTTGTTCGCCTGCGCCAGACTGTGAGCGGCATCCAGGTTCATGAAGTCCCGCACGGCGAGCAGCCGCTGATGGAAATCCAGCGGCGAGGCTGGTCGTCGCGCGCGAATAGCCGCAAAGAGCTCGGCGCTGATCGCGCCTTTTGGTAGTTCGGGGGCGTGGCCGTCGAGATAGTAGGCGCGCAGACGATCCATCATGAACTCAAACAGCTCGTCGCCGAGGGACTGCTCATCGATGTCTACCGGCTGTGCCGACAGTGCAAACCCGATGAACTCGCTGAGGTCCAGACTGACATCGCGCTCAATCAGAATTCTCAATAACCCGAGCGCGGCGCGCCGGAGCGCGAAGGGATCTTTGTTGCCCGTAGGCTTCTTGCCGATGGCAAATATGCCCGCCAGGGTGTCCAGACGATCCGCGATCGCCAGCGCGCAACCCGCCGGAGTGTCGGGCAGCGCATCGCCGGCCTGGCGAGGCTGGTAGTGCTCGTCGATGGCTAATGCGACGCTCTCGTGTTCTCCATCGGCCGCCGCGTAGTAGTAACCCATGCGGCCCTGCAATTCAGGAAACTCGCCGACCATGTCGGTCACGAGATCGACCTTGGCGAGTTCAGCGGCGCGTCGCACGTGGTTCGTCAGGCCGTTGTCCTTAGTAGAGAGCTCCGCGGCGACCCGCTCTGCAAGCTCGGCAACCCGCAACGACTTGTCGAAAACGCTGCCGAGCTGCTGCTGAAACACGATATCGCGCAGCCGCTCGCGCCGCTCGGCCAGCGGCTGTTCACGGTCCTTCTGCCAGAAGAACGCCGCATCGTCGAGGCGCGGCCGGACGACCTTTTCATTGCCAGCCTGCACCTGCCCGGGGTCTGCGCTTGCCAGATTGCTCATCGCGACGAAGGCCGGCAGCAGCCCGCCATCCTTACCGCGCACCGGAAAGTAACGCTGGTGATCCTGCAATGTGGCGATGAGCACTTCTGCTGGAAGCTCCAGAAATCTCGCTTCAAAGCGACCGACCACTGGCACCGGCCACTCGACCAGCGCCGTCACTTCGTTCACGACCGCCGCATCGAGCTCCACCTGTCCATCGGCCTGCGTGCCGGCTGCCTGCGCGAGCTGCTCAACTTGTGCGCGACGCGCAGCAAAGTCTGCGAGCACGTGCCCGCGCTTCTCCAGCACAGCGGCGTAGTCACCGGCCTTGTTCAACGTCAGTCTGGCTTCGCCCAGGAATCGATGACCTCGGGTTTCTGCCCCCGCGGCGACACCTAAGATGGTTGCCGGTACGACCGCGTCGCCGAGCAACATCACCAGCCAGTGAACCGGTCGCACGAACTCTGCGTCGCCTGCGCCCCAGCGCATGCGCTTCGGGACAGGTAAACCGTTCAGGGCCCGCTCGACAATACCTGGCAGCAAGTCCGTCGCCTGCTCGCCCGCTTTGATGCCCCGGAAAAATAACCATTCACCCTTCTTGCTGGCTGTGCGTTCAAGCGCGGCGACCTCCACCCCGCAGCCTTTGGCGAACGCTTCCGCCGCACGTGTCGGATTGCCCGCTTCGTCAAACGCAACCTGGACCGACGGACCGCGCTTCTCAACTTCACTATCGGGCTGCTCGGTTTGCAGGCCGAACACCAGCACCGCCAGCCGCCGCGGCGTGGCGAAGCTTGCGATTTCACCGTGCTCAAGCCCCGCCTCTTCAATGCCACCGCGCACGCCATCGGCGAAGGCACGCTCGAGACGCTGCAGCGCCTTCGGCGGCAGTTCTTCGGTGCCCAGTTCGACCAGGAAATCAGCGTGAGACGTCATGCCGGCTGCATCGCGTCAGGCCGCCGACGCTGAGGTGCCATCCGCCAACATCGGGAACCCGAGTGCTTCTCGACTCGCCAGATAGGCCTCTGCCACCGCGCGTGCCAATTCGCGAACGCGCAGGATGTAACGCTGGCGTTCGGTGACGGAAATCGCCTGGCGGGCGTCCAACAGATTGAAGCTGTGGGATGCTTCGAGCACCTGCTCGTAGGCAGGCAGCGTCAGGCCTTCGGCCACCAGCCGCAGGCATTGCTTCTCCGCCTGGTTAAAGCGATCGAATAACAGTTCCACATCGGCGCTTTCGAAGTTGTAGCGCGACATCTCAACTTCGTTCTGGTGAAACACGTCGCCGTAGGTTATGCGGCCAAACTGACCGTCGGTCCAGACCAGGTCGTACACGCTGTCCACGCCCTGCAGGTACATCGCGATGCGCTCCAGTCCGTAGGTAATTTCACCCGTTACGGGCCGGCAGTCGAGCCCGCCCACCTGCTGAAAGTAGGTGAACTGTGTGACCTCCATACCGTTGAGCCAGACCTCCCAGCCAAGCCCCCAGGCACCCAGCGTGGGCGATTCCCAGTTGTCTTCGACGAAGCGAATGTCGTGTATCGCCGTGTCGATACCCAGCGCCCGCAGCGAGTCCAGGTACAACTCCTGAATGTCATGAGGCGATGGTTTGATCACCACCTGAAACTGATAGTAGTGCTGCAGCCGGAACGGATTGTCACCATAGCGCCCGTCTGTGGGCCTGCGGCTGGGCTGCACATAGGCCGCACTCCACGGTTCGGGCCCCACTGCGCGTAAGAATGTCGCGGCGTGAAATGTCCCGGCGCCCATGGGCAGGTCGTAGGGCTGCAATACGGCACAGCCCTGCTCTGCCCAATAGCGCTGCAGGGCAATAATCAGATCTTGAAACGTCGAGGGGGCAGGCGCGGCCAACGCGGCGACTCCGGGGGCGTTAAGCAGCGCGAAAGTATAGCTTCTTGGCGATGCCTCCTGCCGGTGCGCCAACTGGCCTCTGGGAACATCCTATGCACTACTATAGTGCGCCGGACGGCTCGCTTGCCCTATAATCGTGCGATTCGCCGAAAGGTTCTTGCTGAGAACCAATAATAAACAAGGGTTTAGGCCGCGATCGCTATTGGCATGGTTCGTGCTTAATGAGCGGACCAGTTCACTTCCGGCCCGGGGGGCCGCAACCAGAACTGTCCTGAACGACTCGGCCGCAGGGCCTTGGTCAAAAAACAACCCGCTACCCGCGCTTTGGAGGGATGACTGATGAAACCCGCTGATGTACTCAGCCTGCTAAAAGAAAAAGAAGCCAAGTTCGTAGACCTGCGCTTCACCGACACCCGTGGTAAAGAGCAGCACGTTACTGTGCCGAGCCATCAGATCGACGAAGGTTTCTTCGAGGACGGCAAAATGTTCGACGGTTCGTCGATCGCCGGCTGGAAGGGCATCAACGAGTCCGACATGATCCTGATGCCCGATCCCGAATCTGCCGTGGTCGATGTGTTTACGGAAGACACCACCGTGAACATCCGTTGCAGCGTGGTTGAGCCCTCGACCATGGAGGCTTACAGCCGCTGCCCGCGGAGCACCGCCGCCCGCGGACTGGAATATCTCAAGTCGACCGGCATCGCGGACGACGCCTTCTTCGGCCCGGAAAACGAATTCTTCGTGTTTGACGATGTGCGTTATCACGCCGATATCTCAGGTGCCGGCTACGCCATTGACTCGATCGAAGCCTCCTGGAACTCGGCTACGCCGCGCGAGGAAGGCAACATCGGTCACCGCCCGGGCGTTAAAGGCGGCTACTTCCCTGTACCGCCGGTGGATTCGGTTCACGACGTCCGCTCGGCCATGTGCCTGGCGCTCGAGGACATGGGCCTGGTCGTCGAAGTGCATCACCACGAAGTCGCCACGGCCGGCCAGGGTGAGATTGGCGTGCAGTTCGGCTCGCTGGTGGAGAAAGCGGATCAGGTGCAAATTCTCAAGTATGTCGTGCAGAACGTAGCGCACAGCTACGGCAAGACGGCCACCTTCATGCCCAAGCCGCTCGTGGGCGATAACGGTAACGGCATGCACGTTCACCAGTCCCTGTCGAAGGGCGGCAACAACATCTTCACCGGTGATGTCTACGGCGGCCTGTCAGAAACCGCGTTGTTCTACATCGGCGGCATTCTGAAGCATGCGAAGGCGCTGAACGCATTCACCAATCCGTCGACCAACAGCTACAAGCGTCTGGTTAAAGGTTTCGAGGCGCCCACGCTGCTGGCCTACTCGGCCCGCAATCGTTCTGCGGCCGTGCGGATTCCGTTTATCTCGAATCCCAAAGCACGTCGTCTGGAAGTCCGTTTCCCGGACAGCATGGCCAACCCGTACCTCGCGTTTACGGCCCTGCTGATGGCGGGTATCGATGGCATTCAGAACAAGATTCATCCGGGCGACCCGATGGATAAGGATCTGTACGACCTTCCGCCCGAAGAAGAAGCGGAGCTCAACACCGTTTGCTTCAGCCTTGATGAGGCCATTGAGGCGCTGGATACCGATCGCGACTTCCTGAAGGCCGGCGGCGTGTTCAGCGATGATCTGATTGACGGTTATATAGAGCTCAAGGAAGAGGAAGCTACGCGCCTGCGCATGACGACTCATCCCGTCGAGTTCGAAATGTACTACAGCCTGTAGGGCTGAAGCGGACAGCAAAACCGCGGATCCGGTCACAAAAGTGGCCGGGTCCGTGGTGGTTCACATCGGGACCCTGCGCTAAAGTGTGCGCATGCTTAAGGTTCTGCTGCTTTCCGTGATCTTCATTGCCGCGGCTACTGCCCCGGCAGCCGAGGTCTATAGATGGGTCGACGATCAGGGGGTGGTGCACTACTCAGATCGTCCGTCGGAAGGCGCAGATCGCCTGACCATTGATGCGCCGCAGACGATTCGGGCTCCGGTGCCGCAACGGCGGCCAAACCGCAGCAGCCAGGATGAGAATGCCGGAGAGACAGCTGAGATCTATGAGACGCTGGAGATTGTCAGCCCCGGCCAGGAGGAGATTCTTTGGAACATCGGGGGCCAGCTCAGCGTAGCGATTCAGTTGCAGCCGCGACTGCAGCGCGGCCATCGACTGGACCTTTACCTCGACGGGGAGCAGGTGGCGAGTCCGCGCACGACCCGGGCTATTCTGTCCGACGTGTTCCGGGGCACGCACACGCTGACGGCCGAAGTGAAGGACGCCAGCGACCAGGTGCTGATCAAAAGCCGCCCGCGTACGTTCTCCGTGCAACAGACTTCTATTCAGAATCCCAACAACCCGAACGTGGCACCGGTAACGCCCCCGGCGCCGGGCAGCAGCTAGGTACAGCCCAACTGCTTGAGCAACTCGCCACCGCTGTGATGGTTGTGGCAGCCGACGGCGTAATTCTTAGCCTCAATCCCTCCGCCGAGCTTTTGCTCGGCGCCAGCGTTCGGCACGCAGCGGGGCGCCGCATTGGTGAGCTGGGCCCGGGCCTTGGCGAGCTGGAAGACCTGGTGTCCCGAGCCGCTGAAGAACAACGGCCTTACGGCCAGAATCTGGAAATCTCGCCAGCGCATATCGACCATCAGCATTTGCTGGTGACCTGCCGCGTAACGCCGCTGAATGAGCCGGACAATACGCTGCTGGTCGAACTGCTGGACACTTCCCAATCGCGCCAGCTGGACCGGGAAAAAGCGTTAATCAGTCAGCGGGGTGCGAGCCGCCGGATTATTCGCCAGCTGGCTCATGAGATTCGTAATCCCCTCGGCGGTTTGCGCGGCGCTGCACAGCTTTTGGATCGCGAACTCGACGCGCCGGAGCTGAAGGAATACACACAGGTAATTATTCGTGAGGCGGACCGGCTCGTCGGGCTGACGGACAGCCTTCTCGGTCCGACCCGGCAGGCCTGCAAGGGTCCGGTGAACATTCACGAAGTCGCTGAACGTGTCCTGATGCTAATTGAAGGCGAGGCGCCGGGTGTGCAGCGTGAGCGGGACTACGATCCCAGTCTGCCGCGCATTGAAGCGGACGCAGACCAGCTTACTCAGGCATTGCTTAATCTGGCACGCAACGCGGTGCAGTGGTGTGGCGAGCAAGGCCGCATTGCCGTCAGAACCCGGGCGCTAACCGGTTACATCATTGATGAGCGGCGCCATAAGCTCGTCATTAGTCTGGAGATTGAGGACAACGGGCCGGGCATTCCCGAGGAGCTCGCTGATTCTATCTTCTACCCGCTGGTCTCCGGTCGCGATGGCGGCACCGGCTTGGGCTTGCCTACGGCGCAGGACCTGGTGAGCCGTAACGGTGGCTTCATTGAGTTTGAGTCTGTGCCCGGGCGGACCGTGTTTATGCTGCGTTTCCCTGCAGAGCGGATCGACTAGTGGCGGCGGTCGAACCGAAAGTGTGGGTGGTTGACGATGACGCGTCCGTGCGCTGGGTGCTCGATAAGGCGCTGCGATCCGACGGCATGTCGCCACGCTGTTTCGATGAGCCGGTTAGCCTGCTGAGCAGTCTGGATGCTGATCACCCGGACGTGCTCATTACCGATGTACGCATGCCGGGCATGGACGGCATGCAGCTGATGCAGGCACTCGATGCGGCGGGGCATGCGTTTCCCATTATTGTGATGACGGCGCACGCTGATCTGGATGCCGCGGTGGCCGCCTACAGCCGCGGTGCGTTTGAGTACCTGCCAAAACCCTTTGATGTCGATGAGGTGGTGGCGCTTGTGCGACGCGCGGCCCTGCGCGGTGTCGCTGCCAGCGCCAACGACCACATCAACCCCAGCATGCCGTCGATGATTGGCCAGGCGCCCGCCATGCAGGAGGTGTTTCGGACCATTGGGCGTCTTGCCCGCTCCAGCATGAACGTGCTCGTGACCGGCGAGTCGGGCACCGGCAAGGAGCTGGTCGCGCAGGCCCTGCATGAACACAGCCCCCGGTCGGGCAAACCCTTCGTCGCGCTCAACACCACGGCTATTGCGGCCGAACTGCTCGAATCCGAGCTATTTGGGCATGAGCGCGGGGCGTTCACGGGGGCTGAGACCCGGCGCATCGGCCGCTTTGAGCAGGCCGACGGTGGCACGCTGTTTCTCGATGAAATCGGCGATATGTCCCCGGACCTGCAGACGCGTCTGCTCCGCGTGCTTGCCGAGAACGAGTTCTACCGCGTTGGCGGCCAGACCCCGATCAGCGTCGACGTTCGCGTAATCGCTGCCACCAATCAGGACCTGGAGCAGGCCGTTGCCACCGGCCAGTTCAGAGAAGACTTGTTCCACCGGCTTAACGTGATCCACATCAAAACGCCGGCGCTGCGTGATCGCAGCGAAGACGTGCCGCTGCTGTTGGAACACTTTTTGGCGCAAGCCGCCGACGAGCTGGACACGGAAGCCAAGTCCCTGAGCACGGACGCTATGAGTTTGCTGCGTAACTTCGATTGGCCAGGGAATGTGCGGCAGCTCATCAATGCGTGTCGCCGCCTCACCGTCCAGGCACCGGGCCGGATCATTCACCCAAGTGACGTGCCGCGCGATCTCGGTGGCGAAGCGGCCGCCGCCGACCGCGGCGAATGGGTGCGCGATCTATCGCGCTGGGCGGAACGCCGTCTGCATCAGCCCGCCAGCGCACCACTGCTCGATGAGGCTTTACCCGAGTTCGAACGCGCGCTCATCAAGGCGGCCCTGGCTCACGTCAAAGGCCACAAACAGGAAGCCGCCAAGCTGCTCGGCTGGGGAAGAAACACGCTGGCGCGAAAGATGAAGGAGCTTGGCGTCGAGTAGCCAGGTCGGGGACAGTTTACTTATCTCTTCTGGGAGATAAGTAAACTGTCCCCACTCGCTAGCCCGTTGCGGCGCTGTCCGGTTGCGATCCTTGAGCGTCAGAGGACAACGCGCCAACCAGATCGCTTAACCGGTCGAACTTATGCCTCGCCAGGTAGTCGCGCAGGCCCGCATTGATCTCTTTACAAACTAACGGATCGTAAAACAGTGCAGTTCCAACGCCGACGGTGGTTGCGCCGGCGAGCAGGAACTCAACGGCGTCGGTGGCACTGCAAATTCCGCCCTGCCCTATGATGGGAATGTTAAGCGGCCCCGCGACGGCGTAGGCCTCGCGCACTTTCAGTAAAGCAATCGGCTTAATCGCGGGCCCCGAGAGGCCGCCTTGCACGTTACCGATAATGGGCTGGCGAGTTTCTGCATCAATCGCCATACCGGTAATCGTGTTTATCACCGCCAGCGCGTCGGCCCCTGCTTCGATACACAGCCGCGCGTTCTCGCCGATGTCGGTTTGATTGGGCGATAGTTTGGCAATGAGCGGTTTCGTCGTTGCCTTGCGGCAGGCGGCCACCACGCTGGCGGAGGCTTCCGGGTAATTGCCAAACGATGCACCGCCTTCTTTGATATTTGGGCAGGAAATATTGATTTCGATGGCGTCTATTGGCGAATCGTCGAATCGCTCGCAGACGCGAACATACTCTTCAATGGTTGACCCGCAGGCATTGGCGATAAAGCGCGTCTCGTCGAAATCCAGGGTCGGCAGAATCACATCGACCACTTTGTCGACGCCCGGGTTCTGCAGCCCGATCGCATTAAGCATGCCCTGCGGCGTTTCGTAGATTCGGTGGGCGGGATTGCCCAGCCGGGGTTCACCGGTGGTGCCCTTGAGAACGATAGCCCCGGCGTCGCGATTCGAGAAGCCGGCAACACGCGTGTACTCTTCGCCGAAGCCGACACATCCAGACAACAAAACAATCGGCGAGGCTAACTTAAGCCCGCAGAAATCGACTGCGAGGCTTTCTTCATTAAGGGCGGTCACGTCACCCATGCTGCACCTGATTCTCTACGAGCCCGAAATTCCACCCAACACCGGCAACATCATACGCCTTTGCGCCAACACCGGTTTCCGGCTCCATCTCGTAAAGCCGCTGGGTTTTGCGCTGTCGGATCGCGAGCTCAGGCGGGCCGGGCTCGACTATCACGAGTATGCTGAGCTCGCGGTGCATGATTCGCTGGCCGAATGCCGGGAGCAGATTGGCGACCATCGGCTCCTCGCGTTTTCCACGCGCGGCGGCCATCGCTACTCAGAGGTAGGTTACGCCGATAACGACGCGTTGCTGTTCGGCCCCGAGACACGCGGCCTGCCACAGGAACTGCTGGAATCGCTCCCGGCCGAACAGCGTCTGCGTATCCCGCTGCGGCCAGGGAACCGCAGCCTTAACCTCTCCAATGCCGCGGCCGTCGCCGTTTACGAGGCGTGGCGGCAACGAGGCTTTAGTGGCGGCGGGTAGCGGCTTCGGCGGAGAAGATGAGTTCGGTTTCGGGCTTGAGTGACCGCTGCATCAGACCGGCGGCGGCATTGGCCGCGGATTCCCCCTCATAAAGAATCCGGTACACATGCTCACAGATCGGCATTTGAATCTTTCTGTTCAGGGCAACCTCCCGCACGGCGCGAGCGGCGTAAACGCCCTCTACAACCTGGCCGATCTCTGCCGCTACCTCGTCAATGCTGCGGCCGTCGGCTAGCGCCAGACCCATGCGCCGGTTGCGCGACTGGTCATCGGTGCAGGTCAATACCAGGTCACCCATGCCCGACAGGCCCATGAAAGTCTGCGGGTCGGCTCCCAGCGCCACGCCCAGACGGGTCATCTCGACCAGACCGCGGCTAATTAACGCAATGCGCGTGTTGGCACCGTAGCCCAGTCCATCCGAGAGCCCCGCCGCGATCGCCAGAACGTTTTTCACCGCACCCCCAACTTCCACTCCCGTGAGGTCGGCTGACGTGTAGGCGCGAAAACGGCTGTCGGAAATTCTCGTCGCAAGCGCAGCGGCAAATGCAGTAGTCGTTGCTGCAACGGTCATCGCCGTCGGCAAGCCCTTACCTACTTCGCGCGCGAAGGTCGGGCCAGAAAAAACTGCCAGTGGGCGATCCTGGCCCAGTACGTCACCCGCAACCTGATGCGGCAGCAGGCCGGTCTTCTGCTCGAAACCTTTAGTGGCCCAGGCAATGCGCTGCCCCTCCCTTAAATGCGGACCTATCTCTGTCAGCAACGGCCGGAAGGCATGGCTGGGCACAACCACAAGCAGGTCATCGTGATTGGCGACCGCCTGCGCGAGCTCTGTTTCGATCTGCAGCGCCTCGGGAAACTCAGCGCCCGGCAGGTAGCGCTCGTTGCTGCGCGCCTCGGCCATGCGTTCCGGCTCATCTTCCGCCCGTCCCCATAGCGTGGTGGGTCGCTCACCGCGCGCCAGCTGAATCGCCAGCGCGGTGCCCCACGAGCCGGCGCCCAGAACCGCAATGTCGGCGGCGCTTGGCATGGGTTTCAGGCTTGCGCGGCGCCTGCCTGTTCGGCGGTCTGCGCATAAACCGCCTCAAAATTGATGGGCTGCAGGACCAGCGGCGGAAAGCCGCCCTTCACCACCAGTGATGACACCGTCTCGCGCACATATGGAAACAGGGTCCCCGGACAATGAATGCCGAGAATCTTTCTGGCGTCGTCCTCGGCAAAACCTTTGACGAGAAACAGCCCGGCCTGTTCCACCTCTGCCAGAAACATGGTTTCTTCACCGACTTTTGCGTGCACGCTGATGTGCAGCTTGGCCTCGTAAATATCGTCGCCCACCGAGCGATGTGAATTCTTGAGGTTTAGCTTGACGTCCGGATCATTGGCGCCAGGTGCGGAGAAAACCTCTGGCACGTTCGGCGCCTCAAAAGAAAGATCTTTCACATAGATTTGTTGCATGGCGAACTGGCGCTGTTCCGCACCGGCAGTCGCACCATTCCCATTGCTCGCCGGCGTCTCGCCGTTACTTTCGCTCACGATTCTTGCTCCTTCTTTGTCTCTGCTCAGGCCTGTTCGCCAGCCAGCATTGGATCCAGCTTTTCTTCTCTTTCAAGCGCAGCCATATCGTCATAGCCGCCAATATGGGTGTCACCGATATAGATTTGTGGGACGGTAGTACGTCCCGTGCGTTCAATCATTTCCTTGCGTTTGTCAGGGTCCAGCGTCACATCAATCTCGGTAAATTCAACCTGCTTTGCTCGCAGCAGATCGCGCGCTGCCGAACAGTAGCCACACAGTGCCTGTGTATACATGGTGACCGGAACCGGATGGCTCACTATCCCGAGACCACCGGCAGATTGTCACGCCGCCAGCCGTCCAGGCCGCCTTGCAGGCTGAACACGGTTTCAAACCCTGCTTGCCGAAGACCGTTGACGCACCGGCTGCTGATCATGCCGGTGTCGCAAACCAGCAGCACCGGTTTCTTTTTCTTCAGCTGTGTCTTGTCGGGCGACTTCGCTAGAGAATCGGCAGGCAGATTGATGGCGTCAAGAATGTGAGCCGCCTCGAAAGCGCCCTGCTCACGCACGTCCACCACCCGTGCACCCTGGTTAATCAACGTTACCGCCTGAGCGGTCGTGACCTGCAGCAACGCCTGACCCTTGAGCCGGATCTCGTAAAAAATGATCGCCAGCGACATCGCCACGATGCCTGCAGACAGCAAGGGATGGTTGTTGGCAAATTCGAGTAGCTGACCCATTGGCGCGTTCCGGTTGGTGACTGCGAAGTATAGCGTCCCGACGCAGTCCAGACGCCGTTGCTTACCCGGGCAGTTACACTCGCAGGTTATGTTGCGCGGGTTCGCACTGTTGCTGTGTTTCTGTTGTCTGGCCGCGGTTGCTGAGGAAGACCGGGCGACCGTCAAGCGCAATCTCGAGAAACTGCAGCAACGGATCGGCGCCGTGGAGAAGCGGCTGGAAGCCGCAGCGGCCGAGCGAAGCGAAGCTGAGCAGGCTCTGCGAGGCGCCGAGAAACAGGCGGCCGGGGCCCGCCGGGCCCTGGCGGAACTGGAGACCCGCATCGCAGACGCTGAGTCGCGCAGCGGTCGATTGTCCAACGAGCTGGACCAGAGCAGGGCGCAGCTTGCTCGCGAGCTCACCACGCTGGGCGGTCAGCTCCGGTCAGCCTATGTGGCCGGCCAGGAACAGTGGCTTCGGCTCCTGCTGTCGGCGAATGACCCACTGTCCATCAACCAGCAGCTGATTGACTACGGTTATTTGAGCAAGGCGCGCAAAGCGCTCATTGACGGTGTGCGGGCTGAGCTGAGCGAGCTTGTGGAACAGGCGCAGCGGCTGGAGGCGGAAGAGGCACGGCTCGCCGGGCTGCGCGCTCAACAGACCGAGCGGCTCGCGCAGGTGCAGCTGGCCAGGGATCAACGCCAGGCAGCGCTGGCGTCGGTAGCCGACGGCATCGAGACCGAAACCGCCAGGCTTGAAACGCTGCGCGCAGAGGCGGCCACGCTGACCGAGTTAATGAACGAGTTAACCCGCGCGCTGGCCGACGTGCCCCTGGCGACTGGCACGGGCTTCGCGGCGCGGCGCGGGAAGCTCGACTGGCCCGCTGGCGGACCTGAGCTGTTCCGCTACGGTGAAGCGAGGGCCGACGGGCGCATGCGCTGGCAGGGCTCCCTGTTGGGGGCGGAGACCGGCGCGGACGTGCGCGCGGTCCACGAGGGGCGCGTCGCGTTTGCGGACTGGCTGCCCGGGCTCGGGCTGTTGACGGTGCTCGAGCATGGCGATGGGTTTCTCACGCTCTATGGCCACAACCGGGATCTCACGCGCGCAGTGGGCGAGTGGGTGGAATCCGGGGACGTCATCGCGCATGTCGGTGATACGGGGGGCCAGGCCACAGCGGGGCTCTACTTTGAGATCCGGCGCGATGGCCGGCCAGTGGATCCGCGCGGGTGGATGCGGTAGCGGTGCCGGTAACAGAGCAACGCTACGCCGACCCAGGCCCTCTGCATCTCTAAGCCAGTCCCGAAGTCGGCCGGCGGACAAAGCTGGTCTGGCGGGCGCGACCGGGCTGCGTCCGCTGGGGCAGCAGTAGGCCATTGAATTCAATGGTATTTATAGCTCGCCCGCCGCTCTGGAACTGCGATGGCGGTCGATTCACCCTGTTCTGGCGCTGTGCTATCTTCTGCGGACTTGTAGCCTCCGTAAGCGGCTGATGTCACTCAAATTCCGAAGCCTTCTGGTGCTCCTGGTCGGCACCCTGCTGGGCCTGAGCCTGTCTCTGGGCGGTGGTGTGCTGGCCCAGCGCCAGGGCGCGGATCAGAAGCCGCTCCCCTGGGAGGAAGCGCGTCTGCTCGCCGAAGTGCTGGAGCGGGTCAAGCAGGAGTATGTGGAGCCGGTTGATGATCGCCAGCTGATTGAGTCAGCAGTGCGCGGGATGGTGACTGATCTCGATGCGCATTCGCAGTTTCTCGATACCGATGAGTACGCCGAGGTGCGCATCAGTACCACGGGAAACTATTCAGGCGTTGGCCTGGAAGTCAACATGCGCGACGAGCAGGTAACGATTGTTGCGCCGATCGACGGTACACCGGCGCACCGTGCCGGCTTAAGAGCCGGCGACGTCATTCTCAGTATCGACGGTGTTGCTGTCGCTCAGGACAGCGTCAACGACACCATCGCACGCATGCGCGGCAAGCCCGGTACGCCGGTGACGCTCGCAGTAGTTCGCAATCAGAATCCAGAGCCGCTGGAGTTCCGGCTGGTCCGCAGCCATGTCCACGTGCGCAGTCTGCGTCATGAGCTACTGGAGCCGGGCTTTGGCTACCTGCGCGTAACCCACTTTAGCGAGACCACGCGGAAAGATCTGCGAAAGGCTATTGACGAGCTCAGCAGCAGCAGTCCGCATGGTTTAACCGGCGTCGTGCTGGATCTGCGCAACAATCCGGGTGGAGTGCTGGATGCGGCTGTTGAGGTGGCCGACGACTTCCTTGATGAGGGCGTCATCGTGACGGCGAGCGGACGTGGCCGCGAGGCGAACTTTAGCCACCGCGCCCGGCCAGGCGACATTCTTGATGGGGCGCGCCTGGTCATCATGGTTAACGAAGGCTCGGCTTCGGCCTCGGAGATCGTCGCCGGGGCGCTGCAGGACAATGGCCGAGCCGTGATCGTTGGCGCCCAGACCTTTGGCAAAGGCTCAGTCCAGACCGTGATGCCGCTCTCCAACGGCCGGGCCATCAAACTGACGACATCCCACTACTACACGCCGTCCGGCCGATCTATTCACGGCACCGGCATCGAGCCCGATATCTCACTCCCGGATACGGCCGTGGCGGACGCGATGGCCGGCACCGAAGAGCACCGCACTGAAGCCGGTGCAGCTATGTTGCAGACCGACGGTCAGCTTCGCGCCGCTCTGGCCGTGCTGCGAGATGACGGACGGGTGATGCATAGCAAGGCCGACTGAGGTTTTCTGAACCACCAATCGTGGGCCAGACTGCCCGGATAGTTTGTCTCGTTGCGCTGCCAGTATTGCTCCTGGTGGGCGTGTGCCTGGGCAGCGCCTACGCCGAAGTGCCCCGACCGAAGATCGTCATCATCATCGATGACCTCGGCAACTTAAAGTCGGCGGCAGATCAGACGCTGGCCTTGCCGGGTCCGGTAGCGGTCGCGATCCTGCCGCACACTCCCTGGGCCAGCTACATCTCCTCACGGGCCAGCGAGGCGGGCAAAGCGGTGCTGCTGCATTTGCCGCTTGAACCTATTGAGGCGGCGGCCCCGGCCGGCATAGGACGTATCGATCTGCAAAACAACTACCGCCAGCTTGCCGAGATACTCGACGCCGATTTGCGATCGATTCCAGGTGTGCAAGGCGTGAACAACCACATGGGCAGTCTGTTGACCCAGCATCCGGGGCACATGGCCTGGCTGATGCGTGAGTTGCGCGCCCGCGGCAGTCTTTACTTCGTGGATAGCTACACGACGCCGGCGAGCGTCGCCTTGCGGGTTGCCTTCGAGGAGGGTGTACCGGCGGCCCGCCGGGACGTATTCCTCGACAACGATCTGGATCCCGCCGCTATTGCCAGGGAGTTTGCTCGTCTCAAACAGAAGGCACGTGAAGCGGGCAGCGCCATCGCGATTGGTCACCCCTACCCGGCCACGCTGCGTTTTCTCCAGTCAGCCTTACCCCGGCTTGCGTCCGAGGGATTCGACCTGGTCTCGCCGGCAACGGTTTTGCGCCAGCCGCCGTTGCGCGTGTTGCCAGCGGCCGGCGGTCCGTAAGGCACGCAATGACCGCGGCGTATCTCCAACAGTTGCTGCTGGTTGGCAGTGGCGGTTTCTTAGGCTCTGTGCTGCGTTTTGCAATGGCCGGATGGGTGCAGCGGTGGCCGGCGGCGGGTGGTTTTCCTCTGGGCACACTGACTGTCAATGTGCTGGGTTGCCTGGCCATAGGTCTGCTGGCCGGGTGGGCTGAACACCGTCAGGTGCTGGATCCCGCACAGCGGGCTTTCCTGATGATCGGCTTGCTCGGCGGCTTCACCACATTTTCTGCATTCGCGTTGGATTCACTCGCGCTCGCGCAGGCCGGGGAATTGCCTAAGTTCGCAGCCAACGTGTTGTTGCAGGTGGCTTGTTGCCTGCTGGCGGCGGCCGCTGGTTTTGCGGCAACGCGCTAGTGCCGGCGAGGGTTGCGGTGGCCCGTTGTGTTTTCCGGGCTGCGAGCCTTAGGCCAGCAGGTCGCCTTTCAGTAGCGTCAACGCATCCAGGCCGGTAGACACCGCCGCAACCGCAACCAGCGCCCGAAACAGACGCCTGTGCGACTCGTCCATGCCGTCCAGCCGGTCCTGCACAGCCGACAGCTTCTCGCTAAGCTGCTCAATGCCCTGCCCTGCTGTATCTGCAGAAAGTCTGGCCAGACCCGCAGTCGTGGCAGCTCCTGCGGCAGCAACGCCTGTCAGGCGTGAGACGAAATCTCTGCGATTGATAAACCGGCTCATAAATTCTCTCCGTCGGACGGCGCCAAGCATAGCAAATCCTATCTGGCCCGCTCGGAGCCCAGCGCCGCGCGAATTTGCTGCGCATGCTGCTTCAACAGTTCAGCATCCGCCATGGCTGTCGCATGGCGACGTCGCGCCCGGCCTGTGTGGCAGGGAATGATGTGAAAGTGCAGATGAAACACCGTCTGCCCCGCTGCAGACCCATTGAACTGCTGCAGCTGAATACCGTCGGCGGCAAACGCCTGTTTAACCGCGGCGGCAACCTTGCGCACGGTCAGCAACAGTGCGCCGGCCGCCTCATCCGGCAGCTCGAACAAGTTCTGCGACGGTGCCTTGGGGAGCACTAACGTATGTCCGTCGGCTTGCGGCATAACGTCCAGGAACGCCATCGTTAGCTCATCTTCGTAAACGCTGTGTGCCGGCGCTTCGCCGCGCAGGATTTTGGCAAAGATATTGTCTTGGTCGTAACCCATGCTTGATTCCCGTTCTTCCACAGGCTTTCCTACAATGCTCGATGCAATGATCTGACGCAATGAGACGCTGCCATGAACCAGGATAGACCCCGGGAAGACGCCAATCGCTGTTTCGTCTGCGGGCCGGACAACCCCGAAGGTCTACGTTTGCCGTTCCGCATGGACGGAGAAGTCTGCCGGGCTGAGTTCACGCCGGGCCCGAACCATTGCGGCTATGACAACCAGACCCATGGCGGAATATTGTTCAGCGTGCTCGACGACGTGATGGCGAACTGGCTGTTCTTGAGCGGTGTGCGCGCGCACACCGCCAAGGGAGAAATTCGCTATCGCCAGCCGGTGGCCATGGGCACTACCCTGCGTTTGGAGGGACGCCTGATTACCCGCAAGCGCAGGCTTGCCGTAATGAGCGCCCGCGCGCTGCGCGCTGAAGATGATCAACTGGTTGCTGAAGCCGAGGCCAGCTTCATGATCGTCCCGGACTAGCAGCGCCTGCCGCAGGTCAGGCGCAGTTCATTAGCCGGGCGGTGCTTCGTAGGCGGCGAAGTGGTACTCACCTGAGCCCTCGCGCAGCGGTCCGATCTCGTTAACGTAGACGGGATCGTCGACGAAGTTCTCCAGCTCTGTCATCGACGGAAACTCCATGATGATGACGACTTTGTCATCGAGCAGATCGCCTTTGATAGACCGCTTCTTCGGACCTCGCACGAGGTACTTGCCGCCGTGCTGAGCGGCGAGCTCAGCGGATAGCGCCGAATACTTCTTGAAGTTGTCGTGAGGGTTGGTGATTTTGCAGATCGCAAGTACGTAGGCGGCCATGCCTGTTCTCCCTGATGTTGTTATGTCGTGGCAGGCCGGTGAGATTATCAGGTTGCACCGGACACCGGGCATCGACCATCGGGCATTGGTTATTGGCCTGCGGTACAGTCACTGTGCCGTGGCCAAGCCTGCACAGCATTCTTCCCGCTTCCGACTGGCGGGCTTGTACCCGTTTGAAGTCACGGCGTTGACGGCCATCGCGATGGTGCTCATCGCGCTTGGGTTCAACGGGTTGTCAGCAGACCTCAAGTCGGTGCGTTACTCGCTAAACGCGGCTATCAACCTGGTACCGCTGACGTTCATCGCCGGTTTGCTGCTGGCAGGTTCTGCGGAGTGGCTGAAGCGTCGGGAGCTGCGGGTATTCGCGCGCCAGGTTTTCAATCCTGCCTGGCTCCTGCTTTGGCTGCGGCTTTGGATCGCCTGCTGGCTTGCCACGTATGCGTACTTCTGGCTGAAGGTTTATACGCCGCTGATCAATTCGACGCTGTGGGACGACTGGCTCTGGAGCGTGGATCGCTGGCTGCACCTGGGCGTGCAGCCCACCGTCTGGTTGAGTGAAGTGATGGCTACCAGCGGCGCGGCCGGTTGGCTGGCTCTTTGGTATCAGCTTTGGTTGCTTACTGTTGTGCTGGCGCTGGCTTTTTTTGCGGCCGGACGCGATGCGTCCCTGCGCCGCGGAGTCGCGCATGGTTGCGTGCTGATGTGGGGCGCCGGCTGCTGGCTTTATCTGGCGCTGCCCGCCTGGGGGCCGGTATTCGCCCATGCCGATGAGTGGGTGCTGCCGGCCGTTGTTCGCGACATAGCCGGTCCGGCACATGAACTGCTCTGGACCAACTATCAGCAGGTGATCGGTGCCCCGGCAGGCGAGGCTGCCTTCAACCACACGCTGGGCATCGCTGCGTTGCCCAGTCTTCATGTGGGCTTTCACTGGTTGTTTGCGCTCTGGGCGCGGCATATCGCGATGCCACTGTTCTGGCTGTTCGCAGTAATGACGGCGGCCACTCAGGTTGCGTGTGTGCTCACCGGCTGGCACTACGCAGTCGATGGCTATGCTGGTATGGCCTTGGCCTGGGCGGCTTACCGCGCTGCTCGTGCGCTTGAAGGCGTGCCAGCGCAGGCCGAGGCCGCAAAAGAAAACGCCGGCACAAGGCCGGCGTGACAGGAGCTTCAGTGTCTGGCTAAGGTGGCGCTTCAGGCGCTGCCGCGTAGCTTCCGCCAGCCGCCCATCCACAGGAGCGCGCTACCAAACAGCAGTAGAGCGGGTGGCACAGGAACCACGTTGAACGACACGTTGTCGAGACCGCCCGAAGTGGGTCCGCCCAGGAAGGCGACTGAGAGCTGGCGTGCGTCCAGCGGGTCGAAGCCACCGTCCTCAGAGGCTGTGGCGGAACCGCCGCCAATGCCCAGCTGGGCTGCCAGCGTGGTGAGATCCAGGGTGTCCACGGCTTTGCCGCCCGTGAAGTTCGAATCGACATCATAGGTGCGCGTCAGTCCGCCACCGTCGGTGAGTGTTAACACCACATTGTTGCCGCCGTTGATGTCGACCAAGTCGATAGACAGCAGCTCTACGGGGCTCAGGAAGTCGAAAATAATCGCACCGCGATCATTAAAGTCGCGTTCATCATTCGGCGTATCGAACACCAGGCCGAAGGTCGCATCGAGCGTGGTAGCGGGGCTGGCATCGTTCTGCAGAATAAGGATGTTGCCTTGATCGACCACGAGATCGTCATCGATGCCACCGTCATTGGGACCGCCAATGCTCGAATCGAAAACAGCTGCCCCCAAATGGCCGTCGCTGCCGATGATCGAGGACGACACGTTCACCACGTTTCCGAATTCCAGCACCGTGTCGGACGAGAACGGCACCGCGGGGCCTACGTTGTCGGGCCGGGCGAACGTGCTAATCGACTGGCCGTCGGTCAGCGCATTGCCGCCGTCGTCAGTAGAGAAATCTATGGTGACCGCCATGGCGGGCGAGGCAAGCATCGCTGCCGCTGCCGTGGCGAGTAAGAACTTGAGTTGCATGCTCCTGGTCCCCTTAAAACGCTGGCTCGGCTGCCCGAAGGCAGCCGGGCCGAGCTTTATGCACCGCCGAGCCATAGCGTCCTCGTTAACGCGTGTCGAACCGCCCCTCCAGCGCGGTATCGACGGCCACCCCCCGCTGAAGCGGGATGGCCTGCAGGTCGTCATGGTTTACGACGGATTATTTTTGGCCGACCAGGCCGAACAGATAAATCTGGGCGTCATCGGGATGATCGGTAAGGGAACGATAACGCGGCCGCTCCGGAAACGCTACACGCGCGGTTGGGGCATTTAACGTAATCAGGCGCGTGACGAGGTGATGCCAGCACGGTCGCCGGGCGGCGTCTCAAGCTCCGCGGGACGCACCGCTCGCAGGATCAGCCAGCTGCCAGTTTGTGGTCGGCTTGCAGGCGGCCATTTCGCGCGCTGCAATGCGCTATCCGGCTCAACTGCGCGATTCCGGAACCTCCTGTTGCTGCTCCGGATTGCGGCCCGCCAGGCGAGTTACCCAGGGGCTCGCGGCCAGCAGGATCAGGCCTGCTCCGGCCGTCGTCAGGACAATCTGCTGATACAGGCCGGGCATGTCAGCCACGTCGCCTGTAAAGGCGCCGGCGAGCAGGCCCGCCAGCAAGCTGCCAAGGGCCGCAGCCAGAAACCACACACCCATCATCTGGCCAACGTAGCGCCGTGGCGCCAGCTTGGTGGTGGCCGATAGCCCAACAGGACTCAGTGTCAATTCGCCCATGGAATGCAGCAGGTAGGTCAGGATCAGCCAGGTTGGCAACACCCGATCGCCCGCGGCGACTAGTTTGGCCGCAAAGAACATCACACCGAATCCCGCACCCAGCAAGATCAGTCCCAGCGCAAACTTTGCTGGTGTTGATGGATCCATGTTTCTGCGGGCGAGATTCACCCACAGCGCGGCGAACATGGGTGCTAGCAGAATGATGAGAATCGGATTCGTCGCCTGGAGCCAGCTTGCGGGAATCTCAAACTCGCCAAACTGTCGCTGGGTGAAGCGTTCGGCAAACAGGTTCAGCGACGATCCCGCCTGCTCGAAGCCGGCCCAGAACATGGCGGCCGCGAAGAACAGCACGATGAGGACAAGCACGCGGCGTTTCTCGTCGCCATTAAGGCCGCCAAACAGCAGCAGCCAGGCGAAGTAGACAAACGCCAGCGCGACAATAAACACGGAAGCCCGCCCCGCGATGACGACTGGGTCCGGGCGCCAGGCGCCCGCCCCGATTAGCGCGGCCACACAGACCAGCGCGAGGATCGCAAGGCTTACCGCTAACCACGCCCGCCGGCTCCCGCGGGCATCGCTTGGTGCATTGGGCGGCTCGCGCCCGGAATCTCCGAGCTTCGATCCCGTTAGCTTGAACTGGATAAGTCCAAACAGCATGCCAACGCCGGCCGCGGCGAAACCGTAATGCCAGCCAAAGCTGCTGCTCTCCGCCAGGTAGCCGCAGATCAGCGGCCCGGCCGCTCCACCGATGTTGATGCCCATATAAAAGATGGTGAAACCGGCGTCCCTGCGGGGATCACCCGGCGCGTACAGCTCACCAACCACTGTGCTGATATTGGGTTTCAGCAAACCAGTGCCGAGCGCGACTAACAGCAGGCCGACAAAAAAAGCATAGGGCGATGGGATCGCCAGCGTGAAGTGCCCCAGCATGATGACGATGCCGCCAAACCAGATGCAGCGCTGCGCACCCAGCAAGCGATCGGCGATCCAGCCGCCCGGTAGTGCGAGCAGATAGACCGACGCGGTGTACAGGCCATAGATGGCGGTGGCCACCTGATCGGTTAGCCCCATGCCGCCGGTTTCGATGGCGTTGACCATGAACAGCACGAGCAGTGCGCGCATGCCGTAGTAGCTGAAGCGCTCCCACATTTCCGTGAAGAACAGCGTTTGCAGCCCGGCCGGATGTTGGGGGAACAGCCTGCCGAGGCTGCGCGTTGCTTCTGCCTGAGCGGTCATCCGGCTAGGCAGCGTTATCGCGAACGGAGCTGCTTTCCTGGCCGCGGTTCAGCAGCACGCGCGAGCCGATGATTCCGGCCTCATACAGCAGGTAGATAGGCACTGCCAGCAGCGTTTGACTGATGACATCCGGGGGAGTGAGCAGCATGCCCACGACGAAGGCGCCCAGAAACACGTAGGGGCGCTTGCGTGCAAGGCTGTCGGGCGTGGTCAGCCCGGAGGCCACCAGCATCAGCGTTGCAATAGGCACTTCAAACGCCAGGCCGAAGGCAAAGAAGATCACCAGGATGAAGCTCAGGTAGCTGTCAATGTCGGTCATCATGGTCACGCCCGCTGGGGTGACCGCGTTAAAGAAGGCAAACATCAGCGGGAACACCACGAAGTATGCAAACGCCACGCCGGCGTAGAACAGCACAATGCTGGAGGCGACCACCGGCACGGCGAAGCGTTTCTCGCGCCGATAGAGTCCCGGCGCGACAAATGCCCATAGCTGGTAAATGACAACCGGCATGGCGATAAACAGCGCCACGAACAGGGTGGTTTTGAACGGCGTCAGAAAGGGGGATGCGACCTGCGTCGCGATCATGGTGGCGTTCTCGGGCAGCGCGTTCATCAGCGGCTCCGCCACCAGCGAGAACACGGTCTCGGCGAACGGCACCAGCACGATAAACACAGCGAGGACCGCTCCGCCGGCCTTCATCAACCGGCTGCGCAGCTCGATGAGATGCGACACCAGAGTCGCTTCCTGGAGCTCTTCCTCTTGTTCGTCGTCAGGGGCCATGGTTGCAGACATGCCGTGTGAACGGATTAATCAGCGGAGCTGCGCGGGGAAGTATCGTGCGCCGGTTCGGACCGGGTGTCGTCACCATCAGCATCGCCGGAAGCAGACTCTGCAGGCTTAAGGTCGTCTACGCCGGGCCGCTGCCAGCTCTTGGCGCGCGGCGGTTCATAGGCGCCGATAGTCTGGTTGAGGTCCAGTTCCGAACGCATCTGCGTCGACAGGGTGCGCGCCATGCGCCGGGCCTGACCCGCCCAGTTACCCAGCTTGATTGCGACCCTTGGCAGCCGCTCGGGACCCAGAATGACCAGCCCGAGGCCAGCCAGGATTATCAGTTCCCAAAACCCGATATCGAACATGGGGTCTAGTGTCCGGTCGTGCGCATCGCAGATAGGAGTCGGCGGCGGATTCTCCGTCGTTGCGAGACGCGGGGAAGAGTCATAGCGCGATTATGGCGAGGGGTCGCAACGATGCCAGGCGCGAAACGACACACCGAGCGTACTGGTGTTCGCGGCACCCGACACTAGCTGCTGCTGCGGTCGGCTTCGCGCTCCTGCTGATTTTCGGCAAACTCCGCATCCGGTTCGTCCAGTTGCTTCGGGTCATCCGAATCGCCGTCGCCCATCGCCTTGCGGAATCCCTTTACCGCGCCGCCAAGGTCTGAACCGAGGCTGCTCAGTTTCTTAGTGCCGAACAGCAAAATGACAATGACCAGCACGATCAATAGCTGCCACAGGCTGATGCCACCTAAACCCATTGTCTTGCTCCATGCGCGGGCGTTTTCTGCGCCCCAAAGTTTGAATGTTTCAATGATACGCCAAAACAGCGCGGCCGCTGTTTGCACCGCCGCACACTTTAATAAGGGGTAAGGCTCCCTGCCCCCGAGGGGGCCAGCGTCCTCAGGTGCCTGCGCAACTAGTCAGGCAGAGCCTCGAGCCAGAATGTGACGGGCCCGTCGTTGACCAGCGAGACGGACATGTCTGCGCCAAACTGGCCCGTTCTGACCTGAGCCCAACGCGCCTGGGCGGCGGCGACAAGCTGGTCGAAGCCTCGCCGGCCTGCCTCAGGGCTGGCGGCCCTGGAAAAGCCTGGCCGATTGCCCCTGGCGGTATCCGCGGCGAGCGTGAACTGGGGCACCAGCAGCAGGCCGCCCTCCACCTGAGTCAGGCTGAGATTCATCCGGCCCTCGGTATCCGGGAAGACGCGAAAGCCAAGCAGCCGCTCCGCCAGTCGGCGAGCCTGGTGCTCACCGTCTCCCTGCTGCACGGCAACAAGCACCAGGAGCCCCCTCCCGATGTGCGCAATTTCGCGCTCATCCACGCGGACGGACGCTTCGCTAACGCGCTGAATAAGACCAATCATGCTATGAAAAAAACCACATAAGTCAGAATAATAACCACAATGTAACCCTATTCTCCCACTTATTTACGCAATCGGCTTATTCAGGTGCGCTTCTCCCCATCCACAAGCCAATTAACAAAATAGTGGGATAAAGAGTCGGCTAGTGAGGCGTAGACCGGCATATGTGGGGGAGACGTACGGCTTGCGCAGTCGACCCTCCGGTTGCTCCGCAACAGCCAAGCCATCGGCATCGCTGCCGCCCATTATGCCGCCGACCCATACTATGATCGCCCGGTTGTTGTTCGGGAGTGTTTCGATGCGGCGTTCCATCCGGCGTTTGATGCGCCGTCGAGAAGTACTCGCCGGGGGTGCGGTGGCTGCACTGGCCGGTTGTGCCGGCCCGCAAGCAGACTGCGGGCCCGGTGCAGGTGACACGCAGCAGTTTCGCTGGAAACTGGTCACCACCTGGCCGCCCAACTTCCCTGGCCTTGGCACTGGCGTGCAGCGGATGGCGGAGATGATCGACGCCGCTTCGGGCGGGCGCCTGAAGATTAAGGTGTACGCCGCCGGCGAGTTGGTGCCGCCGTTTGAGGTGTTCGATACCGTTTCCAGCGGCACCGCGGAGATGGGCCACGGATCGGCTTACTACTGGAAGGGCAAGGCCGAAGCAGCCCAGTTCTTCACGTCGATTCCTTTCGGCATGACGTCGATGGAGATGAATGGCTGGATGTATCACGGTGGGGCGCTGGAGCTTTACCGGGAACTGTACGACTCGTTCAACCTCATTCCCTTTCCTGCCGGCAACACGGGCGTGCAGATGGGTGGCTGGTTTAACCGGCCGATCGACAGCCTGGCAGATCTTCAGGGGCTGAAGATGCGCATTCCGGGACTGGGTGGAGAAGTTCTCAAGCGTGCCGGCGGTACGCCGGTGAACTTACCCGGCGCGGAAATTTTCACCGCGCTGCAGACCGGCAGCATCGACGCAACGGAATGGATTGGTCCGTACAACGATGTCGCATTCGGTTTGCACAAGGCCGCCCGCTATTACTACTACCCAGGCTGGCAGGAACCGGGCCCGGTTCTGGAATGCATTGTTAACGCGGAGGCGTTTGCGACGCTGCCCGAGGACCTGCAAAACATTGTGCGCCTGGCCTGCAGTGCAACCAATGATCAGATGACTGCCGAATTCGTGGCGCGCAACGCCCAGTCGCTCACACAGTTGCGAAGCGATGGGGATGTGGAGCTACGTCCTTTTCCCGCAGACGTGCTGAAACAGCTTCGCGAAATTACCGCGGAGGTGGTGCAGGAACTCGTTGACCGGGATCCGGTGGCCGCGCGCATTTATGAATCCTTTAGCGCCTACCGGGAGACCGTCGCCGACTGGAGCGCAATTTCGGAACGCGCCATGCTGAATACGCGCCCCGGCTAATGGCCGGCTTCAGCTTGCGGACAAACTACTGTGTATGGCCAGCCTGGGTGGTCCTGGTGCTGCTGCTCGCAGGCTGTGGCGGCGGCAGTGATCAACCTGATCCCTCCCTGGAGGGGCTGCGCGTTTACCGGCACTCGACCGAGGGCACGCCCACGAGCCTGGATCCCGTGCAGGCGGCGACCAAGTACAGCAATTTGCTGGTCATCAATACCTACGACACGCTGTACTCCTACCGGTATCTCGCGCGTCCTTACGAACTCAAGCCGAACCTGGCGGCATCACTTCCCGAGATCAGTGCTGATGGGTTGACCTACACCATCCGCCTGAGGAAAGGCGTGCGCTTCATCGATGACCCCGCGTTCCCGAATGCGGAGGGGCGCGAGGTCGTGGCCAAAGACGTGGTCTATTCGCTGCAGCGGCATTTCGATCCCGCAACGCGACCGCAGGGCGCCTGGCTTTGGCAGGGCAAGATTGTCGGCATCGATGACTGGAAAGAGGCGGGCTCCGATTACTCGCAGCCTGTGGAAGGACTGCGTGCCCTCGATTCGCATACGCTACAAATCAAGCTGGTTAAACCGTTTCCGCAGCTTGCCTACACATTGGCGCAGGGCTATGCGGCCGTCGTACCCCGCGAGGCGGTGGAGAAGTACGGACGCGAGTTTGCGTTGCAGCCAGTAGGCTCCGGTCCCTTCAGGCTGGAGTCGTTCGATACGGCTCGGGCAGTTCTGGTCCCCAATCCCGACTATCGTTGGGCGCCCGTCGATATCTATGCAGAGGGCTATGACCCGGACACGCAGTCTTTCTCCGGCATTGAAGCCATTCATGGCCAGCTCCCTCCATTCGTCGACCGTTTTGAGCTGGCCTTTGTGCAGGACACTTCCGCAAGGTGGAACTCGTTCACTAAGGGCAACGAAATTCAGATTGCCAGTTTGCCGGTTGAGTTGGCTGATTCGGTTCTGCAAAGCAAGCAGCCGGTTGTGCTGCAACCTGAGTACGCCGCCAGGTATCACGTGAAGTCAGACATTGAGGCAGGTTTCGTTTACCAGTCTTTCAACATGGATTTCCCGGAGTTCGGTTACCACCCCGATCCGATTCAGGCAGAGCGCAACCACGCGCTGCGCTGTGCGGTGGTGAAGTCGTTTGACTGGGAGGCGCGCAACGAGAGCTTCTACTTCGGACTGGGCGCGGTGTTTCCCGGAATCATTCCACCTGTGGTGCCCGAGTTTGATCCTGAGCTGTCACGCGACAGCGTGACTCGTGACGTGGCTGGTGCGCGGCAGCTACTCATCGACAATGGGTGGAACGCTGACAACTTGCCCGAACTGCTTTACGGCAGTACGGGCGGCGTGCGTCCACGGCAGTTTTTTGAGCAATTTCGCGCGTGGCTGGTGGAAATTGGTTATCCAAAGAAGAAGGTTAAGCTCAAGCAGTTTGCGAGTTTCGGCGATTTGAACAAACAATGGCGGGAGAGCCGCTTGCCCTACATCGCAGTAGGATGGGGGCTCGACTATCCGGATGCAGAGAACACGCTGCAGTTGTTCTATGGTCCGAACGCGGCCCCCGGTTCCAATAGCTCAAACTACAACAACCCCGAATACAACGCCTTGTATGAGCAGGCGGCTGTTATGCAGCCTTCGCCAGAGCGCACAAGAATTTACCGGCGTATGAACCAGATCCTGATCGATGATTGCGTGAGCATCACCGGGTTGTCCCGCACTGCCATTCCCATCTGGCACCGCGAGGTGATCGTTTACCCCAGTAGCCAGATCATCGGTGGCTACTACTGGCCCTACATTGCGTTGTCGGACGGTGCCGGGGGCATACGCCAGGCGCAGACTGAATCCCCCTGATGGAGTTGCTTCAGTTCTCAGTACGCAAGTTGATTGCCGGCGTTCCGCTGGTGATCGGCGTCACGCTGATCAGCTTTCTGTTGATGGTGTACTTCGGGCCAGACAAGACTTTCGATTTGTTGGGCAAGAATCCAACTGCGGAGCAGATCGCCGAAGTGCGGGAGCAGCTTGGTTACAACAAGCCGTTTCTGGTGCGTTACGGTGAGTACGTTCGGGAGCTGGTGACCTTTAATTTTGGCGCGTCAGAATCGACCGGCGAGCCTGTAACAAGTCTGTTGGCGCGCACGATACCCGTGTCGGTCGCACTGGCGCTGCCCGGCTTCATCCTCGGCAACCTGCTGGGCGTTGCGTTGGGTTTGCTGGCGGCGTATTACCGTGGCGGACTGGCGGACAAGTTCATCATGGGTTCCGCCGCCATTGGTATGAGCATCAGTTTTCTGATCGTCATCATCGCCTTTCAGATTATTTTTTCGTCGAGCTTCGGCCTTAACTTGTTCCCGGTGCGCGGTTGGGACGTCAACAGCATTGGCGACTATGTGAGCTATGTCACCGTGCCCACGCTGGCGACGGTCTTCGTGGCGCTGGGCTACAACACGCGCTTCTATCGTTCGGTGATTGTGGAGGAAATGAGCCGCGATCATGTGCGCACCGCGCGCGCTTTCGGTGTCCCGCCCGCACCGCTGTTCTACAAGCTGATCCTGAAGAACGCGCTGATCCCGATTATCACGCGGATCATGTTTTCGATTCCGGTCATCATCATCAGCGGCAGCCTGCTGCTCGAACAGTACTTCGGTATCCCCGGCGTGGGAAAGGCGACGTACGACGCGATTGTGACCGGTGATCAACCCGTGCTGAAAGCCGTGGTGGCGTTAACCGCCATTCTGCTGGTGATCGTGCAGTTACTCACCGACATCCTGTACCGGGCCGTAGACCCCAGGGTGTCGCTTAAATGAACGCGCAGCCACCGGCCAGCGATACGATTGCCGCCCCGCCGGAACGGCGAGAGTCGCTATGGACCAAAGCCGCTTACAAGTTCCGCCGTGATCGGGTTGGCGTCTGGTCGCTGGCTGTGGTGCTGGTCTACATGGCCATCGCGCTGGGGGTGGTTTTCGGGTGGTGGGCGACGAGCTGGGCGGAGCTCGAAGGCGGTAAGTGGGAGCCGCCGTCGGCGGAACACTGGTTTGGTACCAACATTATTGGTCAGGATATTTTTGACCGGGCAATCTACAGCACGCGGACGTCATTCGAAGTGGGTCTGGTAGTTGCCATCCTGGCGACGGCGCTGGGCGCGGTGCTGGGGGCCCTGGCGGGCTTCTTTAGCGGTTCATGGACCGACGAGATCATTCTCTGGTTCATGGGCGTCCTCGACTCCATACCGTTCATACTGTTTGTCGCCGCAATCGCGTACTCGCTGGGCGACACACCCTACGCCATGCACGTGGCCATGATTTCCACGTTCTGGATTACCGCGGGACGCCTGGTGCGCGGCGAGGTGATTAAGCTGCGTGGTCAGGAATATGTGGAAGCTGCGCATGCCATCGGCGTACCTGAGCTGACCATCATTTTTCGCCACGTGTTGCCGAACACGAGCCACATCTTGCTGGTGCAGGCGACCATCACTTTTGTTGCGGCGATCAAGAGTGAAGTGATCTTGAGTTTCTTAGGCATAGGCGTGAAGGACGGCATGAGCTGGGGCCTGATGATCGCGGAGAGCACGCAGGAAGTGCTTGCCGGTTTCTTCAATAACTTTCTGGCCGCCTCGGTGCTCCTGTTTGGCCTGGTAATGGCTTTCAATCTGTTCAGCGATGCACTTCAGGATGCGCTGGATCCGCGCACGGTGGCCGAGTCATGACAGCAACGCCATTGCTCAAAGTGACCGATCTGGCGATCGAGTTTTCCACACCGCAGGGACGCGTACGCGCAGTCGACGGCATCAGCTTCGATGTGTATGAGAACGAAACGCTCGGCATTGTCGGTGAGTCCGGCTGCGGCAAGACCGTCACCGGATTGTCGTTGCTGGGGCTGATTCCCAGCCCACCGGGGCGCATCGCTGCAGGCAGCATTGAGCTTGCAGGCCGCAATCTGGCCAAACTTGATGAGGCCGCCATGCGCGAGGTGCGCGGCGGTGAGATCTCCATGATTTTCCAGGAGCCGATGACCGCGCTGAATCCGGTATTCACGGTGGCCAGCCAGATGACCGATGTGATCATCCGCCACAAAGGGCTAACCCGAGCCCAGGCGCGCCGCGAAGCGATCGATATGCTGGGCAAGGTCGGCATTCCGGCGCCGGCCAGACGCCTCGACGACTATCCCCATCAAATGTCGGGCGGCATGCGTCAGCGGGTCATGATCGCCATGGCGCTTGCCTGCGGGCCGAAGCTGCTTGTCGCTGATGAGCCAACCACTGCGCTGGACGTCACCACCCAGGCGCAGGTCATCGAACTGATCGGTCAGCTGCAGCGCGAATTTCGCATGGCGGTAATTTTGATTACTCATGATCTTGGCGTGGTCGCTGAAACCTGCCAGCGGGCCCTCGTGATGTACTGTGGTCGAATCGCCGAACAGGCGCAGATAGAGCCGCTGTTCAGGTCGCCACGCCACCCCTATACGCATGGACTACTGGATTCGATTCCGCGGATTCGTGATCAGCGCCTGACACAGCTGCCAACCATTGCCGGCCGGGTTCCAGATTTATTGAATCTGCCGCCGGGCTGCCGGTTCGCCGACCGTTGCACCCGCGCGCAGGAAGACTGCCGGACCGCAGAGCCTGAGCTGACGCAAGCTGGCCAGTCGGCGTTCGCTTGCTATCACCCCATCGGCCATCAACCAGCCGAGCCTGTGGCATGAGTGAAGCGGCGCCTTTGCTGCAGGTGGATGGCCTGCGCAAGTATTTCCCCGTGCGTGGCGGTTTATTTCGCCGCGTCGTCGCGCAGGTGCGTGCCGTGGACGACGTGACGCTGCAGCTACGTCGAGGTCAGACCTTCGGCCTGGTTGGCGAGTCAGGTTGCGGAAAATCCACACTGGGCCGCTCGATTATTCGCCTGCAGGAGCCGACCGGTGGCCGGGTGCTGCTCGATGGCACCGATATCACGCGACTTGGGCGACAGGCGTTGCTGCCTTACCGGCGACGCATGCAGATGATTTTTCAGGATCCTTACGCTTCGCTAAGCCCGCGTCGAACGGTAGCTCAGACGCTGCGCGAACCGCTGGATATTCATCAGATCGGCACCCCGAAAGAGAGAGAACATCAGGTCAGTCAGTTGCTCGATGTAGTTGGCATGAGTGCGCGCGTTCTCAATCGCTATCCGCATGAGTTCTCCGGAGGGCAACGCCAGCGAATCGGCATTGCTCGCGCGCTGTCGCTCAAGCCCGACCTGATCGTGGCCGACGAACCGGTATCGGCGCTCGATGTGTCGGTGCAGAGCCAGATACTCAATCTGATCGCTGACCTGCAACGAGAACATGGCATTGCTTTTCTGTTTATTGCCCACGACCTGGCAGTTATTCAGCATGTCAGCGACGTCGTGGGTGTGATGTACCTGGGCAAGCTCGTGGAGGTGGCTGACGCAACGGCGCTGTATAGCAGCCCAAAGCACCCATACACGCGCGCGCTGATGTCCGCGATTCCTCAGCCGGAGCCCGGCAGCGGCAGGCAGCGCATCATGCTTGAGGGCGATGTGCCATCACCGATGAATCCACCGTCAGGTTGTCCTTTTCATACCCGGTGTCCTGACGCTATGGCGAAATGCGCGGAGCTGACCCCGCAGTTCACCAACTTGGGTAGCGAACGATCGCCGCATGCGGTGAGCTGCCATCTCTATGGGCACGACAGCTAAACCAGAAGGCAGTACCCCTGGCGCAGCGCCGCGGCTTGGCCCGGTGCAGCGTGCCGTGACGCTGCTCGCGGCCTGGAACATCGCGCTTCTGGCCGCATTGTTCGCAATGTTGCCGCTGGGGCGTCTGGTCGCTGGTTTCGTTGGCTCAATAAGTCTCTGGTCGCCGGCATTCTGGTTTGTGCTGATGTCCGCGTTGGCCGTGGGTGGCGCTGTCGGTTTTGTTGGCGCGGTTAAGCTAAGGCATTTTTTTGCCAGCTTAAGCTGGCAATGGAGCTCGGTGTGGCTGGCGGGACTGCTGGCGCTGACCGCGCTGTCGTTTCCTGGCCGGTTTTTTTACGTCCTCGACGGCGGCTAGTCGTGCGCGATGTCCACGGACATGTCCGGTACAGCCATCTCGCGCCCTCCGCTAAGAGTCTTTTCTGCGCATCACTCTGTCCGCATTTCGAAATCATAGTTCTGAAAGATGTCTGAGTTCGGTGACTATCTGATCGATTCGATGCGCGAGTTCGGACCCGTCACCGTTAAGCGCATGTTTGGCGGCCAGGGCGTGTTTCATGATGGGCTGATGATCGGCCTGGTGGCCGATGACGTGCTCTATCTGAAGGTGGACCCGGCAACCGAAGGTGAGTTCAAAGCCCTGGATTTGCCGCAGTTCGGCTACCAAAAAGGCGAGAAACGCGTGGGAATGTCCTACTATCAGGCACCGGAGTCGGTCTTTGATGACCCGGAAGAGATGTGCCTGTGGGCCGAAAAGGCTTACGCCGCCGCACTCCGCGCCAAGAAGAAAAAGTAGCCATGCCAGGATCCACAAGACCGGCGGTGCTTAAGGCGCCGCAATGAGACTGTTCGACTTCAATCGCGCCCCAAACCCGCGGCGTGCGCGCATGTTTATTGCCGAGAAGGGACTCGACATCCCGCTGGTGCCGGTGAACCTCTACGCGAAGGAGCAGTTATCCCCGGAGTTTCAGCAGATTAATCCAGGCTGCACCGTACCGGTCCTGGAAACCGACGACGGTACGTACATCAGCGAGGTTGTGGCAATTTGCCACTACTTGGAAGCCCGCTTTCCCGAGCCAGCTCTGTTGGGCGCGACCCCGACAGAACAGGCGCTGGTGCTAATGTGGAACAACATCGTCGAGAATGAAGGTTTGCCGGCTATTGCGGAGACCTTGAGAAATCTCTCGCCCGGGTTTCGCGATCATGTGTTTCCAGGCCCGGTCAGTTATGCACAGATGCCAGCACTCGTGGAGCGTGGTCAGCGCCGCATCCTTCAGTTCATGGATCGTGTTGAGCAGCGGCTTGGCACGAGTCACTACCTCGCCGGTGAGAGTTATACCCTCGCCGATATCAGTCTGCTTGCCACGGTGGATTTTGCCGGCTGGGTAGACATCGATGGTCGTCAGGGCCGGCCCGCATTAGCCGACTGGCACGCCCGCGTTGCTTCGCGGCCGTCGGCGGCCGCTTAAGTTCATGCGCGGCACGCCGGCGACGGATCCCGATGCGGGTGTTAACTGGCGCGTGCTTAAACTGCTGGCGCCGTACCTCTGGGAGTATCGCGGCCGGGTTGCCCTCTCGATGGCCTGTCTCATCGCTTCAAAGGCTGCCGTTCTCACCATCCCTTTCTTCCTGAAGTACCTGGTCGACTCGCTGGAAACTGCCAACGGGGCGGCGTTGGGCACGCTGACGCTGTTGGGTTTAGTGCTCGCGTACGGATTGGCGCGACTCTCTAACGTCTTGTTTGCGGAGATTCGCGACACCATCTTCGGCCGCGTAACCGAGCGCGCCATGCGTCGCATCGGTCTGCAGGTTTTCCGCCACCTGCATTCACTGGATCTGGACTACCACCTCAATCGTCAGACTGGCGGACTCGCCCGCGATATAGAGCGTGGCGTTACCGGAATCAGCTTCCTGCTGCGGTTCTTTGTCTTCAATATCGCGCCCACGTTATTCGAGATCGTGGCGGTGGTCAGCATTCTGCTGTTCAACTACGGTCCGAGTTTTGCGCTGATCACGCTGGTAGCGGTGGTTGCTTATGGTGGTTTTTCAGTGACTGCGACTGAGTGGCGCACGCGTTTCGTGCGCGAAGCTAACGAAGCCGACTCGGACAGCAACACGAAAGCCGTGGACAGCCTGATCAATTTCGAGACGGTCAAGTACTTCGTTAACGAGGAGTTTGAGGCACGCCGCTACGACTCTGCGCTGGGCCGCTGGGAGCAGGCCCGCCGCAAGAATCGGTTGTCGCTCTTCACCCTCAATGGAGGCCAGGCGCTGATCATCGCCGCAGCGCAAACGTCAATGATTGGTCTCGCGGCGTTTAATGTGCGCTCCGGCGCGCTGACCTTAGGCGATTTCATCCTCATCAACCAGTTCATGATTCAGCTCTTTCTGCCGCTAGGCTTTTTGGGCTTTGTCTATCGCGAAATCAAAGCCTCGTTGGCCAATATTGAACGGATGTTCGATTTGCTGGCGGTTGAAGCCACGGTGGTTGATGTGCCGGACGCCAAGTCACTAACGATCGATACCGGACGTATCGAGTTCGAAGCAGTCAGTTTTCGCTACGACGAAAATCGACCGATCATTGAAAACCTGAGTTTCTCTGCCGAGCCCGGAACGAAGGTTGCGGTGGTGGGTGCCAGCGGTGCGGGCAAATCGACTCTCATCAAACTGCTGTTCCGGTTCTATGATGTATCGCAGGGAAGAATTCTGATCGACGGTCAGGATATACATGGCGTGACGCAACACTCCCTGCGCAGCGCAATCGGTATTGTTCCGCAGGATACGGTGTTGTTTAACGACAGCATCTTCGAGAACATTCGCTACGGTCGGCCTGATGCGACCGATGAGGAAGTCTGGAACGCCATTCAGCTGGCGCATCTGGAGAATTTCGTTCGCAATCTGCCCGAAGGGGGGGGGACCCGGGTTGGCGAGCGTGGACTGAAACTGTCGGGCGGCGAAAAACAGCGGGTGTCGATTGCACGCGCTTTGCTCAAGTCCACCCCGATTCTGGTGTTCGATGAAGCGACTTCGTCGCTGGATAGCCGCTCGGAGCAGGCTATTCTGGCCGCGCTTGAGGAAATCGCCGAGGATCGGACCAGCCTGGTTATTGCCCACCGCCTGTCGACTGTTGTGGATAGCGATCTAATCGTCGTGCTTGACCAGGGTAAGGTCGTGGAGCAGGGTAATCACACGGAGTTGCTTGCCCGCGATGGCCGCTATGCCGATTTGTGGCACACGCAACAGGCTGAGCGCGCGAGACTTGAGGTGCCTGATGGACAAACGGCCTAATGCCGCGATGCCAATGGAGTATCGGATCATGCCTGGAATAGCACTGATGGTGATCATGTTGCTGGCGCAGCCGGCGTTCGCGGAGCCGGGCAGCACCGCGCGGATGTCGGGTGCACGGCTGGCAAACATTATTCTTGAGCTGGGCGACAACGTGATTATTGATGGCAACGTGATTGCCTTTAACTATGCTGGCGCAGACCTGCAGGCTGTATTCGACAGCCGGGCCGATCGCATGCGGGTGGTGGCGCCAATCATTAGCCTGGCGGAGACTGAGAGCGAGCAGTTGCTGCTTGCTCTGGCCGCTAATTATCACTCCGTGCTCGATGTTCGTTATGCGCTGAGCGACGGCGTGATCTTCGCGGCGTTTATTCATCCACTGGGTTCACTCACCGATGCAGATCTGGAGTCGGCCATTAGCCAGGTTGCATCGGCCCGCAACACCTTCGGTACGCAGTACTCGAGCGGAGTTGCTTTCTTTGGCGGTGCGCAGTAACCCTGCCGGATACGAACGCTATGAATGAAGATCGCACAGTCACCGAGCACGGCGTTTTCTGGATGGGTGGTACGCCCGGGCAGGAGAAACGCGAGGAGAATCCGGCCGACGCGCAGGAGTTTCAGCAGGCGATCGCCAAGGCTTGTGAACAGGCGGGCTGTCCGATGCAGCGCTTCGTTTCGGCGATGGGTCCCTACGGCACTTGGGTCGCGGAAATTCACCGGGCAAACGAAACGCAGCGCATCCTGTGGAATGGCCGGAGCGAAGAACTCGTGCTGCAGACACCGCTGCCGAACGGCGGGTGGGAAGATCCCGTCACGCTGCAGCTCGCTGGCGCCGATCTGGACGTTTTCACCAGCAGCATCCCCCGCCTTTTCGAAGCGGTTGGCGATTAGCGGAGGGTAAGCGCATGCTCGATATGGTCAGTCTCAACTGGATCGCGGTTGCCGTTGCGGCAGTGATTGGCATGGCGCTCGGCGCGCTCTGGTATTCGCCAGTGCTGTTCGGTAATGCCTGGCTGAAGGCGCTCGGCAAGACCGAAGAAGAGCTATCTTCGCCGGGGCCAGCCATGGCCGGTGGCCTGTTTGCCTCGGCGGCCTCGGCCGTCACGATGGCGCTTTTGATTGCGGCCGCGGGCGTGACCGGCTACGCGGCGGGCGCTGGTTTCGGATTGCTGTGCGGGCTGGGACTGGTGGCGACGGCTTTCCTCTCCGACAGCCTGTTTTGCGGCTGGGGTTGGCCGCTGTTCCTTATTCAGGCGGGCTATCGCGTCACCTATCTCGTTCTCATGGGGGCCGTGCTGGGTGGCTGGCAATAGCCGATTCGGCAGCTCAAGCCTGCTGAACCAACATGGCTGGTTCGATCGGTATGCCCTTTTTGCGCAGATCTACATCTTGCTGGCTTTGCTCGTGCATGCCTGGCAGTGCGCGAACCATTTTGCGGCGGCAAATTTGAGAACGTCCCTCGCCGTAGTGGTATGTGCAGCCGTTGGTTCGTTCGCGAATCTTGCAGCTCGAACCAGTGTGGGCGTAACGACAACGCGCATCTTCGCGGCAATCGCGATGACGGTCGTGATGACCGTGTTTGAAATCAGCGCGCGAGGCGGCTAGTGCAGCACGACCCAACAGAGCATTCGGTCAACGGACGACTCTTGCCTGCCGGAACCTGCTTTGGCTGTGGCCATGGCAACAGCAGCGGACTGGGCGTGGAGATTTTTCAGGATGCCGCTGAGCCGCAAGTCCTGCGCGGCCGTCTTTCGCCCACACCCGATATGGCGGGCTTTCCCGGTATCACGCACGGCGGCGCGGTATTTACCGCCATGGACTGCATGGCGTCATGGTCCGGCTTTCTGCTTGTCAATGGCCCGCCGGCCATCTGGGTGCTGCGCAATGCCTCGGTGACTTACCATGCGCCGCCGTCGCAAGACGGGCCGATCAACCTGGCTGCCGAGCTAGTTGGCAAGCCGGAACCCGGACAGGCGGCCATGGTCAAGGTGGCGGCTCATGGAACGGGCGACAGGCTGGTGACCGCCGGAGAGTTCAAGATCATTCCGCTGTCTGAAGAGAAGTTTCTGCAGATCACCGGACTGGGTGCGCTGCCGCCGGGTTGGCGGGAATTTATGGCCAGTCTGTAGTGCCATATGCGTGAAGCCGAGCTGCATACCGCCCACGAGAATGACGAGTACCTCAGCGAAGAACGCTGTCACATACTCGAGTTCCTGAACACCGAGAACGATCCTGAGGTATCCGTTGCAAGAGCCCGGGTAGAGCCCGGCGTGACCACTCGCCTGCACCGGGTCGCCGGTACGGCCGAGCGCTACCTGATTACGTCGGGCGCAGGTGAGGTAGACATCGAGGGGCTAGGCATCAAATCCGTATCTTCCGGAGACGTTGTGTGCATTCCTCCTGGCGCCACGCAGCGCATTCGCAATACGGGTGATGACGATCTGATGTTCTTGTGTATCTGCACGCCACGCTTCGAGTGGTCGAACTACCAGGATCTTGGCGACTAGCCGTACACGAGGTCCGGTAACCACGTCACCAGTTCTGGCCAGACAGCCAGCAGCACCAGCAGCAGGAGCTGCAGCGCCACGAAGGGGATAACACCGCGATACATGGCCATGGTTTGCACCTCCGGCGGCGCCACGCCCCGGAGATAGAACAGCGCGAAGCCAAAGGGTGGCGTAAGAAACGACGTCTGCAGGTTGACGGCAATCATGATGCCCAGCCAGACAGGGTCCATCCCCAGGCTGAGAAGCACTGGGCCGACTATTGGCACAACGACAAACGTGATCTCGATAAAGTCGAGCACGAAGCCCAGCAAGAACATCACGAGCATCACAACGATCAGTGCCCCGGCCGCGCCGCCGGGCATACCCAGCAAGAAGTCGCGCACGACTTCGTCCCCGCCGAAGCCGCGAAACACCAGTGAAAACACGGATGCACCAATCAGTATCAGGAAGACCATGCTGCTAACGCGGGTCGTCCGGCGCATGATTTCCGACAGGCGCTCCCAGGTGAGCGCGGAACGCGTGGCTGCCAGCAGCAACGCGCCGCCTGCGCCGACGGCGGCGGCTTCTGTTGGTGTCGCCAGGCCCGTGATAATGGAGCCCAGGACCGCCACGATCAGCAGCAATGGCGGCAGCAGTACGGCAATCACCTTGCGCAGCAGGCCGGCGTCGGCTGAATCTGTGTCCGCCGGCGTGCTCGGCATGGCGTCCGGCTTGAGCAGCCCGTAAACGATAATCCAGCCGATATACAGGCCAACCAGCAACAGGCCGGGCACGATCGCCCCGACAAATAAATCGCCGACGGAAACTGTCTCCGGGCTGAAGATGCCCTGACTGATCTGTGACTGTTGGTAGGCAGACGACAGCACATCGCCAAGTAGCACGAGAATGATGGACGGCGGAATGATCTGTCCGAGCGTTCCGGAGGCGCTGATGATGCCGGTGGAAATTTCCGGCGCGTACCCGCGCTTGAGCATCGTGGGCAGCGACAGCAATCCCATCGTTACCACAGTCGCGCCAACAATCCCCGTGCTGGCGGCGAGGAGCATGCCCACCAGCGCCACGGCGATAGCGAGACCACCGCGCAGCCGGCCAAACAGCTGGCTGAGCGTCGTCAGCAGGTCTTCAGCGATACGGGCGCGCTCTAGCGTTACACCCATGAAGACGAACAGCGGCACCGCAACCAAAGTGCCGTTGCCCATGATGCCGTAGATCCTGCTCGGCATGGTGTTGAGAAAAGCCGGTTCAAATGCGCCCGCGAGGCTGCCGCCCCAGGCAAACAGCAGTGCCGTGCCGGCGAGCGTAAAAGCGACCGGAAAGCCGGCAAGCATCAGCACGATGACCGCCAGAAACATCAGCAGTGCCACGCCGCCCACTAGGGATGCTCTGTGGGACTAGTGCGCAGCCGCAGTACGGCGCGGGCGAAGATGACGATGGCTTGCCCGAATAGCAGCACAGCCGTCGCGGGAATAAGGCTCTTTAATAGCGGGACAGCGGGATAAGGCAGGCCGCCGGCTTCACGCGAGGCTTCACCAATGCGCCAGGCCGTAGCCACGTAGTCATAACTGCTGACAAACACAAAGGCACAGACGGGCATGAGCAGTAGCAGCGTCCCGAGCAGATCGACAACCGCCCGGCCCCGCAATGACAGCCGCCGGTAGAGCACATCAACCCTGACGTGTTCATCCTGCGCGAGCGTGTAGCTCGCGCCCAGCATAAACACGGCCGCGTGCATCCAGTTGACAGTTTCCTGCAGCCAGATCCAGCCGAGATCAAACCAGTAGCGGAGAATGACGACGGCAATCGTCACGATGACCATGCAAACGGTCAGCCACGCGACTGCTCGGCCCACTGCAATATTGAGCGCCTCAAGCCGCTGGAGCAGCACAGGCTCCTTCACGGGCGCCAAAACGTGGGCGAGACGAGCACAAGCAAAGTGAATATTTCCAGCCGGCCAAGCAGCATGGCGCCAATGCAGACCCATTTTGCGACATCGTTAACGCTGGCGAACCCGGTGGCGACTTCTCCCAGCCCGGGCCCCAGATTGTTCAGACTGGCGGCGATCGCGGAGAAGGCGGTGACCTGATCAAGGCCGGTCGCCAGCAATATCGACATCATGATGGTGAACAACACGATGTACACCGCAAAGAACCCCCACACGGCATCGGCTACGCGCTGCGGCACGGCCATCTGCCCTAGCTTCACTGGCATTTCTGCGCTGGGGTGAACCAGCCGGCGGACCTCTCGCAGGCCTTGCTTGTAGAGCAGCAGCACGCGCACCACTTTCATGCCGCCGCCGGTGGATCCTGCGCAGCCGCCAATAAAGCTGGAAAAGAGCAGCAGCACCGGCAATGCGCCGGGCCAGGCGGAAAACTCTGTTGTGGTAAAGCCGGTGGTAGTCGCCACTGAAACGACCTGGAAAATACCCTCAATGACTGTTTCGGGCAGGAATCCCTGGGTCAGAACCAGCGTGCCTGGTACTACGATAACCAGAGCCAGCAAGACAGAGCAGTACGCGCGCAGCTCGGGGTCCGCCGCATAGTGCCGGAAGGAAAAGTTGCGCCAGAACAAAAAGTGCAGGGAAAAGTTGAGACCGGCGATAAACATGAAGATCACCGCGATCAGCTCGATGGCGTTGCTGTCAAAGTAGCCAATACTCAGATCGTGAGTGGAAAAACCTCCAATCGCGATAGTGCTGAAGCTGTGGCAGATGGCATCAAACCAGGACATGCCGGCGAGCCCATAGGCCAGAGCACAGGCAATGGTCAGGCTGAGGTAGATGTACCAGAGCGCTTTCGCCGTTTCGGTGATGCGCGGCGTCAGCTTGTTGTCTTTCACCGGGCCTGGTGCTTCGGCGCGGTAAAGCTGCATGCCTCCCACGCCTAGCATGGGCAGCACAGCGACAGCCAAAACGATAATGCCCATGCCACCGAGCCACTGCAGCTGCTGACGGTAGTACAGAATCGATTTCGGCAAGTCATCCAATCCGGTCAGGACGGTTGCACCGGTTGTCGTCAGGCCCGACACCGCTTCGAACACGGCATCAGTAAAGTCCATGCTGGGCTGTGCCGAAAATAGCAACGGTGCGGCGCCAAACGTGCCGAGCACCACCCAGAACGACGCGACGATAAGAAAGCCATCGCGCAGCCGCGGTTCACGTTGATCATTGCGCACCGGTAGCCAGACAAAGAAACCCGTCGCCAGGGTAACGGCAAAGCCGTAAACGAAATCCAGCGCGGCACCGTCGGCGTACAACAGCGACACCGCCACGGGCGGCAGCATGGTGGTGCTGAAGAGCATCAGCAGCAGGCCAAGAATCCGTTGGGTAACCGCGATGCGCATGCCTAAGCCTGTGATTTCAGCGTTAGCGGTCTGGCGGGACCGGCACGGTCAGAGTTCGACATCCACTTCAAACAGCCGCTCCACCACGTCGCTCTGCCGGCGATCAGTGATGAAAATGATCACGTGATCATCCGTCTCAATCACCGTGTCGTGGTGGGCCTGTAGCACTTCGTTGTCACGATAAATCGCATCGATAGTTGTGCCGGGCGGCAGCTCTATCTCGTCGATACGCCGCCCGACCACGCTGGACTGACTTGGCGTGCCATGCGCGATGGCTTCGATAGCCTCTGCCTGACCGCGCCGCAGCGAATGCACCTTGACCACATCGCCGCGGCGTACATGCGACAACAAAGAACTAATGGTGACCTGCTGCGGCGAAATTGCGACATCGATAGTGGCGCTTTCCTCGACCAGATCGGCATAGGCCGGACGGTTGATTAAGGCCATCACCTTCTTGCAGCCCAGCCGCTTGGCCAGCATTGCCGAAAGAATATTGGCCTCTTCGGCGTTGGTTAGCGATACAAAAACATCGGCGCTATCGATGTTCTCTTCCAGCAGCAGCTCTTCGTCGGCAGCATCGCCATGCAACACAATGGCCTTGCTAAGCCGCTCCGAGATCATGCGGGCGCGGTCTTTGTCGCGCTCGATCACCTTTACCTGGCTGGTCTTTTCAAGTCGCCGCGCCAACCGGAAACCGATATTGCCGCCGCCGGCAATAGTCACGCGCCGCACCGTGTCTTCCGGTCGACGCATCTCGTTCATGACCAGGCGAATATCGTCTCGCGCGGCGATAAAGAACACTTCGTCGTCCTGGCGGATGAGGGTGTTGCCATCGGGGACGATGTTCTGGCCCTGCCGGTAAATGGCGGCGATCCGGGTTTCCACACCGGGGATATGTTCGTTGAGTGACTTGATCTGCTGGTCCACCAGCAGCCCGCCGCTTAGCGCACGGGCACCAACCAAGCGCACGCGTCCGTCGGCAAAATCCAGCACCTGAAATGCGCCGGGGAAATGGATCAACTCCTCAATGTACTCAGTGACCAGCTGCTCCGGTGCGATGAGCACGTCCACTGGCACCGCTTCCTGTGCAAACAGCTCGTGTTCCTTATCGATCGAGCGCAGGTACTCCGCACTGCGAATGCGCCCGATCTTGGTCGCTGTGCCGAAAAACGTGTAGGCCACCTGGCAGGCGACCATGTTGACCTCATCGCTGCTGGTCAGTGCGATGACGATCTCGGCGTTCTTGGCCCCTGCCCGCTGCAGCACCTCGGGGTAAGCGGCGTGGCCAACAACAGTCCGGATGTCTAACCGATCCTGCAGGTCACGGAGCGTGGCTGCGTCGGTATCGACGATGGTAACTTCATTGGCTTCCTGGCGAGCCAGCTGGTAAGCGGCGGTGGAGCCGACCTGACCGGCGCCCAGGATGAGGATGTTCATTGGCTGGCTGAGTAACCTGCGCGGACGAAGCGCATTCTACATGAGTTCCAGCTGGGCATAAGACATGACCAGCCATTTCGTGCCGGCGTTCTCAAAATTTACCTGCACCCGAGCGTGTGCACCGGCGCCCTCGCAGTTCAGGACCACGCCCTCGCCGAACTTTCCATGCCGCACGCGCTGACCGAGCCGGACGCCCGGATCTTCGCGCGGCCCTGACACTGCTTGCCGGCCGCCCGCCGGACGACGATGCAGCGGCTGCGTGACCCGAATACTGGGCCGGACTTCTTCAATCAGCTCGGCCGGAATCTCTCCGATAAAGCGCGATGGCTGGCCAAAGCTGTCGATGCCGTGCAGCCGGCGCTGCTCGGCATAGGTCAGATACAGCGTGGTCATGGCACGCGTGGTGCCGACATAGCAGAGCCGCCGCTCCTCTTCGAGACTGGCGGCATCATTGACGCTGCGCCGGTGTGGAAACAGCCCGTCTTCCATGCCAGCGATAAACACGAGTGGAAACTCCAGACCCTTGGCTGAATGCAGTGTCATGAGCTGCACGCAATCGTCCCACGTATCACCCTGGGTTTCCCCGGACTCCAGTACGGCGTGCGCGAGAAACGCCGCCAGCGGCGTCATGTCTTCCTCAAGATCTTCAGACTCAAACCCGCGCGCGGCGCTGACCAGCTCATCCAGGTTTTCCAGCCGCGATTCGGCGCGCTCCTTGGGCTCTTTCCGATAGTGCTCGACCAGCCCACTGTGCCGAATCACATGGTCTGCCTGCTCATGCAGCTCCAGCTCCCGCGTATCGTTATCCAGCGCATCGATGAGATGAATAAATCGCTGCACCGCCGTGGCGGCGCGGCCGGGGAGCTGATTGCCGGCGAGTGAGCACGCGGATTCCCACAGGCTCTGACCGTAGGCGCGCGCGTACTCGCGAATGGTGGCGACCGTGCGCGCCCCAATACCGCGCGTGGGCACGTTAACGATGCGCTCGAACGATGCATCATCACTGCGGCTGGCAACCAAACGCATATACGCCAATGAATCTTTGATCTCGGCCCGCTCGAAAAAGCGCAGGCCACCGTACACGCGGTACGGCAGTTTTGCGCGCAGCAGGGCTTCTTCAAACACGCGTGACTGAGCGTTCGAGCGATACAGAATCGCGGCCTCGGCTCGCTGGTTACCCTGGTTAATCCATTCCTGCACACGCGCGATAACAAAGTCTGCTTCGTCACGTTCGTTGTATGCGCTATACAGCCGAATCGGTTCGCCATCGCTACCATCGGTCCAGAGTTGTTTGCCGAGCCGGCCGCTGTTGTTGGCAATAAGGGCGTTGGCGGCATTCAGGATCGTGCCGGTGGACCGGTAGTTTTGCTCCAGCTTGACTACCTGCACGTTGCGGAAGTCCTTCTGGAAGCGCTGCAGATGCTCCATGCGGGCACCGCGCCACCGGTAAATGGACTGATCGTCGTCGCCCACAAAAAATGGAATGCCTGTTTCGCCGGCCAGCATTCGCAACCACGCGTACTGAATGGAGTTTGTATCCTGGAACTCATCGACTAGCAGATGCTGAAAGCGACTCCGATAGTGTTCCAGCAGCTGCGGCTGATGTAGCCACAGTTCATGCGCGCGGAGCAGCAGCTCGCCGAAATCGACCAGCCCGGCCTGTTCGCAGGATTCCTGATAGAGCCGGTAAAGCCGGATCATCATGCGCCGGTTCGGATCGTTGTTGTCGGCGACGTTGTCCGGCCGCAGACCCTCATCCTTCTGCCCGTTGATAAAGTACTGGATCTCCCGCGGCACCCAGCTGCTTTCGTCAAGATCCAGATCTTTCACCAGCCGGCGAATGTTGCGCTGCTGATCCTCTGAGTCGATGATCTGAAAGGATTGCGGCAAACCCGCTTCGCGCCAGTGGCGCCGGAGCAGCCGGTGAGCAAGCCCGTGAAAGGTGCCGACCCACAGATTGTCGACCGGCATGCCGAGCAGCGTCTCGATACGGCCGCGCATTTCGGCCGCCGCCTTGTTAGTGAAAGTGACTGCCAGGATGCCCATTGGCGACACGTTCTCGACCTGCAGCAGCCAGGCGATTCGATGCACCAACACCCGGGTCTTGCCACTGCCCGCGCCAGCGACAACCAGCATCGGCCGGTCGGGCGCGGTTACGGCTTCGCGCTGCGCGTCGTTGAGCGGGTCAATGATCGGGGTGACATCCATGTCGGCAGTTTAGCAGTCAGTCGCGCTGCAGATTTCTTGCAGGTTAGCCTGAAGGCAGGGCCCGCCGGCAGATGTACAGCTCCCGATCGCTGTTCCCCGGTCCAACCACCGATTCGTTGCGGCAGTCGGTCAGATCGAGCGTCGTTGAATAGTCTATGCCGGTTTCAGCGCACGGCAATGCGCGATTCGCTTCGGCAACGGTGAGAAACACGGGCGGCGGTTCGGAGCGAATCGGAGGTAGACCGCGCGTACGGCGCTGAATACTCAAGTCAATATAAACGCGCTCGGACTCATTGCATGCAGCTTCGCGCTGCGCCTGTGGGATCTGCCGATACATGTTGCCTGCACGGTTCAGCAAGGCTTCGCTGAACAGAGGCGGTCCGACGTCACGGAGCGCTGCCATTGCGTAGGCAAACGCTCTGATCCGCGCATCGCTCTCACCGGCCGGCAGCAGCTCGCTCCGATCGTCTGACGCAACCAGTCCGCTGGCCTGTATGGCATACCACGTATCCCACAGAGATGAGAGCTGCAGCATCGCGTAGGCCGAGCCACCCGCCGCGGCTTGCGCGTAAAGTACTTCCGCAGCGGCGGGGTTCTCCAGCGCCAGCCGCGAGGCCTGCACCTGGGCTGCAGCGAGATCTCCGGACTTGCTCAGGCCCGCCAGCGTGTCGTCATCCAAAGACTCGTAGTAAACCAGCGGTGCAGATCGCTCATCGATACCCAGCAGTGGATCGGCACCCAGGAAGCCTCGCGCCTGCAGCCAGGTAGCGGTGCCCTGCAGCGCAGCCGAACCATCGACACCGCGTGCCTGCAGCGCGGTGATGAAGCTCGTGTAGTCGGAAATAACGCTGCGTGGATCATTATTAGCAGCGAGTCTTTCCGAAGTTGCATCAGCATCCGGCGCCTCAAGCGGACCCATGAGCTGCCGCTGTTCCAGATCATCCGCCAGTCGATAGACGACCACCAACAAAATACCGAGCAGCGCGGTGGCCAGCAGCACGGAGATGTTGGTGCGGGACATGTTGTACAGGAGGTTTAGCGTGTGACGCTATGCATTGGCAGCTGACGTCTGCTGGCATGAGTGAGATTGAGCGTGGCTAACAGCAGCAGCGCAGCCACGCCGTTATGCATCGTTGCCAGAGACAGCGGCAGTCCGAAGCGGACGATGCCTAAGCCAATCGCGATTTGCGCGGCGAGCGCACAAACGAGCCAGACCGCGGCTGGCCGAAGTGCGCCACCCGCCTGCCAGGCGCGCCAGGCCGCCAGGCCAAGCAGCAGGCTCGCAACGATGGCACCTAAACGATGTGTGAAGTGAATGGCGACTCTGGCCGGCGTTTCCAGCACGCCGCCCTCGTAGTCCACGCCCAACCCGCGCCACATCACGAACGCTTCAGCGAAGTCGGCTTCATCGGGCCACCACTCTCCGCCGCAGGTTGGGAGGTCCGGGCAGGCCATCGCCGCGTAATTCGAGCTTGTCCAGCCACCCAGCGAAATTTGCATGCCGAGCGCGACAAGACTGATGAGGGCAAGCGCTGTGATGGGGTGCGCCGTGCGCGGCTGCTTGCGGCGATGGTGATCCAGTATCAACCAGAACAAGATGCCGGTCGTCGTCAGACCTCCAATCAGATGTGCCATCACGATGAGCGGTTTCAGCAGCAGCGTGACCGTCCACATTCCCAGGATGCCCTGAAAAATGACAACGCCAAGCAAGATCATCGGCAACACATGCGGCTGCCGGGGATCCTCGCGGTTGCGCCAGCTGATAGCCGCAGCCAGCAAGATCAGGAAACCCAGCCCGCTGGCCAGATAGCGATGAATCATCTCCCGCCAGGCTTTGCCCGCGTCGAGGGGGCGATCCGGAAACGCAGCCTGTGCGGCTGCACGTGCGGAATCATCCGCAGGCAGAATCAGCTCGCCGTAGCAGCCGGGCCAGTCCGGACACCCCAGCCCTGCATCGGTCAGGCGCACGTAGGCGCCGAGCACCACAACGACCAGAGCGCAGGCGCAAGCCGCATGGATCAGTCGAACGTACCAGTCGTACATCAGCCGATACGCGACAGCTTCAGCAGTCGCTTTATGTCGGTATGGATCGCGCGCATGCCTAACCCCGGGGGGAAGCGCATCATCAGATTACCGAGCGGGTCAATTAAGAACACCTCGCCGGCTTCGAAATTTCCTACGGTCTCGATTACGAGAGCCTGTTCGCCCGCGGTCGCGGGCAACAGCTTGAGATCCGGATGCTCATTCGCAACAAACTGTTCGTCGGCCTGACCATCGGTAACCAGCCAGACGCGCTCTACCCGATCCATCTCAACACCTAGGGCACGGCGCAGCTGCCGCGTCTCGTACAGGGTTTTCTGACAGGGCTCCGCACAGCGACCTGAGTGCATAACCAGCACCGTCCAGTGATCGGTGAACATCGAGTCGCCGGCCACCGCCTGGGTTAGTGCGGCCGGCAGCGGGCGTGCCGGGCTGATGAGCTGCCCGTTAATCGCCTGACCCTCGGGCGCCCAGATATCGCCGTAGTACAAGACAAACGCGACGAGCAGGGGCCCAAGAAAGATGGCGGCCAGCAACACGAGCTGCAGACGGCCACGATTGCGTTGGCGAATGAACTGTTCGTCGGTCATACGGATTTCCGTCGTTTGATGTTGAGCACCAAGTAAAGTGCCGTGATAGCTGCAGAGAAAGCGAACCACTGCACGGCATACCCAAAATGTTTGTCGGCGCCCATTACCTGCGGACGCCACTCGCGCAGATAGCCATCGTCATCCTCAGCATCCAGCCTGATCTGGTAGTCCTTTACCGGATACCCAAGGTGCTGGCTGACTTCGTCGCGCGTGGGAAACAGCAGGCGGCGCGGCCAGGGCGCCTCATCGTCGATCGGTGCAGCAGCGAGCCGCACTCCCGGTACCGGCAGCCGATCAAGCCGGCCCGCAATATTTCGCTCGCCATCTGGCACACGGATGTCCGGCAACTTACGGCGATCTGGGGATGCGGGGATCCAGCCACGGTTAACCAGCACCGTACCATCGCCGGTCTGCAGCGGTGTCAGCACGTGATAACCATTGCGACCTGCATGCACCATGTTCTCAAGCAATATCTGACGGTCCGGGTCGTAGCGGCCGGCCACCCTGAGGGTCTGAAAGCGAAAGTCGCCCAGTGCTTCGTCATCGATTAGCCGGTTGAGTCCGGTGTCAGCGCCGGCATCGAAACGCGCAAAAAGTGCTTGTTTTTCGTCAGCCCGGCCGAGCTGCCAGTTTGCGGCGGTCAGACACAGCCCAACGCCGATCACCGTTAACACGGAAGCCCATAGCGGCGGCCGGAATGATACGCTGCTGACTACGTCATCGCCGGGACCGCTGGGCATGCTCATCAAGTCGCTGATAATTCTGGTGCTGCTGGCCATCGTCGCCAGCCTGGGCTACGGACTCTTGTTTATGGTCAGGGATGACGATCGTCAGTCAAAGCGTATGGCTCGGGCACTGACGGTGCGCGTTGCCCTCTCGGTCGCGCTGTTCATTTTGTTGTTCATTGCCTGGGCCGGCGGGCTGATCCAGCCGCACGGTGCGCTGCCACCGCAATAGCCGGGTAACGGCCCTTGTTTACAGCCAGTAGACGAAGATAAACAGGCCTAACCAGACCACGTCGACAAAATGCCAGTACCAGGCGGTCGCCTCAAAGGCGAAGTGGTTCTCCGGCGTGAAATGACCGCGCACGCAGCGCAGCCAGATGATGAACAGCATGATGGCGCCAATCGTCACATGCAGGCCGTGAAAGCCGGTTAGCATGAAGAACGTGGAACCGTAAATCCCGGTTTCCAGCGTCAGATTGAGGTCCTGGTAGGCGTGGATGTACTCCTCGGCCTGCAGACCGACAAACAAGAAGCCCAGCAAGAACGTTAGCGCCAGGAAAATGTTCAAAATACCGCGCTTGCCGTCTTTCAACGCGTGGTGGGCCACCGTTATGGTCACGCCGCTGGTCAGCAGAATGATGGTGTTGATGGCCGGCAGTCCCCATGGGCCCATGACGCTGTACTCACCGCCGACCGCTGCTGGTCCGTTCGTTGGCCAGGCGTTTTCAAAGCCCTGCCAGAGCAGTTCGTTGGTAAAGAAATTATTACCTTCACCGCCAATCCAGGGCAGCGCCAGCTGGCGCGCGTAAAACAACGCACCAAAGAAACAGGCAAAGAACATTACTTCGGAGAAGATGAACCACATCATGCCGACCCGGAACGATGAATCGACCTGCCAGTTGAAGATGCCGGCCTCGCTTTCGCGTATTACTTCGCCGAACCACAGAAACATCATGCCGACCACCACGGCGACACCGGCGATGACCGCGATATTCAGGCCGTCGCCATTCAGCCAGTTGGACACGCCCATAAAGAGCAGAAACAATCCCACCGAGCCGATGATCGGCCAGCGTGTGCCGTGGGGGATGTAGTACTTGTCAGCGTTTGCGCTGTTGGCCATGGTGGCGATTCCTCTGAGTTAGCTGGGCGCTAGGTTGAACTGTTGGCCTGGGCCACTTCGGTTCGGTCAGCAAAAAAAGTATACGAGAGCGTTAACCGGTCAATGTGTGACGGGAGCGCCGGATCGACACTAAACACCAGCCCCATGTCGCGGCCTTCGTCACCGGCAAACTCCTGTTCGGTGAAGCAAAAACACTCAGTTTTCTTGAAGTATTTGGACGCTGTGCCCGGTGCGACACTCGGCACGGCGCGCCCGATGAGCGTCTGTTCGGTCAGGTTCTGCGCAAAGTAGGTGGTGTCATACAGCTTGCCGAGCTGCACCTCCATGCTTTGCACGGCCGGACGAAACTCCCAGGGAGCGTACTGATTCAGCGTGGCGACAAACTCGACCGTGACGGTGCGGTCAGATGGCTGTTCCACGACCACATCGGCCGTAGGCACTCCCGTTCGCTGGCCAATACCGGTGATGTCGCAAAACACCTGATACAGCGGCACCAGCAGAAAGCCGAAGCCGAACATGGCTAGCGCCAGCACAACAAGTTTGCCTGGTAGCCAGCGGTCAGCCTGGGGCGTGTTCATGCCCGCAGCACGCCCATGGCGATAAAGCCAACGTAGAACGCCATGGAAACGGCCGCCAGCAAAACCGCGGTCCGCAGTGAGCGCCGGCGGCGTTCTGCCTGGTCCTCGAATTCGGCCGGAGTGTCTGAGTTATTCGCCACGTTACTTGACTATGGGGGCCTCTTCGAAGGTGTGATAGGGCGCGGGTGAAGGCACGGTCCACTCAAGCCCGTCAGCCCCATCCCAAACCTGCGCTGTAGCTTTCTGTCCGCCGCGCACACATTTGATGATGATGTAGACAAACAGGAGCTGCGAGAACCCGAAGCCGAAGGCACCAACGCTCGAAATCGCGTTGAAGTCTGCAAACTGCACGGCGTAATCCGGAATGCGCCGCGGCATGCCTGCCAGGCCAACGAAATGCTGAGGGAAGAAGGTCAGGTTGACGAAGAATGTCGTTAGCCAGAAATGCCACTTGCCCAGCGTTTCGTCGTACATATAGCCGGTCCATTTCGGCAGCCAGTAGTACGCGCCGCCGATTGCGCCGAACAGCGCGCCCGGCACCAGCACGTAGTGGAAATGCGCCACGACAAAGTAGGAATCGTGATACTGGAAATCGGCCGGCACGATCGCGAGCATCAATCCTGAGAAGCCGCCAATCGTAAACAGGAACAGGAAGGCCAGCGCGAACAGCATGGGCGTTTCGAAGCTGAGCGAACCCTTCCACATAGTCGCCGTCCAGTTAAAGACCTTCACACCCGTCGGCACAGCAATGAGCATGGTGGACAGCATGAAGAACAGTTGTCCGGCCAGCGGCATGCCGACGGTAAACATGTGGTGGGCCCACACGATGAACGACAGGAAGGCGATGCTGGCGGTGGCGTAGACCATGGAATCGTGGCCGAACAGCGGCTTGCGCGAGAAGGTCGGGATGATCTGCGACACGATGCCGAAAGCCGGCAGGATAATGATGTACACCTCCGGGTGCCCAAAAAACCAGAAGATGTGCTGGAACAGCACCGGGTCACCACCGCCCGCTGCCTGGAAGAAGCTGGTGCCGAAGAAGGCGTCTGTGAGCAGCATGGTCACGCCGCCTGCCAGCACCGGCATCACGGCAATCAGCAGGTAGGCGGTGATGAGCCACGTCCACACGAACAGCGGCATCTTTAGCAGGCTCATGGTCGGCGCCCGCATGTTCATGATGGTCACGATGATATTGATCGCGCCCATGATCGATGAGAACCCGAGCAGGTGAATCGCAAAGATGGCGTACGGGAGCGCGTTGCCAGTTTGCAGTGACAGGGGCGGGTAGAGCGTCCAACCCGAGGCCGGTGCGCCACCCTCCATAAACAGGGTAGAAAGTAGCAGTGTGCCGGCGAAGGGCAGAATCCAGAACGACCAGTTGTTCAGACGCGGCAGCGCCATATCCGGCGCCCCGATCATCATGGGCACCATCCAGTTCGCGAAGCCCACAAACGCCGGCATGATCATGCCAAAGATCATGATCAGCGCATGCATCGTCGTCATCTGATTGAAGAAGTCTGGATTGACGAACTGCAGGCCGGGCTCGAACAGTTCGGCGCGGATGACCAACGCCATGGCGCCGCCAACAAACAGCATGATTAGCGAAAAGATCAGATAGAGCGTGCCAATGTCTTTGTGGTTGGTCGTGAACACCCAGCGCAGCAGGCCCTTGGCGGGACCGTGGTCGTGATGGTCGTCGTGTGCGTTGTGGGTGGCTGCTTCGCTCATGCTCTGCTCCGTTCTGCCGATTTCTCGGCGCCTCATTCTTTAATTGATGTTGTGTGCTTTACTGCCGGCTGGCCATGCGGTTGGCGGTACCCGCCGCTCTAGCCTCGGCGGCGACCTGCTCAGCATCGATCCAGGCTGCGTAGTCCTCAGGCGAGAGGGCTTCCACCACCACCGGCATAAATCCGTGGTCCTTGCCGCACAGCTCAGCACACTGGCCGCGATATACGCCCGGCTCGTTGATCTGGAACCAGCCCTCGTTCACAAAGCCGGGGATCGCGTCTTTCTTGATCGCCAGATCCGGCACCCACCAGGCGTGCAGTACGTCATTGGAAGTGAGGAGATAGCGAATCTTTGTATCCGTGGGCACCACCAACGGGCGATCTACATCCAGCAGATAGTTCTCGACGGTGGCCGGATCGATCTCCGAGCCCAGCAGCCGGGCCTCGTTGCTGGAAGCAGACAAATTGCTGAAGAAGCTGACGTCGGTATCCAGGTATTCGTATTCCCACTTCCACTGATAACCGGTGATCTTTACCGTCAGCTCGGTATCCCGCGAATCCTCCAGGCGCACCAGGGTTTGCGCAGCAGGCACGGCCATGGCGACCAGGATAGCGACGGGAATGACCGTCCACAGAATTTCGGCGGTCGTGCTATGCGACGGGCCGCTGGCTACGGCGCCCTTGCTCTTACGAAACGCCACGATGCAATAAATCATTGCGCCGAAGACAACCACGCCGATGGCTACGCAAACCCAGAAGATGAGCATGTGCAGGTCATATATCTCGGCGCTCATGTCGGTCACGCCGACTGGCATGTTCAGTCCCCAGTCCGCCTGCGCCGGGCTGGCGGCCCCGAGCAGCGCGATTACCGCGGTCACTGTTCTGGTGCAGATGTTCTTCACAGTGAGTTCAGTCCTATAGTCCTATCAGTTAGTGAACAGCTTGTTGTCGGATCACTTCCGTCAAACGGCATTTGAGCCCATCCCGTTCCTCGTCGGTCAGAAAAGCGCCGACCTCGACGCCGCGGCCTTTCGAGCGCAGTACGAGACGGCTTGGCCAATTCCGCGCCACCGGCCGATCCAGGTCAACCCGGGTCCACGGCCGGTCGAACTGCACATCGCGATGGTGGCCTGGCCACGACTTGCGCACGTCCACATGACGCTCCGTAACGCGAATCAGCTCGCGCAGACGGCCATTCCGCTGGCTGACCCGCAAGGCCCAGCCCAGGGCTAGCAACTCAATACCCGCGAACGGAAGAATCGGCCAGTACCCCGCCGCCGCAAAACTGACGGCTACCGTCAGAGAGACCACGACGATGGAAGTATAAAAGAGTGCGGCCGCACGCGGAGTCAGCGAACAATTGGGTCTGAGTTCGAAACAGTGCACGGACGGTCCCTTATCCGACTAAAGATCCGGCCAAAGATCTTTAACCCGCCAGACAATTAGCGGGCCGAGATGGTACTTGATGGCCCTGGGAGGCGCAACGCGAGCTCGGCCGCTACTGATGCTGTTTATGCTTTAAAAACAGAATCTTGCCGGAGGAGCAACCTAGCGTCGACCGATGTCGGTAAGCGGGATCGCCACGTCGCCTCTCTGCAGTTCGGCCGACCAGGCCAGGCCAAAAATCAGCTGAATGCCAACGGTAATTTGCCCATCTCTATCACGCATCAAATCCAGTGCCTGCCTCAGCCTCGTCAGGACGCCCCGGCCGGTGAGGCCCGGGTTCCTCCCCGTCGAGTGATTGGCCGAGCCAACGGCGGCTAAGTCATTGAACAGACGATCAAAGTCGGTGTAGCTCACGGTCAGCTTGTCGACGTCGAGCACCGGTTCGGCGAAGCCGGCGTTGCCAAGCAGGCCACCCAGCGTTGGCATGTCCGGGAACGGCGGGAAGTGCGTGTAGTCATCCACGCCCGCCCAGGCCTGACGGAGTTCCGCGAAAGAATCGGGGCCCAGCGTGCTGAACGCGAACAAACCCGGCTGTCTGAGCGCGCGCCGCGTCTCGGCGAGCACGGGGGTCGGATCTCGCAGATAGGGCAACAGCAGGTTGCTGAAAGCCAGATCAACGGAAGCGTCGGGCAGCGGCAGTTGGTCAGCCTCAGCAACGACCCGCAGGCTGGCTGCCGGTGCGGCCAGCAACATCGGCAGCGCATGGTCGATCGCAATAAGCCGTGCGCCGGTAAACCGTTCGCGCAGCGTGTCAGCGCCAGCCAGTTGGCCGGCACCAAGATCGGCTAGCAAAGAGACGGGCAGGTTGATCCATTGCAGGCGGTCGAGCAGCCGGGCATGGCTCTCTCGATGCAGAAAGTCGGCGCTGCTGAAATGCTCTGCAGCCCTGGCGTGCGCGCGTCTCAGGCGTCTGGCGTGAGACGCATTCAATGCTCGGCTCAGCCGGCAGCCGCCTTGCTTGGCGCGGCGCACGATGCGGGTGGCGCCTCAGGCCGCATGCCTAAGCGGGCGAGCAGTTCGCGATCTTTCTCGCTGGAGGGGTTTGGCGTGGTCAGCAACTCTTCCCCGTAAAAAATGGAGTTGGCGCCTGCGACGAAACACAGCGCCTGCATTTCATCGCTCATCTCGGTGCGGCCCGCGGACAGACGGACATGCGCCGCGGGCATGAGAATTCTCGCCACGGCGATGACGCGCACAAAGTCCAAAGGATCGACCGGCGCGGCGTCGGCCAGCGGCGTGCCTGGTACCCGCACCAGCTGATTGATCGGCACGCTGCCAGGATGCTCCGGGAGCGTGGCCAGCGTGTGCAGCATCCCGGCCCAATCCTGGCGGGTCTCACCCATGCCAAGAATGCCGCCGCAGCAAACCTTAAGTCCTGCGTCTCGCACCACCTCAAGCGTATCCAGCCGCTCCTGAAAGCTGCGGGTCGAAATAATGTTGGCGTAGTGCTCTTGTGACGTGTCGATGTTGTGGTTGTAGTAGTCCAGGCCGGCTGATTGCAGTCGTTTCGCCTGCTCAGCCGTAAGCATGCCGAGGGTTGCGCAGGTTTCCAGGCCCAATTCGCTGACTGCCCGGATCATTGGTTCAATGCGTTCCAGATTGCGCGCCTTGGGGCTGCGCCAGGCAGCGCCCATGCAAAAACGCGTAGCACCCTGAGCCTTAGCTGCTTTAGCAGCCGCGACCACCGCCTCGAGCGGGGCGACATGCTCGCCCCCGACGCCGGTCTCGTAGTGGGAACTTTGCGGGCAGTAGGCGCAGTCCTCAGTGCAGCCGCCGGTTTTGACGCTCATTAGCGTACTGACCTGCACTTGCGCAGGATCAAAGTACTGACGGTGTGTAGTCTGGGCCTGATACAGCAGGTCAGGAAACGGCAGCTCAAAGAGCGCTGAGACTTCTGCCCTCGTCCAGTCGTGCCGTGCCGCTATCAAGTTGATCTGTCCGGATGCGCTCATACTTCTGTGTTCATGTTTCTATGCAAACTCCCCACAATGCCCGCCGGATTGCGCCGACCCGACCGCCTAAAGTGGCAGTCAGTATCAAAACGCGCCACGAGGCTGTCAACTTTTGTCTGCCGGGCGAACTGCAAGACAAACTCGCCATTGGCTGAAGCGGCTCATTCCAAGGCATTGCGTGCTGTGTGGGCTGATCGCCGGCGAACTCAATCTCTGCCGCAGTTGCCTGCGCGATCTGCCCTGGATTCGCGCCGCCTGCCGTCTGTGCGCCCGGCCCCTGTTGGCAGCTGACGACGGTGTTCGCTGCGGCCAGTGCGATATCGAGCTGCGTTACCTCGATCGGGTACGGGCCGCGTTGGTGTACGAGTTTCCGGTTGACCAGTTGCTGGCTCAGGCTAAGTTCAGACACCGCCGGGACCTGGCGCGAGCCGCCGGAGATGGGCTGGCTGAGGTCGCGCGCCACTGGCAACCGCCAGACTTGCTGATTCCCGTGCCACTCCATCCCCGCCGTCTGGTGGAACGGGGCTTCAATCAGGCGGAAGAAATCGCCGCATCGCTTACTCGCTGCTGCGGGGTGCGTGCAGACCATCGCGCAGCTCGCCGCAATCGGCACACACAGGCGCAAAGCGAACTGCCCGCCGCGGTCAGACGCAGGAACCTGCGCGGGGCTTTCTCGACGCGGCGAAACTTTGTTGGCCTGCAAGTTGCGATAGTTGACGACGTGGTAACCACCGGCAGCACGGCCAGCGAGCTCGCGCGCAGCCTGCGGGAAGCCGGCGCGGAGTCAGTGGAGCTGTGGTCGGTAGCGCGTGTCGTGAACGCTTACGGCACCAGGAATACGTAGTGCAGAAAAATACCTGTACCGATCGCTGCACCAACATACTGATTGTTCTTGAAGGCGCGCAGACAGTCTTCGGGCAGGCGATCACCGCTGACAATCAACTGATAAATCATTAGCGCTGCCGCAACGCCCAGTCCCGACAGGTACCAAAGTCCGAGTTCGGCTACTTGCCCCACCAGAGTCATCGCGAGCAGAAAGGTGAGCTGCAGCAGGGCGACGATAAACAGATCCGCGCTGCCAAACAGGATCGCTGTGGAGCGCACACCGATTTTTCGGTCGTCCTCGCGGTCGGCCATCGCATACAGCGTGTCGTACATCACAGCCCAGACCAGCACGGCCAGCCAGATCAGCCAGGCGAGCTGGGGCACTGCGTTGGTTTGTGCGGCGAACGCCATGGGCACGGCCCAGCCAAAAGCCGCGCCGAGCACCAGTTGCGGCGCCGCGAAGAAGCGCTTGGTGAACGGATAGATGATAGTCAGAGCAGCGGCGCCGGCAGCTAACCAGCGCGTTAACGGATTTAGCGTCAGCGCCAGCGCGATCGCTACCAGCCCGAGCGCGACAAACAGCACCAGCGCTTCCGCGGGTGCGACGCTGCCGGCCGCCAGCGGCCGATCACGCGTCCGGCTTACTTCCGGGTCGAGCTTGCGATCAGCGAGGTCATTAATCACGCAGCCCGCGCTGCGCATGATGATGACGCCTAGCACGAAGACAATCAGGATCTGCGGATCCGGCCGCCCTTCTCCGGCGAGCCAGAGTGCCCAGAGCGTCGGCCACAACAGTAGCCAGATGCCCACGGGTCGATTGAGGCGCATGAGCTGCGCGTACTGCAGCAGCTGCGTACGCAGCTCGCGGCGAACCCGGCTTAGGCTGTGGGGTGTTGTTGCGGCCATTGCGCGTCAACTTGACCAGTGCGTGGGCATGTTAGCAAGACACCGCGGCATATCTCACACTTTGCCAAAGCGTTCGGCACCGCCAATCCATCGTTCAATAATGGCGCGGACCGCTGCAGGTTTTTCCTGCAGCAGCCTTTGGCCCAGCGACTGCACGGGCGCGGCCAGATCGGCGTCGCGTATCAGGTCGGCTACCCGTAGCTGCAGCATGCCGGTTTGCCGCGTACCGAGCACTTCACCAGGTCCGCGCAGCTCCAGGTCTTTCTGCGCGAGCTCAAACCCATCGTTGCTCTTGCGCAGCGCCTCCAGACGTTCCCGCGCCATGTCCGAGAGCGGACTGCGATAGAGCAGGACACACGCGCTCTCGCCCGGGCCCCGGCCCACGCGCCCACGCAGCTGGTGAAGCTGCGATAGCCCCATGCGCTCTGCGTTCTCAATGATCATGAGCGTGGCCTCCGGCACGTCCACCCCCACTTCAATGACGGTAGTTGCTACCAGCACACTGAGGTGACCGCGCGCGAATCGTTTCATCGTGCGCTCTTTCTGCTCCGGACTCATGCGACCGTGCATCAGGCCTACCTCGATGCCTTCAAGCACCTCCGTCAGCATCGCGTGCGTGGATTCTGCTGCCTGCGAGGGTAGCGCTTCGGATTCTTCAATCAGCGGGCAAACCCAATAAGCGCGGCGTCCGCCCAGGCAGGCCTGGCGCACCCGCTCGATCACCTCATCCCGGCGGGTTTCCGCAATCGCCACGGTTCTAATCGGTTGACGGCCGGGAGGCAGTTCCCGGATTTGTGAGGTGTCCATATCCGCGTATAGCGTCATCGCCAGTGTGCGCGGAATCGGCGTAGCGGTCATAACCAGCTGGTGTGGGCGGACATCTACGCCTGCCTTTTCCATGAGCTTCAGCCGTTGATGCACGCCGAACCGGTGCTGCTCATCCACAATGACCAGTCCCAGCTTGTGATAATCAACGCCTTCCTGAAACAGCGCATGCGTGCCCACGATGACCTGCGCTTCGCCCGTGGCTATTTCCGCCAGCGCTTTGTTCCTGGGGTTTTTGCGCAAACTGCCGGTGAGCCAGGTGACGCGGATACCGAACGGATCAAGCCAGGCGAAGAAACTCTCCCGGTGCTGCTCCGCGAGCAGTTCAGTAGGCGCCATGATCGCGACCTGGCAGCCTTGTCCGATGGCATTGAGCGCCGCGGCTGCCGCAACCACGGTTTTGCCGCAGCCCACATCGCCCTGCACCAGCCGGCTCATCGGATGGGTTTGTGCAAGATCCCTGTCGATGTCCTCAAGCGCCCGCGTCTGGCCGGCCGTGAGCTTGAAACCCAGTGACTCGATGAATCGCTGACGCAGCTCGTGATCAATCGGCAAAGCGTGGGCAGACTCAGCGCGCAGCCGGTCGCGAATAAGCCGCAGGCTGAGGTGGTGGGCCAGCAACTCTTCCAGTGCCAGCCTGCGCTGGCAGGGATGCCTCCCGGCCGACAGGGCAGCCAGGTCCGCACCGGGTGGCGGCCTGTGCAGATACTCCAGGCAGGCGGCGAGGGCCGGCAGTTTTTCGAGTGTTTCGACCGCCGTCAGCTCGCTCTTGAGATAGTCGCGCGCCTCTCCCAGCCACGCATCCAGGGTCTGGCCGATTAACCGGCGCAAACGCGTCTGCTGCACGCCTTCGGTGGTCGGGTACACCGGCGTCAGACATTCCTCCAGCGGTTCGTGTACCGGCGACTTCAGCAGCCGATACTCCGGATGGACCATCTCTTTACCTGCGGGGCCGGGCCGCGCGCTGCCGTAACAGCGGATCCGGCCGCCACGCTCAAGGCCGGCCTGCTGCGCGCGAGAGAAATAAAAGAAGCGCAGCGTGAGCGAGCCAGTGCCGTCGCTAATCCGGCAGAGCAAACTGCGGCGACGCCGGTAAACGATCTCGGTGAGTTCGATTTCTCCTTCGACAACCGCGCTGTTACCGGGCAGGAGTCCGCCGATCGGAGTTAGCCGCGTGCGATCTTCATAGCGCTGCGGCAGCAGGAAAAGCAGATCTTCGGGCTGATAGACATGCAGCCGATTGAGTTTCTCGGCCAGGGCCGGCCCCACACCCCGCAGTGCGCACAGGTCTGTCGGAATATGCTCGGCTGCGGTCGCCGCCATCGCTACTTATAAAGAGAGAATAGCGTCTGCCTCAACCGCTGCGCCCTTAGGCAGCGCGGCAGCCCCGAGCGCGGCGCGCGCGGGATAAGGTTCGTCGAAGTACTCCGCCATAATCTCGTTAACCGTGGCGAAGTTACTCAGATCGGTGAGATAGACCGTAACTCTGACTGCATCGTTCAGCGTGCCACCGGCAGCTGCCGCTACTGCGGCCATATTGTCGAATACGCGCCTGACGGCATCGTCGAAACTACCGGTAACAAGTTCCCCGGTTGCGGGATCCAGTGGAATCTGTCCGGAAAGAAAAACCAGCTCGCCGCTGCGTATGGCCTGAGAGTACGGCCCGATCGCGGCCGGTGCCTGTTCGCTGTGTACGGGAGATTTCTTCATATTCACTTCAGTAATAGACCATCAGGTGCTGTTTCCAGCACCGACTCAGGCGCAGCTTCGTGTAACTCGCTGGACGACCGGCATGTGCCGGATCGCGCGTATCACACGGGCCAGATGCACACGATCACTAACGAGGATTGAAAATACCAGCTCGGCGTCGTCGTCTTCACGCTCATTAACCGACACTTGTTCAATATTGCAGTCGGCTTCGCCGATTGCTGCCGCGACGTCAGCCAGCACGCCCGGCTGATTGATAACGTCGACTCTAATCTCAACAGTAAAATCTTTCGCAATGCTGTCTTTCCAGTGCACCGCGATCCATTTCTTCGGCTGCTTGCGAAACTCAGCGAGGTTGCCGCACACGTTGCGGTGGATCACCATGCCGCGACCCGCCGACAAATAGGCCATGACCGGGTCTCCCGGTATCGGGTGACAGCAGCGGGCGTAGCTCACGACCATGCCCTCGGTGCCGGCCAGCGCCAAAGCGTTTGCGGTTTCGGCCGCCGATGTTGCAGATTCATCCGCTTCAACTGCACCGAGCAGGGAAGCCGCCACTATGCTGGCAAGCCGCTCACCCAGACCCAGCTGCTCGTAGAGCTCGCTGGTGTTGTTTAAACCGAATTCGTCCAGCGTTGCGTGCAGGCGCGCCCGCTCGACGCGTCGCAGAGAGGATCCCGAATCGCGCAGCGCCTGATCCAGCAGCCGCTTGCCCAGGTCCCGGGCCTCGCCCCCACGCAGATTCTTCAAATACTGACGGATGCTGTAGCGCGCCTTAGCCGTAGTAACGAAGTTGGCCCAGCGCGCATTGGGGTGTGCGCTGCGCGCAGTAATGATCTCAACGGTCTGGCCGTTTTGTACCTGCGTTCTTAACGGAACCAGGCGGCGGTCTACCTTGGCAGCGACACAGCGGTTGCCGACATCGGTGTGGACCGCGTAGGCGAAGTCCACGCAGGTAGCCCCGCGGGGCAGGCGGAGAATCTCGCCCTTGGGCGTAAACACGTAGACCTTGTCGGGAAACAGGTCGACCTTAACCTGCTCCATGAATTCTTCGGAATTCGCAGCCAGCTCAAGCTCGGTAATGCTGGCCAGCCACTCGCGGGCACGGGCCTGCGGCGGGACGAGTTTGCGATCTGTCTGTTTGTACTGCCAATGAGAAGCGACGCCCTGCTCAGCAACCTGGTTCATTTGTTCAGTCCGAATCTGCACCTCGAGCGGAATGCCATTCGGACCGAACAGTGTCGTGTGCAGGGACTGGTAGCCATTCACCCGCGGAATGGCGATGTAATCCTTGAAACGGCCGGGCATCGGCTTGTAGAGCTGATGCACCAGTCCAAGCGCGCGGTAGCAGTCGCTCGTGTCCCGCATGATGAGCCGAAAACCAAACACGTCGGCGATATCGCCAAGGGATTGCTGTTTCGCCAGCATCTTCCGGTAGATGCTGTAGAGGTTTTTTTGCCGGCCTTTCACCGTGCCGGCAATGCCGGCTTGTTCGAGCGCGGTCGCGAAACGGCCGGAGATTCTTTTGACCAGCTGGCGCTGGTTACCCTGAATTTTGCGCACCGAGTGATCGAGCACGCGATAGCGGAACGGATAGGCGTAGCGAAAGCCGAGCTCTTCTAGTTCGGTCTTAAGGGAGTAGACGCCCAGACGGTTGGCAATCGGCGCGTAAATCTCCAGCGTTTCCCGCGCGATACGCGCGCGCTTTTTGGCCGGCAATGCCTCGAGCGTTTGCATGTTGTGCAGCCGGTCCGCCAGCTTCAGCAGCATCACCCGAATGTCTTCCACCATGGCAAGCATCATCTTGCGGAAGCTTTCGACCTGCGCTTCCGAGCGGCTGGCGAAATTGAGCTGATCCAGCTTGCTGACGCCATCCACCAGATCGGCTATTTCATCGCCAAAGCGCGCCTGAATCTCAGGTTTGCCGATAGGTGTGTCTTCGATGACATCGTGCATCAGCGCTGCGGCAACGCTCTGATAGTCGAGCTTCAGATCAGCCAGAATGCCGGCCACCGCGACCGGATGGCTGACATAGGCTTCGCCCGAATAGCGCCGCTGGCCTTCGTGCGCCTGCGCGGCCGTTTCATAGGCCTGGCCGATGATCTCGAGCTGCGGCTCGGTCAGATAATCCAGCTTGGCGAGCAGGCCTTTCAGCCCGGATCCACGGCGGGCGCTGGGCAGGCGATTCAGAATGGCGGCCGCGTACTCCATCGGCCGATTCTACCGCAGCGGCGGGGTGTAGCCCCGGCCTAAGCCACGGTTTTCAGAGGTTTAATGATCCAGATCGCCCATGTTAGGGAGCGGCGTGCCAGACAGCATCTCCTCAGCCTGCTCGGAGGTGAGCAACTCGTCGGCCGGCACGTCGACATCGTCGAGGATTTCGGGCCCGACGAACCCGCCGGCCACTTCGCGCAGCGCCACTACAGTCGGCTTGTCGTTTTCCCACTCGACCATTGGCTCAGCGCCGTTGGCCAGCCGCCGCGCGCGCTTGGCAGCGACCAGTACGAGATCGAACAGGTTATCGACGTTCTGCAGGCAGTCTTCGACGGTAATCCGGGCCATGTTCCCAAAATCCAGGTGGTGCGGGCGGCGCAGAATAACGCCTGGGGCCAGTGCCCGCAATGCGGGGCGGCCCCCGGCCGCGGCGCTAGCGGCGCTGCAGTATGGCCTCCGCCTGGCTGCGGACGCCGGGCTGTCCGGTAGCGTGGGCTAAGCCGCTGCCGTTGAGAATGTCTGTCAGTGCTGCCACGGCCGAGGTCAGCGAGTCGTTGACCACGGCGTAGTCGAACTCCTGCCAGTGGCCCAGATCGCCAAACGCCTCGCCCAGTCGCCGCTGAATCACGGGCTCGCTGTCGGTGCTGCGTCCGCGCAGGCGCCGCTCCAGCTCGGCGAGTGACGGGGGCAGAATAAAGATCGACCGGCATTCAGGGAGGTTCTCGCGAACCTGGGCGGCGCCCTGCCAGTCGATCTCAAGCAGCACGTCATGGCCGTCATAGAGCAGACTGTTTACCTGTGCTTTGCCCGTCCCATAGTGATTGCCGAACACTTCCGCATGTTCCAGGAAATCACCGGCCTCGATCATGCGCGCAAAGTCATCCGACTGAACGAAGAAGTAATCGCGGCCATCGACTTCACCGTCGCGCTGCGGACGAGTGGTGTAGGAAATAGAAAAGCGCAGGTCCGGCCGTCGCGCGACCAGCTCCTTGACCAGCGTCGTTTTGCCCGCGCCGGATGGTGCAGAAATGACAAACAGCTGTCCCGGGGCATCAGTGCTCATTGCTTCGGACTGGATATGGGGTTGTAGCCACGCACGCCGCGCAGAGGTTAGCCCAGTCGACAAAGGCCGTCACGCTGCGGCATCTATCGCTTCACACAGGATCGCAAGATTCGGGTCGCTCTGGGCCGCTTCAAGTCAATACGCTATGGCCTGGTGTTTGCTGCGCAGACCGGCGCCAAATCGCTGGCCAACAGAGATCCGCGAATGACGAAAGCACTCGCTAAAAAAGTTGCCATCGTCACGGGGGCTTCCTCTGGTATAGGCCGGGCTACTGCGCTGCTGTTCGCTGCGAAGGGCGCGAGCGTTGTGCTGAGCGGACGTCGCGAAACAGCACTCAAGGATCTCCAAGCGCGCCTGGCAGATGACGATCGCCAAGCCGTTTGTTTCGCTGGCGACATCCGGTCGGAGGACTATTGGCAGCGTCTGGTCGAGCTAGCGCAGTCGCGATTCGGCAAGCTGGACATCGCGTTCAACTGCGCGGGTGCGCTAGGCACCCTCGGGCCAGTTGAGACACTCTCGACAGCAGCATGGCAGGAGACCATGGACACCAATCTCACCAGCGCGTTTTTCGCGGCCAAGCATCAGTTGCCCGCGTTGAGAAAAACCGGGAACGCGTCACTTATCTTCGTATCTACGTTCGTTGGACACACTGTAGGCCTGCCAGGCATGTCGGCGTATGCGGCAAGCAAAGCCGGTTTGCTCGGACTGGTGAAGGTCCTGGCAGCCGAGTGCGCGCAGGCTGGCGTGCGCGTAAACGCCTTGCTCCCGGGCGGCACCGATACGGCAATGGCGGGCGATTTTTCTACCGATCCCGGGTCACTGGAATTTGCTAAAAGCCTGCATGCCACCCAACGCTTGGCGCGACCGGAGGAGATTGCACAATCCGCCTTGTATCTTGCCTCGGACGCGTCAAGCTTTACGACAGGCACAGCGTTGCTTGCTGATGGTGGTGCCTCCATTTATCGAGCCTAGACATGAATCAGCACGACAAAGACTACGCGCGCATTGCCAGCGCCATCGATTTCATTGCTGCCGAGGTGACCAATCAGCCCGACCTCGAAGCGGTTGCGCAACATCTCAACATGAGCCCGCATCACTGTCAGCGGTTATTCAGTCGCTGGGTGGGCGTTACGCCAAAGCGTTTTCTGCAGGCGCTCACAGTAGAACGCGCTAAACAACTGCTTAAGGCATCGCGGCCCGTGCTCGAAGTCTCAGACACCGTTGGCCTGAGCAGTGGCTCGAGGCTGTACGATCATTTTGTTCTGCTGGAAGCGGTGACCCCCGGCGAATATCAGTCCTCCGGTGAGGGCCTCACCATCGAGTGGGGCACGCACGTTTCTCCATTCGGCGAGGCTTTCGTTGCGGTCACACGAAGAGGCATTTGTCAGCTCGGCTTTATCGAGCGGGGTGGTGCCGACGAGGAACTGAAACGGCTGAAAAAAAACTGGGCGGGCGCGAAGCTGAAGCGCAACTCAGAGGCTGCCGAAGAAGTCATTGAGCGAGCGTTTTCGGTGGCCGTCGCCAGCGAACGGCCGTTACCCCTGCACGTAAAGGGAACCAACTTTCAAATCAGCGTGTGGAAAGCCCTGCTGGCCATTCAGCCCGCCAGCGTTGCCAGCTACGCAGAGGTGGCCGCGGCGGTGAGACGGCCCTCAAGCGCGCGCGCCGTCGGGAGCGCCGTGGGGGCAAACCCGGTCGCATTTCTAATCCCTTGCCATCGCGTCATCCGGCAAAGCGGTGAGCTCGGTGGCTATCACTGGGGTACCACGCGGAAGATGGCGATGCACGCGTGGGAAACCGCGCAGGTCGAAGGCTGCGCGGATTGACGCTCTGCTGAATGAAAAGGATATTACGCCGCTGCGGCCGCGCCTGGGCTCGATCGATGTATGGCTGATTTAAGAGTTAATGAACGTTGTTCTATTCAACGTTCTGCACCTGCTCGCGCATCTGCTCAATGATGACTTTCAGATCGACCGCCTTGCGTGTGGTTTCGCTGTCGGCCGATTTGGAGGCCAGGGTGTTGGCCTCACGATTGAGTTCCTGCATCAGGAAATCGAGGCGGCGTCCCACAGGACCGGCCTGATCAAAAGTTGCGCGCACTTCCGCCACATGCGCCTGCAGCCGATCGAGTTCCTCGCTGACGTCCAGTTTCTGCGCCAGAATAACCAGCTCTTGTTCCACGCGGTCGTTATCGACCTGCGTTTCCAGCGTGGCGATTCGTCCGAGCAGCTTAGTGCGAATGTCGGCGAGCACGTCGGGCAAGCGCGCCTGCACATCAGCTACCAGTTCAAGGATCTCGGCGCAGCGTGATTCCAGGAGACCCTCGATCTTGCTGCCTTCCCTGGCCCGGGCAGCCGCAAGCTCCGCTACGGCGTTGGCGAGCGTATCCGTAATGCTCTGATTGAGCCGGGCATCCTCAGCCGGTTCGTCTTCGAGTACGCCTGGCCAGCGCAGGATAGCGGCCGGATCAACGGGCGCAGGTGTCTGCAGCTCGCCAGCCACGGCCTCCACCTGACTGATTATGGTGCGGGCCACTTCCAGATTGAGGCGCTGCTTGCCTGCTCCACTGCTCTCGTTATGCAGGCTTAAGGTGGCATCGACTTTACCCCGGCTTAAAGTCGCTGCCATCAGCTCGCGAAGCTCTGGCTCCAGATGTCTTTGCCCTTCGGGCAGACGAAACTGGATATCCAGATATCGGTGATTAACCGAGCGAAGTTCCCAGCGAAGCTGGCCGCCGGCGTCGTGAGATTCGGCCCGGGCAAAGCCGGTCATGCTGTGCATCATGGGTTGCGCCTCGTGTCTGCGCGGCTGGGTCGGCAGGCCGATGCTGTGATGGAAATCGTGTGCATCAGATACGGCGGAACCGTACACTGTGGCGCCCCGCGGCGGTAGTGGCGGGGGCTTAAGCGGTGTCAGAGTGCTATCGAAGGCGCGCAGCGATAGCCCACGCAGAAAGGTAAACAGTCAGTGCAAATTGAAACGGCCGAAATCAGCCTGCTGGGCGACCGGGCCGAGAACCAGGATCGCGTGATGATCGTTGCCGGTGACTCGGCGACGTTGTTGATTTGCATTGACGGCATGGGCGGCCATGCAGATGGCGCTCGCGCCGCTCAGGTGGCAAGCGAGACCATTGCCCAGGAGTTTTCGCGCATTAGCCGCCCGGTGCTGGATCCCCAGGGTTTTCTGCACCGCGCGATCGGCCGGGCACATGCGAACCTGGTTGCCATGGGCGTCGACAGGTCGATGGAATCCAGACCGCGAGCCACCTGCGCCGTGTGCCTGCTGCAGGATCAGGCGGCGTTCTGGGCACATGTTGGTGATAGCCGGCTTTACTTGCTGCGTAACCAGGCAGTCACTCAGCGGACCCGCGATCACAGCCACGTGGAATTACTCTTGCAGGAAGGTCTTATCGAGGAAGATGAGATTGCTGATCATCCGATGCGTAATTTCGTCGAGTGCTGCCTCGGTGGCGATGTGCGGCTGCCGCAGATGACCATTACCGGGCAGACCCGCCTGCAGGCAGACGATGTGTTGATCGCCTGCACTGACGGTATGTGGAGCGGACTGGGTGATGAACAGATCGTGTCGGCTTTCGCCGGCCGTGAGGTGTTCGCGGACGGCCTCAACGCGCTTGGCAAGATGGCCCTGAAGGCGTGTTCACCCTACGCGGACAACACCTCGGCCGTGGCGGCCAGGGTAGCCGCGTGACCGGCCAGGCAAGGCCCAGTGGCCGTGCCGCCAACGATCTGCGCGCGGTGGCGTTTACGGCTGACTTCACGCGGCACGCCGAGGGCTCAGTGCTCGCGTGCTTTGGTGAGACTCGCGTGCTGTGTACCGCGAGTGTCGATTCGGGCGTGCCGCCGTTTTTGCGTGGAACCAATCGCGGCTGGGTAACCGCGGAGTACGGCATGCTGCCCCGGTCCACCCATAGCCGCATGCGTCGAGAGGCCGCGGCCGGCAAACAGGGCGGCCGCACGGTAGAAATTCAGCGCCTGATTGGCCGCTCGCTGCGCGCTGCGATGAACCTCGAGGCATTGGGCGAAAATACCGTAACGCTGGACTGCGACGTATTGCAGGCAGACGGTGGCACGCGCACGGCGGCCATCTCCGGGGCATATGTAGCACTGCGTATGGCGGTGCAACGCGTGGCGAGAAAGCTGCCCGGTGATCCAATGCACGCGCAGATCGCGGCCGTGTCGGTTGGTATTGTCGATGGCGTGCCGGTGCTCGACCTGGACTACGCCGAAGATTCGACCGCCGAAACTGACATGAACGTGGTCATGAATGAGTCGGGCGCATTCGTTGAAGTGCAGGGCACTGCGGAAGGCCACGCGTTCCGCCGCGATGAATTGGACAAGCTGCTCGACCTGGCGCAGTCCGGGATCGGCGAGATAATGACGGCCCAGTCGGCCGCATTATCATCCTGGCGTCCTTGAGCGCACCCCTGAATCATCCGCAACGGGTGGTACTGGCCACCGGCAACAAGGGCAAGCTTGCCGAGCTGCAGATGCTGCTGGGGGACCGATGGTCGCTGGTGACGCAGTCATCGCTGGGCATCGAGGGCGCCGCGGAAACCGGCAAGACCTTTCTTGAAAATGCACTGCTGAAGGCCAGGCATGCCTCAGCAGCCAGCGGATTGCCGGCCATCGCCGACGATTCCGGTCTGGAGGTGGACGCGCTGGGGGGTGCTCCGGGCGTGTATTCGGCCCGCTATGCCGGCAGCCCCAGCGACGATGCCGCCAACAACCGCAAACTTTTGGAGGCGCTGAGCGATGTGCCAACCGAGCAGCGGGGCGCGCGGTTTGTCTGTGTCATTGTCTACGTGCAGTCGGCTGCCAGCGCAGTTCCCCCGGTCATCGCGGAAGGCCGCTGGGAAGGCCGCATCGCCAGGGAGGCGAAAGGAGAGCGGGGCTTCGGTTACGACCCGCTATTCGTCGATGAGGAATTGGGCCGCCATTCAGCCGAGCTCACCCCTGATGAAAAGAATGCGCGCAGCCATCGCGGCCAGGCGGTAAGGGCCCTGTGCGCGCGGCTCGCCGAGGTCTGACCAGGTCATCACCCGGGCGGCCAGCCTGGCTCGTTTATTCACACTGTCACAGTTTTGTCAAAATTCAGGCAGATATGCGCCCACATGTCATACCGATATGCTGGAAGATCTCGTAACTATTTATTTTGTATAGCATAATCTTGAATGAACAAATCTTGCCCAATACAAAGCTTTTGCTTACAAGACAAGTTCTTGGGCGCCTGCGGACAGAGTTGTGCACACACTTATCCACAGATATTGTGGATAACCATTGGCTACGGGCTGATTGGTTCGGCACGTGATTGATCCGGGCCGGTCGGCCCGCTATCCTTCGCGGCCCTCATTTATCCCTGACCGGCCCAGACCGGCGGCAGCACGGCCATGAAAGCAGAAATCCATCCCACTTATTCCGAAATCAAAGTCGTCTGCAGCTGCGGCAACGAGTTCACTACGCGCTCTACCTTGGGCGAGGATCTGCACGTCGAAGTCTGCTCGGCCTGCCATCCGTTCTACACGGGTAAGCAAAAGATCGTCGATACCGCCGGACGTGTCGATAAGTTCCGCCGCAAGTACGGCATGAGTGGCGGCAAAGCCTGATCTGCACGTGCCGCCTGCGTTATGTAGGTTCGTTAGCGCGGTCAGTCCCAACGTTTAATCAAGAAGTTGCGCTCGTGCACGGCGCGGCCAGCTCCTTTATAATGCGTGGCCCCCCGGCGGGCGCCTCGCCTGGCATGGTCCAGGTCCACAGGCACCCGCAAAGCGTTGCTTGTCTTAGGGCCTGCCTCTAGCGGCCTGCATAGGCGACTGCGGGCCATCTGGAACACCAAGCCGGATACAAGCATGACCGAGAAAAACTACACCTTGCAAAACGCCAGCGGGCAGTCGGTTGAGCTGCCAGTGAAGTCAGGCTCCGCTGGGCCCGATGTGGTTGATATTCGCTCGGTCTATGGTGATCAGGGCATTTTTACCTTCGACCCTGGTTTTGCCTCGACCGCAAGCTGCGAAAGCAAGATCACATACATCGACGGCGCCAAAGGCGTGTTGATGTATCGCGGTTATCCGGTCGAACAGCTTGCGGACAAGAGTTCGTTCGTCGAAGTCTGTTACCTGTTGCTCTACGGCGAGCTGCCGTCCGGCGATCAGCTCGCCGAGTTTGAGCACTCGATCATCATGCACACGATGATCAACGAGACCATCCTGAGGTTGTTTAACGGGTTTCACTACGATGCCCATCCGATGGCAATGGTGGCCGGTGTTGTGGCGTCCATGTCCGCGTTCTATCACGACACGACCGACATCCAGAACGAACGCCACCGCGACATCTTCGCGCACCGGATTATCGCCAAATTGCCGACGATCGCTGCGGCGGCTTACAAGCACTCGGTTGGCCAGCCGTTTATGTACCCGCGCAATGATCTGGGCTACGCCGCCAACCTGCTGCACATGCTATTCGCTGTGCCGGCTGAGGACTATGAGGTCAACGAGGTGGCGGCCGAGGCGATAGACCTGCTGTTCCTGCTGCACGCCGACCACGAACAGAACTGCAGCACTTCCACAGTGCGCCTGGCTGGTAGCTCCGGCGCCAATCCGTATTCGGCCGTCGCGGCCGGTATCTCCGCGCTTTGGGGTCCCGCGCATGGCGGAGCCAACGAAGCGGTGCTGCGCATGCTGACTCAAATTGGCTCGGTAGATCAGATCGACAAATATGTGGATAAGGCCAAGGACCGGGACGACCCGTTCCGACTCATGGGCTTTGGCCACCGCGTCTACAAGAACTTCGATCCCAGAGCGACGATTATTCGCGGCGCATGCCACAAAGTTCTTGATCAGCTCGGCCGGGTCGACACGCCGCTGTTTGATCTGGCCCTGCGGCTGGAAGAAATCGCTCTCAAGGATGAGTACTTCATTGAGAAGAAGCTCTACCCGAATGTGGATTTCTACTCTGGCATCATTTACCGCGCGCTCGGCCTGCCGACTTCCATGTTCACGGTGATGTTTGCCATTGCGCGCACCGTTGGCTGGGTCGCTCACTGGACTGAGATGATTACTGACCCTGAGCACCGCATTGGCCGGCCGCGCCAGCTGTATACCGGCCCTGACAAGCGGGATTACACGGACATCAGTAAGCGCTGAACGAGCCTGCCTCGATCAGCCCATTCACCTCTGCTATCGCGGCCCTCTGCATGGGCTTTCCGTCCACCGGACTGAGCGGTGCGTGTCCTCGCAGCCTGAGGCTGAACACCGACGCAAGCACCTCACAGTCGGCATACTCGAAGCGATAACCCGGAAGCTTCTGATGCTCACCCCGGCGCCAGCGGTGGGTGAGCTGGATGCTCTTGCAGGGAATCGACAGCCCCGAGAGACAGTCACCCAGGTGCTCTGCCGTATCGGTGAACACATGTAGATCGATACTGGAGTGCTCGGTTGCATGCCCGCTCAGCACGGGTCCAACCAGCCGGGGCCTGAATTCTTCCAGGTGTTGCATCACTGCTGCCGCAGCCATGCGCAGGCGATGCAGGTGTGCGGGCTGCGCACCGGCGTGAAACAGCCGGTTGCGGGTAGCCAGCGCGGCTTCAATATCAGCGTTGCGTGGCAATGGTGCCCGGTTCCCCAGGCCAAGCCGCTCGACGGCCTTCGACTTGGCGAGCCGGAAATCGGTGATGCCGCTTTCGAGCATCACGCGGGCTGCTTCATCGGCAAGCCGAGAGCGAAGATGGTCGTTCGACGGCGAGGGTCGCCGGTGTCCCGCCATGCTAACTAGAACAGCGACTGTTCATCGCCGACTCCCTGGTCGCCACCGAACAGCGCGGGCACGGGCGTATCCTGTTGCGCGTCGGGTAACTGGCCGGCCTCGAAAATCTCAAAAATGGCGCCGGGCGAGCCGGCAGCGGCGATAAGGCCGGACTCAGGATCGATGCGTGCGGTGACGATGCCCGCCGGTTGCGGAATCAAGGCCTCGCTGGTTCCTGGCAGCGCATCCGCCATAAAGTACTTCCACATGGGCAGGGCCGTGCGGCCGCCTTCCTCGCCAGCGCCCAGCGATCTTTCCTGATCAAAGCCGACCCAGGCCGTGGCCACCAGACTGCCGTTGAAGCCGCTAAACCAGGCGTCGCGCCGGTCATTGGAGGTACCCGTCTTGCCGGCAATGTCGCTTCTGCCCAGTTCGCGTGCCCGGCGGCCTGTGCCGCGGCGAATGACGTCGCGCATCATGTCGTACACTAGGTAAGCGTTCTCGGCTGAGATCACTCGCTGCGCTGGCCGCACAAGGCGCTGGACAAAGTCGGGTGCATCTTCGGTAGTAGCCCGCCACTGCATGCCGTGCGCCGACATCTGTTCCACGGAGGCGTAGTCGGGCACTTCGTTTACGGTAACTACAGCAGCATCATCCGTAACGATTTTGAGTTCTTCGCTTCGCTCTGGTTCGAGCGGTCGATCCGCAATGATTTGCTGAATGGCTTCTGAGGCCGGATCGGGTTCGCAGTCGCTGCACGCGCGAGGAGGATCTGCGATAAACACGTTGCGCCCTTCGCCATCAACAATCCGGTCGATCAGGTACGGTTGCACCCGAAAACCGCCGTTGGCGAACACGGCATAGCCCGCGGCCACATCCATGGGTGCCGCGCCACCGCTACCAAGCGCCAGAGAAGAGTCTCGCGGCAGGGCACTTGCGGGTAACCCGAAATCTTCAAGATGCTCCAGCACATTGCCTAGGCCCGTACCCAGCAAGAGCCGAACCGACACGAGGTTTAACGAGCGGATCAGCGCTTCGCGCAAACGCGTGGGGCCGTTGAACTTGCGTGAGTAGTTTTCCGGCCGCCAGGTTTCTTCCAGCTTGTCGTCATCGAACACGACGGGGGCGTCGTTAATCAGGCTGGCCGTCGTGTAGCCATTGGCCAGCGCCGCCGAGTAGATGAACGGCTTGAACGATGAACCCGGCTGGCGGCGTGTTTGCACCGCGCGATTGAACTTACTCGCCTCAAAATCGAAACCACCAGACAGCGCGATCGTGGCGCCATCTGCCGGATCAAGGGCGACAAACGCGGCCTGCGCAGCGGGCGGCTGTGCCAGCAGCCAGCCGTCTTGCGAACTTGCGAGATAAACCACGTCCCCGGCCTGAACGACGTCGCGCGCAGAATCCGGGGCGTCGCTAATCACGTTGTCATTAATATAGCGGCGCCAGTTGAGGCCCTCCCAGGCGACGCGTGTCAGGCCACGATCGCGGACAAACACCTGAGCACTATTGTCGTCGCCGACATCCAGCACCACGGCAGAATAGAGTCCGCCGTAGTCGGGATAAGGGGCCAGCAATGTGTTGAGATCCACTGCCGAGTACTGTCCGTCGGCATCGCGTGCGAGGTCTGCCAGCACGTCGCGCGCGGCGGGGCCACGATAACCGTGGCGGCGATCGTACTCGAGCAGCGAAGTAATCAGGGCTTCCTGGGCGGCCTCCTGGAGCTGGCTGTCAACGGTAGTGATGACTTTGTACCCATCGGTGTAGGCGCCCAGACCGAAGCGGCTGACCATCTCAGCGCGAACCATCTCTGCGACGTAGCGCGCGCGCAGGGCGACGCGTGGCCCGTGGAGCCGGGATACCATCGGTGTGGCAATCGCGTCGGTGTAATCAGCTTCGGTGATATACCCCAGCTCGCGCATGCGCCCCAACACGTAGCCGCGCCGGTCGGTGGCGCGCTCTGGGCTGGTTACCGGGTTCAGTGTCGACGGCGCCTTCGGGAGGCCGGCAATCGTCGCGGCTTCGGCAATGCTCAACTCATCCAGTGCCTTGCCAAAATACACCTCGCCCGCGGCCACCACGCCGTAGGCGCGCTGGCCCAGAAAAATCTTGTTCAGGTAGAGCGACAGGATTTTTTCTTTCGAAAACTCCTGCTCGATTCGCACGGCCAGAATCAGTTCTTTGGCCTTGCGGACAAAAGTCCGCTCCCGCGTGAGGAAATACACGCGGGCGAGCTGCTGGGTGATGGTGCTGCCGCCCTGACTGCGGTTACCGGTGAGCAGGAGATTCACCGCCGCGCGCGTGATGCCCTGATAGTCGAAGCCCGGATGATCGAAAAAGCGGTCGTCTTCGGCGGCCAGAAAGGCCTGAATAACGGGCTCTGGGATCTCCTCGTACTCGACCGGCGTGCGCCGCTTTTCGCCAATTTGATCAATCAGCCGGCCATCCCGGGAATAGATGGCTAACGGCGTCTGCAGCGGGACTTCGCGCAGCGTCTCAGCAGAGGGCAGGCCCGGGCGGAAGTAGTAATACGCCCCCACACCGGCAGTGACGATGGCGATTGCCAGGGTCGCGGCCAGTCCGCCCAGGACCGCGGCGATGCGTACCGGAGTATTCATAGAAACCGTAAGACATTCCCTTGCCTTGGAAGGGGCGATTATGCATATTGGCGGCGGTTTTTGGGCATACCCGTTGAAAGGCGGGGGCGCAAAGCCACCGGTCTAAGGGAATATGGGGTGCTTCGGCGTCTGTTGAAGACGGGCCAGCCGGAGCGGTTCCTAAGACAGCGGGGCTGCCAACCAGTCGGGCCGTGCGCCCGCTGCTTGTCATATCCTCCTGTCTTGCAGGTGCCGTTCGGCGACTTTTTCTTCTGATTTGGCGCAGTAGCGCGGTGCGTAGCTGTCCAAAGCGGCTGCAAACGCAGCCTTTTTGTGGCGGATTTGAGACCCGTTCCACAGTACTTTCACTAGACCGAGATATATAGTTAAATTAGGTAGCTAACATGTCGTGCGACAATGTTTCGCAAGTTGCCGACTTAGAAGGGAAAACACGTGCTATTCGCGTCACGTTCCAAGCCGCTAATCGGTCTTGACATAACTACGTCGTCGATCAAGCTCATTGAGCTTGTGCAAAGCGGCCGCTCCTTTCGTGCTGAGTGTTACTCCGCGGAGCCCACGCCGCCCAATTCCATCAGCGAGAAAACCATCGTCGATGCCGATGCGGTAGGCGAGGCAATACGCCGGGCAGTTAAGCGTTCTGGTTCAGCGGCTGAGGAAGTCGCCATTGCAATCAGCGGTGACGCCGCGATCACGAAGGTCATTCAGCTGCCACGCAGTCTGGGCCCGAATGAACTTGAGGGCCAGGTGGAAATCCAGGCCGATCAGTACATCCCCTTCCCAATGGAAGAGGTGAGTTTCGATTTCGAAGTGTTGGGTGCGAGTGCCAACGATCCGGACATGAATGATGTCTTGCTCGTTGCTACGCGTACCGAGAACGTCGATCAGCGCAAGGCGGCCGTAGCCGCAGCGGGACTGACCGCGAGAGTGGTAGATGTTGAGGCGTTCGCACTGGAGAACGCCTGCCAGTTGCTTGCCCACCAGATGCCCGACGGCGGCATGGATCACCTGATTGCCGTCGTGGACTTCGGCGCGAGCAATACAACGTTCAGCGTGCTGCAAGACATGCGGGTTATTTACACGCGTGATTTTTCGTTCGGTGGCCAGCAGTTAACCGAGGAAATCATGCGCACCTACGGGCTTAGCCTGGAAGACGCGGGTCGCGCAAAGAAAGAAGGCGGCTTACCGAGCAACTACCAGCCGGAAGTATTGGATCCCTTTACGGATGACATGACTCAGCAGGTCAGCCGGTCGCTGCAGTTCTTTCTGGCGTCGGGCGGTGGCCGCGAGCAGCCGGACCAGATTTTGGTGTGCGGTGGCTGCGCGAATATTCCCGGCGTCGCAGACGTTATTTCCAGCAAGGTAGGGATTCCCACGGAAATCGGTGATCCTCTGGGCCATATGAAAGTTTCCTCGCGGGCCAAGTCTCAGGGCGTGAGCAAGGATGCCACTGCACTGCTGACTGCCTGCGGCCTCGCGCTACGGAGTTTCGACTGATATGCCTCGCATTAACCTGCTGCCGTGGCGCGAAGAACAGCGTACGCAGCGCCGGAACCAGTTCTTCGTGGCGCTCGGTGGTGCTGCTTTGGGTGCCGGCGTGTTTCTTTTGCTCGGCTACTTTGCCTTTCAGAGCGTGATCAATCATCAAAACGATCGCAACGCGCGTCTCGATGAGGAGATCAAGAAGCTCAACCTGCGGATCGAAGAAATCATCGATCTGGAGGAAAAGAAAGAGCGTCTTCTGGCACGCATGGACATCATCGAACAGCTTCAGCGTAGTCGCCCCGGCATCGTGCGTGTTGTTGATGAGCTGGTGGAAACATTGCCGGACGGCGTTTACCTGCAGGAAGTCAATCAAACCGGCCAGCGACTCGAGATTATCGGCGCTGCAGAGTCCAATACCCGCGTTTCGGCGTTGATGCGCAACATCGACAAATCCGAATGGCTTGGTAATCCTGATCTTGAGGTGGTCGAGGTTAAGACCTCGCGTTCCGGCGAGACTTCCCGCGCCAGCGAATTCAAGGTTTTTGCCCGCCAGGTATCCAAGGTGGATGAAGACGACGAGGAGGGGCTGCAATGAACGATTTCATTGAGCAACTCCGCAACCTGGATTTCAACGATATTGGGCGCTGGCCCCAGATTTTCCACATTCTATTTGTGGCCCTGTTTTTTGTCGTTGCCAGTGGGGCTGGGTTTTACTTTCTGCTGTACAAGCAGCAGATGCCGGTACTCGAGCGGGCCGAAAGTGAAGAGCGCGATCTGAAGCAATCTTTCGAGAACAAGCAGCGCAAAGCCGCTAACTTTGACGCGTACAAAGAGCAGCTCGATGAGATCGAGAGTTCCTTTGGCACCATGCTGCGCCAGCTGCCGGGGCGAACAGAAATCCCCAACCTGCTCGTTGATATCTCGCAGACCGGGTTAGCGGCAGGTCTCCAGGAAGAGCTGTTCCAGCCGCAGGATGAGATCCGCAAGGATTTCTATGCCGAGAAACCGATAAAGATACGGCTGCAGGGCCGATACCACGAATTTGGGCAGTTCGTCAGCGATATTGCGGCCTTGCCGCGTATCGTGACCTTGCACGATCTGGAGATTCAACCGCGCGACGCGGATAGCGGCGAGTCTCTGGTTCTCAACGTTACTGCCAAGACGTACCGCTATCTCGACGAGGAAGCGGAACTGGAAGACGCCGGCTGACGCACCACGCTCATGAATAAGTTCTCATTGAAAGTTGTGTTGATTCTCGTACCGGCGTTGCTGTTGGCTGGCTGCGGCGGCGACATGGACGATTTGGATGCCTATATAGATGGGGTGAAGGCGCGTCCCGGTGGCCGCATTGAGCCCCTCCCTCAGATCAAGCCTTACGAAACGTTTACCTATGAGGCCGCTGGCCGCCGTTCTCCGTTTGTTGCCGACAGTCCGCCGGCCCGCGGGCAGGGCTCCGGGCCACGGCCGGAAATCAACCGACCCAAGGAATACCTGGAACAGTTTCCGCTGGACACGCTAAAGATGGTTGGCACGCTGGAGCGCGACGGGCGGACCTACGGGCTGTTGCAGACGCAGGATGGACTGGTGCATCGCGTGTTGCCCGGCAACTACGTGGGCCAGAACGAAGGCCGCATCGCGGCGGTAAGCGAGGCGGAAATTGAGGTTGCTGAGCTGGTGCCCGATGGCATCGGCGGTTTCTTTACGCGGTCCGCGGCCATTGGCCTGGACTGAGCGGTGATGATGCTGGCTAGGCGTTATCGCTTGAGGGAGTTTGTGGGAGTACTTGACGATGACTAAAGCTAGGTCGATCCAGACGCTGATAGCGGGGCGATACCTTCGCGCCGTGTTCGCGTTGGTCGTGGCCACTCTTGCGCTGGTCCTGGCTATGCCGGGCACTGCGTTGGCCCAGGACTCCGGCAACAGCCTGCAGGATGTGCAAGTGCAAGCCCTGCCGGGCAATCGCATTGAGCTACGCCTGATCATGGCGCAGCCGGCTGCTGAGCCGCTCGCCTTTACCATCGATAGCCCGGCGCGCATCTCGCTGGATTTGCGTGACACATCCCTCGGGCTTGCTTCTCGCCGCAAGGACGTGGGCGTTGGCGTACTGGATACGGTGCTTGCGGCCGAGGCCAGCGGGCGCACACGTGTGGTCCTGAATCTTGATCAGATGGTGCCCTACAGCACCAGCGTCAGCGGTAACGAGATTGTTGTAACGCTTGAGTCCGCAGCGGCTTCGGGTGCTGCCGACGTCACCACTTTCGCGGCGACGGCCTCTGCCGGCGCCAGTCAGAGCGCCATGGCTGAAGTCGATGGACGCGCTATTGCTGACGTGGACTTCCGGCGCTCCGAGACGGGTGCCGGCCGCATCATCGTGACGCTGACCGAGGCTGGCACTCCGGTCGATGTCAGGCAGGAAGGCAGCAGCGTCATACTGAATTTCGCCGGTGCCAAGGTTGCCGACAGTCTGACCAAGCGTTTGGACGTGCTGGATTTCGCTACGCCGGTTAACACGGTGGACATCCTGCGGGTCGGTAACGATGCGCGCATCGTTGTTGCCGCTTCGGGCAACTTTGAAGAACTCGCCTACCAGTCAGACAACGTGTTCACACTGGAGGTCGCTGAGGTTGTTGAAGAGCAGCAGAGCGACAAGCCGCGGTTGTTTAGCCCGGATCGCGAATACACGGGTGAGCGACTGACGCTGAACTTCCAGGATATCGAGACACGGGCGGTGCTGCAGTTACTGGCTGATGTCAGCGGCCGGAACATCGTGGTTTCCGATACGGTGCAGGGCAATGTCACGCTGCGCCTGAAGAATGTGCCCTGGGATCAGGCGCTCGATATCGTGCTGGCGGCACGTGGGCTAGACCTGCGCGAGAACGGTAACGTAATCATCGTGGCGCCGGCTGACGAAATCGCCGCGCGCGAGCTGGCAGACCTCGAATCCCGCCAGGAAATCGAAGAGCTCGAGCCGCTGCAGACTGAATACCTGCAGGTGAACTACGCCAAGGCGGCAGACCTGGCCGATCTGATCTCCGGCAGCGGCGGCAACGCACTGTTGTCGGATCGCGGTTCTGTCGGTATCGACGAGCGGACCAATACGCTGCTGCTGCAGGAAACTGCCGAGCGCATTGACGACATTCGCCGCCTGGTGAGCACGCTCGACATCCCGGTGCGTCAGGTGCTGATTGAAACCCGCATCGTGGTGGTCAGCGACAACTTTAATCGTGACCTGGGAGTTCGCTGGGGCGCGACCTACGTTAGTGAGAACGGCAGCAACGGCCTGGTTTCCACCACCGGCTCGGCCGAGGGCAACTCCGTGATTTCGGGGTCCGCGGTGGACAACCTGACCAATACCGGCTCGCCGTTCCCTGTGACGTTGCCGACGCTCGACGATCGCTTCAACGTGAATCTGCCCGTGGCTAATCCTGCTGGTCAGCTCGCGGTGGCCATACTGGGCAACGACTACCTGGTTGACCTTGAGCTATCTGCGCTGCAGGCCGAAGGCCGCGGTGAGGTGATTTCGTCACCGCGCGTGATCACGGCCAATAGCAAAGAGGCTGTGATCAAGCAGGGTGTGGAAATTCCCTATCAGGAGGCGTCTTCCAGTGGTGCGACCACCACGCAGTTTAAGGAAGCCGCACTGAGTCTTACCGTCACGCCACAGATCACGCCTGATGATCGCATCATCATGGACCTGCTCGTTGCGCAGGACACGGTGGGTGAGGTCATCACCACGGAACGCGGCGGTCAGGTACCAAGTATCGATACGCGTTCGGTAGAAACTCAGGTGCTGGTGAACAACGGCCAGACGGTCGTGCTTGGCGGCATTTATGAAACCGAGCAGCAGGAGATCTACACCAAGGTTCCGTACCTGGGTGATCTTCCGGGCATCGGTGCACTGTTCCGGTCCAGCAGCATCATGACGGACAAGTCGGAACTGTTGATTTTTGTGACGCCGAAAATACTAAAAGAAGGCTCGAGCATTTATTAAGGGAGTACCGCCACGCGAGCGTGGTAGAGGGATCGATATGAAAAGGCTGCTTTCTTTTTGGGTATTGGCTGCGACCGCGTTTATCGCGGGCTGCGGCGGTAGTGGCGATAACACGATAATTGGCGGCGGCAACAACAACACGGTGACGGGATCAACATCGCCGGCTACCATCACGTTGCTTGCCAGTTCCACGCAGATTCTTACAGATCAGCAGGGGAATCAGGCCGTCACGCTCACCGCGCGGGTGCAGGATACCAACAACATCGTTGTTGAGAATGCCGTCGTGACTTTCAGCGCCTCGTCCGGATCGCTGCAGGTGCCGACTACTACGACTGATGTCAACGGCATTGTCACGGCCAGCCTGTCGACGACTAATCCCGCGAACGGCACCATTACTGTGAGTGCCAGCGCGATAGGCGATGGCGGCAACGTCATCACGGACACGCTGGTCATTGCTGTGAGCGGAACCGGACTGATCATCACGGGTCCCGCTTCTCTGGCCCAGGGTCAGCAGGGCACCTTCACGGTTTCGTTGCGCGACGGCCAGTCTTCCGGCATTTCTGGCCAGCTGATTTCAATCGCCAGCGCGCTTGGCAATACCCTTTCAGCGGGCAGCCTGCTGACTGACGGCGGCGGACAGATTCAGTTCAACGTCACTGCAACTCAGGCGGGCGTTGATACGCTGACGATCTCCGGGCTGGGGCTTGTATCAACCTTCCAGTTTACGGTGTCTGATGACAGCTTCACGATTACAACGCCACTGACCAATGCTGAGGTCAGCCTGGGTGTTCTGGAACCTGTTTCGATTCTCTGGGAAAAAGCCGGCGTACCTCAGGTTGGTGAAACGATCAACTTCTTCAGTACGCGTGGCACGCTGAGTGCGAGTTCGGCGGTCACGAATGGCGCTGGCGTCGCATCTGTGAATCTGAGTTCTACCAATTCTGGCCCGGCGGTGATTACTGCCGTAAACGACGAGAGTACGGTTGCTACTGCTTCTATTGAGTTTGTGGCCGTAACCCCCGACACGCTGGTCGTTCAGGCGGATCCATTTACTGTCACAACCGGCCAGACTAGCTCCATCTCTGCTGTTGTTAGAGACCCGTCAGGCAATCTGGTGAAGAACCAGGTCGTGGTCTTCGAGTTAACCGATACGACCGGCGGTTCGCTGTCGGTGGCTTCTGATACCACGGATAGTCAGGGTGTGGCACGGACCACCTACACGGCAGGCACAACCTCTAGCGCACAGGATGCAGTAAGCATTCGCGCCTTCGTTCAGAGCGCTCCGGCGGTTGAAGACACAGCCTTGCTGACCGTTGCGGATGAGGATTTGTTCATCGTTATCGGTACCGGTAACGATATCTTCGAGCCTTCGTTGTCGTTGTTCGCTAACGAGTGGTCGGTTATCGCTTCTGACGTCGATGGCAATCCGTCAGCCAACAAGAATATCCAGGTTAGTGTGCTGTCCGAGGTCTATTACAAGGGCACGCTAGTGTTGAATGGCGCGGGTGATGCATGGATCAGGGATCCAGCTGCCGTTGCCTGCCAGGATGAGGATACTCTGGTTCCGGGGCCGACGGCGCGCAACGGTATTCTTGATCCGGGCGAAGACTTTAACGGGAGCGGCAGGATCGAGGCTGGCAACGTTTCCTCAGTGGTTCCATTCCCGGCAACTGGTGATTGCAGCAATGTAGCCGGTGGTGCCGCGCAGACGAACGTCACCACTGACGGGGCGGGCATTGCCAGAGTTTGTGTGGTGTATCCGCAGGACCATAACCTTTGGGTTGAGGTGGAGATCGAGGCCGAGGCCAGCGTATCTGGAACCGAATTCGCGACTGCTCAGCAGTTCCTGTTACCGGGTAAAGCGGAAGATTTCACGAACGTCAATGCGTCTCCACCTGGGCTAGTAAGCCCGTTTGGTCCCGACCTTAACTGCGCGATTCCGCCTCCATAGGCTGAGTACTTCGCGATAATTCAGGAAGCCGGCCTCGCGCCGGCTTCTTTTTGTCTGGGTGACGCGCGGTTAACATGCCGATCTGTGGTTTAGCTTTGGGCAGTCTCCCTGCGTGGACGAACTCCACAACGTCAATGTCATCCTGGTCGGTCCCATGGGCTCGGGCAAATCGGCTGTGGGCCGGCGTTTGGCCAAGGCTTTGAATCGCGAGTTCGTTGACTCGGATGATGTGATTGAGGAGCGCACCGGCGTCGATATCGCCTATATCTTCGAGAAGGAAGGCGAAACCGGATTTCGCAAACGCGAGCGCAAGATCATTGAGGAGCTCACCCGGCGTCAGGGCGTGGTGTTGGCAACCGGAGGCGGAGCCATTCTTGCGCCTAAGAACCGGGCTGCGCTGCGCCGGTCAGGCACGGTAATTTATCTGCATACCTCGGTCCCGCAGCAGCTAAAGCGAACCCGGGGCAAGAAGCGGCCGCTGCTCAATAGAGGCAAGCGCCGCGAGGTGCTTGAAGAGCTGCTGGAGACCCGTGATCCGCTGTACCGGGAGATTGCGGATCTGGTTGTTGAGACCGACGGCCGTTCCGTGACATCGGTGGCCAAGGAGGTTCGTGAGAAGCTTGGGTCCAGCTGAGGCCGGGCGCAGAAAGCGTGCCGCCTGATGGCGCCTCCCCGGCAGGGTGCTAAGGTACACGGATGCTGCTGGTTTTCACGCAGCCGCCGATTCCCGTACCGTCCATAAGCAACTCGTTTCGACCATGCACACGCTTACCGTTAATCTGGCTGACCGCAGCTATCCGATCCTGATCGGCTCCGGGCTCCTGAAGCAGCAGGGTGCGCTCGATGCGTACCTGCCCAGCGACGACGTTCTTGTCGTATCTAACGAGTCTATTGCGCCGCTTTATCTGCACGGCTTAACCGAGCTGCTCGGCGATCGCCGCGTCGCCACCGCGATTCTTGCCGACGGCGAGCAGCACAAAACGCTGGCGACACTGGAGTCGGTGCTCAATCGTCTGGTCGCCGCCGGATTCAACCGCGATTGCACGGTCATCGGTTTAGGTGGCGGCGTTGTGGGCGACGTGGCGGGTCTGGCGGCCGGGGTTTATCAGCGCGGTGTGAACTTTATTCAGGTGCCGACCACGCTACTCGCCCAGGTGGATTCTTCGGTTGGCGGCAAGACTGCCGTTAACCACCCGCAGGGCAAAAATCTGATTGGCGTGTTTCATCAGCCTAGTTGCGTGCTGGCCGATACCCAGACGCTGGACAGCCTGCCCGATCGGGAACTCGCCGCCGGTCTTGCAGAGGTTGTGAAATACGGACTCATCATGGATGCAGAGTTCTTCGACTGGCTGGAAGCCAACGCCGATAAACTCATCGCGCGGGACGCTGAGAGCCTGGAGCTTGCCATTCGCAAGTCGTGCGCCACCAAAGCGGCGGTCGTCGCCGCGGATGAGCGTGAGCAGGGCCAGCGAGCGCTACTGAATCTTGGCCACACCTTTGGTCACGCTATTGAGCGCTGCCTCGGCTATGGGGAGTGGCTGCACGGCGAGGCAGTGGCAGCGGGTATGTGCATGGCCGCTGGCCTGTCAGAGCGCATCGGCTGGCTGGAAGCAGGCAGTGCAGCGCGAATTGCCGCGGTGCTTGCCAGTATGGGTTTGCCTGTGCAGCCGCCCGCGATTGATGCCAAGGCGCTTTATCAGGCGATGACACTCGACAAAAAGGTAATCGCGGGTGAGATCAGGCTGGTGCTGCTGAAGGGTATCGGTGAAGCCATTGTGACTGCTGATTATCCCGAGGCCGAGCTGCGGACCGAGCTAGATGCCAGCCTGGCAGCGGCCTGATCGGTAGATGCCCTGGCACCCTCCAGATTCCGCAGAACGACTGGCACCTTGGGCAGCAGTCGAAGCAAGCAGTCGCGGCCGGCAGCACGTGGAAGAAGCCCACGCCTATCGCGGCGAGTTCCAGCGCGATCGGGATCGGATCGTCCACTCCAGTGCATTCAGAAGGCTGGTCTACAAGACGCAGGTCTTCGTCAATCATGAGGGCGATCATTATCGAACGCGGCTGACGCATTCGCTGGAGGTTGCGCAGATTGGGCGCACCGTCTCGGCCTGTCTGGGTCTCAATGAGCAGCTCGTCGAGGCCATTTGCCTGGCCCACGATCTTGGGCATACCCCGTTTGGTCACGCGGGCCAGGATGCTCTGAATGAATGCATGCAGGACTGTGGTGGGTTTGAACACAACCTCCAGTCACTGCGCGTTGTCGATGAGCTGGAAGACAAGTACGCCGATTTTCCCGGATTGAATCTCACCTTCGAAACGCGCGAGGGAATTCTCAAGCACTGCTCCAAGCGCAATGCACGTGAGTTAGGCGAGCTTGGGGAGCGGTTTCTCAATCGCGGCCAGCCATCCCTCGAGGCGCAGCTTGCCAACATCGCTGACGAGATCGCCTACAACAATCATGATGTCGACGACGGTCTCCGCGCCGGGCTGCTAACCGAGGCGGAGCTCGACGACGTAGATTTGTTTGAGGATCAGCACCGAGCAGTTAAGGCTGCGAGTCCCAGCATCAGCCGTCGCGCGCTAATTCACGAGATCGTTCGCGGCATGATTAATGAAGTTGTTACGGATCTGATCGACACAAGCCGCGCTGCGCTGGATAAGCACGAGCCCGCCAACATCGAGACAGTGCGTCAGGCAAGTCAGCCAATGATTCGTCTGAGCAGGCCGGTTTTGGCTCGCCACAAAGCTCTGAAGAAGTTCCTGAATCAAAGCCTCTACCGACACGAGCGTGTGCTGGAGATGTCGGGCCGAGCCGCTGAGGTGGTAAGAGGCCTCTTCGGTGTCTATATGAACGACCTTAACGCCATGCCTGCGCCGCATGCGCGCCGTGCCGAGCACGCAACGATTGAGCAAGGCGATCACGGCCGCGCCCGCGCCGTTGCGGATTATGTGGCCGGCATGACCGACCGGTATGCGCTGGCCGCCTTCGGGCGGCTGATTGGCAGGGCGCCGGAGATAGAAATGCAAACCACCAACGAGAGAGAGACAGATGCCGCGTGACGCGAAGACTGACCGCCTGATTTTTGCTCTGGATGTACCAACGGTTGATCGCGCTCGCTCGCTCGTTGATGAGCTGGGGGACAGCGTCAGCTTCTATAAGCTGGGCCTGGAGCTGATGATGACAGGCGACTATTTTGAGCTGATCGACTGGCTTCTCGCTCGCGACAAGAGGGTCTTCGCTGATCTGAAGTTTTTCGACGTGCCGGCGACGGTTGGCCGGGCGGTTGAGGGGCTGGCCTCGCGCGGGGTCAGTTTTGCCACGGTCCACGGCAACCAAAGCATCATGGAAGCGGCAGCGGCGGCCAAGGGTAGCCTGAAGATTCTCGGGGTGACTGTGTTGACGAGTCTCGACCGTGGCGATCTAGACGATCTTGGATTTGATTGCGATGTGCAGGCGCTGGTGCTTTCACGCGCGCGTCGTGCGTTGGAAGCCGGCTGTGACGGTGTGGTGGCATCGGGGCTGGAGCTCACGGCGATTCGCGCCGCGGTAGATCAGCGCCTGCTGGTGGTTACGCCTGGCATTCGTCCCGTTGAAAATCGACCTGCCGACGATCAAAAGCGCGTCGTTAGCCCTGAGCAGGCGTTTACCGATGGCGCCGATCACATCGTTGTGGGCCGGCCGATTCGCGATGCGCAAAGTCCCCGTGCCGCCGCCGAGGCACTGCAGGCAAGCATTGCCGATATTCCGCTGCGTTAGATAGCGGGTTCAGATCCAGAAAAGAATCTGGGACTCCGCCGGCGTCAGGTTTCCCGCAGTACCGTCACCGGTGGCTCATTGACGGCACGCCGAGTCGCCAGCGTGCCGGTGACACCGACAATCACACTTCCCGCAACGCAGCCCAGAACCCATATCCACGGGCTGAAACCGTAGTCGAGCTGGAACACGCGCGTGGCCAGGAGCCACCCGACCAGCGTTGCACCAAAGGCCGCCAGCACACCGGATAACCCACCCAGTGTCGTGAACTCGACGGCCACACCCTGCAGGATGGTGCGACGGTCGGCGCCCAGCGTATGTAGAATCGCGCTTTCAAAGCGGCGTTCGTCGCGTGTCACCTGAATCGCGGCAAGCAATACAACCAGCCCGGCCAGCACGGTAAAAAGAAACACGTACTGCACGGCCATTGAGGCGCGGTCTATCACCATGCGCACCTGCCCGAGCACGACTTCGAGATCGAGCACCGTGACACCCGGAAAGTTACGCACAAAAGTGTTCAGCAGCCGACGCTGCTCCGCAGGCAGGTACACACTGCTGATGTAGGTCTGCGGAAGCTGTTCGGCAAGCCCGGGCGACAGCATCACGTAAAAGTTCGGCGCCATCGAGTCCCACTGAATAAAGCGAGTGTTGGTGAGTTTGGCCTCAAACGATTCGCCACCAATGTCGAAGCCAACACGATCGCCAAGCTCCAGGCCCAGTTCGCCGGCAATCTCGTCCTCCAGCGATAGTTCGATCACGTCATCTGTGCCGTCGGACCACCACTCGCCGGAGCGCAGCTCGTTCGTTGCCGGAAACTCCTGGCGCCAGGTCAGGTTAGTTTCCTGCCTGGCAAAACGCTCGCCGCGCTCACCGGGAAAGCGGTAGTCGTCCACCGATTCGCCATTGATCGACGTGATCCGTCCGCGCAGGAATGGCAGAAAATCATTGTCTTCGCCCGTGGCATCGGCGAAGAAGCGGTCGATGTCGTTCCAGTCCTCGGGCTCAATGTTGATCAAGAAGTAGTTGGGAATGTTCTCAGGTAGTGAGGCAGACCATTCGTTGAGCAAGTCTGATCGCACCAGCGACAGCAGCAGTAGCACCATCAGGCCAACGGCGAAGGCTACGATCTGCACCACGCTCTCAGTGCCGCGCCGCGAGATATTGGCCAATCCGTAACGCCAGGCGACGCCGGCGGCCCCGCGAAAGCGCGTGAAACCCCGCACCAACAGCCACCCGATAGCCACGGCTGCTGCGGCCACCGCGGCGAGACCGGCCACAATCAGCAGCACCAGCAACAAATCGCGGACGATGAGCAGCATCATCGCGACCAGCGCGGCGAGCGCCACACCGTAGGTCAACCGGGTGCTCAACCGGGGCGGGGGCAAATCATGACGCAGCACGCGAATGGGCGACGTGTCTTTCAGCGTCAGCATGTGCGGCAGCGCAAAACCGATGATGATGGTGGCCGCTGTCAGCAGCCCGAGTGTAGCGGCGGCTGGATCAGCAGGCGGCAGATCGACCTTCAGCACCTCGGTAGCAATCGCGATGAGCGCCCGCTGACCGAAGTAACCCAGCAAAGATCCAACGATCGCGGTGCCCAGAATGATGCCTGTGAGCTGCACCAGCACGACGCGCTGAACAAACGCCTGCGTTGCACCGAGACTCTTTATCAGGGCAATGCTATCGAGATTTCTCAGCGCGTAGCGGCGTGCAGCCATGGCCGTGGCGACGGCGGACAGAATTACCGTTACCAGAGACGCGAGATTCAGGAAGCCCTGCGCGCGATCAATCGCTGCCGTGATCTGCTCGCCTGCGTCTTCCAGGCCACGCACGCGCGCGCCTTCCCCCACGCGTTCGTTAAGCTCCTGTCGCCAGGCATCCACAGTGTCGCCATCACCGGCATAAAGCTGGCGGTAGCTGACCCGGCTGCCTGGCCGGACCACATTAAACGCATCGAGATCCGCGTGATTCACCAGCAAGCCGGGCGCAAGCTGAGCCATGCCGCCCATGTTTTGTCCGGGCTGATACTCAAGAACCTGCGTGACCGTGACGTCGGCTTCACCAATGCGCAGCACCGTGCCTACATCGATGCCCATGCGCCCTAGCAGGCCAGGCTCCGCCCACGCCTCGCCCGGTGCGGGGATAGCGGCGGCACTCTTCGTATCGCCAAAGAGCTCGTCAGAAATCAGCAACTCGCCACGCAGTGGATATCCTTGAGTCACTGCCCGGATATACGCCAGCGAGTTGCTGTCGGGCGCCGTGGCCATGGTGGGAAACGCGACAATTTCAGCGGTTTCCAAACCGCGGCCGGCGCCTTCAGCCAACAGTGCATTGTCTAGCGGTGAAGGCGAGCTGACCTCGAGATCTCCGGCCAATACAGCACTGGCCTGCGAGCGGATGGCGCTGCCAACACGATCTGTGAAGAACCCCACGGCGGTCATTGCCGAGACGGCGACCACGACGGCCAGAATCAGCACCGACAGTTCACCCGCGCGCAGATTTCGCAGCAGCGACTGCAGGCCAAAACGAAATGCATTCATGACACGAGCCGCCCGGCTTCGATTTCCAGCACCCGGTCGCAGCGTCCGGCGAGCTCGCGATCGTGCGTAACCAGAACCAGCGTGGTGCCAGATTTCTTATTCATCTCAAACAACAGCTCGGCCACGCGATCACCGCTGGCCGTATCCAGATTGCCGGTCGGCTCGTCGGCAAACAGAATGGCCGGTTTGGCAATAAACGCGCGGGCAATCGCAACGCGCTGTTTTTCACCGCCAGACAGCTGTTTCGGATAGTGCCCCACACGCTTGGCGAGGCCGACCCGATCCAGTGCCTCTTCTGCAAGCCGGTAGGCGCTGGCTTCGCCGGACAGTTCCAGCGGCAGCATCACATTTTCTATGGCAGTCAGAGACGGCACGAGATGAAACGACTGGAACACGAAGCCGACATGACGCCCCCTGAGGCGCGCCCGGCCATCTTCATCCATTGCGGTGAGGTCTTCTCCGACCAGCCACACCTTGCCGTGCGTTGGCTTATCCAGTCCGGCGAGCAGCGATAGCAACGTGGTTTTGCCAGCACCGGATGAACCGACGAGGGCCACGGCCTCGCCAGATTTGATCGATAGCGTGACGGCCTGCAGGATGGTCAGAGGCCCTTCGGGGCTGCTAACCTCGCGGCCGAGTTCCTCGGTCCGCAGAACATCATCATTGCCAGTGCGCTCTAACATCTTTAAGTCTTTCGTCCTCGGCTACCTAATGGTTGCAGCCCTGGTGGCCTGCGCAAGTAGCGAAGGGCGCACGATCCTCGTGGTGGGGGACAGCCTCAGCGCTGGCTTCGGCATCGCTGTGGAAGAAGGCTGGGTAGCCTTGTTGCAGCAACGGCTCGACGCAGAAGATTACGGTTATACAGTAGTCAATGCCAGCATCAGCGGGGATACCACGGGTGGCGGTGCACGGCGCATTGAGCGCGCTCTGGAAATACATCAGCCAGATATAGTCATCATTGAGCTGGGCGGGAACGATGCGTTACGCGGTACCCCCGTGCTCGCTATTCGCACGAACCTGCGCACCATGATTCGAGCGAGTCTGGCAGCGGACGCCAGGGTGGTGCTGGCGGGTATCCAGATACCACCGAATTATGGCCGGGCCTATACCGAGAGCTTTGCTGCGCTGTATCCGGAGATGGCCGAGAGTTTTGACGTCGCGCTTATCGACTTCTTCATGGCGGGCGTCGCGCTCAACGATGCGTACATGCAAAGTGATGGCATTCATCCGAACGCAGCGGGTCAGCCGATATTGCTCGATAACGTCTGGCCGGTGCTGAAGCCTTTGCTTTAGTACCCCGCGCTGGCCAAACAGACTGCTCGCAGTCGCCAAATTTAGAGCACGGCCGGGCTCAGCCAGCTAGGTGACGCGATTGATTGGCTCGCCGCCGAGAAACGCCGCGACGACCTCAGCCATCTGATCGATGGCACGCTGGCGCGCTTCCCGTGCAGCCCAGGCGATATGCGGCGTTACGATGAGGTTGTCCAGATGCGCCGAGACCAGTGGTGCGTTCCGGGCCGGCGGCTCCTCGCTCAGCACGTCGATGCCCGCACCGGCCAGACGGCCTGATTCAAGCGCGGCGATCAGTGCCGCATCATCGATGAGACCGCCACGCGCTGTGTTAATGAGCACTGCAGAATCTCGCATCTTGGCCAGAGCCGCAGCGTCGATGAGTTCGGCGGTTTGTTTGTTCAGCGGACAGTGCAGGCTGACCACGTCTGCCCGCTCAAGCAAAGTGCCCAAGCCAACGCGCGTGGGTCTATCGCCGATCGCATATAGCAGTTCATGGTCGCGAATGCGGTACGGCTGCCTGGCAACCAGCAGCTGCATGCCGAAGGCGCGGCCAAGCTCGGCGACGCCGCGGCCGAGCTTGCCATAGCCAACAATGCCCAGAGTCTTGCCGGCGAGTTCGCGCGTCGGAAAATCCAGTGCACAGAAGTGTTCCGAGGTGCTCCAACCACCTCGCTCCACAAACCGCCGGTACGGCAGCACTCGCTGGGTCAACGCCAGCAGCAGCGCGAATACATGCTGCGCAACGCTGGGCGTGCAGTAGTCGCGGATGTTGCACACCGTGATGCCGCGTTCCCTGGCAGCCGCCAGATCAACGTTGTCGGTGCCGGTCGCCGCAATGCATACCATCCTTAAGTTGGGGGCACCGGCCAGCAGTTCGGCGGTGAGCTTTACCTTGTTGATGAAGACTAGTTCCGCGTCTTTGATCCGGCCGGCGACATCAGCCGGCGAGGTCGCGGGGTAGAAGGTCAGTTCAGGCAGCTGATCCGTCAGCGGCTTCGGATTGACATCGGTGGGCCCGAGGCTGCCAAAATCCAGAAAAACCGCCTGCACGCGGTCAGCCTGAATCCTGCAGGCCGCGGGCGATGCCGTTCACGCTGGCCAGCAGCGCGGCAAACAGCTCGTCATCCTGGCGCCCGCCTTCGCGCCAGCGCTGCAAAAAATCAACCTGCAGCAGACTCATCGGATCGACATAGGGATTGCGCAGCCGGATTGATCTGCGGAGATTGGGGCGCTTCTCGAGCAACACCTGCTGGCCGGTGATCTCCAGCAATTTTTCTACCGTCAGATCGAATTCCGTTTTCATCGACGGAAAAAACTCATCGTGCAGCTCACCGGCGAGAGCAGAATAACGGGCGGCAATACCCAAGTCCGCTTTACTGAGAATGGTTTCAAGGTCTAACAGCAGGTTCCGGAAGAACGGCCATTCGCGCGCCATTTCGCGCACGCCCTCAAGACCGATGGTGTTAACCGCTTTAGTTAACCCAGACCCCAGCCCGTACCAGCCCGGCAGCACATGCCGGCTTTGTGCCCAGGCAAAGTCCCATGCCACGCCACGTAGCTGCGCGACCCCGGTTTGTTCAGCGGCTTCCGTAAACTCATCCTGACGCATGCGGTCGATGACATCGACAGGCGTGGCAGCGCGAAAATAGTCGTAGAACTCCGGCCGTGCGTAAACCAGCGCCTGATAGCGCTCACGGCTGGCCGCGCTGGTCACATGCATTACCTCAATCCAGCCATTGAGCTGGTTGGTGTCGAGGCGCCTGGGTATGGCAGTGGCCAGCGCCACTGAACCAACCGCCTGTTCCAGGGTACGCATCGCGATACCGCGCAGGCCGTATTTGGCATTGACCAGTTCGCCTTGTTCAGTGGCCCGCAAGTGACCACGTACCGAGCCGGCCGGTGCGCCCATGACAACGCCATGGGTTTTGCCACCGCCACGGCTAATGCTGCCGCCGCGGCCGTGAAACAGCGTGAAGTCAACGCCGGCCTCGCCCAGTACGCGCGCCAGCGATGCCTGCGCGCGCTGCAGCGCCCAACGGGCGGGCGCCAAGCCGCCGTCGCGGGTGCTGTCGGTGTAACTCAGCATCACCGTTTGCCTGTCGCCGCGCTGACGCAGATGCTCGCGGTAGAGCGAATCCTGCAACAGCCGGCTCATGGTCTCGGTGCAGCCCGCCAGGTCATCGACGGTTTCAAAATAAGGCGCAATATCCAGCGGCACCTGATCGCGCCCGTGACAAAGATCGCCCCAGCGCGCGAGCAGGATGACCGACAGCACATCATCCACATCGTGAGCCATGCTCACGACATACGGTCCGATCGCGCGTTCACCAAACTTTCTGCGGCAGTATGCGATCGCCTGAAACACGGCCAGGTCACGGCGGGTCTCGTTGTCTAGCCCACCGCAGGGCGACTCGTTGTTTTCCAGTGCCTCGTGAATGCGCCGGGCCCGGTATTCGCCCGACTGGTTCATCCAGCCCTCTTCATCCAGACAGTGGCCTACCACCCGCCGATTTACCAGGGCACTCTGGCGGATATCCAGGGTCAGAAAGTGAAAGCCGAAAGTTTCCACGCGCCGAATAAATCGCCGCAGCGGAAACAGCCCGGCGTGGCGCCCTCGATGCTCGATCAGGCTGGTTGCGATGAGATTCAGATCGGCCAGCAGCTCCTCAGGCGATTCGTACGGAAACGCATCGTCGTCATACGTGGCTTTCAGACGCGCCATGATTAACCGCAGAAAAATACGGTAGGGCATGTCTGCATGCCGTTGCGGAATACTGCCGGCGGCTTGCGGGAAGTGGCCGCTGTACTCGTCGATACGCTCAAGAATCTCCGGTGCGATGCCCACGCGCTTGCGACTCTGGCTTAGCTTGTCAGCCAGCCCGCGGCATTCCCCAAAGTACAGGTCGAGAATGAGCGTGCGCTGACGCTGCAGCGTCTGGCGAATGGTGCGCGCCGTGGTTTCCGGGCGTCCATGGATATCGCCACCAATCCACGATGCAAACCGGATCAATACGGGCAGCTGCAGGTTCTCGTCGAGCTCGCCGTAGGCCTCGGTCAGTGCGAACTGCAGCGCCTCGTAAAACGCTGGGATGGCCTTATAGATAACGTCGGTCAGATAGAACAGCACGTGTTCCAGTTCGTCGCCGCTGGTGCGCTCGCTGCCGGGATGCTCCTCGGTTTGCCAGATGGCGGTGACGTTGTCGCGGATCGACTCAAAGCACGCAGCGCGGTCACGCGGAGTCATCGACGAGTCCTGACTCTCAATCAGCCGTCGCACAATCGCCTGGTGCTTGCGCAGAATGGTGCGGCGTGTCGGTTCCGTGGGGTGTGCGGTAAACACCGGCTCGATCTGAATGGTCTCGAGCAAGTCCAGCACGGCCTTTAACGTGTAGCCCTCGGCGCGCAGCTTAAATACCGTATCTTCCGGCCCGCCGGGCTGGTGTTTATCGCTGTCCTTCAGGTAGTCCCGGCGCCGCCGGATGCGGTGCACCTGCTCCGCAGAATTGACGACCTGGAAGTAGGTTGAAAACGCGCGAATAAACCGGCGCGCCTGACTCGGTGAGAGCGAAGACACCAGCCGATCCAGATCCTGACTGCCCTGTTCATCACCCTCCCGGCGGGCAATGGCGGCGACGCGGCCGCGCTCCACGGCGTTAAACAGCCGGTCGCCACCCTGCTCAGTAAGCAGCGCGCCGACCAGCTCGCCGAGGTTATGTACATCCTGGCGCAGCCCCGCGTCTTTGGCCGCAAAGCGAATATCGCGGCGCTTTTCTGCGACCCGCGCAGTGGGGTGTAAGCCTGTGGCCTCGTTGGGATTGGTGGCGGACATGCTCAGGCGCGTTCGTCACTGATGTGGTGACCGCTGAAGCTTAACAGATTGTCCGCTGGGCGCTCGCCTGATAAACGGGCTTTTCAAGTTGGCGGCCCCTGCCACCGTGGGTATGCTTAAGCCCGGGCAGAACTCTGCCGCAGCGAGGAAACGCGTTTGCCGCCACTGCCTGAATTTCATGCGCTAGCCGTATTGTTGCTCACGGGTATCACGCTCTTTCTGTTTACCCGCGACAACATTCCGCTGGAAACGACCGGCCTGGGCGTTGTGCTGCTCCTAATCGCGGGTTTCTACCTGTTCCCCTACGGCGATATCAGTCCCGCCGACTTTTATAAGAATTTTGGTAATGAAGCGCTGGTGGCCGTGTGCGCCCTCCTGGTTGCCGGTCGCGGGTTAGAGACCACCGGTGCACTACAGCCGCTCGCCGCGTTTATGGCGCGTTACTGGAGCGAACGGCCGGCGCTGGCCTTTCTGGTAACGCTGGTCGTGGCGGCTGCCTTCAGTGCGTTCTTAAACAACACGCCGATTGTGGTGATGCTGCTGCCCGTGCTGGTCGCGGTTTGTCTGCGCTCGCGCAAGAGTCCATCGGGTGTGCTCGTGCCGATGGGACTGGCCACGCTGATCGGCGGCATGGCCACGACGATCGGTACGTCTACCAATCTGCTGGTCGTGGGTCTTGCTGCAGACCTTGGGCAGCGCCGGTTTGAGATGTTCGATTTCACGTTGCCGGTGCTGCTGGCCGGCGGTGTGGGTCTGTTGTTCCTGTGGCTGGTCGCGCCGCGCCTGCTGCCGGAACGGCGCCCCCCGATGTCTGACACCACGCCGCGCCTGTTCAATGCATTGCTGTATGTAAACGATGACAGTTTTGCGCAGGGCAAGACGCTCTCTGAAGTGCTGGCGAAGACGGAGGGCCGCATGCGCGTTGATCGGATACAACGCACGGAGTCCCTGTTTGTTGCCAAGCTGCCGTCGGTGGTACTGCAGAAAGGCGATCGGCTGTACGTGCGGGATACCGCCGAGCGGCTAAAGGAATTTGAGGGCGTGCTGGGCGCGACACTCTATAACGAGGACGATGCCGAGCACCCGGTCACTGAAGAAGCGCCGCTGGAAGGTGAAGGCCAGCAGTTGGCCGAGGTGGTGGTAACGCGCGGCTCGCCGCTGCATCACCGCACGCTCGCCTCCGCGCAACTCACCACGCGATTCAGATTGCTGCCGATGGCTATTCATCGAGCGCGCTCAGGGGATCTCGGCGGCGACCTCAACGACGTCATGCTGCGGGCGGGCGACGTGTTACTGGTGCAGGGCGCCAAAGGCGCTATTCGGGAACTGCGCGAAAGTGGTTCGGTGCTGGTACTCGATGCCACCACCGACCTGCCGCACACCAAGGCGGCGCCTATCGCGCTCGGCATCATGGCGGCCGTGGTGGCACTGGCGGCCACCGGCATACTGCCGATTTCGGTGGCCGCTCTCGGGGGTGTGGGTGCCATGCTGCTCACGAACTGCCTTAAATGGTCAGACGTCAGTGGCGCACTCAACATTCCAGTGATCATGATCATCGTTGCGAGCCTGTGTCTGGGCGATGCGATGCTGAAGACGGGCGGCGCGGACTATCTGGCGCAGTTGTTCGTGCTGGCCACGGCGTCGCTGCCAACGCCGATGATCCTCAGTGGCCTCATTCTGTTAATGACGGTGCTGACCAATGTGGTCTCCAATAACGCCGCCGCGGTTATCGGCACGCCCGTGTCGATCAGCATCGCCAATCAGCTGGGCGCGCCGGTTGAGCCGTTTATTCTCGCGGTGATCTTTGGTGCCAACATGAGCTTTGCCACGCCGATCGGTTACCAGACCAACCTGCTCATCATGAGCGCCGGCGGCTACAAGTTCGGTGATTTTCTGCGCGTGGGTATCCCGCTTACGGCCATCATGTGGCTGGCGTTCTCGCTGATTTTGCCGATGCTGTACGACCTGGGCTGAGCCTGCCGCGTTTTGCGGTGCCGGTCCTTGACGGCTGCGGACCCCAGCAGCGATACTCCGGCCGCATGAAACACGCGATTGGCAATCGTAACTGGTGGTGGGCGCTTCCCCCGGGGAGGGCCATCTCCTAGCGCGCCACAATCGCGCCGCGAAGGCCCATCCCCGGCACGCCGGCGATGGGCTTTTTTGTGTCCCGCCCAAATACAGCAGACCGACTCGCGACTTTACGGAACATCATGCAGCCACCGTTCGACATCAGCGCCGACCTCGATACACCGGTATCGACGTATTTGAAGCTGGCGCCCCTGAAGCCGCGCTACTTACTGGAGAGCGTGGAGGGTGGTGCACGTCTGGCCCGCTACTCGTTCCTGGGCTTCGGACAGGCCAGCGAGGTGCGCCTGGATGCCGATGGTTTGCGGGTGGATGGACAACCTGAGCCGCGTCCGGCCAATCGCGAGGCGCTGCTTGGCACACTGCGCAACGTGCTCGAAAACACGCCGCGCCTTGCGCCGGCTATTCCCGAGTTGCCCTTTAGCGGTGGCCTGGTCGGAATCGCCGGTCACGATCTGGTGCGTAACTTTGAGCGGCTGGATCATCCGCCATCCGGTGAGTCCATACCGACGGCGCCGGAGGCGGCGTATCTGGCCACCGAATCGTTGCTGGTTTTCGATCATCTGACCCGGCGGATCGCATTACTGCATAGTGGCGATGATGCTGCGCGGGCGAGTTTGCGCGGCCAGATTATCGAACTGCTGCGCGGTGCGGTGCCGGTCAGCGATTCGCCGCGCAGTTACGCGGCTCCCGATGCCAGTCTTTCGGGTGAAGATTTCATGGCGCGGGTTGCGCGCGCCAAGGACTACATCAGGGCGGGAGACATTTACCAGATTGTGCTGTCGGTGCGGTTTGCCGGCGCGCAGTCGCTGCCGCCGTTCGAAACGTACCGCGCCATGCGGCTGCTGAACCCATCGCCCTACATGTTTTTCTTTGATCTGGGTGATCTGCAGGTGGCCGGCTCGTCACCCGAAGCGCTGGTGAAGCTGCACGGCGGGGTCGCAGCGCTGCGGCCAATTGCCGGTACACGGCCGCGCGGCAGCGACGAGGCCGAAGACCAGGCGCATGAAACCTCATTGCTCGCCGACGCCAAGGAAAACGCCGAGCATGTGATGCTGGTTGATCTGGCCCGCAACGATCTGGGCCGGGTCGCGGCGGCCGGCAGTGTGCACGTCGATCCGTATCGATCAATTGAGCGATACAGTCATGTCATGCACATCGTCAGCGGCGTGCAGGGCAGAATGGCTGAGGGTCGTGATGCCTTCGATTTGTTTGCCGCGGCGTTCCCCGCCGGCACGCTGGTCGGCGCACCCAAGGTGCGCGCCATGCAGTTGATTGATGAACTTGAACCGGTGCGCCGCGGCGTTTACGGCGGCACGGTCGGCTACTTCGGCCATAACGGCGACATGGATCAGGCCATTGCGATTCGCACGCTGGTGTTTGGGCCGGGCAATTACAGTTATCAGGCCGGTGCCGGCATCGTCGCCGACAGCGTTCCGGAAACTGAGTATCAGGAAGTGCTGGCCAAGAGCGCAATTTTGCGGCGCGCCCTGGCGATGGCGGAGGAAGGGCTGTGACACCGCGCCTGCTGTTGATCGATAACTACGATTCTTTCACCTACAACCTGGTGCAGGCATTCCTCGTGTTGGGTGCCGACGTGCAGGTGTTCCGCCACGATGAGATCTCTGTGGACGAGGCGCTGAAGCTTGACGTCACGCATTTGTGTATCTCACCCGGACCCGGGCGGCCAGATGATGCCGGTGTTTCGCTGGAGATGATCGGTGCCTTCAAAGAGCGAGTGCCGGTGCTGGGCGTTTGTCTCGGCCATCAGACACTGGTGCAGTACTTTGGCGGCAACATCGTGTCGGCCGAGCGCCTGATGCATGGCAAGACCTCGCTGGTTAAGCACGATGGCAAAACGCTGTTTGCCGGTCTCGACAATCCGCTGGAGGCGGGCCGCTATCATTCGCTGGCCGCCGAAGATGCCAGTCTGCCCGAGTGCCTCGAAATCACGGCGCGCACCGAGCAGGGCGAAATCATGGGCGTGCGCCATCGTGAGTTACCGCTGGAGGGCGTGCAGTTTCATCCGGAGAGCGTACTGACCCCCGCCGGCGACGAGTTGATGCGCAACTTCTTACGTCTTGAGCCAGCCGGTAACAAGCGCTGAGCTGGCAGACAGGAGCAGCTTATGGCCACCGAACCCACCGCAATTCTGAATCGTCTGCTCGACGGTGAGGCACTGGAAGAGCCCGTCGCCAGCGCGCTGATGAAACTATTGACCGACGAAGACCTGCCGCCGGCGACGGCCGGGGCCCTGCTGGCGGCGCTACGCGCCAAAGGCGAAACACCCGAAGAAGTGCGCGGATTTGCCGGCGCCATGCGCGAACTGGCGAAGCCCGTTACCTTGCCCGCTGGCCTGCACGCCGCCGACAGCGTGGGCACGGGCGGCGACGGTTCCGGCAGCCTGAACCTTTCGACGGGCACGGCGCTCGTTGCCGCGGCCTGCGGTATTCCGATGATCAAGCACGGCAACCGGTCCGTGTCTTCCAAGTGCGGCAGCGCCGATGTGCTTGAGGCACTGGGTGTGCCGCTGGCACCGGATGCGGACACCGCACTCGACTGTCTTGAGGCCTGCGGTTTCGCATTTTTGTTCGCGCCGTTTTTTCATCCGGCGATGAAAGCCATCGGCCCGGTGCGTGCGGCCATGGGTGTGCGCACCGTATTTAATATTCTCGGGCCGCTGGCCAATCCGGCGGCGCCACCGTATCACCTTGTTGGCGCCTTTGATTTGCCTCGCGCGCGCTTGATGGCCGACACGCTGTCGGGCATGGACATTGAACGCGCATTCGTTGTCCACGGCGATCCCGGCTGGGACGAGGCGACACCCTGCGGCACGTTCACGTTGTTCGATGTGCGTCCGGGTTCGGTCAAGGAAGAAATTCGCGATCCCAAAGACTCCGGCGTGGCACGCTGCACGCCCTACGATCTGGCCGGCGGCAATGCGGAAGCTAATGCGGCGGCGCTTGCCGCGGTGCTCGCCGGCACTGAGCAGGGTCCGCATCGCGATGCGCTCACCCTGGGCGCCGGCCTGCTGCTGGAGGTGACCGGCCGGGCTGACGATATGCGCAGCGGGATTGCCACGGCGGAGGCTGCACTCGAGGCGGGCAAAGGTCAGGCCGTGCTGGATCGCTTAAGAGAGTTTGCCGGCCGTCTGCCAGCGTGATGCCCAGCCAGACCGCATCGAACGAAGATTTTCTGTCGCGCATGGCCGCGGCCAGCAGCGCGCGCCTGGCGGCTGCGCAAGCCAATACCATCGAGCCCGTTCTGCGCGGCAGCCTGCGCGATTTGCCGCCGCCTGTGCCGTTCAACCTGTCGCCGGAAGGGTTCGATTTGATCGCCGAGGTGAAGCGCCGTTCGCCCAGCGCCGGCCAACTCGCGGGCGATGAACTCGATCCGGTGCAGCAGGCCGGAGCGTACGCGCGCGGTGGCGCAGCGGCGTTGTCCGTGCTGACGGAGCCTGATCAGTTTTCCGGGTCGCTCGATGACTTGAAAGCCGTATCGCGAGAAGTGCCGGCGCTACCCTCAATGCGCAAAGACTTTCTGGTCGATGCTTATCAGGTGCTGGAAGCCCGCGCGGCGCGCGCCAGCGGCGTTTTGCTGATCGCTGCGATCTTGTCTGCGGATGAACTCAAGCGTTTACTCGAAGCGGCGCTGGGACTCGATCTGTTCGCACTGGTGGAAGCGTTCGACGAGCGCGATCTGGATGCCTGTCTGCCGGTGATGCAGCAGTTTGGCCCGGCTACTGAGGCGGACCGCGTTCGCTTGGCGATCGGCATCAACTGTCGCGACCTGCGCACGCTTGACGTCGAGTTCGCCCGCTTCGCAGCGCTCGCGCCAGCGCTGCCCACAGAAATGCCACGGGTGGCGGAGAGCGGTATCACCAACGCCAGCGAAGCTGCCGAAGTGGCGCGGCTTGGTTACAACCTTGCCCTGGTGGGTACCGCACTGATGCGTTCGGGTGATCCGGTTGCTGCAGCCAGTGATTTGCTGCGGGCTGGCCGCAACTGAAGCGTTATCGATGCCTACGTTCATAAAGATCTGTGGTCTGCGCACGCCCAGGGCGGTGGCAGCGGCCTGCGCGGCGGGGGCTGATGCCGTGGGGTTTGTGTTTGCCGACTCGCCGCGGCGCGTGACGCCGGCTGAAGCCCGCGTGCTGTGTGCCGATCTTCCGTCGGGTGTGCTGCGTGTTGCGGTGATGCGTCACCCGTCGGCTCAGGAATGGGCCGCCGTGCAGGCGGAGTTTGCGCCGGACTGGCTGCAAACCGATGCGGAAGATTTTGCCGGTCTTGACCTGCATGAAGATATTGCCCCGTTGCCCGTGTATCGGGATACGCCCGCGCTGGATGAGTCCGCCGCAATGGCAGCGCCGCGCCTGCTGTTTGAGGCGGCGGCCAGCGGATCAGGCCAGCAGGCCGACTGGGGCCGGGCGGGGCGGCTGGCCCGGGGCACCGAGCTGATGCTCGCCGGTGGTCTGAAGCCTGATAATGTCGCCTCCGCGTTGCGCACGGCCCGCCCGTGGGGTGTGGATGTGAGCAGCGGCGTGGAATCGGCGCCCGGTGAGAAAGATGAGCAGCGGATCGCCGCCTTTGTGCGCGCGGTGCGCGATGAGGAGTTACGACGTGCCAACTAAGAGGTCAGTTGAATTGAGTTCTGCGGAGCAACAGGCGCTGCTGAAACGGCTTATTGACGGCGAGCTGCCGGATGCACAGGGCCGCTTTGGCCCGTTCGGCGGCCGTTACGCGCCGGAAACCTTGGTGCCCGCACTGCAGCGTCTCGAAGATGGCATTCGCGAACACCTGAAAGACGACAGCTTTGTCGCCGAGCTCAATGCCGAGCTAACGCAATGGGTGGGCCGGCCTACAGCACTCACCTACGCACGCGGTCTGTCGCAGCGCTGGGGTGCCAGCGTGTGGCTGAAGCGCGAAGATCTCGCGCACACCGGCGCACACAAGATTAACAACGCGCTAGGCCAGGCCCTGCTGGCAAAGCGGCTGGGTGCCACGCGCGTGATCGCTGAGACGGGCGCGGGTCAGCATGGGGTGGCTACCGCGGCGGCCTGCGCGCGCGTTGGTATTCCCTGCATCGTGTACATGGGTGAAGTCGACGTGGCGCGACAGGCACCGAATGTAGATCGCATGTATCAACTCGGTGCCGAAGTCGTGCCCGTCACCAGCGGCGATCGCACTTTGCGTGCCGCTATTGATGAGGCGTTTCGTGACTGGGTGTCTGACCCTGAAGGTAGCTACTACCTGTTGGGCTCGGCGGTCGGGCCGCATCCTTATCCCTACCTCGTGCGCGAACTGCAGGCCATCATCGGGCGTGAAGCACGCGCGCAGATGCACCAGCTGGCCGGCGGATTGCCCGATGCCGTATTCGCCTGCGTCGGCGGTGGTTCGAATGCCATCGGCCTGTTTCATCCTTTTCTGGGTGATAAAGACACCTTGTTATACGGCGTAGAAGCGGGCGGGCGAGGCACCGGACTGGGAGAGAACTCTGCAACACTGGCCACCGGCACCCCCGGCGTTTTGCACGGCAGTTATTCGATTCTGCTGCACAACGACGATGGCCAGATTCAGGAAACCCATTCGGTCTCCGCCGGACTCGACTATCCTGGCGTCGGGCCCGAGCATTCGCTGTTGCAGGCTATCGGGCGTGTGTCTTACGTCTCGGCGACTGATGCTGAAGCATTGGAGGCCTTGCGCGAGTGCTGCGCGTTCGAGGGCATTCTCACCGCCATCGAAAGCGCACATGCGTTTGTGGGCGCGCGCCGCTGGGCCAAAGACAATCCCAACAAGCGCGTGCTGATTGGCCTGTCCGGACGCGGGGATAAAGACATGCCCACGCTGAGCAAAGTGCTGCCGCGCGATGTGTTCAAGAACAAGGCCGCCTGAATGCAACCGCATGAACGCATCAGCGCCGCCATTAGAACCGCGAACGACGCCGGGCGGGTAGGCCTTGTGCCGTTTATCACGGCAGGTTACCCGGACAAAGACGGTTTCGTTGAGACCTTAAAGAAGGTGGCTTCCGCGGGCGATGTGGTGGAACTCGGCGTGCCGTTCTCTGATCCCATGGCAGACGGTGTCACCATCCAGCGTTCCAGCCACGCTGCGATTGAAGCCGGCGTCACGCTGAGCTGGATACTCGGCGAACTCAAACAGACGGACGGCATTGATGCACCGCTGGTCTTGATGAGCTATCTCAATCCGTTGCTTGCCTATGGATACAAGCGCCTTGCAGAGGATTGCGTGAAAGCGGGTGTTTGCGGTTTCATCGTGCCCGATCTGCCGCTCGAAGAAGGCACCGAGCTGCGCGCTGCGCTCAACGAGCAGGGCCTCGCGTTGATTCAGCTCGTTACACCGGCAACGCCCGACGCGCGCATGCAGGCGCTGTGCGATGCCAGCCGCGGGTTTGTGTATGCCGTTACCATCAAAGGCATCACCGGCGGCGCCCAGGCCTTACCCGCCGATGTCACCGACTACCTCGATGCCGTGAAAGCGGCTGCCGGTGACACCCCCGTGTGCGCGGGCTTTGGCGTACGCGCCTCCGAGCAGGTTAGCTCCTTGGGTCAACACGCCGACGGCGTCATCGTTGGTTCCGCGCTGGTGGAGAAGTTAGAGGCCGGTGAGGACCCGGCTGAGTTTCTCAATGGGTTGCGTGGCTGAAATACGGCGTTTCACACGCGCGACTGGACTCTCGCTTCGTCTGCCGCATTCTATATGGTGCACTTTTAAGTCGATCGTCACAGGCTTACACTCAATTTGGTCTTGCTAAGCAGAGATGGGAAAAACAATGAATACACGAATCCTAATGACCTGCCTGTTTGCTCTAACTGCCACCGGTTGTGCATTTACGGTCCACGATACCGAGGTCAACTATGAGTATGCTGGGACGACGACGCCGATAAGTACTAGCACCTCTCCGCAAGTCATTGTTGGAGGAATTAGAGATACCCGAGGCGTTGAAAACGAAAGGATGCTCTTACACTTCAAGAACGGTTATGGACAGACGACCACGGGAGGGTATCAGGCAGAGAAAGAGCTCTCACTTCTTGTACAGGACGCCCTTGTTCAGGGAGTTGAAGCCGCAGGTTTGAACGAGCCGCGAGACCGCTCAGTCACGCTATCCGGTGAAATCCTGGACTTTGACTCAGATACGGTTACAGGTTGGACTAAGGGTACGATTAATCTGAAAGGCTCGGTAAAGCTAACCGCTACTGACAACGCTTCTGATGAAGTCTTGTGGCGTGACACCTTTAGTGGCAACGCAAGTCATGAGACCTCGAATGCTAAAGAGGGTGTCGTGGTCGCGGTAAAGAAAGCGCTCGACAATCTGGTCGACAACCTATTTTCGGATCCTTACTTCCGGAGTTCTGTTATCAGATGAAACGGGTCTCAGATCGTTGAGTACTGCTGGGCGCGGCAGACTGCTATGTAGAACGTCATAACCGCGGTAAGGGAGAAGCCTCGGAGTTCTATTTGTCTGCATGGATGCCCTTGAGGCAGCTGTCGGCGACACCCCCGTGTGCGCCGGATTCGTTGTACGTGCCGCCGAGCAGGTGAACTCCTTAGGCCAGCACGCCGACGGCGTCATTGTCGGTTCCGCGC
>JANQPY010000022.1 GCA_028285245.1 Gammaproteobacteria bacterium | reverse complement strand
GCGCGGACTATTCGTCGAGCACGCGGGTTTCCTGATTGCGGCGCCGGAGTACAACAGCTCCATCACACCGCTGTTAAAGAATGTGATCGACTGGGTGTCTCGTCCTGCGGCCAACGGCAGTCAAAAAAGTCCTTACGTTGGCAAGCTGGCATCGCTCCTTGCCGCCTCGCCGGGTGCGCTCGGTGGTCTGCGGGGCTTGAACTCGGTGCGTTCTATACTGACCAACCTGGGCGTCACCGTGTTGCCGCAGCAGTTCGCCTTATCTCGCGCCAACTCGGCGTTTACCCAGGAAGGGAAACTTGCTGATGAGTCGGCGGCAAAGGCCGTGCACGGTGTTGTCAGCGATCTCAGTGCTTGGATAAAGCGTCTCGGATAGCGAGCGTTCGCTACCGCTGTTCGGACTCGCGCAGAAAACTATCAATTGCCGTCCAGCAGGCAAACACCGGCAAGTGAGCGTAAAACGCTCGCGAACCTTCGAGTAGGTCATTCGACAAACTCATTTAAATTCAACCACGCAGCGGGTTTCGTTGTTTGCGCGCCTGGCGTGTTGCAGGAATTAAGACGTGGTCTAAGACACGTTCTATTGTCGCAACGCGTGATTGACTGCTGGACTGAGCGCCTCGTAACCTGACACCGCCCGCGCATTATGTTCAATGCTCTTTTGTCAGGAGAGAGACCATGTCACGACTCGTTCTGTTGTCCACCGCGATACTGCTTGCGTGTTTTTCAACCACGGCGCCGGCGCAGACGACGTATTACGTGGATGCATCTCGACCGGACGATAGTGGCGACGGACTGTCAGAGTCATTTGCCTGGAAGACCATCGACAAGGTCAATACCCAACTTGATTCTGGCGGCATCGTTGCCGGCGACACAGTTCTATTCAAACGTGGCGAGGTGTGGCGCGAGCGTCTGGAAATAGATGTCGCGGGTCAGTCTGCTAGCAAAATTACCTTTAGCGCCTACGGTGGTATGGCGCTGCCTAACCCGCTGATCATGCCGACTGCGCAGGTCGGATGGTGGCAGCAAGGCGTCGTGACAACCACCATGGGGAGCTCTGGAATCGCGCTAATCCCCGGCGGATTCGAAAGATTTGTCAATGACGTGCTTCCCGCGGGCCCAACTGCTGCCGCGGATTGGGTTGTCCCCTGGAGGGAGAATACCGGTGGCTCATCAACGATCACAGCCGACCGAGACAACGCGTTCCGCGGAAATTACGCGGCAAAGCTCAATCGGCCCACGTCACAAGACCCCAAGCCGCTCCTTAGGATCGTGACAGGCGCCCTGGAGGCTGATACCGAGTATCAGTTTTCCTTTCAGGCCAAGACTGAGTCCGGCCGCAGCGCAAAACTAGACCTTGAGATAAGAGACGATCAGGCTTCCGGGCCGGATTATTGGCTACATAGCGACGACGAATGGCGTACGTCGCGAGCTACATATCGCACTGTGGAAAATCAATCTACCTATGCGCCAGAGCAGGTCGATTTCAAGACGCGCGTAGGTTCCGGGACGATCGGATTGAGATTCATCATCAATAGCGGCGACGGTTCGGTTTGGGTGGATGAGGCCATCATCGCCGACGCGGTTCAGCCCCCTGCGACGCCACCGGTAATTTGGGCCGCAGCTGCGCAAGGTATGGGCAGTCAGCCCATCGAGATCTCTGGGATGCTCAAGGATGGCGTCCGCATATCAACCAATCTATCTGCGACCGCTACAACACTGAACGACCTGGAAGCTGCCTACGTGAGCGGTGCCGGCGTGTTTCTTTATCGAGATGATTCCTCCCCAGACCTCAGCGACGCCGAGGTTGGATTTCGGCGCCACGCGATTCGGGTGGGTAGCGATGCTGCGCACATTACGATAGATGGTATCGATGTGAAGGGCCCTGGTGGCCGGCATGTAACCTGCAGTAGTCCACCGATTACACAGGTAGAGTGCGTTGGCGGCGCAGACTCCCTGATCTTTATCGAACCCGGAATTAACGAGACCGGGGCGCAGTCGATCACGATCCGCAACATAAATGTCTCCGAGGGCACTGGCGAGGGTATCAGTGCCGGTACTCTCGATGACGACAAGGACGGCAGCGGTAATCCTGCTCCGAACCTTATTCAAAACCCAACTGATCTCCTATACGAAGATGTATTGTCGTTTGGCCACGAGAGCACGGGTCTGTATATACGCGGCAGTGGAACGATTCAACGATCTCAAGTGTTCGACATTGGCCGCAACACTGGCGATTCAGGTGATAGGGGGGGTATAGGCCTGCAGGATGGACCAATCGACGTCGAGGAAAACGAGGTCTTCGATATTGGCATCGGAGACGAGAACCTTGACTTCGCAATTTCTGCGGTCAATCCGAAAGCTCAAATACGAATCATGAGGAACTTTATTCATGATGTGAACAATGGAGGAATTCAAATCAATGGGGCAGGCGCCAGTCTTGGACACATCATTGATGGAAACATCGTCCATAAGTTCGGCCTGACAAGCTACACAACTCCTGCACCAACCACTGGAAAGTTCGCAGCCGCAAGAATTTCTGACTCACCCGGTACCCAATTCTTAAATAATGTACTTTCCAACGGCGGAAGCAATGTCGATGCATACGGGCTGTCTCTTAGAGGTCAATCCCAGAACGTAAAGGTTGCAAACAATATCTTCTTCGAGAACACGGCCGCCGATATCAAGGGAGACTCAACTACCAAGCTCACGACTCCGGGCGATCCTCCCGGGCCTTACGTCGGTTGGGATTCAGATACCAATTTGTTTTGGCGGGATAGTTTCGTCGGAGGCTGGTCTTGGCCGGGAGCTGGCGCGCTCGACTCGCTTGCAGACTGGCGCGACTACTGGGATCAACAGGTAGGTGACCCGCAAGACGTTGGCTCCCTGGCGCAGGACCCCTTTTTTTTGAGCGCGACACCTAACGACGCCAGGGATTTTGGTCTTTCCTTAGACTCAGACGCGATCAATAAGGGTCAGGATCTCATGTCTAGTATTGGTATCGATTATTTTGGAAACGAACGCGGCAGTGTCGACGAAGATTGGGAAATCGGAGCGTTCGAGCTAGGCTCCGTTGCGCTCGATCTGTACGAGTTTCCTATCTTCAGTACCACAGTAGGCTCAGCAGATGATATTGCAGCGGATGATGATTCCTACGAGGAGCTGACGGAAAAGCTGGAAGTGACGACATCATCGACCAAGAGTCGGATGTATCACGCCTGGGTTTTCAATGGCCTTGACGTCTCGAAAACGAAGACATTGCGCGTGCAGGCGCATCGAACGCCCAATTCTGAGGGAGATGACTTCGTCGTTCTCTACAAAACGGCCAAAGCTGACAGCTATACAGTGCCGAATGCCAGCTTGTGGATTACGGCCACTTTGGACACCGATACCTACTTGGAGTACTCAATTCCTAGTGGTGGGGATGGATATGTTGAGGTCGCTATCGTTGATGCAGACGCTACCGATGGGAATGTCATCCTGGATACCGTCTTTGTTGACCATATAGAAGTTCTGGAAGACCCGTAGAGGTAAGTTTTAGATCGCTTCCCGTGCGAGGCTTTTGTCAAACTCATGAATCCATCATCATGAGTATTGCAATTGAGGGAAGCCTTTAGGAACGCAGTATAGAGCCGCGGTGCGCGCATGATGCTGTGCCACCCTGGGTCCAGCGATGCTACTCTGGCCACTGACCCTCAGTGACTCGAGGACGCCCGGGCAAGTCCCGATACGTGGTGATCTGTTCGAAGCCCGCCGCCTGAAACAACCCAGCCACGACTGGCCCTTGCCGGAAGCCATGCTCCACCAGCAGCCAGCCACCCGGCTGCAAATGCGCTGGTGCTTCATCAACGATCTTGCGCAGGCACATAAGCCCGTTGCGCCCGGCACGCAACGCCAGCGCCGGTTCGTAACCCAGTTCGTAGCGGCGCAGCAGCCACTGCTTATCGTCAACATAGGGCGGGTTGGAGACGATCATCGCGAACTGCTCGTCGTGCACGGCGCGTAGCCAGTCGCCGAACTCGAAGCGCACGCGCTCAAGACCGAGTGCGCCGGCGTTATAGCGCGCAACAGCGAGCGCCGGTTCGCTGATGTCGGTGGCCACCACTTTCGCGCCGGGCCGCTCGCTGGCAAGAGCCAGTGCGACTGCCCCTGTACCAGTACCGAGATCACAGACGGGGTCTTGTGAGTCTTCCGGCAGCCTGCGCAGCGCGCATTCAACCAGCAGTTCCGTTTCTGGTCTTGGCACCAGGGTGTCAGGCGTTACCTTGAGCTGTAGCGACCAGAATTCGCGTGTGCCAACGAGCTGAGCAACCGGGCGGCCGCTGCGCCGCTCGCTCACCAGTGTCGTGAAGCGCTCGATGATTTCCGGCCGTACTATGCGTTCGGGGTCGCCGTACAGCTGGGCGCGCTGGGCACCCAGCGCATGCGCCAGCAGCACCTCGGCATCCAACCGAGCGGAATCGCTGCTGTCGGCCAGCCGGCTGGTGCTTTCCTTGAGCAGTGATGCAACTGTCTTATCGCCGTCGGCGGTCATGTGATGCCTGTGATAGCCTCATCGCGCACAACAGTGTGCCATACCGCGTTTCCCAGACTCGTCATAATCTTTTGCGCCCAATGACCGAGAGCAAAAAACCGCAAGACCTGGCCACGCGCTGCATACATGCAGGCGACACGGAAGATCCGGCTACCGGAGCCGTCATGCCGCCAATTGTCACCAGCAGCACCTACCGTTCGCCTGAATTCGGCAAGAGCGGCGAGCATGTTTACTCGCGGGCGTCGAATCCAACACGCGATGCGTTTGAGCGCTGCGTGGCTGACCTTGAAGCCGGAGTTCGTGGAGTCGCGTATGCGTCGGGTATGGCAGCCACGGCCGGCATACTGGAGTTGCTGGAGCAGGGCGCGCACGTGGTGGCGCCAGCCGATCTTTATGGCGGCACGCTGAGACTTTTTAATGAGGTGCGCACGCGCCAGGCAGGCTTTGAGTTCACCTACGTCGATTTTGCCGATCTGGATGCCGTAGCGGCCGCGATTCAGCCAAAGACTCAACTTATCTGGATTGAGACGCCGACAAATCCGCTCTTGAAGATTGTTGATTTGGCGGCGGTGGCTGAACTCGGCAAGAGCCGCGACATTCTCGTCGCCGTTGACAACACGTTCGCCACGCCCTGTCTGCAGAGGCCGCTGGAGCTAGGTTGCGATATCGCCATGCACTCCACGACCAAGTATCTCGGTGGGCATTCAGACGTGATTGGCGGAATCAACGTGGTGGCGGATGCCGAAATCGGCCGGCGGCTGGTGTCGCTGCGCAGTGCAGTGGGCTCAGTGCCCGGTTCTTTCGATGCCTATCTGACACTGCGCGGGGTCAAGACCCTGGCACTGCGTATGCAGCGCCACTGCGAGAACGCGCAAGCGCTGGCTGAATGGCTGCAGGCGCAGTCCGGCGTAAAGCGTGTTTACTACCCGGGGCTGGCGGCAGATCCCGGCCATGCACTCGCGCGCCGCCAGATGAGCGCGTTCGGCGGCATCGTCACTATTGAGCTTGCGGGTGACGTGGCGAAGTTCATGAACTCGCTCGAGGTGTTCACTTTGGCTGAGAGCTTAGGTGGCGTTGAGAGCCTCGCGGGCCATCCCGTCACCATGAGTCATTCCACCGTGCCGGCAGCGACGCGCGAGGCGATGGGTATTACCCCGAGCACAGTTCGTCTCTCGGTTGGCATAGAGGCGGTGGATGATCTGCGCGCAGACCTGGCGTCGGCATTGACCGCAGCCGGCGGCTAGCTGGCCAAAGACTACTGAGTCGCTAAATGTTCAGCCAGTCCGGCAGTTCGAGTCCGCGTTCGGCCAGGTAAGGGCGGTTGAACAGACGTGCGCGGTAGCGCATCGCGCCGTCGCACAGAATCGTCACAATCGTATGGCCCGGACCGAGTTCGCGCGCGAGGCGGACGGCCCCGGCCACGTTCACACCGCTGGAGCCACCCAGCGATAAACCTTCCCGCCGAATCATCTCGTAAACCAGCGGGATCGACTCGCTGTCTGGGAGTTGGTACTGCGTGTCGATAGGCGTGCCTTGAAGATTATCGGTCACTCGTGAGTTGCCGATGCCCTCAGAGATTGAGCTGCCTTCCGACTTAAGCTCACCGTGCGCAAAGAAGTTATACAGCGCGGAACCCTCTGGATCCGCCAGGCCTATAGATACGGCGGATTTGCGTGATTTCAGTGCCCGCGCGATACCGGCCAGCGTGCCGCCGGTACCCACTGAGCAGATAAAGCCATCAACGTTGCCGTCAGTTTGTGCCCAGATTTCCGGTCCGGTCGTCTGCTCATGAAATTCGCGGTTCGCGGTATTGTTGAACTGGTTGGCCCACATCGCGCTGCCGGGCTTGTCCGTATTGAGTTCCTCAGCAATCCGCTGTGACACCTTGGTGAAGTGATTCGGATCCTTCAGCGGCACCGCTGGCACCAGACGCACGTCGTCGCAATAAGACTTCAGCGTGTCTATTTTGTCCTGGCTTTGGTTGTCGGGCATCACGATGATGCTGCGATAGCCGAGGCAGTTGCCGACAACGGCAAGTCCAATGCCCGTATTGCCCGCCGTGCCCTCCACAATAATGCCGCCGGGCCTGAGCAGTCCCTTCGCCTCAGCATCGCGCACGATACCCAGCGCTGCGCGGTCTTTTACCGACCCGCCCGGATTCATAAATTCGGCCTTGCCGAGGATCTCGCAGCCGGTTTCGTCGGACAGGTAGTTGAGGCGAATGAGCGGAGTGTTGCCTATGGCAGCGACGGTGTCTGTATAGCTGGGCATGAATTTAGAGCCGATGTCTGGAGTTGGCCGCCGCGGCGTGCTCGTCGGCGGGAGCGGGAGTTTACCCGGAATCGATGCTTCGCCGCTCAGGGCTCATCGATCGCCGCGAGCTGCTCCGCCTGGTGTTCGCTGGTCAGCGGTTCGATGACTAAATCGAGCTCGCCGGCGAGCACGGGATCAAGCTTATACAGCGTGAGGTTAATACGGTGGTCGGTCACGCGTCCCTGCGGATAGTTGTAGGTGCGGATGCGTTCCGAACGATCTCCGGAGCCAACGAGGCTCTTGCGCTCGGCGGCCTGTTCGCGCTGCTGCCGGCCGAGCTCTTCGTCGAGTAGCCGGGCCTGCAGTAAGGACATTGCCCGCGCCCGATTCTTGTGCTGCGAGCGCTCGTCCTGACACTCAACCACGATCCCTGTGGGCAGATGAGTCAGACGCACGGCGGAATCCGTCTTGTTGACGTGTTGCCCGCCGGCCCCGGAGGCACGGTAAGTGTCGATTCTTAAATCCGCCGGGTTGACCTCGATAGCTTCCACGTCATCGCTCTCGGCCAGTACCGCGACGGTGCATGCCGACGTGTGAATTCGCCCTTGCGTTTCGGTTTCCGGCACGCGCTGAACACGGTGCGCACCAGATTCGAACTTCAGGCGGGAATACGCGCCCTTGCCGGCAACGCGGCTGATGATTTCCTTGTAGCCGCCGTGCTCGCCTTCGCTGCTGCTCAGGATCTCGATCTGCCAGCGCTGCTGCTCGGCATACTTCGTGTACATACGAAACAGATCACCGGCGAAGATCGCTGCTTCATCACCCCCCGTTCCGGCGCGAATCTCCAGGAAGATGTTCGCGTCATCGCGGGGGTCGCGCGGCACCAGATGCCGCTTCAAACCGGTTTCCAGCTCAGCCAGCCGCGTGGCCGCCGCAGCTTTTTCTTCCTCGCCGAGGCTCTTTAGTTCCGGATCATCGTCGGCCAGCATTTCGTTGGCCGCGGCGAGATCCTGCTCGGCCTGCTCATAGTCGCGCACCAATGCGACGAGGGGTTCCAGCTGGGAGAACTCCTGCGCGAAGGCGCGGAACTTGTCCTGGTCATTGATGACCTCAGGATCGGATAGGAGCTGGCCAAGCTCTTCTGAGCGATTGACCAATTGCTGCAGTTTGCTGGCGATGCTGTCTTTCACAGCGCGCATTATCTACACATCGGACGGCATCGTCGCGGGCGACGGCTCGTTGCGACCTCCCGGCTGCCGGACTGCGGGCCAGCGCCCAAACAGCGTTGGGGTCAGACCCCTGCGTTGCGTTAGGCTTGCCGCATGCCAATTTCCCTGCGTTTACGAATGCTGCTGGCAGCGTCCGGCATCATCTTGCTGTTGCATGGCTGCGCCGGCCCTCCGGAGAAGCCCGAGCCGCCGGCCACCGGGTATGTCCCCGGCGCCGACTACCACGTGCTGATGGCGGAGATTGCCCGCCAGACTGATGCACATCTGACCGCGGCGCAGGAATATCTCAGTGCCGCCGAAGCGACGAATGATTCGGCCGCCGCGCGGCGGGCGACCGATTACGCGTTCGATTACGGTCTGGATCGCTTCGCGTTGCGCAGCGCCGAGCGCTGGCTCGACCTTGAGCCTGAGAGCACGGGCGCGCGGGAATACCTGGGCCGCCTGTACCTGCGGCGGTACGACCTGGAGCGGGCCGTCGAACACTATTCGGCGCTGCTCGGTCCGGTTGACGGCCGCTCGGGCGACGACTACCTGGGTCTGGAGGCGGACCTCGCTGGTGAAGAAAACGCCATGGGCGTTTTGCGCCTGATCCAGCGCCTTGCTGCAGGCCAGCCGCGCGACGAAAGTCTGCAGTTGGCCATCGCCCGGGCCGCATTTCGAGCTGACGTGTTGCCGTTGGCACTGCGCTATGCGCGAGCGGTCGCTGCGACCGGCGATTCCTACGAAGCTGAAGTGCTGGTGGGCCGTGTTCTGTTCGCTCAGGACGACGCCGACGGTGCGCTGGCCTACATTGAAGAGCTGGCCCGCACGCGGCCAGTGATCGCGCTTGAGCTTGAGTACGTGCGCTTACTTGCTGCCAGCCGGCGCGAGGCACTCGCGCAGGAACTCGTCGCCCGCATGCTGGATAGCTACGGCCGGGAGCCAGAGCTGTTGAGTTTGCGCGCCAGCATCGCGATTTCTGATGGCAATTACGCCCAGGCTGAGCTCGACCTCAAAGAGATGGCCGCCATGGGCCGCAATGTTTACGAGAGCCTGTACTACCTGGGTCAAATTGAAGAGGCGCGCGAAGACTGGGCCGCTGCGATAGAAAAATACTCGCGGATCGGGGCGGGCCCGTTTCTGCTGCCGGCGCAGCAGCGCATTGCCGTGGCTCACCTGCAAAGCGGCGATCCGGATGCGGGGCTGCTGCATTTGAGCAATTTTGAAACGAGCTTTCCCCGCTATGGCTATGAAATGGTGCTCGCGCGGATTGCCCTGCTGCAAAATCAGCAGCGCACTGAGTCTGCGGTCGCTGAGTACGATGCATTGTTCGCCTACCGCCCGCCAACGCCGGAACAGCTCATGAACCGCGGGATTGCGCTGGACCGGCTGGGCCGCTCGGATGAGGCGATCGCCTCCATGCGCCAGGCCTGGGCTCTGGATTCGACCGATCCGGATGTCGCCAATGCCTACGGGTATACGCTCGCCATTCACGACCGTCGGCCGCGTCTGGCGGCATGGCTGGTGCGCTACGCGGTGAATCTCAAGCGGGATAACCCAGCTATCCTCGACAGCATGGGCTGGGTGTTGTTTCAGCAGGGCAAGAAAGAGGCAGCGCTGAGCTGGCTGGAGCCAGCCTACGCAAAGCTGCGCGACCCTGAGATCGCCGCGCACTTAGGCGAGGTGCTCTGGTCGCTGGGGCAGAAAGATTCGGCTCGGCGCATCTGGCAAGAAGCGATGATTGTTTATCCTGACAGTGAGCCGCTGCTGGAAACAATGGCGCGCTTCGGGGAATGAAGCTCACCCGCGCGGCTGCAATTGTCGGGCTAATTGCTTTGCTCGCCGGCTGTGCCGGACGGCCGGTCATCCCCGGGTCTGATATCGGTTGGGCCGAGCGCGAGCGTGTTCTGGGCGCTATCGCGAGCTGGGAACTCAACGGGCGCATGGCACTGCGGCTTGCCGATGAGGGTGCGCAGGGTTCCGTGCGCTGGCAGCAAGGCGCCAGTGAGAGCCGCCTGACGCTGTCGGGTCCGTTCGGCGCCGGTGGATTTTCCATTGAGTGGAACGATGCCCAGGTCACCATCGAGCGGGCCAATGGCGACGTCGTTGCTGAATACCGTGGCAAGGCAGCGCTGGAGCGCTTCATCGACGAGCAGATCGGCTGGCCGCTTCCGGCAGAGCAGGCTCGCTACTGGGCGTTGGGTCTTGTCGCGCCCGGTTCGCCGGCACGCCGGCTGTTTGATGCTGATGGCTGGCTTGCTGGTATCGCGCAAGACGGATGGCAGGTTGAATACGCGGGCTTCCGGCAGGTCTCCGATCAATGGCTGCCGCGCAAAGTGACCATGCGCCGCGACGCGACCCGGATGCGCTTGGTGATAGACCGCTGGCAGCCTGCGGACTGACGCATCCGTTCGGTTTGCCGGGGCGACCGCAATTGCGCCTGTCCGGGCCAGCATTCACAATACGCCCCGTCCCGGGGTGTGAGCTTTGGCGACACGAACCGGGCGGCGGTTGGGGTGTAGCCAAGTGGTAAGGCAGCGGGTTTTGATCCCGTCATTCGCAGGTTCGAATCCTGCCACCCCAGCCATATTCCGATAAGTTTCACCCCAGGCGTTTCTAAGCGACCCGTGAAAAACACCAACACGCTAGTGCTTCCCAACATGGCGATCTTTACGGGGACAGCCAACCCGGAGCTCGCGTACCGTATTGCCCGCCACCTGACGCTGCCGCTCGGCAAGATTCAGGTCGGCAAGTTCAGCGATGGCGAAGTCAACGTAGAAATTCTGGAGAACATACGCGGTCGGGACGTCTACATCGTGCAGTCCACTTGTCCGCCGGTTAACGATCACTTGATGGAGCTGCTGGTGATGGCAGATGCCTGCCAGCGGGCTTCGGCCGCGAGGATCACGGCAGTCGTCCCTTACTTCGGCTACGCCAGGCAGGACCGGCGGCCGAGAGCAGCACGCGTGCCAATTACAGCGCGTTTGGTGGCCGGGATGATTTCCGCCTCGGGCGTGGATCGCGTGCTGACAGTGGATTTGCACGCTGACCAGATTCAGGGCTTCTTTTCGATACCGGTAGATAACGTGTACGCATCTCCAGTGCTGCTGGGCGACCTTTGGCGCCAGGAGCACGACGATATGGTGGTGGTGTCGCCGGATATCGGTGGCGTAGTGCGTGCCCGGGCGATTGCCAAGCGCATGGACGATGCTGATCTTGCCATCATCGACAAGCGCCGTCCGCGCGCTAACGAAACACAGGTCATGAACATCATCGGCGAGGTGGATGGCAAGACCTGCGTGATCATCGACGACATGGTGGATACGGCGGGTACGCTGTGCCAGGCGGCCAAGGCACTGAAAGACAACGGCGCCAAGCGTGTATATGCCTGTGCCACCCACCCCGTGCTTTCCGGTCCGGCGATCGAGCGCGTGGCAGCCTCGGTGCTGGATGAGCTGGTGGTCACCGACACCATCCCGCTTTCAGCCGAGGCCACCGCGACCGGCCGCATTCGCCAGCTCGGCGTAGCTGAGCTGCTGGCGGAGACGATACGGCGGATTAGTCTCGACGAATCGGTCAGTTCCCTCTACGTGGACTGAGAACCCTTCGGGCGGGACGATACGTCGTTGCGGGCCGAGGCTCCTCATATACGTTCCGCTTGAGCGCCGGCCCACGCCTCGTCTGGCCCCGGCTGAGCCGGTTTCCTTTGCCCCGGGATTCGCAGGGGTCTGACCGCGGAAATCTTTCCTGCTATGCTTCGCGCCCCCAAGCCGGGCGCCTGGTCGAAAGGCAGCCGGCCGATCGGTCAATCTATAGGAGCTAGTTATGTCCAAGGGATTTGAACTGATCGCAGAATTCCGGGAAGACTCAGGGAAAGGTTCGAGCCGCCGCCTGCGTCGCGAAGGAAAAGTGCCTGCGATCATTTATGGCGGCGGCAAGCCGCCGCGCTCACTGTGCTTCGACGCCAATGATCTTGGCCACAAGATGGAGCAGGAAGCGTTTTTCTCCAGCGTCATCACCGTGCAGGTTGGCGACAAGAATCAGGACGCCATTCTTAAAGACGTGCAGATGCATCCTGCCAAGCGTCAGGTACTGCATTTCGATCTGCAGCGCATTATCGCCACGGAAAAAATTCGCATGTCCGTGCCGATTCACTTCTTAAATGAAGAGACCGCTATCGGTGTGAAGCAGGGCGGCGGCACGATTTCGCATCTGATGTCAGAAGTTGAGATCACCTGCTTGCCGAAGAATCTGCCCGAATACATCGAGCTGGACATCGCCGAGCTTGAGCTGGATGCCATGTTGCACCTGTCTGATCTCAAGCTGCCTGAGGGTGTGGAAATTCCGGAGCTGGCTCAGGGACCAGAGCACGACCAGGCCGTCGTCGCTATCCATGTCCTTAAAGTGGCCGCAGAGCCGGAAGAGGGCGATGCAGCGGAGGCAGCCGGCGACGCGGGCGCTGAGGATGCCGCCGGTGACAAGTCTGGCGAGGAGAAATCCGACGACGGCAATTAGGCGTGAGTGAGTCGCCGCAGTTGATCGTCGGCCTGGGCAATCCGGGCCAGGAACACGAGCGTGACCGGCATAACGTTGGTTACTGGTTTGCTGACAGCCTGGCTGCCGACGGCGGTCAGAGTTTCCGGGCCGACAAGAAGCTGCAGGGCGAGATTTGCCAGGTAGGCCTGGGCGGTAGCAATGCCCGTCTACTTAAGCCGACGACCTATATGAACCATAGCGGTCAGTCGGTGCGCCAGGCGCTGGACTACTTCAAGCTCGACGCTGAGCGCACGCTGGTAGTCCACGACGATCTGGACTTGCCCGCAGGGGTTGCACGCTTCAAGCGGGGCGGCGGGCACGGCGGCAACAATGGTCTGCGAGATGTCATCAATCATTGCGGGCGCGATTTTCTCAGGCTGCGTATCGGCATCGGCCACCCCGGCTCCAAAGGTCAGGTGGTTGGTTATGTCTTGCGTGCACCGGGCCGAGATGAGCTGGTGCAGATCGAAGACGCCCTGCGCGAGGCGCGCAAGGCGCTAGACGTTCTGATGCGCGATGGTCTGGAGAAGGCCATGACGGCGTTACATAGCGCAACCCCAAGAGCAGATCTGACCGGTAGCTTCGGCCCCGCCGGCTAGTAACTCGCCGTCAGGCCCCGCTTAAGGGGTCTGACCGCAAACTGTTCCAGCTCCTTCAGTGCGGTAGCGAGTCGCGCAGTAAGTTGGCCCCGGCGACCAGACTCTTGAGCTTGCCCTGGGCAATGTCGTAAGGAATGGGTGTCATACCGCAGTTGGTGCAGGGCCTGATCCGTTCCGCATCGACATAGCGCATCGCCGAACGTAGCGTTTCTGCAACCTCTTCGGGAGTCTCAACGCGGTCCGGCGTCACGGCGACAGCGCCGACCATCACGATTTTGTCCTTGAGGATGCTCATCACTGAGTGCGGCACATGTGAGTCAGCGCACTCCAGGGAGATCTGATCAATGCTGCTGGCGTTAAGCGCGGGAAAGATTTTTTCGTATTGCCGCCACTCGTCGCCCAGGGTTTCCTTCCACTTGAGGTTCTCCTCAATGCCGTAGCCGTAGCAGATATGCACAGCCCGTGGGCAGCTCAGTCCCTCAGCGGCACGCTCCAGCGCAGCCACACCCCACTCGTTTACATCGTCGAAGAACACATTAAATGCCGGTTCGTCGAACTGAATGATGTCCGCGCCGGCTGCGACCAGTTCTTTGGCCTCCGCGTTCAGCAATTCGGCAAAGGCCATCGCCATGTCGGCGCGCTTGCCGTAGTGGCCGTCGGCGATGGTGTCGCAGATGGTCATGGGGCCGGGCAGCGTGAACTTGAGTTTGCGGTCCGTAAGACTCCGCACATACTTGAACTCCTCGACGTGCACAGCCTTTGGGCGTTTCACGGCGGAGGTGACCGTCGGCACCTCCAGGTTGTAACGGTCATCGCGGATACCCATCAGGGTTTTCTTGTTCTGGTCGATGCCTTCGATGCCCTCGAGGAACGTGTGCACGAAGTGCTTACGAAAGACCTCGCCATCGGTCAGGATATCGATACCCGCCTCTTCCTGATGCCGAATCCACTCGGCCGCCGCGCGGCGCTTACCGTCTTCCAGTTCCTGGCCGCTGAGCTTCCAGCCCCCTTTGAGTTTCTCCGGTTCGGCGAGCCAGTCGGGTCTGGGCAGGCTGCCGGCGATAGTGGTTTCGAGCATTGGAGGTCCTCGTTCTTGTTGGTTCTGAAAGCCCGCACCTGACCGGGCTGGTGAGGTCGCAGAGTTAAGCCTATCCGGGCGCCTGTCGCCAGCTCTGGCCGCCCAGATCTCCCTTCCATGGACAGGCCGAGCGGGTATGATTGCCGCCCCATGGCGATCCGATGCGGCATCGTTGGGCTACCGAATGTCGGCAAGTCCACCTTATTCAACGCGTTAACCGCGGCCGAAATCGCGGCCGAAAACTATCCGTTCTGCACAATTGAGCCCAACGTCGGCGTGGTGCCGGTGCCGGATCCGCGCCTGAATGCACTAGCCGACATTGTTAATCCCGCCAAGCTCTTGCCCACGACCATGGAGTTCGTGGATATCGCCGGCCTGGTGGAGGGTGCTTCCAAAGGCGAAGGCCTGGGTAATCAGTTCCTCGCTAACATCCGCGAGACGCATGCCATCGCGCATGTGGTGCGCTGCTTCGACGACGATGACGTCACGCATGTTTCCGGTGGCGTGGACCCGGTGCGGGATATCGGCGTGATCAACACCGAGCTCCTGCTGGCCGACATGGAGAGCGTTGATCGGGCGCTGCAGAAAGCGTCAAAGCAGGCCAAGACCAACAACAAGGACGACATTGCGCGCCACGAGTTCCTCAAGCGCCTGCACGCGCACATCGATGGCGAGGCGCCGGTCAGAACGTTCGTTCCAAGTAATGAAGGTGAAGCAGCTGAGCTGAAGCAGATGTTCCTCCTCACCGCCAAGCCGGTGATGTATGTCGCGAATGTTGACGAGAGTTCTTTGGGTGGCAACACCTACGTGGATGAGCTGAAGAAGATCGCCGCGCAGGAGCAGGCGGAGGTCGTGCCGGTATGTGCCTCGCTGGAGGCGGAAATCGCCGTGCTGGATGAGGCCGACCGCCAGACATTTCTGGATGACCTGGGCCTGCAAGAGCCCGGTCTGGACAGAGTGATTCGCGCGGCCTACCGGCTGCTCGGGCTGCAGACTTTCTTTACGGCGGGCCCAAAGGAAGTGCGCGCCTGGACAGTGCGCACTGGCGCCACGGCGCCTCAGGCAGCCGGGGAGATTCATACGGACTTCGAACGGGGCTTTATTCGGGCCGAGATCATTAGCTACGACGACTATGTGTCGGGCCGTGGTGAGCAGGGCGCCCGCGACGCTGGCCGCCTGCGTTTAGAGGGCAAGGAGTATCTCGTACAGGAAGGCGATGTAATTCACTTTCGCTTCAACGTTTAGTGCGTTACTGGTGGTTGAGGGAGAAACTGATCTGAACTCATGAACGACGTGTTCCCTACACTAATCAGCTTTGCGGTCTCAGGCTTCGTGGTTTTTCTGCTCGCCTGGGGCGTGCTCAGACTGAACGAGTATCTGATCCAGCGTTACGCCAACGATCCCGCCCGGGAGTACCAGCGGCAGCTCGCCATGCTCGGCGCTTCACTCGTGGCACTGGTGTTCGCCATTCTCGTCATCCCGATCGGCGACACAATGCGTGGACAGGTTTTGAGCCTGCTCGGCATTCTGCTCAGCGCCACCATCGCGTTGTCTTCCACAACACTGGTAGGCAACATCGTCGCGGGCTTCATGCTCAAGGCCGTAAAAAGCCTGAAGCCCGGGGTGTACATACGGGTTGGTGAACATGCCGGCCGTATCTCGGCGATGGATCTCATCCATACCGAGATACAAACTGAAGATCGGGACCTGGAAACGCTTCCCAACCTGTTTCTCGCCACCAATCCGGTTCGTGTACTGCGCGTCTCGGGCACGATTCTGTCTGCAGAGGTGTCCCTGGGGTACGACTTGTCGCGCCGGCGTGTGGAGGCGTTGCTCATTCAGGCCGCAGAGAAGACAGGCCTGGAAAGCCCCTTCGTGCAGATTCGCGAGCTGGGCGATTTTTCGATCGTCTACCGTATCGCCGGCCTGGCTACGCAAACCGACCGCTTTATGTCCACGCGCCGGCAGCTTCGCGCGGCCGTGCTGGATTCATTGCATGCAGGTGGTGTGGAGATCGTTTCACCGAGTTACATGAATACCCGGCCACTGTCACCGGACGTAAAGGTGATGCCACCACAAGAGCAGATTATTGAGACAGACGTGGAGACGCACGGCCCCGGCCCGGACGATGTGGTGTTCGATAAGGCCCAGCAGGCCGAGAGCGTTGAGAGGCTACGTGAGTCTCGTAGCGAAATCGTGGCCAGGATCGAGGCCTGCGAAGCGATACTGAAGGAATTCAAGGAAGGCGACGAATCTCCCGAGTGCCAGGCTGCGCTGCGGGATCTGGAGAGCCTGCAGAAGAAGCAAGAGCGGCTGGATAAAGTCATCGCTGCAGCCCAGGTGAAGATCGCCAGCGAGTAAGCTGCAGTAGCTCAAGCCGATGCCGCATACAGCCTCTGCAGGGGATCTGGAGTTCCGCGACCGATTCGAGAGTGGTGAGTTTCCACCTCAGCAGTTCGATCATCGTGCGCATGTTCGTCTCGCCTATGTTTACCTGGTACTAAACGACACGGACGGGGCTTACGCTGCCATGCGAACAGCGCTTCTGCGCTTTTTGGAAAGACAGGGTATTGATGCTTCGAAGTATCACGACACCATTACTCGGGCTTGGGTCATGGCGGTCCGTCACTTCATGGCAACCAGCGATGCAGCCGATTCAGCAGACGCATTCATCGAGCTGAACCCTGAGCTGCTCGATACCAGAATTATGCTTTCGCACTACTCGGCGGAAGTGCTGTTCTCTCCGGCGGCACGGGAGCACTTTGTTCCGCCTGATCGGGAAGGTATCCCGCGCTACAAGGACTAGCTAACGGCACCGGCAAACGCCGGATCCAGCGGGCGGACAGCATCGCTGTGAGCAGCTGAATTAGTTGGGCACCTCGCGTTCTCGCCAGGAACCGATGCTAGGATCTCGGCATGTCTGCTGATCTGCCGCCAGTTCTGATTGCCTACGCCGATACCGACACCGGGTACCGGTTGGCGCAGCTTCTGCGCCGCAGCGAGCGCAATGTGATTGCGGTGATGCGGCCGCGCGCGGATACTGCACTTATCAAGAAGTTGGGGTGTACCGTGGAGCGCGCCGACCCGACAGAGCGCGCCGATATCGACGCTGTTCTGGGGGCGCACGCGAATCATTCTCCAGAAGTTGTTTGCGCTATCGGTGGCACGCCGGCGCTGAACACCCAGGGCAATCTGAACATCATTGCCGCCGCCGTCGAGCACCGGGTGCGGCGATTCGTTTTGCTGACGTCAGTTGGCTGCGGCGATAGCATTGCCGCTCTGGATCCGTTCGTAAAGGCGTTCGTTGGCAAAGCGGTGCGCGCCAAGAACTGGGCTGAGGCGCAGGTACGCACAACCGACCTCGACTGGACCATTATCAGACCGGGCGGCATGGTGCGTCGCGCAACCCGTGGCACACCGATACTGGTCGAGAACCCGAACGTCTCTGGCCACATCAATGTGGTCGATCTGGGCGATCTTATCTTTCAGGTCCTGAACAGCCCGTCGACGATCGGGCGCACATTGACCGCGGTGGATGATGCTAGAGCCAGCGACATCCGCGGCGAGCCGCTGATCCCGGCGGAGCTATAGTGCTGACGCGCCCCGCAGCGGGTTAGCCGCCTTTGCCCCGCCTTGACTTGGTCCGGGGCCACCTTGAGAATTCTCCGTCCTGAGAGCGTGGTGATGTAGCTCAGCTGGTTAGAGCGCGGCACTCATAATGCCGAGGTCGGTGGTTCGAGCCCACCCATCACTACCAATAAACAAAGGCCCCAAACGGGCCTTTGTTTATTGCGGGGTGGGGTGGTACGCCATGGGGGGTTTTGCCACCAGAAACCCGGCTACTCGGACTTGTAGTCCTCGTGACACCCCTTGCAGCCGTCTGCGAGCGGTTTGAAGGCCTGCCTCGCTGAGGCCTCTCCCTGTCCGGTGGCTTCACGGTAATCGATCGCGGCGTTTAGCAGGTTCTCGGTCTTTAGGCGAAAGTCCTCTGGCGTTTCCCAGACCAGATCGAGCGTACTGGTGCTAACTTTCTTGCCGGCTGTGTTGCGGGAGAAGATGGGAGCAATCATTTCTGCGAGCTGTACCAACCGGGTCGCCTGCAAGGCAGCGAGTTCAGCATCAAAGGTGGCCTTGCCGGCATACATGTCGGCAATGGGTTTCATGCCCCAGCCCATGACCATCATCAGGGAGTGGCGGTTGACTGCAGCTATCTGGTCGTCATCGCCGGTATGGCTGGCGGCCGAAACGGCGATCACCAGGAGAGTACTCAGGCATATCAGGTTCTTGATTGGATACATGTAAACACCGTCGATTGTCCTGTCTAGCGAAGGGCCAGATCATTCAGGAACGTAGATGAAGGAACCGTCTTTCATGCGATAAGCAACTCCGGCCCGGGTGCCTTCCCCCTGACCCAGTTGATCGGTAGCCTCGTAGCGCTCCATCTCTTCTCCCTTCTTGATCAATATCTCCATGTCTGCGGTATTCGGGTCCTTAATGACGACAACGTCTTCGGCCACAAAGGGATTGAGGGGATTCAGCACAATCACGATCAACAGAGCAGCGATGATGACCAAGAAAAGATCGACAAGGTTAACAACCGAGAGAATCGGGTTGAGCTCTTCGTCTTCGTCGAGAATACGCAGTGCCATGCTTCAGTCTCCTGCCTGCACCAGCTGCTTCTCAGCGGCGGTAATTTCTTCCGCGTACCAGCGCTTCTTGACACTCGCTATCCAGAACGTAATGGAGGCAGCCGCCAGTGCCAGGATGACCGCTGTGAACGCCGTGCGCAGCAGCTCGCTCATCGCGACGACGTTGTTCTCTGCCAGAGCCATCAGCGCTGGCCCCATTGGAATAAGGGTCGCGATCAGACCCAGCATCGGGGCGATGCGGGTAACGACGCGGACCAGTTCGAGCCGCTTGAGCGCGTGGATCTCGATGTCGTTAAGCGATGCCTCTGGTTGCAGCCTGTGGAACTGAGCGACCGGGTAACCGGCCAGCTCCGCGACAGAGCCGCTGCGCGCTCGAAAACTGTCGACGTTACGCAAGCGCATGACCGCAGACATCAGGAACCGGCCCAACTCGAACAGCGAGTACACGAAGGCTAGATAGATGGCCCAAAGGATAGGCTGCATCAGCAGCTGGGAGATTTCGTAAAAGAGGTTTTCCACAAACATGTTTGTTTTCCCTTTCGATATCGTCAGATTCGAGTGCTAGCTGTGCTAGTGCGTTGCCGGAAGCGTTCCCAGCCGGCGCCAGCGAGCACCAGCACGGCCAGCAACAGGTAGAGCCACCAGCGGATGACCACTTCGAGTTGCTTAATGGGTACCTGCTCAAGCTTCATGCCTTCCACCAGCTCCGACAGCCCGGCTTGCTCGATGGCGTCCGCCATCGCCTGCGGTACCTCGAGACCGAAGCCGGCAGCCTGAACCTCCAGGAATTCCTTGAACTTGTCATTGTTAGTATCAATGTCGAACTCGGCCATCAGCTCCATATAGGTTTCCACCAGCTCGCGCACGACCTCCTGCGGTGCGTCCCAGTACTCTTTGCGCACGGCCTCTAGCATGCGTTCGGCAATCTGGGCCAGGGCGGCGGGATGGGTCTCACGGAAGAACTCCTCCAGGCCAAGATCAAGCTTGTCCTGAACGTAGATGTCGAACATCTCTTGCCACTGGTCATCCCGGACCATCTTGCGATCCATAACATTCCAGCCCCACAGATTGTTGACGGCATCGAGGAGTTCCACGGCGCCGCTAAAGCCCTCTGCCTGCATCTCGCTAACATAGCGCGGGTGGTAGTAGCGCGAGCGTATCTCCTGGGCCAGAAAAGTAGACGCTGAAACCGTGGCGAATCGGTCGCGTTTGCGCAGATCGGCAATCATCAGCTCCGGACTCTCGCCGGTCAGATGGCGCACGGCCAGGCTGATGCCTCCCAGGTATTCGAATGGGTGATCCGTAGACATCACTCCGTAGCTGTTGGACGAGCGCGAAAGAATGGCCGCCTTCGTACCGCGCAGATTCTCAGCAAACAAATCGATGCGGCTGAGTTTCTTGCTGCGCATCCCCTCTTCCAGGCCATAGGCGTAGCCCATGCGCGTCAGCCAGGTCTCGGCCAGGGCGCTGTCGTCCTCCCACTCGCCGGATGCCAGAGCGCCTTCAGACACGTTGCTTCCGTACACGCCGGACTCATTGCCGAAGATGCGCAGCTGCGAGAAAGCTTCAGCTTCCTGCCGGTTCATTCCCGAATCCAGCAGCGAGGCCTGCAGCTCAAGAACATGTTTGCGCACGTAGTTATTGTCCTCATCCAGCGTCGCAACCGCATTGATGGCTTGCTGCAGGATGCTCATGACCTCAGGCAGGTTGTCGCGATACAGCCCGGTGATGGACATCACAATATCCGTGCGTGGGCGACCCAGCTCACGCGCGGGGACAACCTCGACACCGACTACGTTGCCCATTCGGTTCCAGAGCGGACGTACACCAAGCAGGTGGAGAATCTGTGCCTCTACCACGCCGAAATGCTCGAGCGTTTCGCTCGACCACATAGAAAAGGTCAGCTTGTCGGGGTAGACACCGTTATTAGCCACGTACTCGGTAAGCAGATTCTCGGCGAGCGCCACGCCTGCGGACCAGGCGGCCTTGGTGGGGATCTTGTTTGGGTTGAAGGCGAAAATGTTTTTGCCGGTAGGCAGGGCCTCGGCATTGCGCAGCGGGTCATTGCCAGTTCCCGCCGGCACATAGCGGGCCTCGAGTGCCGCGAGCAGATGATCGATTTCCTGTTGCCCGTGATATCCGTCCCAGATTTCCCGCGCTGCCTTCAGGTCTTGATGTAGTTCCGGCGCGAAGAAGTTCAGATCTACACCTTCGCGAAGATAGGCCTTAAGGTGTGTAAAGGCAGTTGATTGCTGGATGGCTTCGAAGTCCTGATCGAGCACGTGTCGGCCATTGCGGGGATCGGCTGCGGCCATGTAGTCGGGCCCCATCACCTGCAGGATGGTGAGCAGAATGTGGTCGGGATCGGCCACCTCTCCAAAGGTATGTAGACCGAGGGGCTGGGTATCCGTAGAGATGCTCTCCATGTAGTCGTGCAGGGCATCAATAAAGCCATTCCAGTCAGACTGGATCTGTTCCGGCGTGTATTCGATGTCCTTGTCGAAGCCTAGTCGCGTGACCAGCGCGACCAGTTCTTCGCGGGTCTTGTCGCGCGCGAGGCCGTCCTCCATCTGCTCAAGCTGGTGCATGTATTCGTGGACTTCCACCAGCTCGCCGTACAGCCCCGATGGCGCGAAGGCCGGCGCATTGTGAGAAACCACCACCGCGCGGCCGCGACGCTTCGCGATCATGGCCTCGCCGACGTTGGCGACGTTATAGGGATAAATGATCGGCGTGTTGCCAATCGTCGTCTGGGTGTCTTCAAACGCCCACGGCGCGCGCTCCTTGCCTGCCAGCCATTCCTGTGTGCCATGCGTGCCGACATGTACGATCGCATCCACGTCGAGTTCATGAACCAGATGCTTATAGACTGCCCGGTATGCGTGATGCGCGGGATGGTTCTTGTCGTGAAAGATCTCCGCCTCAAAGTCGCGCCTGTCGCCCCGCAGCGGCTGGGGTAGCAGCACGATATTGCCCAGAATCAGGCGTGGAATCGCGTAGTCGGCGCGCTCGCCACTGCGCACAGTCAGATAGTCGTCGCCGGGATCGCCCCAGGTATCGAGCGTAGCTTCTCTGACTGACGGTGGCAGGGACCCGAACCACTTGCGGTAAGAGTCGAGCGGCATTCGGGCTGCAAGGTCATCGTTTATGAGCGACCGCAAAGAGAAATCGCCGTTCGTCCGATAGTAGGGCTTGATAAGGCGCTTAAGATTCTCGGTAATCTCCGTTTCCGTAATGTCCGGTATCTGGTAGCCGGCATCTCGCATTGCCGCGAACATGTTCACGAGGCTTGCCGGTACGTTCAGATATGACGCCGCAAAGTTGTCCTCGCCCTCCGGCGCATTCCAGACTACGAAAGCGACTCGCTTGTCATTATTGGGCGTCTTCTGCAGGCGCACGTATCTCTGTATTCGTTCTACCAGTGCATCCACCTGTTCCGGGATGAGCTCAGGCTCGCCGGTTTCGCTCTGGGCACCCAAGATGATCGGGTCGATGTAGCCGGCAATCTCCGCCACCGTAAAAAAAGGCAACATGCGACCGGTGCCCCACCCCTGGGGGTCATCCCGCCACTCTGCCAGGGTGCGACCGTTGTCGATCATCGCGGAGATCACGGGAATGCCCGTCTCTTCAAGTTCCTGACGGCGCTTGCGGGGGGCGGCCATTACGCCGCGGAGCGTGACAATTAGGTCCAGGCCCGGAATCTTTGCGTCTGCGTTGTCCGTGCGGTACAGGATGGGCGTGCTCTTGCCGGCCACGGGGTGGTAATACGGCACAGCGACGATTCCGGCTTCTTCGAAACGCCGTACCAGTTGATCTATCGGTTCCATCAGGTCGTCTTCGAGACGCTTGCGATGGAAGCCCAGGCCGACTACCGGCTGTTCAGCCTCTGGGTTCCGCCACGTCAGGAAGCTGTCGAGATTCGCAAAAATCTCGCGCCCATTGTCCGGGTGATAGATCCCGGTGGTGGGCAACACGATAGGGGGTTCGGCCCGCGTTTCGCTGACGCCCATCAGATCGGCGCGAATGTACTGAAACATGCGCGAGAAATTCTCTTCGCCGCCGTTGTCGTAGTAATCAAAGAGCCGTCTGGCTTGATCCGTCGTGAGGCCGCGCGCGTACTCGGGACGACGGTAGAGGAGCCCCGGAAACACGATGCCCGGGTGTTTCAGGATCTCGTTTTCAAAGCGGCCCACCAGCGTCGTGAGCTGGCTGGGCCAGATATAGTCCACCAGCACCACGTCGTAGTCGGCGAGGCTGCTGGCTACGGTGGTAGCGTCGTTGTCCGGTAGCCAGGCGACATCGACTACCAGCTGACGCAGCTCCCCGAGCCTCTTGAGCATCGCGAGCTTGGCCGGCTCGCTGGGTCGATCTGCCAACAACAATACGCGGACGCTGTCGTCGTCGAGATGCTGATGATCAGGCCCGATGTGAGCTTCGCTTGGCGTCGCCTGACTGCCGAGCGCCAGCGCGCACAGCGCTCCGACGGCCATACGGCGTGCCGGTGAGAAATGTCTATTGTTCACGCGTCATACTTCCGATTGCGCTTTCTCAGCGATTGGCGAACGCCACCCAACGGGTGGTGAGAGAAGAGCCAGACCTGGCTCTCAGCGACGCTAGGCAGGTGGTGCGCGGGGTCTAGGCGAAAAGCACCACAGACGAGCCAGGCAGACCTCGGGTTCAGCCTCAATACGCGGAGCGGGCGTCGGCGTAAGAGTCGTGGGAGCGACCGCTCCGATAAGGGCTACAGGTCGATCTTTGCTGACCGAACAGCAGTCACAGCCCGGGCAGGTGGATGAACCGTCATCGGGAGACTGCTGAACGAAGCCTGAGTGCAACGGGCATTTGTTTTGAGCGGCCTCGCTACGCGGGCTTTGCAACGGCATGCTGATCGCATGCAGTGGCATCGCAAGACCCTGAACCAGGACAAACCATACCAGCGCCGCCATTGGGAGCCGGCTGAGCCTGGTCGATCTGCTGGTTTGCGCAACCATGAAGACAAGTTCCTGAAATTTGTCACTAATACTCACTCAGTCGAGAGTAGACGCAAAGCCTATTGGTCAATATTCATTCAATGTTGACCGACCGGTGAAACATCGGGCAGGGACTATCTGCTGCGACGCAATAGAGCCTTTACGAAGAGCCAGGGCCGTACGGCATCTGATGAATTTCGATAGGGTACTAGTCTCGGGGCGATTGCGGAAAACCTGCGGTATAGAGTGCGGCCCGGCTAAGCACGGTTCTGCAAACGGCAACGGACGCCCCTTGGCAATTATTCATCAACTCATATCCTTATGCTTATTGAGTCGCTCTCATAATGCCGAGGTCGGTGGTTCGAGCCCACCCATCACTACCAAATTAAAGGGGACGCCTTCGGCGCCCCGTTTAAATTGACAGGGATGGTGGGCTTCCACCGAGTGGTTCAACCGATTGAAAGCCGTGCTTTCAATCGGCACTAATTCGGCCACAGATCTTGCCAGTCTCCGCTTCGCGAAGCCCGCCAAGATGGCCTCATTGGGCTACGCAAAGCAGTGCTTTGCTATGCATTAGTTCGACTTCAGATCTTACCGGCTGCCGCCGAACGGCGGGGCCGGTAAGATAGTCTCACTGAAAGCCCACCCACTCTCTACTTTTGGGCCTCAAACAGCGAGAAGAAGCATGAGTGACCGTACGTTCGAACCTATGACCAAAGCGGAAGTCGTCGCCGCGCAGCGTGAGTGGGCGAGGTGCGTTACGACGCGAAACGTCGATGAGCTTCTAGATCTATATGACTTCGGCACACCAGATGAGCCCTTATTGTTTAAGCCGACTCTTGCGGATGTTATCCGGCTCGATCGCGCGGGCGCGCGGGCGTATTTCGTGGGCGGCGACCCTGCCTATCCGAACGACAACGGGTTTCTCAACAAAGGCTGGACGCGCGTGGAATTCCAGAGTGCCGCGGGCCCGATCCTCAAGGCCGGCGGGCTCGGCTATAAGGACATGGGGCACTACACCTTCGTCGACGGCGATGGCAACGCCACGCGCGCTGACTACACTTTCGCTTACCACAAGCTGAATGGGCGTGTACTCATCTCTTTGCACCATTCGTCGCTGACGTGGATGCCGCCCGGAGCGAACTGAGTAGTTTTGTCCCGGAAGCCGGGAAGCGACTAAGCGTTATCTCGCGCCTGATCGTTCAGAATTCGCACTTCGCGCTGCGGGAACGGTATCTCCATGCCGTGCTCCTGGATTGAGCGCCATATGGAGTGAAGCAGGTCGGCGCCAACGCGGTTCTCGCCGTCGTCGATGCCGTTAATCCAGAACTCCACAAGGATATCGATGCCGGAATCGCCGAATCCGGCGATTTCTGCATCGGGTCGCATCTCAACGGGTACATCATCGCCACTGATGACTTTGGGGTGCTCGTTACATATCGCACGAATGTTGTCGAAGAGTAAATCCAGGTCGGTGGAGTAAGCGACCTGGAACTCAAGCGGGTAGCGCTGCGTGGGATCTTTGTGCGTCCAGTTGGTATAGGAAGACGTAATGAACGTTTCATTGGGCACCATCACGTCCTTACCATCGTAGGTCTCGATAATGCCGTGGCGCATGTTCAGCTCTCGCAGCTTGCCCGAGCGGCCGTCCTCCAGTTCGATGTAGTCACCGATCTGCACTGAGCGGTCGAGCAGAATGATGATGCCGGAAATGAAGTTGGAGGCGATCTGCTGCAGGCCGAACCCCAGCCCCACGCCCAACGCGCCACCGAAAACGGCGAGCGCGGTGAGATTGACACCCATCACCTGCAGCAGGAGCAGGAACACGATCACGTAGAGCGCGATTTCAAAGAGCTTGGCCAGTACTTCCCGCGTCGCTACATCGAGGCGTTCCTGATTGCGAATCACCTGCTGGCCGGCGCTATTGGAGGCCCTGCCAAGCCAGAACAAGATCGCGCCGAAGATCAGCGTGCGCAGCAACGCATACACCGAGAGTCGAATATCGCCGACGGTCAGGGACACACTGTCGAGGTAGGTGGTCACATCATCGAGCCAACCGAAGACATGCAGGGTGGCTATCGGTATACCCAGCCAGATCGTCAGCATGCGTACGACGGAGTTCGTGAGGAAATTTGAGGCGAAGGTGAAAAGCAAAAAGATAAAGCCCAGGCTGCGGGCGGCCCGGGCCAGCCAGCTCTGGGCCAGGCTTGCATCAGAGAAACTCACCGCTATCCCTAAGAAAAACAGCAGCAATAGCGGGAAAATAAGCACGCGGCATCGGTAGACCGCCCAGCGAAACTTTGTGAACGCGTCGTCCGTGGGTTCAGCGTTCAGCATGGGGATGGTCGATCTGGTTATGCCGCTTAGAACCAGCGCCAACACAAGGGCACCCATGATCGCGCCCAGTTGCACAAAGAAAGCGGGCGTCGTGAGCCACGCAGCAAGCGTGTCAGGCAGTTGCTGCAGTTGAGCTGCCCAGCTCTGGATGGTCTCGTTCATGGTGGATATTCCCCGCAGTCAGGCGGACAGTTTACTTATCTTTGTGGCATGACCGGCGAGGCAGAGCTGACTGCTTCTTCAACCGGGTAAACTGAAGCCGAAGGTCCAGCCGGTGCTATCGGCGCTGGCAGACATATATTCGGCGAACCGGGCAAGCAGGCGCTGCAGACGTGGTGCAGAGCCGGCTCATTTCCCTGAGCTTTGCTACCGGTGTAATCTGCGGAGACAAGGCGGTTCCAATGCGGGCCGCTGAATAACAACAAATCTGTGTGACAACCACAGCCGGGGCATTCTGCTAATGGCCATATTCCTTTCGCGACACGCTCTGTATGTCTTATTGATCGGCGCAACGGTCTTCACCGCTGGCTGCGGTGGAGGCGGTGGTGGCGATGACCAGGGTAGTGGCAACCCCGGTGGGATCATTGCCCAGACGATATTCACGCGTTACGCCTACGTCACCAACCCGGAGTCCGATACGGTCACTTCTTATGCCGTGGATGACCTAACCGGGCGCTGGCAGTTTGTTGGCCGCACGTCCAGCGGTGATCGCCCCTTTGATATCGCGTTGTCACCGAACGGCGACTTTGCCTACGTCGTTGACCTCAACGAGAACACAGTGTCTCAGTTCTCGGTCGCTTCGAACGGCGCCCTGGTGCCGCAGAGCCCGGCTAAGTTGCCTACAGGAGCAACCCCCGCGGAAATCGTGGTCGCGCCTGGGGGAGGCTTCGCTTACGTTGCTAATCAGGGAAGCGACAATGTCACCAGCTTCAGTATCGCGGCAGACGGCCGGTTGGCCGATACAGGATTTGTGACCAACACGGGGGCCGATCCAACTGCTCTGGTGATTTCGCCAGATGGGAACTATGCGTATACAGCAGACCAGGGCTCTGACAGTATTTCGCAGTATTCGATTGATGCGACTGGCGCTCTCACGCCGCTCAGCCCGGCCAGCGTGCCCGCAGGCGATGGCCCGGTTTCCATTGCAATCGATTCGACTGGCAGTTTTACCTATGTGGCAAACATAGGGAGCGACGACGTATCGCAATTCGCCGTCGAAACAGATGGCACCTTAACGCCGCTTGCGCCGGCGACTGTAGCCGGCGGCGACCAGCCACGCTCGGTAGCTATCGATCCAATGGGTAGCTACGTTTATGTGGGCAACCTGGCGTCGGATGACGTTTCACAGTATTCAATCGGTAGCGATGGCACGCTTACGCCGCTAAGTCCTGCTGTGGTACCTGCGGGCGATGGGCCGACCACGGTGCGCGTCGACCCGGTGGGTCGCTATCTATATGCGGCCAATCGTTTCTCCAGCAGCGTTTCGGGTTATTCGATTGGAGCAGGAGGGCAGCTCACTGCGCTGGAACCCGATCGCGTGCCGTCGCCCAACGAAGCCACAGGCCTGGCAATCGCTGGAGGTAGTGCCCCGCTGCAACCTGTCGCCAGGGGTGTGCATACCGGCGCCTCTAACGTGCCCGGCGTATTTTCATTTTCGGTCGGTGCTGATGGAACGCTGTCACCACTCATCACCGCGACCGTTGGGAACTTGCGATTTGGCCGGTTTAGCACAGATCCAAGCGGCAGCATTGTGTACGCGAGCGAGTCGCTCGACGATGAAATCGCCGTGTGGGAGGTCGGCGTCGCTGGTGAGCTGACATTACGGGGCGGCGGCGCTGTCGCACTGGGCGATGTCCAGCAGATTGCAACGGACCCCAGCCGTTCCTTCGCGTACACCGTTTCTATTCCCAGCCCGAGCAGCACTAACGTCGAGCAGTACGTCGTGAACAACCTCGCCGGCCTGACTCGCGTTGCTTCGTTCACCGTGTCGGGCATCGCGCCACAGATCGTCGTCGGCCCGAGGGGTGCTTACGCCTACCTGGTTAATCGTGATAGCAACGCCGTTTCGAGATATCCCATTCAATCCACGGGGCTACTGGACACCGGCAGCGTTACCAGTGCGACGGCGGGCGGTTCGCCGCAAGACATGGCGATTCATCCAACCGGCCGATTCGCGTATGTCGTCAACATTAATAACTTGTCAGTGTCTCAGTATGCGATCAACAACGTCGGCGAACTGAGTGCGCTGACTCCGGCAACGGTTGCCGCTGGAACGCGTCCGTCTTCCGTGGCAATCACGCCTGACGGTGAATTCGTTTATGTAGTTAACCGAGGTCCCGGATCCGCAGCGACCATTTCCATCTATCGGGTCGAGACCGACGGCACGCTGACTACCGCTCAGGCAGACGTGGCGGTCGGCGGCCGGGCTGGTCGAGGCGTGATCGATCCAAGCGGTGCGTATCTGTATGTGAGCGGCATCAGCGCAACTGCTGTCTGGCAATTTGCCATCAGCTCGAATGGGGCACTTTCTCCGTTGAATCCAGCCAGCGTGACTCCGGCGGGCTCGCCGTCACTCCAGGATCTTGTGGTATCGGGTGGGCTGGAGTAGCAGATCGGCCGATGCCAAAACAGGGGAGCCGGCGCAGTTGACCTTTACGGTCTCAGGCAAGTCTTACAGGCGCGCTCGCAAACGACAGCCAGGTAGCCTGTCTCCCTAGCTCCAGTTCCATCTGCAGCGCAACGCAGGATAGAATGCGGCGCACGGGGAGTTTCCTTTTTCATACGCTTGGTCATTGGCGAGCATCGCCAGTTGATCACGGATCATCATGAGTGCAAGTTTGCTGCTGCCGTTGATCCTGGTGCTACCGCTGGCCGGTGCTTGCGGGGTACTGCTGTGTCGCAGATCTCCGAATCTTCGCGAAGCGGCCTCGCTTGTTACAGCCGCTGTACTGTTCTTCTGCGTCATTCAGTTGCTGCTCATCGTGGCGGCTGGTGAGCGACCCTCTCTCGAACTGTTTGAGTTTCTCCCCGGCATTGGCTTTGCGTTTCGGGCCGAGCCGCTCGGAGTGGGCTTTGCCCTGATTGTGGCCTTCTTATGGTTCGTTACCGTGCTCTACGCCATCGGCTATATGCGGGCGCACCACGAAGGCAACCAAACGCGGTTTTACACGTTTTTTGCGATTGCCATTGCCGCGACGATTGGCGGTGCACTGTCGGGGAATCTCTTAACCCTCTACTTCTTCTACGAGGCCTTGACCCTGGCGACCTACCCTCTGGTCACCCACGGCGGCAAAGACAAGGACCGGGCCGGCGGCCGCACATACCTTAGTATTCTGCTCGGCACCTCGCTGCTGTTTCTGCTGGTCGCGCTGGCCTGGACCTACACGGTCACCGGCACACTCGAGTTTCGCGAGGGTGGCTTGTTTCGCGAGGGTGAAGGTCTTATCCCAGGTCTCAGCGGGAGCGTACTCGCGCTGCTTTACGCCCTGTTCCTTTTCGGCACAGGCAAAGCCGCACTCATGCCATTTCATCGCTGGTTGCCCGCTGCCATGGTCGCACCCACGCCGGTATCGGCGCTGCTGCATGCGGTGGCTGTTGTGAAGCTTGGCGTGTTTGTGGTGCTGAAGGTCACCGTCTATGTGTTCGGCGTTGAGGCGCTGGCAGCATTCGACGCCGCGATGCTGATGCAGTATGTTGCTGCCGCTACGCTGCTGACCGCAGCTGTGCTCGCATTGCGCGAGGACAACCTCAAGCGCCGGCTTGCCTACTCCACGGTAAGTCAGCTCGCCTACATCGTGCTTGCGGCCGCGCTGGCCAATCAGCTGTCCATCGAGGCAGGCGGTTTGCACATCGCGGCTCACGCATTCGCTAAGATCACGCTGTTTTTCTGCGCGGGCATGATTCTCGTATCGCTACACAAGACCTCAGTTTCGGAGCTGCAGGGTATCGGCCGCTACATGCCGGTAACGGTTACAGCCTGGATTGTTGCCAGCCTGTGCGTTATCGGTTTGCCGCTCACGGGCGGTTTCTGGAGCAAGTGGTATCTGGCCCAGGGCGCCATGGATGCCGGGCAGCCCATCATGATG
>JANQPY010000021.1 GCA_028285245.1 Gammaproteobacteria bacterium | reverse complement strand
CCCGCGTACTGTGCGATGCCGGCCAGCGAGCGGGGCGTATCGAGCTGTGCCTGCGCCAGCACTTCGCCGCTCCCAAGATCGAATTTAGCGATACTGGCGGTAAAGAAATTCCCCAACAGCAGGACACCGTCGTCCAGCGACGGAGAAATAATTGCCCAGCCCGGGCCGGGTAAATCCCAGCTGCGCATCTCCTGGCCATCCGGGTCCAGCTGCACCATGACGAATTCTGATCGGGACACCGCCTTGATCATAAGTACCGTGCCGTCCGGCTGGTACGCCGCGACCAGCACCATCTGCCGGCTCTCAGGTGACAGGGTGACAAAGTCGGGTAGCTGGCGGTCGCCTTCCAGGTCATAGCGCATGACGCGCGGGCCGGTCTCGGAGCTATACATGAGCGTCTTGCCGTCGGCCGACAAACTCGACGTAGTCACGCCCAGGAAACCGGTCATGCCGCCATGAGTTTCAGTCTGGTATTCGGCAAGTTCTTCGCCGTCCAGCGTGAAACGGTACACATGTCCGTAGCCAAACAGATCAGCATCGGGCACTTTGGCCAGCGTCGTGCCTAACTCGCCGCCGCCGGGTACCCGCACCTCGTTGCCAACCAGGTGTTCTCCCATCAGCACGGTGCCGTCCGGTGCGAAATTACAGTTTGAGAGAGAACGTTTCGCGAACTTAATCTCGGGCAGCTGCTCGCCCGCCGGAGAGACGCGCAGCACGCAGTGCGCGTTGCTGTCAAAGGCCCATAGATTGCCGTCGGGGCCAAACTTCAGCCCGCCAACCAGATGGGTGGTGCCGGTGGTCCACAACACGCCCTTTTCGTTGAGGTCGGCATCGAACTGCAGGATTCGTCCGGGGCCCGCATGGTCATCGGTCTGGTCATTGAGCAGCGTGCAGCCAGCCAGGATATCGCCCTTGGCAAACGGCTGAATGGTGGATTCCTGCGTCATTATTGTTCTCCTGATTGACGGCAGGGCGCATTCTAACGTCCGGTCGAGACTGCGCAACCGGACGGGTGTGGCGGTGAACCGTGCCGCGGTCAGCGTCGTTTCGGCGGCGGGCGGCGGTAGAGCAAAACGGTGAAGTCGTCTGGTTTGTTGGGTTGGCCGGGCTGCTCGATAAGCATCCGCTGTTGGGCCTGGCGGGTCAGATTAGTGAGCGCGTCGGTAATCGGTCCGGCGCGAACCGCAGAGATAATCTCTTCCTGCATGAGATTGTCGGTCAAGCCATCACTGGCCAGCAGCAAGGTGTCGCGCGCCGCCATCGCCTGTTCTGATCCCACCTCAATGCTCATGTCGGCGGAACCAATCACATTGAATATGAGATTGCGCTGGTCGTGATGCAGGGCCTCTTGCTCGTCCATCAGCCCCGCCTCTACGGCAAATCCCACCGGCGAATGCGGCGTAGTCTGTCCCTTGAGGCGCCCGCGCTGTCCGCACAAGAGCACGATCGAGTCGCCCACGTGGTAGCTGCGGCAATAGTCCGGGCCGATTTCGGCCAGAGCGAGTGTGCTGGCCGAGCCATTCGTATTTTCCAGCACCAGACGATTCGCGGTCTCAATGCCATCCATAATCGCGTGGCGCAGGTTCCGTTCGCCGTTGGCTTCAGATTTTCGCAGCGCATCGCGCACCGCCTTAACGGTTTGGTTCGATGCCTGGCGCGCGCCATGCAGTCCACCGACGCCATCGGCGACGATCAAGACGAGATGATGGTCGCCCACCGGGATGATGGCGGCGGAGTCCTCGTTCGGTCCGGGCTTGCTCGCATCGCCAATCGATGCGGCGGCAATGGAGCCTTGCGGGAGTTCGTGTCCTTCCAGGACGCAGTCCGCATCCCCGGTGTACAGCCGGGGCTTGCTCAGCCCGCCGTGCCGGACGACCTGGTAGTCGCCGGCCTCAGCCACGGCTGGCCTGCTTGATGGGGATTTCATCGTAGGCCTTGAGCATAGTGACGGCGTTACGAAATCGATCCTGCGGTTTGTAGCTTAACGACTTGCGCAGCCAGGCCAGCACCTTGGGTCGCAGTTTTGAGCGGATTCGGGCGTGCCCCTGAGGTGGCCACTTATACGGCCACTCGGGCAGGGAACCGCTGAATAGCTGGTAGATCACCAACCCTAAGGAGAATACGTCCGACTGATACATCGGGCGGCCGAGCGCCTGCTCGGGCGCCAGATAGCCGACCGTGCCGGATCCCGAGCCCTTTTGGCCTGGACGCACCATAATCTTGGAGAACCCGAAGTCGCTGAGTCGCAGACGATTGTCTTCAAAGAGGATGAAGTTTTCCGGCTTCAGGTCACAGTGAAGAATGTTGCGCTCATGCGCATGAGCCACGGCCTCCAGTGCCTGCTCGGTAAAGTCCAGAGCGAGGCGCGTAGACATGCGCCGGGTCATGCGGTCGGCGAGAGTTTCTTCCCCGAGCGGCATGGCAATGACGAACAGGTCGTCGATAAACGCCGCGTTCTGTATAGCCAGCACATTCGGATGCTCCATGCGCACCGACAACCGGGCTTCCCGGCGGAACTCGTCCAGAAACTCCTCGGACATCATGGCGGGCTGCGCGATCTTCAGCGCAACGCGAACGCCGTGAATGGTGTCATACGCTTTGAAGACCACGGCTCGCGGGCCGTCGGCCAGCCGCCGTTCAATGCGATATTTGCCCAGCATCTGCCGGGCTTTCGGAAGTCTTCGGGTAGACACTGCTAGATCAACATCTTCTCTTTGGCTGCCGAAGGGCGGCAGCTCCGGATTCTACGCCACCCTTGCTGCTCTGCGCGCAAGACCATGCAAACAGATTGCTGCTATATTGATCGGCCAATTTGATCAGCCATATTGGCAGGGCTATCCCCGCCTGTTTGTCTCATGAGTACGCGCACCTACAACGTTAACGTCACGGCCAAGAAGATCCTGCCTTCGCCAGCCGAGATCAAGGCGGCATTGCCGTCCCCCCCGGAAGTCGAAGCAGCCGTGCTGGCACATCGCCGCATGCTGCACGAGATTATGGAGGGCCGCGATCCGCGCCTGTTTGCCGTGGTTGGCCCTTGCTCTATCCACGATATCGATGCAGCGCTGGAGTATGCGGGGCGGTTGGCCAAACTCGCCGACGAGGTCCAGGACGTGCTGTTCCTGATCATGCGGGTCTATTTCGAGAAGCCGCGCACAACAGTCGGCTGGAAGGGTTTAGTCAACGACCCGGACATGGACGATTCTTTTCACATCGAAAAGGGTATTGGCTTGGCCAGGGATCTGCTGCTTAAGCTAACCGAGATGGGTTTGCCCACGGCCACTGAGGCGCTCGATCCGATCATGCCCCAGTATTTCGGCGATCTGATCAGCTGGACGGCGATTGGAGCACGGACGACTGAGTCGCAAACGCATCGGGAAATGGCCAGCGGCCTGTCCAGCCCGGTCGGCTTCAAGAACGGCACGGACGGCTCACTTGAGGTAGCGGTGAACGCGCTGAAGTCAGCGCGCCAGCCACACAATTTCCTGGGCATTAATCAGGAAGGCCGCATTGCAGTTTTTGAAACCCGGGGCAACGCCCACGGTCATATCGTGCTGCGCGGAGGCGGTGGCAGGCCTAACTACGATTCGGTGAACATTGCACTGACCGAAAAAGCGCTGGGCGATGCCGGTTTACCTGCCCACATCGTTGTGGACTGCAGTCACGGCAACTCCAACAAGGATCCGGAGTTGCAGCCGCTCGTCGCGCGTGACTGTATCGATCAGGTGGCGGCGGGCAACCGGTCGATTATCGGGTTCATGTTGGAGAGCAACCTGCATGCCGGCAACCAGAAAATTCCTGCCAACCTTGCAGATCTTGAGTACGGCATATCTGTGACGGATGCCTGCATCGACTGGCCAACCACCGATCGAACGATACGCGAGGCCGCGGCGGCACTCAGGCCGGTTATCGGGGCAAGACGCGCAGGCTAGTAAGGGCCGGATCGCGAGGTCGCAGCCCGGCGAAGCCTTCAGTCCGACGGCAACCTCCGGTCCGCTTGATTCGGACTCCAGGTTCGCTTCCCCCGCGCCCTTTATGGCTCGGCGCTAGCGAAGCACGACAGTCTTTGCGCCGTCAATAAACACCCGGTGTTCAAGGTGAAACTTCAACGCGCGGGCCAGCGTTAAGCATTCCACATCCCGGCCAACCGCCTCGAGGTCTTCCGGCCCGTGAACGTGGTCTACGCGTTCTACCGCCTGTTCAATGATCGGGCCTTCATCCAGGTCGCGGGTGACGTAGTGGGCGGTCGCGCCAATCAGCTTCACACCCCGCTCGAATGCCTGGGCGTAGGGGCGAGCGCCCTTAAAGCCCGGCAGGAACGAGTGGTGGATGTTGATGACCCGGCCGGCCAGCTTGTTGCAAGTCTCGTCAGAGAGAATCTGCATGTAGCGAGCGAGCACCACGGCGTCAACGTCGGCTTCTCCCGCAATCTCAAGCAGCTGTGTTTCTGCCTGGGTTCTATTGTCGGGCGTGACCGGGATGTGAAAGAACGGCACTTCGTGCCATTCGGCGAGCTCACCCATCTCTGCGTGATTGGAGACGATGGCGGGAATATCCATCGCCAACGCGCCAGTTCGGTAGCGGTAGAGCAGATCATTGAGGCAGTGATCCAGCCGCGACACCATGATGAGAACCCGCGGCCGTACGTTGGTGTCATGGAGCTGCCAGTCCATCGAGAACCGCCCGGCAATCTCGCTAAAGCCCTGCGCGAAGGCTGCCTCGTCGTGACTCGCGGACTGGCTTGAAAACACAGTGCGCATGAAGAACCGCGATGTGTCTGCGGTGCTGAACTGGGAAGACTCCTCTACGCAGTAGCCGCTGTCGTGCAGATAGCCAGCGATAGCCGCGACAATGCCCACCGTATCGGGGCAGAGCACGGTCAGCACGAACGCATCACTGGGCAGCGGCATGGTCCAGGTCCTGACGAGGATTGGCAGATGGTATCAGGGGCGCGGGCGGCCCATTGGCATGCTCGCGTGGTCTGCCCGCCGCCGCGGGATTGCTACAATGACCCGCATAACGAGAAGAACACCATCGGAGGGCCGGTCGCATGGCCGACTATCAAGCACCCGTTAAAGACATGCTGTTTTGCCTGGGAGAGCTGGCGGATCTGAATGCGCTGGGCCAGTTGCCTGGATATGCCGAGGCGACCCCGGATCTCGTCGAGGCGGTGCTCGAGGAGGCTGCGCAATTCGCCGCCGGCGTGCTGGCGCCTCTCAACACCGTGGGCGATGCCGAGGGCACGCGGGTCGAGGATGGGCAGGTCCGGGTGCCAGCCGGATTTGGCGAGGCCTATCGACAGTATGTCGAGAACGGGTGGGCTGGAATCGTTCAGTCACCGGAATACGGTGGGCAGGGCTTGCCGCATGCCGTGGGGTTGGCGGTTGAAGAGATGCTGCAGTCGGCCAACATGGCGTGGTCGCTGTGTCCGTTGCTGACCCAGGGGGCTGTGCATGCCATCGTGGCACACGGCGCAGATGCGGTTAAGTCGGTCTATCTCGAGCGCATGATTGCCGGCGAGTGGACCGGCACTATGAACCTGACCGAGCCGCAGGCCGGTTCAGACCTGGCCGCCGTGCGCACGCAGGCGGCACCTGACGGCGATCAGTTCCGCATTACCGGCCAGAAAATCTATATCACGTTTGGCGATCACGACATGGCGGAGAACGTGATTCATCTGGTGCTGGCGCGTTTGCCTGATGCGCCGGAAGGGGTGCGCGGCATATCGCTGTTCGCTGTACCGAAGAAGCTGATCAGCGCGGACGGCAGCCTGGGCGACGCCAACGCTGTTTGGCCGGTATCTGTCGAGCACAAGTTAGGCATACACGGCAGCCCGACCTGTGTCATGTCATTTGATGGCGCGCTGGGCCAGCTTGTCGGCGAGCCCAATCAGGGCCTGGCCGCCATGTTCACGATGATGAACCATGCCCGATTGGGCGTTGGGCTGCAGGGCGTCGCGATCTCAGAACGCGCCTATCAGCAGGCCGTGGCTTACGCGCGCGATCGCGTACAGGGTCCGGCCGCGGGCCAGGATGGCCGCGTCTCGATCGTTCACCATCCTGATGTGCGCCGTATGCTTATGACTATGCGCGCCTACATCGAAGCGATGCGTGCGCTCGCGACGGTCCTCGCAGCGCATCTGGACCACGCAGCGGCGTCTGAGGATGCGAACGCCCGCGCCCATCATCAGGCACGGGCCGATCTCTTGACGCCGGTTGTCAAAGGCTGGTCCACCGAAATGTCCCAGCACCTGACATCGCTCGGGCTCCAGGTTCACGGCGGTATGGGATACGTTGAGGAGACTGGCGCAGCTCAGCATTTCCGCGATGCGCGCATCACGACCATCTACGAAGGCACCACCGGTATTCAGGCGAATGATCTGGTCGGCCGCAAGACGCTGAGAGATAAAGGCCGGGCCTATGCTGCGTTGCTGGATGACATGCGGGCGACACTGTCCGACCTCGAAACGGCGGGTGCCGGCATGCGTTTGCTACACGACAGTTTCGCTGACGCGATTGACGCGTTGAGCAGCGCGGTTGAGTGGGTGCTCACGCAGGGCACCGAATCGCCGGAAGCGCCGGGCGCCGTCTCCTACCACCTGTTGATGATGACCGGCGTCGTTGCCGGTGGCTGGCAGCTCGCGCGTTCTGCACTTGCCGCGCAGCGCCGGCTTGATGGGGGCGACGATGACCAGCAATTCCTGCAGACGAAACTGGCGACCGCGAGGTTTTACGCCCAGCAGATACTGCCGCAGGCGCAGGCACATGCCCGCACGATTAGCTATGGAGCGGAGGCGGTGATGGCGGTGCCCGAAGAGGCGCTCTAAAGCGGAACAGTGCGGCCGAAAAAAGCGACCAGAGTGAGGTCTTCCTCGACGTCAAAGAACGAGTGTTCCTCCGAGGCGCGCACAAACAGGATAGTGCCCGGCAGCACCGCATGTTCCTGATCGCCAACGCGAAGCCTCGCCCGTCCGGCCGTAACCATGTACACCTCGTCTTCCAGGTGCGGAGCCTGCATGTCCTTGGCGCCGGCGGGCAGCCGGTAGATCGCGGCGCTTAAGCCCTTAACCCGCAGAAACTCAAGGAATCGCGGCTCGCTGCCGGCGACTTTCTCGGCCAGCTCCTCGAGTTGAAAGACTTGCCAGTGCTGCTCGCTCATCGCCAGGCGCTCGTGAATCGGGGCCACAATGATCCAGAGCGGCGCAGGCTCTTGCAAGTCGCAGTCGGTGCTATGGCGCGTTGGGGGGTCCTGGTGTCGGTCAGTGGGGCGAGCCTGCTAAACTGCGCGGCCCTCGATCCAAGGGTGCCGGCGCTATCGACCTGCCGGCCCCGGACAGGAGCTGAACATGGGCTTTTCAACCAGGCAAATTCACGCGGGAGTGACACCGGATCCTACGACCGGCTCTATCGTCACGCCGATCTATCAAACCACGACCTATGTGCAGGACTCGGTGGATGAATACCTTGCGAAGGGTTACTCCTACTCGCGCTCGGCTAATCCCACGGTGCGCGCGCTTGAGCTGAAGCTGGCGGAACTTGAGGCAGGCCAGGACTGTACTTGCTACGCCACCGGCATGGCCGCAATTAATGCCGTGTTTCTTGCCTACCTCAATGCGGGCGATCACTGCATCATTTCAGACGTTGCGTACGGCGGTACCTATCGCCTGGCAACCAAGATTTACAGCCGCTTCGGTGTGCAGTTCAGTTTTGTCGATACGTCGGATCCCGCGGCGGTCGAATCTGCATTGCGTGACAACACGCGCCTGGTGTTGACTGAAACTCCAGCCAATCCCACGCTGAAGCTCACGGATCTGGCGGCTATTTCGCGCATCACGCAAGCGCGCGGTATTCCACACGCGGTAGACAACACTTTCCTCACGCCTTACTACCAGCAACCGCTGAAACTCGGCGCTGACCTGTCGATTCACAGCACCACCAAATATTTTGATGGCCACAATGCCACGGTGGGTGGCGCCGTCGTCGCAGCAACAGCGGAACACGACGATCGGCTACGCTTCGTACAGAACGCGACCGGCACGATCATGTCGCCGCAAGTGGCGTTCCTGACAATGCAGGGCTGCAAGACGCTGTCGGTGCGGCTCGATCGCCAGTCCGCCAATGCGCAGGCCGTGGCAGAGTTTCTGGAGTCTCATCCAAAGATTTCCAGAGTGTGTTATCCGGGGCTCGCTAGTTTCCCGCAGTCTGATCTAGCCCGCAGCCAGGCATCGGGATTCGGTGCGATGCTGTGGTGTGAAGTCGAGGGCGGTCTGCCAGCCGGCAAAGCCCTGATGGACCGCATCAAGCTATGGACGCTTGCCGAGAACCTAGGTTCGGTGGAGTCGCTGATTACGCATCCGGCGACGATGACCCATGCAGATGTCGAAGCCGCCGAGCGTGATCGCGTGGGTATAACCGACGGCCTGGTCAGGCTGTCTACCGGCCTGGAAGATGCTGATGATCTGATCGCCGCCCTGCGCGAGGCCCTTGCCTGAGGTGCTCGGGAGGCCTTGAAAAGTTTGTTAGTGACCCCAGATTGAGTCCAAGCGCGGGGCGATTGCCTCGCAGCAAAGACGTTAGAGAGGACACTGACATGACTGTTGTTAACTGGGATCCCTTCCGGGAATTCGACGCGCTGTTCAGCCGCTGGGCCAGCCCGCGCCGTCTCCAGGCTTCTGGCAAGGCTGCTGATACCGCCAACTGGCGCCCGGTCGCCAATATTGCGGAGACCGAGGCGGCTTACAAAGTGGCCCTGGAACTGCCGGCGGTAGACAAGGCCGACGTGCAGGTGACTGTGCAGGACGGTGTGCTGACGGTACGCGGCGAGCGACGTTACGAAGAGCGTGACGAGAGCGAGAAGTACCATCGGGTGGAATCGGCTTACGGCCAGTTCTCCCGCAGCTTCAGCCTGCCGGCCGATGCGGATGAGTCGGGTATCGAGGCCGCCAGCAAAGATGGTCTGCTCACGGTAAGCATTCCCAAAGTTGCGGCTGTCGAGCCAAAAGCTATCGAAGTTCAGGTCGCCTGACCGAAGCCTGAAGCAGCTAAGGCCGGCGGGGTGCGTGACTGCCTCCGCCGGCCTTGTTTATGTCATGCTTTGCGCACTGTTCGCGGAGACATGGCATGCCCGATTCCGATTGCATCCTGGTCATTGATCAAGGAACAACCAGCAGTCGCGCGATCGTTTTCGACCACCGCGCACAGCCTGTCGCTCAGGCACAAAAAGAATTCCCGCAGATTTATCCGGCTAACGGCTGGGTAGAGCACGATCCATCCGCGATCTGGTCGACCTCATTGGAAGTCAGTCGCGAGGCGTTCCGCGAGGCCGAGTCACAGGGCCGGCAGATCATTGGTATCGGCATCACCAACCAGCGCGAGACCACACTGCTTTGGCGCCGTCATGACAGTCAGCCGGTCGGCAACGCGATTGTCTGGCAGGATCGCCGCACCGCGGATCGCTGCCAGGCGATGATTGCGGACGGGCTTGAGCCCGAGGTGCGCCAGCGCACCGGCCTGCTGCTGGATCCTTATTTTTCGGCGACCAAACTGGCATGGCTGCTCGATCAGTCTGCCGGGACGCGCAGTCAGGCCGCTCGAGGGGAGCTGGCCTTTGGCACCGTCGATAGCTGGCTCATATGGAATCTCACTGGAGGTGCAGTGCACGCGACCGATGCCACCAACGCCAGCCGCACCAATCTATTCAATATTCGCGAGCAGTGCTGGGATCCGTGGCTGCTTGAACAATTCAATGTTCCGGAGCAGGTGCTGCCGGACGTGCGCGACTGTATCGCAAGCTTTGGAGAGACCGACAAAGACATCTTTGGGCGCCCGATACCGATTCTTGGGCTTGCCGGTGATCAGCAGGCTGCAGCGGTCGGGCAGTGCTGTTTTCACCCAGGCGATATCAAGAGCACCTACGGCACAGGGTGTTTCATCATTCTCAATACCGGCGATCGCCTGCTCGAGTCGCAACACAGACTCTTGTCTACCGTCGGGCTACGCATAGACGGGCAGGTCACCTATGCGTTGGAAGGCTCTATCTTCATTGCTGGCGCGGCGGTTCAATGGTTGCGCGATGGACTCCAGATCGTTGCCAGTGCCGCGGATACTGAACGGCTCGCGATCGCGGCTGCGGATGACAGCGAAGTCATTGTTGTGCCTGCGTTCACCGGTTTGGGCGCGCCGCACTGGCGCAGCGATGTGCGCGGAGCGGTTTTTGGGCTGACGCGCAACAGTGGGCCTGAGGAGTTGGCCCGCGCCACGCTGCAGGCAGTCGCCTGCCAAACGCGCGACCTGCTTGAAGCAATGGCCGATGACGGCGTGTCGCCAAAGAGTCTGCGCATTGATGGCGGTATGGTTGCGAACAACTGGTTCGCGCAACGCTTGGCGGACTTGTTGGATATCGCCGTGGAGCGGCCGCGCTATCTTGAGAGCACGGCCCTCGGTGCCGCGCTGCTGGCCGGAAGGCACGCTGGGCTATACGGCGACGGCGAGGGGGGCTGGGATGACCTCGCAGCGCAATGGCAGCTGGATCGCCGCTTCGAGCCCGCTATGGACCGGGCCACACGCGTCGCTGCGCTAGACGCGTGGGATGCGGCATTGCAGCGTTTGTTGTCCTGAGAGCGGTCAGACATTGCCTTCGGCGCCTTCTTTAGGGGCCGCTTGACCTAACCCGCCAAACCGCACCCAAAACCGGAACTGCGTCGCGTTTCCGGCTGGCGCCGCTCACTAAGCTCTCCGTGTCTCCTTCAGCAAGTACTGGCGGCGCGGCCGGTAACGGAGTTTGGGGTGCGGTTGTATCGATTCAGTGTGAGCCGCTGCTGGCCGTTGGTCATCAGTGTTTTGTGTTGGGGTGCCGGTTCAGGTGTTGCTACTGCGACCGACCTTCAGCGGCTTGCTGTCGCCTCAGCTTCGTTGCCGGCCCATCTTGATGTGCCCGAGCGGCCTGCATCAATCCCGCCGGCCGCAACAGATCAGTCAGAATCAAGACAGGCCGTTGCCGTACCTGCCACGCGTTGGGATCTGGAGCCGGCAGACGTCGCAGATCGCACGCCCGAAGCACAGGTCGGCGATGAGAGGAAGCAGTTTGCTCAGGAGATGCTGGCCAGCCTGGAGGCAGAGGAGCCCAGCGCGATAGATGCCTTTGTCAGTGGCACCAGTGTCCAGTGGCGCGTGTCATTCAGGTAATCGATTCCCTGGCCGAAGCCATCAGTCTGTCTAAGTAGCGGCCTCGGCCTCACGACTCCGTTATTATTCAGCGCATGCAGCGCTGGATTATCGGCTTGCTCTCGATTTTGCTGGCAGGTGCGTCAGCAGGCCGTTCCGTTGACGGCCCCCCGGTCCCTGACCTGCCGCCACTTGGCGGTGCATCCTTTAAACGGCCAGTTGTCGTTGGCTGGCCGAACGGATTGACGCCCTCGGCGCCTCAGGGTTTCGCTGTTGAGCTGTTCGCAGACGGTTTTGATGCCGGCCGTTGGCTGTACGTGTTGCCGAACGGCGACGTGCTCGTCGCGCAGGCGCGCACCGAGAGCATGGGTGGTTTTCCGGCGGAAGTGACTGAGGAATTGACCCGGCAGGGCATTTTTGGTCCTTCGGCCGACAACATCATCCTCTTGCGGCGCACTGACCGCGGCCTGTTGCGCACCGTATTTCTTGATCGCTCCGCTGGCTTGAACCAGCCCTTCGGCATGCTGCTGCTGGATGACTGGTTTTACGTGGCGAGTACGGACAGCCTTCGCCGCTATCGCTACGCGCCCGGCGCACTCACCCTTAATGGTCCGGGTGAGCTGGTCATCGAGATTCCCGGCGGCGACGCCAGCAATCCGTGGAATAACCATTGGACGCGGAATGTAATTGCGGGTCCTGATGGCGAGCGGCTATACCTCACCGTGGGTTCTGCAACGGACGTCAATGCCGGTGGCAACGAACACCCTGAACGCGCAGCAATCTGGGAGCTTGCCACCAATGGCAGCGACCGGCGGCTGTACGCGACGGGCTTGCGCAATCCCGTAGGCCTGGCCTTCGACCCCGTCACGGACCGTCTATGGACTACCGTTAACGAGCGCGACAGCATCGGCGCGGATGTTCCGCCGGACTACCTGACCGAGGTGGTGGACGGTGCCTTCTACGGCTGGCCCTACGTCTACTTTGGCACTTATCCGGACCCGACCCAGCAAGAGCTGGACCCGGAGGCGGTCAGTGCTGCGGCGGAAATCGCGCGCGTGCCGGATCTTGCTCTGGGCGGGCACTCCGTACCATTGGGGTTGCTGTTTTATCAGGGCGATCTATTTCCCTCGCGCTATCGCGAGGGTGCGTTCGTCGCACGCCGGGCAGGGGTTGGCCGGGCCGAGTTCATCGGGCCCGATGTCGTGTTTCTGCCTTTTGAAGATGGCCGGCCCACCGGCGAGGTCGAGCCGTTCTTGACCGGCTTCGTCGCTGATGAGCCCAGCGGCCGCGTCCATGGCAGGGCGGTGGGGTTGGCGGAATTGCCAGACGGCTCGCTGTTGTTATCAGACGATGGCGCGAACGTGATCTGGCGAGTCTTCTCTACACGTTAACTCGACGGTCCAGTCTCGACGGCAACCCTTAGCAGTTTTTAGAGCAGCCTCAGGCGAGGGCAAGACGAGGCGTGGGGCGGCGAAAAAGCGGAGTGTATACGTCAATACACGAGCATTTTGAGTCGCGCCACAACGAAGTATTGGGCCGGCCGAGGCTGCTATAAATCGTAGCGGGAGAATAGATCCCGCTTCTTGCCTAAAACCTTGGCGTTAAAGAATCGCTTCATAATGCGGCCGCCCGTCAGCCAGGCAATGCGCTTGCCGTACTCTTTGTTGGCCAGCACTTCGTCAACGATCCATGGTGTTGCCGTGTCAACGTGATCGCAGAGCACGTTGAGCGTGGGCTTGAGCTTCTCCCACTCTTCCTGGCTCAGATGCTTCTGCTCCGCGAACCAGTTGTCGCTGATAAGCATGCCGGGGCTGATCATACCGATCATCAGGTTCTGATCTTTGTTCTCAGCCAGCAGGTACTTGGTCAACAAATAGATGGCTGCCTTGGTTGCACTGTATACGCCCATGTTGGGTGTCAGGCGCTTGCCATCGAAGCTGCCGCCCAACATGTTGTAGAGCGAGCCACTGCCCTGCTGACGAAAGCCGCGGATGGCAACCTGCGACCCGAACACACAGCCCTTCAGGTTGCTGTCGATCAGCGTGTGTACCAGCTTCTCCGGCAGCTCATGCACTGTGAAACGGCTCGTCGCGTAACCGGCGTTGTTAATCCACAGGTCTACGGTGCCAAAACTGCTGCTGGCGAAATCCCACAGCGCCTGAACCTGCTCAGCGTTACTCACATCGCAGGTGGTTCCCGCTGCTTTACCGGGGCCGACGCCGTTCAGTTCCGCAGCGCTCGCTGCAACATCTGCCTCTCCGCGCCCGGAGACAATCACGTTGTGACTGCGCTTGATGAATTCCTCGGCGAGGCCCTTGCCAATGCCTTTGCTGCTGCCGGTGATCACGACGTTCATGACGCACGTTCCTGCTTCTTCAGCACGTCGTCCAAATAGTCACGGCACAGCACTTCCCACTCGAGCTTGAGCCACGGTGTGAACCGCTCCGGCGAGGCGGCGATTTCGGCCGTTAGCTGGGCTGGCGCAATCCAGCGCAGGTCGGCAATCTCCTCGGGATGAGCAGACGGCTGGCCGGTTGAGAACCCGGCAAATACCGAGCAGTACTCATGCTCGGAGCCCACGTCGCCAAAGCGTGCGTGGTACTTGAACTTGTAGAGAAACTCCATATCGCAGTCGAGGCCGAGTTCTTCGCTGACACGGCGCCTTGCCGCAGCTTCGATCGTTTCGCCCTCACGCGGGTGACTGCAACAGCTATTCGCCCAGTAGCCCGGCCACAGTGGCTTGTGCTCGCTGCGTTGCTGCAGCAGTAGCTCGCCCTTCGGATTGAACAGAAACGCGGAAAACGCCCGGTGCAACAGACCATCGCCTGCATGACAAGCCTGCTTCGAACACACGCCGATCTCGGCATCGTTGTCATCAACCAGAATTAGTGCTTCAGAGGGGCTCGAAACAGATTGACGTAAAGCGGTCACGCACCACCACCCAGTGTAATTGGCAGGGCAGTAAAGCCGTTACGCTCCATGGCTCCCAGCACCTCCTGTTGATTGTCCTGACACAGCGCAACCATGGCGCCGCCGCCACCGCCACCGGTCAGCTTGGCGCCAACCGCGCCGGCGCGCCTCGCAATGCCAATCAAGCGCTCGAGCTCGGGCGTGGACACCTGCAACGCATTCAGCAGGCCCTGGCACACGTTCATCAGCTCGCCAAGCTGCTCAATATTGCCTTCGTGCACGGCCGGAACGGCCTGGCGCACCAGCCCATCGATGTCATCGAAGATCTTGTCGTACAGGCGCGGATTACGTTCCCGCGCCGCGCGCACATGCGCCACGGTTTTGGCCGTCAAACCTTCCTTGTGCGTCATGCCGATCACGAGCTCGAGTGGCTTGCCGGGGGATACGGGCTCCACCAGGGGTGGCGTACCTTTGCAAAACAGCAAGGGTTTGCCGTAAGTGGCCATCGTGTTGTCGATACCGCTGGGTTCGCCGTGCGCAATTTGCTCCGATTGAAACGCCAGTTCATTGATCGCCTCGTCAGACAGTCCCAGCTTGAAGTGCAGATCCAGGGCGCGAACGATCGCGACCGCCAGCGCAGCCGATCCGCCGAGACCCATGCCGCGCGGTACGTCGGGAAAGACTTCAATACGAATGCGCCGGTCGGCCAGGCCCAGCTGGTCGAGAATGGCGCCAGCCGCGCGTTCGAAAGACCGCCGCTGCTCCGGCGGTTTGGCTAGCTGGTACTCGATACCCCAGCGAGGAATCATCAGCTGCACACCGCTGTCACCGTCTTCAACGACCGCGCGCATTGCCAGCGGAATGGGCATCGCCAGCGCATGCCGTCCGTATACGACCGCATGCTCACCGAGCAGAATGACTTTGCCGTAACCAACGCCCGTTTCGACTTCGCTGCTTATCCGGCGCTGACGGCCGGTCGGCGACTGGCGTTCGAGCTGCTCAAGAATTTCCTTGGCTTTCCATACCTTGATTTCACCGCTGCGCAACAGCTCCTCAAGCACTTCGTCAAACAAACCCGGCGGCGTGCCTGCTGCCTTCACGACACTGCGTGCATGCAGCGTCATGTGACCGGTTTGAATGCCTTCGGTGGCCAGTGCACGCAGGGCCGCAAAGTTTTGCGCCAGGCCTACAGCCACCATGACTTCAGCCAGCTCGGTCGCAGTCTCCGCGCCTACCATTTTCAGATTCATCGCGACGCCAGGATTCGATTCCAGCGGGCCGCCGACGATGCCCACCTTCATGGGCAGCTCAAGCCGCCCGCGCAGATTGCCCTCGTCGTCCTGCCACCATTGCGACATAGAGGTATACCGGCCGTGCCGGGCAGCGTAAGCGTGGGCGCCGGCCTCGATCGCCCGCCAGTCATTGCCTGTTGCCAGGGCAACAGCATCAATGCCGTTCATGATGCCTTTGTTATGCGTCGCTGCCCGGTAGGGGTCAGCATAGGCAAACTCCGCCGCGATGATCACGCCATCGCGCACGCGCTCGCCGGCATAGCCTTTGCCGGCAAGTTGCTCAACCGGCAGCGTTACCTCGGCCGTCGCCAGCGCGCGATCGGCCAGGTTCGACAGGATGCGCAGAAACACCTTGCCTTCGGTCAGCGACTCAATCAGCGTGGCGACGCCCTCACACATGCCATTGACAAGATTCGCGCCCATCGCATCACGGGTGTCGACCAGCAGATTGACCACAAACATCTCGCCCTCTGACGAGGTCATCTGGAAACTGTTCACCTCCAGATCGACCGCCCCGCCGCCGCGCGCCACCATGCGCGGGTGGAAGCTGTTGGCCAGATCCAGAATTTCCTGTTTCGCTTCGAGCACTGCGGCGCGGGCCCGCTGCAGGTCAGGGCAGTCGAGCACCTGGATCTGCCCGATCAGTACGGGGGGCGTGGACGTGGTGGTGAAGCCGCCAGAGGCCCGGGCCAGTTTGGCTGCCGCGCTGACGGCCGCAACAATGGACGGTTCCTCAACGGCAAACGGTACGACGTACTCTCTACTATTAATGAGGAAATTCAGTGCCAGCCCGATCGGCATCCCGAGCACGCCGATGACGTTCTCGATCATCTTGTCGGCGGCGTTTAAGCCCAGGGTTAATTCACCTGCAGTAAGCCGATCGACGTCACTGTCCGTCAGCAGGCCGCGCTCATGCACTGCCTGCACGCGATCTCTGACACTCATGCGATAGAAATTGGGGATTCTGGATCCGGTCACGGCGCTCTCCGCGGATGGCTGGATGTGCTGGAACCGCCCCTGAACGGGGGATATGGCGCGCAACGGTATCAGGAATCTCGCGGCGCTGGCAAACATACGGCGTCACCGCTGTCGTCCAATGCGTACCTCTTCGCGCAGGCCATGCTAGAGTCCGACGGGCTTATTCAGTGCGGGATTCATGGAACGCATCTGGCTCAAAAACTACCCTCCTGGCGTGCCGGAGAATGTGGATCTGGATCCACAAGAGACGCTGGTCTCAATTCTTGAGCGCACTTGCCGGGAGCACCCTGAGCGGCCCGCGTTCACTAACTTCGGTTCGACCATTACCTACCGGGAGCTCGACGAAGCGAGCGCGAGCCTGGCCGCCTACCTGCAGGCCTGTGGCCTGAAGCGCGGTGACCGGGTTGCGCTGATGATGCCCAACTGCCTGCAGTTCCCCATCGCGCTCTACGGCATTCTTCGGGCAGGGTTGGCGTCGGTTAACGTAAACCCGCTGTACACGGCGCGCGAATTGAAGCACCAGCTTGCCGATTCCGGATCACGGGCCATCATCATTATTGCCAACGCGGCGGCCTCACTTGAGTCGATCGTGGCCGATACCGACGTTGAGCAAATCATCGTCACTCAGCTTGGCGACCATTTGAGTTTCCCAAAGCGCCAACTGGTTAACTTTGCCGTGCGCTACGTCAAGCGCCTGGTGCCGCCCTACAGGTTGCCGCAGGCCGTGGACTTGTCCGTCGCGCTGAAAACGCCGGGTAGTCAGTTGGAGCGTCATGCTTTGACCGCCGCCGACCTGGCCTGTGTGCAGTACACCGGCGGCACTACCGGGCTTGCGAAGGGGGCGATGCTAAGTCACGGCAACCTGGTGGCCAACGTGCGCCAGATCAATACCTGGTTCTCTGGTCTGTTGAGTTCAGGTCAGGAAATCGTGATGACGGCGCTGCCGCTCTATCACGTCTACGCACTGACCTGTAACTGCCTGGCCTATGTGGATCTCGGCGCCCGCAATATTCTCATCACGGATCCTCGCGAGACGGCAGCCTTTATAAAAGAGATGCGCAAGTGGCCCTTTACCTGCATGACGGGTGTCAACACGCTGTATCAAAGCCTCGTGGATCATCCTGACATCGGGACAGTCGATTTCAGCTCACTGAAGCTGGTCTCTGCCGGTGGCATGGCCGTGCAGGAGTTCACCGCCAAAGCGTGGGCAGAAGCCACGGGCACAGCGATTCTCGAAGGTTATGGTCTGTCAGAGACGTCACCCGTGCTCACATCTAACCCGCCGGATCTCGAAGCCTATTCCGGCACTATCGGCATGCCGCTGCCGGGCACTGATATTTCGCTGCGCGACGACTCGGGTAACGAAGTACCGCTCGGCGAGGCGGGTGAGCTGTGTGCCTCAGGGCCGCAGGTGATGTCGGGCTATTGGCAGAACGCTGAGGCTACGGCGAACGCGATGACGGCAGACGGTTTCTTCAAGACTGGCGACATCGCTGTAGTCGATGAGCTGGGCCGCTTCAAGATTGTCGATCGCAAGAAAGACATGATTCTCGTATCGGGATTCAACGTGTATCCCAACGAAGTTGAGAACGTGCTGACGCTGCACCCGGACATCAATCAGGCCGCGTGCATTGGTTACCCTCATGAGGGCAGCGAGGTCGTCAAAGCATTCGTCGTGCTGCGCCCCGGGGCCACTATGGACGTGGATGCCGTGCGCGACTGGTGCCGCGACAACTTGGCGGCCTATAAGGTGCCTAAGCTGGTGGAATTTCGCGATGACCTGCCCAAGTCGACCGTCGGCAAGATTCTGCGCCGCGCGCTGCGCGACTAGCCGGCCGACTGAAGCTTCTCAACGGCCTGCTAGGATGACTTCGCTGATCGGCGGCCGGCAGCCGCCGCGGCAACCGCCTCCCAGTGATCGGCGTGTGTCCAGGTGAGCACAAACTCATCCTCTTCGAATAGGGCCAGACGCGTGTGCAGGTCCACGCGATCAGCACTCAGCATCGCTTTGTAGCCGCGCATAACCTGGGGCCGGCGCTGTAGCCAGGGGCCAATAACATCGTTGATCGCGGCATCGAGGCCTCCAGGTTCTGACGCCACCCGACTCACCAGACCCAGTTCCAGCGCCTCTACCATGCCAACGCGCCGGGCTGAGGCCAGCAACTCGAGCGCGCGGGCATTGCCAATCGCGTGCTTCAGGTCGATGCCGCCGCCCCAGGCCGTGGTCACGGCAAGCTGGCCCTGCAGGAACCCAATTTCCGCCGCGGGGCTGGCAACGCGCAGGTCGCAGGCTAACGCCAGTTCGGCGCCACCGCCCAGTGCGAGTCCATTGAGGGCGCCAACCACCGGCACCGGGCACTGGCGCACGGCATCCAGAGCGCGGCGTCCGCGCCGCGACATCTCGCGGGCCTCCGCTTCGCTGCGCACCGCGTCCAGTTCCTTTAAGTCACCCCCCGCAGCAAAGCAGCGATCTCCGGCCGCGGTGAGCACAACACAGCGATAGTCTTCCTCTACGGCGCGCAAAGCGTCGCCGATCTGGTCGAGTAGCTTGAGGCTCAGCGCGTTACGCTGGGCGGGCCGGTTTATCGTAAGAGAAAGACAGCCTGCCTGGGTTTCGACAATAAGTTCGGGTTCGCTCATGCGCTATGCCAATCGCAGTGCAGCAGGCTGTTGAAAAAGCTTCAGCCGAGGGGGAGACGAGGCGCGGGGCGGGAACCTCTCCTCACCTACCGGGTGACCACACGAGCGTTTTTGCGGGGTGGATTGCGCGGCACGAGGAGTGAGAGGTGGTTGCTCCACCTGAGTGACGAGTAACAAAGCAAGCCGCCCGCAAAAGCCCTGCCCAGAGGGTTTTGCCCCGGTTGGCCGTCTGACATCGTTGCGCTCCTTGCGAATGATCACCGACATTCGACGCGTCGCGCGCCTCGCATACGGCCAACCGGCTGCAAAATGTGGCTCACCCGGTAGGTGAGGAGAGGTTCCAAGAAAGCGGAGTGTATATGCGAATACATGAGCATTTTGAGGCGAGCCGCAACGAAGTATCGGCCCGGCTGAGGGTTCTTCAACAGCCTGCTAGAAGTAGACCCGCATAATGCATTCCGCAACGCATGCCGGCCGTTCCTCACCATCTATCTCCACCGTGTACTGCTCGGTGAGCTGCAAACTGCCTTTCACTTCGGCTGCATCAACCAGTGTGCAGCGCGCGCGAATGCGGCTGCCGACCTTTACGGCATTCGTGAAACGCAGTTTGTTTAGACCATAGTTGATGACGTTTTTTGCGCCGGGGAACAGCGGTTTGTCCGCTTCGACCAGGCCGCGCAGCTGCGGATACAGCGACAGCGTGAGGTAACCATGGGCAATGGTGCCGCCGTAGGGCGTTTCTGCAGCTGCCCGTTCAGGGTCCACATGAATCCACTGGTGATCGCCGGTCGCCGTTGCGAACTGGTTGACCAGTTCCTGCGTTACCGTCAGCCAGTCGCTAACGTGAATGTCTTGTCCGGTTTTGGATTGCAGTTCCTGCAGGGTATCGGCCAGCGCCATGAGTGTTTCCTTGAGTTGAGGCGCGACGATGCTACCAGATCCGTTTCAGGCGTCCCGGGCCTTGGTGTTCATCCCCATGACAATCAACGCTGCAACAAAGACAAGCCCATTGAAGATCCCCATCAGCAGGAACGGCGCACCGGGTCGCCACAGGTCAAACAGCTGTCCGCCAACCCAGCTCCCAACCAGCGTGCCGATGGCCCCGAAAAAGCTGAACATACCGACCACGGAACCCGCGATGCGGGGTTCTGCCTCCTGCGAAATCAGGGTTTGTCCGGCGATGATCGAACTCATTTGGCCGATGCCCAGCGCGATAGCCGCGATGAACACAAACTGACCCAATGATTCGGGTTGCAGACCGAATACCATATAGCCCGCACAGGCCATCAGCATACCCATCACCAGCGCGGTGACGCGATCAACCCGGTCATTGAGGATGCCAAGCAGGGGGGCTACCAGCAGCGCCGCGCCCTGAACCACGCCGATGACCTGGCCAGCCCGGCCCTGTGCTTCGGCCGGGGACATCCCGGACTCAATGCCCGCCTGCGATACCCATAACGCCACGTAGGTGCCCACGACGACAACATCGCCGCGGGCGGCGAATGCCGATGCATACGCGACGGCAATGCGCGGATTGCGGGCCGCACCCAGACCCTCACGCAGGAGCTGCAGCAGAGGCGTACTGGAGTGTTCTTCATGGCCGGTCTTGCCGCGTAATCCGGTGAGCATGATTACCGCGCTGGCCACACAGATGATCGCTATGAGCGCCATCGCGATGCGCGTTGCATCAAGCGATGAGTATCCGGCAGCTTCCAGCCATCGGGGCAGGTTGCTGCCGACAACAGCGAGTATCAGGATGCCAAGCCCGTTTAGCACGCCCATGAGGGCGATGAACTTTCCGCGCGATTTCTCAGCCGGGTAGTCAGCCAGCAGGGGTGAGTACGAGCCGACTACGCAGGCAACGCCAACGGCATACACGCACCGGATAGCCGTGAGCTGCCAGACTTCCGTTGCCCAGGGGTAGGCGAAAAAACCGGCGGCGAGCAGCAGGTAGCCGCAACTTACGATCCGCGGTCGCCCGATGCGATCCGACAGCGCGCCGATCGGACTGACGAGCGCCAGAATGATGAGTTCCTGCGCCACCGCCAGGTTAGCGGTGAGTGCGCCCTGCGATTCGCGGGGGATACCCAGCGCCACCTCAAGAATGATGGGCTGAATAATGTTGATGAAGGCCATGAACGGGATCGCCGTCAGGCCTGCAAACAACAGGGTGTAGCCGTTACGTCGTGAGACGCCTGGCTGCAGCCAGAGATAGCCGATCTTCGACTCGGCGGTCGCTTCCTGGGACATGGGGTACCCCTGTTGCGACCCCGTGCCGGCCGCCCGTCTTTGCATACTACGCCGCACTAAGTCCGGCGGCTCCGCGGCGCGCGCGCCCGGCGAGGCATCCTAGCAGGCTGCCGGCGGCGGGCAAGGTTTCCACGCCGCATTGAACTTAACGGCTGCCAAAACCCTCCAACGCCTAAGGCCCCGCAGCGGCCCGACCTATATAATTGAGGAATTGTGGATTTCGCGCGCGCCGTGGCAAAGCAGCATGAGCAACACAGCATGACCAGGCCTGGTTCGATACTGGCCCTGATGGCGGTCATTGCGGTCGGTCTGGCCGGCTGCAGTTCAAGTGGACTGTCCTCGCCGGGCGGCAGCTCTGGGAGCACCGGAGGCGGAACCCCGGGTAGTCAGTCCGGGGGAACCTCGGGCGCCGGTGGTGCCGGCGGGCTGCCTTCTCCCGCTGGCGGTTCGAGCGGCGGCGGCATGCCCGGCACGAGCGGCAATCCTGCAGGTATGCCGGGTGGCATGTCAGGTGAAAGTGGCGGTATGCCAGGCGGGCCCTCAGGCGCCTCATCGGGCAGCAAACCGGGCGGTGCTTCCGGCACCGCAGGCGCTGCCGGTGGCACCGGGTCGACTTCCGGGCAGGGCTCTGCCGGGGGTGCGGGGCCAGGCGGGTACGGATCCGGTGAGCTAGAAGATATCTTCGACGAGTCACTTGGCGATTTCGACGGCATGATTGGCCGTGAGCGCGAAGTCATCGCAGCCAGCGGGGGTGGTTCAGGCCGCGGTGCCAAACAGCGCGAGGCTGAGGATGCGGCCCAGGTGGAGGGTAGCGACGGTGGTGGCGTCAGCGGGCCCGGTTTGCCGGGGGGCGTGGCCAGTCTTCCAGGTGGTGATGTTGCCGCCGGCGGACCCGGTGGCCAGTCGGGTGGTCAGCCCTCAACCGGCCAGTCACAGAGTGATGCCGGCAAGACCGCGGGGGCCGGACAGTCCGACGTGCAAAGTGGCATCGACGGCGACGCCGATAAGGGCAGCGAACGCGATGGCGCGAACGTGGCCAATATTCCGGACGACATCCCCACCGACGGGTCGGCGGACGACCAGGTCGGACGGCAGATTCGCGAGGCCGCAATGGCGGAAACCGATCCCGACATCCGCGAGGCGCTGTGGGAAGAGTACCGTCGGCATACCGGCCTGAAGAAATAACTTACGAGCAAGCAGCAGTAATCCAGTGATGCGTAGCGCAGTAACCACCAAAGCATTGCACGCCTTTGCGCTGCTGCTCGCGCTTGTCATCACCGGCTGCGCGTCGCCATCGAAGGTGACTTACGAGTCTGTTGATCTGGTGCGGGCTGAGACCGAAGTTACGCCTGAGGCGTTGCTGGATGTCGGCATCATGCTGTTCGACCCGGGCGTGCCCGCCGATCAGCAGACGCCCACTGACTGGGTATTCCCGGAGGTGCGCCGCGCCGAAGCCCGCTACATGCCGGTGCATCTGAAGAAGACGCTGGAAGAAAGCGGCTACTGGGGTTCGGTCTGGGTGCTGCCAGAGCAGTCCGAGCACATGGACCTGCTGGTCTGGGGCCGGATCGATGAGTCCGATGGTTTGTCAGTGGCGGTGCGTGTTGGCGCCTGGGATGCCACGGGGCGTGAGTGGTTCAACAAGACTTACACAACCAAGGTGCCTGAGAAGGCCTACTCCAGCTACCGCGATCTCACGCAGGATCCCTATCAGAATATTTACAACGAGATCGCTAACGATCTGCTCGTTGCGCGTCAGCGCATCACCAGCGAGCAGCTGATTGAGATTCGGCGCGTCGCGGAGCTGCGCTTTGGTGCGGACCTGGTGCCCGTTGCGTTCGGTGAATACCTGAACGAGACGGAAGGCCAGTTTTCTGTGCGCCGGTTGCCGGCCAACGGCGATCCGACGCTGGCGCGGATGCGCGCGGTACGCGAGCGTGAATACGCGCTGATGGATACGCTCAACGAGTACTACGCGGGTTTGTATTTCGAACTCGGCACACCGTATGAAGATTGGCGGCGCCTCTCGCGCGGTGAAACTCTGCAGTACAAGGAGCTCAAGCGTTCAGCTCGACTGCGCCAGCTGCTTGGTCTGGCTGCCATCCTGGGTGCGGTGGCGTATGAAGCGAACGACGGTAGCAACAATGCGATCACCTCCACCGCCATCATCGGCGGCATCGAGGGCATCAAGAGCGGTTTCGGCAAGTCTGCCGAGGCTGAGCTTCACCGCGATTCCATCAGCGAGCTGGGCCGCTCATTTGAGTCCGAGGCGGAGCCGCTGGTAATCGAAGTTGAAGGTCAGACGCGCCGGCTGACCGGTACCGCCGAGGAAAAGTATCGCGAGTGGCGCAAGCTGCTGCGCGATCTGTATGCCGAGGAGACGGGGCTCGCCTTGCCCGGCGAATCGGCGACTCCCACAGACGCTGCCTCCGGCAGCTAGCCACCGCTCGCATCGGCAGCACGCGTTGCGGGCGCGCGACCAGCAAAGCAATGACTGAGCGAACGCCGTCGTGGCACTAAGCACAGGCAAGCAGCTTGCCGGCCGGTACAGCCTCGAACAACCGCTGGGTTCCGGTGGTATGGGTGAAGTCTGGGTCGCCCGCGATGAGCACCGCGGCCGATCTATCGCACTGAAAATCATCGATGCGGAGCTCGCCGCCGAGCCCGCCCGCATCGATGCCCTGCACGAAGAATTTCTGCGCGTGCAGTCGCTCAGCCACCCCAATATCGTGGCCGTTTACGATTTCGTCGAGGCGGCGCCGTACTACGGCATCGCCATGCAGCTCGTGCAGGGTGGCACGCTTGCCGCTTCGCGGGGTGCTTCCTTTCGCGGTTTACTGCCCAGGCTGCTGCTCGTCTGTGACGCGCTGGATTACTCGCATCGCCAGGGCATTGTTCACGGCGATCTCAAGGCCTCGAACATTCTGCTCGATGAACACGGCACCGCATTCCTTGCCGACTTCGGCGTGGCCGGTGCGCTTAAGTCCGCGGGCGGGCGTGCACGCGGTGGCTCGATGCCGGGCCAAAGCCCCCAGCAACTCGGGGGCGAGCCGCCCGCCG